>NZ_DASUSQ010000037.1:0-92262 GCF_036375055.1 Umezawaea sp.
GACCTCCGCCAGCTCCCAGCCCGCCGCGATCTTCGCCGGGTCGGCCGGGGTGAACGCGGTGATCTGGTAGCGCTTGCCCGTCGTCGTGGACAGCGCGTCGAGCTGCTTGCGGAACTCGGCGATCAGCAGCGTGTTGTTGACCTTGTCGGCCGGGCTGACGTGGTTGCCCGCGTGCCCCTCCGCGCGGGCCACTCCCGGTCCAGGTCGATGCCGTCGAAGATCCCGGCCGCGCTGCCCGGCCCGCCGGCCGCGTTGTGCACCGGCAGGTTGCCCTTGATGTAGACGTCCAGGCAGGAGGCGACGAACTTCTTCCGCGACGCGTCGGTGGCGGCCACGTCGGAGAAGCACTTCGCGTACGTCCAGCCGCCCAGTGAGATCAGCACCTTGAGGTTCGGGTGCTCGGCCTTGAGCTCGCGGAGCTGGTTGTAGTTGCCGCGCAACGACTCCCAGCCCGTGTCGGCGACGCCGTCGACGGACTGGGCCGCGGCGAACGGCCTGCTGCGGTCGGCCTCGGCGTCACCGGCCCCGTCGCCCTGGTTCGGGTCCTGCGGGTTGGCGCTGGTGCCCTTCGTGACGTCCTGGAGGCACGTCAGGTTCACCGGGTCGATGTTGCCGAACGCGTAGTTCAGGTGGGTCATCTTCGCCGCGGAACCGCTGGTGTCCAGGTTCTTCACGAAGAACTGGCGGCCGTAGATCCCCCACCGCACGAAGTAGCCGACCCTGGCGTAGCCGCTGCCGACCACGTCGGCCGTGGACACCCGCAGGCCCGCCGTGACCGCGGAGGTGTTGTCGTGCAGGTCGCGGGCCCGGACGGTGAACGTGTAGGCCGTGGACGGGGAGAGCCCGGTGACGGTGGCGGACGTGCCCGCCACCGTCGAGTTCAGCACGCCGTCGACGAAGACGTCGTACCCGGCTACCCCGCGGTTGTCGGTCGACGCGGTCCACGCCAGCGACACGCTCGTCGAGTCGACGGCCGTGCCGCGCAGCCCGCCGGGCGCGCTCGGCGCCTGGGTGTCGTCGCCAGGGTTGTTGGTGGTGACGGTCAGCGCGGCGCTCGCGGGACCGCGGTTGCCCCTGCTGTCCTTGGCGCGCACCGTGAACGAGTACGCGGTGTCCGGGCTGAGGCCGGTCGCGGTCGCGCTCGTGCCGGTGACCGCGGCGACCAGCGACGTGCCCCGGTAGACCTCGTACCCGCCCAGCGGCAGCGATCCCGGCGTCGCCGCGTCCCACGCCAGCGACACGGTCCGCGTGGTCCTCACCGGCGACCGCAGGTTCGCGGGCGCGGTGGGCGGGGTGTCCGCGCCGCCGTCGCGGCGGACGTCGTTGACCCGGCAGCCCGTCGGTTCGACCGCGGAGCTGAGGGTGAACGTCGGGCTGTACGGCTCGGTCGACCCGCGGGCCGCGACGCTCTTGTTGTGGTGCAGCGGGATCAGCGTGACGGTCCGGCCGCTCTGGCTGATCGTCGAGTGCTGGGCGCCGGTGGCCGTGACCCTGGGGGCAGGTCGAAGACGATCGACCACGAGGCCAGCGCCGCGTCGGTGTTCTTCCCCGCGCCGACGGTGTTGATGTAGTGGGCGGGGGTCTGCGTGACCCTGGTGCCCGCTTGCGTCGTCGTGGCGTTCTGGGCGCCGCTGACGGTGACCCCGGCGGGCAGTTCGACCGTGATCGACCACCCGGTGACGGCGGTGGTGGCGGAGTTGGTGACGACGACCTTCGCCTGGGTGCCGGTGCGGGTGACCGCGGCGGTGAGGCCGGGTGCGGCCTGGGCGGGTGGGACGACAGCGGTCGCGGAGGTGGCTGACGCCACCAGCGCGATGACGAGACGACGCACGGGTGTGCTCCTCGACCTTCGAGAACCACGGCGGCCCGTCCCCGACGGTAGGTGACCCGCGTCACCGGAACAATGGGTCTAGACCAAGTTGGGCCTGAGGGCGGAACTCCAGCGGGACGCCTGGTCTTGCCTGCGCCAGCAGCGGGAGCACCCCGGCGGGCACGACGCCGATCACCGGGTAGCCGCCCGTGGTCGGGTGGTCGGCGAGGAACACCACCGGCTGGCCGTCCGCGGGGACCTGCACGCCGCCGGTCGGGATGCCCTCGCTGGGCAGCTCCTCGCCGAGGAAGGCCTCCGTGCGCTCCAGGGCCGTGCCGGTGAGCCGCACGCCGACGCGGTTGCTCTTCTCCGACACCGTCCACCGCCCGGCCCGCAGCTGCCCCGCCGGGTCGCCGAACCAGTCGTCGCGCGGCCCGAGCAGCACGGGCACCACCAGCGCGTCCGGCACCCGCGTCGGCACCAGCACGTCCGCGCCGACCGCGGGAGCCGTCACCGGGCCGAGCGGCAGGTCGTCGCCGTCCCGCACCGGGTCGGGCCCGATCCCGGACAGCAGGTCGGTGGACCGGCTGCCCAGCTCGGCCGCCACGTCCACGCCGCCGGACACGCCGAGGTAGCACCGCAGGCCCCGCTCGGGCGTGCCGACCTCCAGCACGTCGCCGTCCGCGAGGTGCACCGGTGCGTGCGAGCCGACCGCGGAACCGTTGCGCAGCACGGGAACCCGCGGCCCGGTCACCGCGACGGTGCACGACGACCCGGCCCGCACCGCGAGGCCGCCGAGCAGGACCTCCAGGCCCGCCGCCGATTCCGGGTTGCCGACGAGCCGGTTCGCCAGCCGCAGCGCTGGCTCGTCGAGCGCTCCGGACGGCGGCACGCCCAGGTGCGCGTACCCCGGCCTGCCGAGGTCCTGCACCAGCGCCTGCGGCCCGGTGCGCAGCACGGTCAGCCGCCTCACCCGGCCACCTCGAACCGCACGCGGTCGCCGGGGGCGAGCAGCGCGGGCACGTCGCGGCGGGCGTCGAACAGGGTGGTGTCGGTGCGGCCGAGCAGCCGCCAGCCGCCGGGCGTGGCACGGGGGTAGGCGGCGGTGAACTCGCCCGCGATGGCCACCGAACCGGCGGGCACCTTCGTGCGCGGGCTGTCCAACCTGGGCTGCCGCAACGCTTCCGGCAGTCCGACGAGGTACCCGAAGCCGGGGGCGAACCCGCAGAACGCGACCTCGTACTCCGTGCCCGAGTGCAGCGCCACGACCTCGGCCTCGCTCATCCCGGCCGTGCGCGCGACCAGTTCCAGGTCCGGTCCGTCGTAGTGCACGGGGATCCGCACCTCCCGCGACCCGACCTCGGCCGGACGGCTCAGGTCGACCTCGTCCAGCACCCGCCGCACCGGGGCGAGGTCCGTGCCCGGCCGGACCGAGACGAGCACCGTGCGCGCCGCGGGCACCAGTTCCACCAGGTCCGGGAGGTCGGCCGCCCGCACCGCCGCGCGCACGGCCGACACCTCGTCGAGCGAGTCGACCTCGACCAGCACGGCGTCCGGACCGCATCTCCGCAGGCGCATGTCCTCCATCGTACGGCCTACATGAGGATTGTTGAACAATCTCTCAAGGCTTCTCGCTGCGCCGCCGTGAGCCGCTCGGGTCTCGCGGTGGCCGCGTACTCGCCGGACCCGACGTGGCGCACGGCGACCGGATCCGTGACGTCCGGCCGCGCCTCGGCGTCGCGCAGCGCCCCGGCGACCCGGTCGACCGGCCACCCGAGCGCGCGGGCCACCCGCTCCGCGGTGCACGGCCCGGCTGCGTGGACGAGCGCGGCGGCGACCGTCAGCGCGTCCTCCGCGCCCTCGGGGCCGCCCGCCATGTCCTCGCCGAGGCGCGCGAAGAACTGGCGCATGTGGTCGAGCCGCGCGCCGGTGGGCGTGGCGACGTCGAAGACCTCCACCCCGCGCCGGGCCGTCTCCGCGAGCGCCGTGTTCGTCCTGGCGCTCGTCAGCCACGTCCGCAGCCACAGGTCCTCGTCGATGAGGTACCGCTCATGACGCCCCTCCCGCTCCCGTCGCACCAGGTCGAGGCCTTCGAGGTAGCCGACCGCCTTCGACACCGACGCCGGGCTCACCCGCAGCCCGCCGACGAGGTCGGCCACCGTCAGGGCGCCCGCGTCGGTCGTCACCAGCGCGGCGAACACCCGTGCGGCCATCCTCGGCACCCCGGTGCCGACCAGCACCGCCGCGAACTCCTCCGCGAAGCGCCGCGCCGCGGCGGGCGTCGTGGCCGCGGGCACCGCCATCGACGGCCTGCGGCGGGCCCGCCGCCCGGTCGCCCGGTGCGCCCGATCCGCCCGGTAGTCCGCGCCGCCGCCGTTGCGGGACACCTCGCGGCTCACGGTCGACGTCGGCCTGCCGAGCTTCCTGGCGATCTCGGCGTAGCCCAGCCCGTCGGCCAGACCGGCCGCGATGCGCCTGCGCTCCTGGCTCGTCAACCTTCCACCCGGCATGTCCGCAGTGTGCATTAGCCGCCAGTTGATTGCAACGAAAGAATTGCGTTCACCGGCATCGTCATTGCACCAAATCCCAGGTGGGTGGCGTCAATGTAGATTGACGTACCTTTTCTGTGGTCGTAGCGTTCGCGACATGGTGAAGGTTGGGGAAGAGCTGGTGCTCGACGTCGAGGGCCTGCGGATGCGCTACGGCACGACCGACGTCCTGCACGACGTGACGTTCCGGGCCCGCCGCGGCGAGGTGCTGGCGCTGCTGGGGCCGAACGGCGCGGGGAAGACCACCACGATCGAGGTGCTGGAGGGGTTCCGGGCGCGGTCGGCGGGCCGGGTCGAGGTGCTGGGCGCGGACCCGGAGCACGCCGACGAGTCGTGGCGAGCACGGGTCGGCGTCGTGCTCCAGTCGTGGCGCGACCACGGCAAGTGGCGGGTGCGGGAGCTGCTGGCCCACCTCGGGTCCTGCTACACCGGCTACGCCGAGCCGTGGGACGCCGACGAACTCGTCGCCGCGGTCGGGCTCACCTCCCACGCCGACCGGAGGATCCGCACCCTCTCCGGAGGGCAGCGGCGTCGGCTGGACGTGGCGATCGGCATCGTCGGCCACCCGGAGCTGCTGTTCCTCGACGAGCCGACGGCCGGGTTCGACCCGGAGGCCAGGCGCGAGTTCCACGAGCTGGTCCGGGCGCTGGACGGCACGACGGTCCTGCTCACCACCCACGACCTGCACGAGGCCGAGGCGCTGGCGGACCGCATCGTCGTGCTGGACGGCGGGCGGATCATCGCCGACGGCACGGCCGACGAGCTGGCGAAGCTGATCACCGGCGAGGACCAGGTGAGCTGGACGCACGACGGGCGGCGCCACACCCGGTCGACCACCGGGTCGACCCGCTTCGCGTTCGACCTGTTCCGCCTGCACGGCGAGGAGATCACCGAGCTGGAGGTCCGGCGCGCGTCGCTGGAGGACACGTACCTGGCGCTGGTGCGCCGTGCCGAGGAGGCGTCCCGATGACCACGACCGCACTGCGCGCGGGCTGGCACCGCGGGATCGTCGAGCTGCGGCAGTCGTTCACCAACGGCGCCGACCTGTGGGCCCACCTCTTCTGGCCGCTGCTGATGGTGGGGGTCACGTTCTACCTGCGGGACCGGACGTTCGCCGGGTTCGGGCTCGGCGCGCTGGTGCTGCCGAGCGTCCTCGGCATGAACGCGTCGATGGCGATGGTCAGCATGAGCCAGCAGCTCACCGCCGACCGCGAGGACGGCACGCTGCTGCGGGCCAGGGCGACGCCGAACGGACTGGTGGTCCACCTCGTCGGCAAGATCATCTCGGTGTCGGGCGGACTGGTCGCGGACCTGGCGATCTTCCTGGTCCCCGCGCTGCTGCTCGTACCGGGCCTGTCCGTCGAGGCGGCCTCGTGGCCCACGCTGGCCTGGGTGCTGCTGCTGGGGCTGGCCGCCGCCCTGCCCATCGGAGCCGTGCTCGGCTCGGTGTTCACCAGCACGCGCGGCCAGAGCCTGCTGACCCTGCCGATCCTCGGCCTGATCGGCGTCTCCGGCATCTTCTACCCGGTCACGGCCCTGCCCGAGTGGGTCCAGGGCGTCGCGCAGGCGTTCCCGGTCTACTGGATGGGCCTCGGGATGCGCTCCGCGCTGCTGCCGGACAGCGCCGTCGTGGTCGAGATCGGCGAGTCCTGGCGGCACCTGGAGACCGTCGGGGTGCTCGGCGCGTGGACCGTCGCGGGTCTGCTGGTGGCACCGGTGGTGCTGAGGCGCACGGCCCGTCGCGAGTCCGGTTCCAGCGTCGCGGGGCGGCGGGAGAAGGCGCTCCAGCGGATCGGCTGAACCGCCCGCGCCCGACCCACCGGTTTGCTGTACTCGTGGGGTGGAGATGGAACTGGCGTACGACCACCTCGGCAGCCGCCTGCGCCGCATCGGGGAGGTCGAGTTGACCTACGGCCGGTGGGGCAGCAGACCCCGGTCGATCGGCTCCTGGGCCCTGACCTACGACTACCTCGGGAGCAGGCTGCGGTCCATCGCGGGCCACGCGGTCGAGTACGAGCGCTGGAGCGGGCGCTGCCGCTCAGCGGGGACGTGGGAGCTGGAGTACGAGCGCCTGGGCACCCGGCTGCGCCGGATCGGGCCGTACGAGCTGGTCCACGACCAGCTCGGCACCCGCCTGCGCTCGGTGGGGCCGCTGGTGCTGCGCTACGACCTGCTCGGCAGCAGGCCCGCCGGGGTGGAACTCCCCGACGGGTCCGCGGCGTTGTCGGACGACGACCTGATGGCCCTGTTCCTCGCGCTCCACCTGCGCGAGGTGGCCAACGAGGGCGGCTAGCCCGCGTACCGGGTCAGGTGCGCCGACGTGTGCGGCTGGAGGGGGTAGCCGACCATGGCCCGCTCCTCCACGTACGCGAGGTCGCCGTTGTTGACCACGCCGTACAGCCGCTGCGACGCCGTGACGTCCTTGGCGGTGGAGGTGCGCACGACCGCGTCCGTGGAGAACTCCCACGACGTCTGGTTGCGCGGCTTGCCGTAGTACAGCTCCATGATGCCGGTGTTGTGCGTCAGGAGGACCTCGATCGTGTCGTCCTCCTGCGGACGCCAGAACCCGGTCTCGCGCGCGGCGGGCCGGATCACCTCGCCCGACTCCGACAGCAGCCACGAGCGCGCCTCGTAGAAGAGGAACGGCCTGCCGTCGTGGGCGAACGTGATCTGCTGGCCGAAGCGGTACGGCCCGTCGATGCTCGGGTACACGACCTCGCCCTCGCCCCGCCACACGCCGATCAGCGGCAGCAGCGACAGGCAGCGGTCGTGCAGGTTCGGGCCCTCGCGCAGGTTGGCCGTGTCGCCGGGCACCGGCAGGTCGGCGAACTGCGGCAGGTTGCGGGCACGGGTCACCTCGGCGCGTTCGGCGGCGGCCTGCACCGCGGCGTCGCCGCTGCCCGGTTCGGGGTTGGTCGTCGTCATCAGCGCTGGTCGGAGTAGAGCCGGTAGACCACGTACGCGGCGAACCACGTGATCAGCAGCGAGACGAGGACCAGCAGCCCCGTGAAGAAGTGTTCCACCCGGCGAGTTTATCTCCCCCGCGCGGAACGAAGGGGACGGCGGTGGCCAAGGCCACCCACCGTCCCCTCCAGCCGGTGGCGCCGGGTGCGACCCCGTGCGCCCCGGAGGTGTCAGGCGACCGCGACCTCGACCGCGTGCACGCCGGGGCCCTGCGCGCTCACGAGCGCCTGGCCGTTGCCCGAGCGGTGCAGCGCCCGGATCGTCCAGTCGCCGGGGGCGGCGAAGAACCGGAAGTCGCCCTCCGGCGACGACACGACCTCGGCGGTGAACTCGCCGGTCGAGTCGAGCAGCCGCACGTACGCGCCGCCGACGGGCGCGCCCTCGGCGAACACCTTGCCGCTGAGCACCGTCTCGGTCGTCGTGTCCACGCCCGTGATGACCACTGACTGGTCCGGGGCACCGCATCCGCTCATGTTCAGCCCTCCTTGCCGCTGCCGAGCTCGACCGGCACGCCGACGAGCGAGCCGTACTCGGTCCAGGAACCGTCGTAGTTCTTCACGTCCTCGTGGCCCAGCAGCTCGTGCAGGGCGAACCAGGTGTGCGAAGAGCGCTCGCCGATGCGGCAGTACGCGATGGTGTTCTTCGAGCCGTCGAGGCCCGCCTCGCCGTAGATCGCCCTCAGCTCCTCGTCGGAGCGGAACGTGCCGTCCTCGTTGGCCGCCTTGCTCCACGGCACGTTGATCGCCGACGGGATGTGGCCGCCGCGCTGCGCCTGCTCCTGCGGGAGGTGCGCCGGGGCCAGCAGCTTGCCGGAGAACTCGTCGGGGGAGCGCACGTCGACCAGGTTCTTCGTGCCGATCGCCGCCACGACCTCGTCGCGGAACGCGCGGATCGACAGGTCCTGCTCCTTGGCGGAGTAGTTCGTCTCCGCGCGCTCGACGACGTCCTTGTCCAGCGGACGCCCGTCCAGCTCCCACTTCTTGCGGCCGCCGTCGAGCAGCTTGACCGCGTCGTGGCCGTAGAGCTTGAAGTACCAGTACGCGTAGGCCGCGAACCAGTTGTTGTTGCCACCGTAGAGGATCACGGTGTCGTCGTTGGAGATCCCCTTGGCGGACAGGAGCTTCTCGAAGCCCGCGCGGTCCACGAAGTCGCGGCGGACCTGGTCCTGCAACTCCGTCCTCCAGTCGATGCGGACGGCGCCGGGGATGTGGCCGCCCTCGTACGCGGTGGTGTCCTCGTCGACCTCCACGAACACCACGCCGGGCGTTGCGAGGTTTTCCTCTGACCATGCGGCCGAGACCAGGACGTTCTCACGGCTCATCGGAGTGGCTCCTAGGTTCTTTGATCTGTTGTCACTGGCGGGCGGGGGCGGGCGCGAGGCGGCGCAGGAGCAGGTACGCCTCGCACCCGAGGCAGAAGTTGAACACCGCGTTCAGGAGTGCCGCGACCAGCGCGAAGGACGTGGCGACGACGCCGACGCCGGTGAGGCCGGTGGCGTAGCCGATCGTGCCGACGAGCGTGAACGCGAACCCGACGCCCTGCGCGAAGCGCAGCGGAGCCGCGTCCTCCCGCTCGGCCGTCGGCGCGAGCCGGGGTGCGACGAGGAACCGGTACAGCAGGCTCCACGGGTTGAGGCTCAGCGAGACGAAGCCGGACGCGGCGAAGACGAGCGCTTGGACGGCGAGGACCGGCCACCAGCCGGTGAGCAGCACCAGCGCCAGCACGGCGGCCGTCGCGGACGCGGTGAAGCGCGGACCGCGCGGGTCTACCGGGGCGTCCTCGACCACGATGCATCTCCTGACTGGGAACCTGGACAGGGGTGTCCGTCAGGCGGTTCAGGGGCAGCCGCCCACCGCGTCGGCTAGCGGGGGACCACCGGGAACCGCCCGGTCAGCGCATCGTTCGACACAGGCTGCTGTGCACGCGGCAGAGGTCCACCGCGAGTCGCTTGGTCAGCAGCACGTACATGCCTTCGAGGGTAACCGCAGTTCTCCCATGTCGGGAGTGGTGTCCACTACTTGGAACAGGCGGATCTCACCCGTCCGCGGCAGGCGGCTGCTCCTCGGGCAGGTGACCGCTCAGAGCCGCCAGCAGCGCGTCCCGCTTCGGCACGCCGCCGACCCGCAGGATCTCGACCCCCGCCGACGTCAGCGCCAGGGTCGTCGGCGTCCGCATCACGCCCAGCCCGGCGGCCACCTCGGGCAGGTTCGTCACGTCCAGGTCCACGTGGTGCAGCCCGGCGGTCCGGTCGGCCAGGTCGGCCAGCAGCACGCGCGTCTGCCTGCACGGCGTGCAGAACGTCGTCGACAGCTGGACCAGCGTCACCGGGTCGACGGGGTGCAGCAGCGCGCGGACCGGGCCCGGCAGCGCGGGCCCGGTCGGCTTCGCGGCCCTGATCCGGCCCTCGCGGGCGCGCAGCAGCAGGCCGATCGCGCCGACCGCGACCAGCACCGCCGTCAATGCCCACACACCGGTCATGTCACCCGTTGCCCTGGTCGAGGGGGATGTTGTCCACGGTGCCCTCCACCGTGAACGCACCACTCTCCACCTGCACGGCCGTCGGCGTCACGGTGAACGGCAGCACACCGGGGTCGATCTTGATGCTGAGCGCCTGCTTGAGCTGCTGGATGAACGGCTCCAGCGACACGTCGTCGATCTTGAGCTCGTTCATCGCCAGCTCGACCTGCCCGCTGACCAGCGTCACCGTCCCGTACGCGGTGAGCGAGATCTTGCGGCCCGCCAGCGTCGTGTTGCCGGTGAGCTTCACCGCGGCGGTGGTGCGCGCCGCGGCGGTGGCCGCGGCGGGCTGCCCGGCGCGCGTGTCCGGCTCGATCGCCATGTCGGTGAACGGCGTGACCTGGTTGACCAGCCGGTTCAGGTCGTTCGCCTTGATCTTGACCCGACCCTGCACCCGGTCGATCTTCGCGCCCTTGGTGTCGCCCGCCAGCAGGTTCGACAGCTCGATGCGGGTGTGCAGCAGGTTCGCCTGGATCTCCAGGTCGCGCAGCTGGTCGCGCACCGGCACGCCCGTCGCGCTGATCTCGATGTCCTGGTAGTCGCCGTTGAGCGCCTGCGTGATGAACGGGAACCCGTTGATCCGCACCGACGGGTCCTCGGTCAGCTCCAGCTTCGTCCGCATCTTCTGCGCGACCTGGTACTCGCCCGCCGCCGCGAGCGCGAAGTCGGCGCCGACGAACAGGGCGATCAGCACCAGCACGGCGATGATCCACCTCCGGCCCCTGGACGGGCGGCGTTTCGGGGCGGTCCTGCGGGTCGGGGCGGTCGTCATGTCTTTCCTTCTCGTGTGGACGCTCGGTCGAGCCAAGCGGCGATCCGGTCCACCAGGACCGGGGTCATGGCCGTCTCCGCGTGCCGGGTGGCGGGTTCCAGCCAGAGTTCGGAGTGCCCGTTCGTCGCCCTGTGCAGCGCGACGGCGTGGTCCGGGCTGAAGTAGTGGTCGTCCTCACCATGGACCACCAGCAGTGGGGTGGGCGTGATCCGGTGCACGACCTCCAGCGGGCTCTCCGGGGGCGTCGTCCACCGGTCGCCCAGCCGCACGCCGAGCGCGCGGGCCGCCAGGCGGCCGTGCGGCTGCTCCAGCAGCCAGTGCACCCGGCGCATGGCCGTGGTCTCGCGCACCCACCACCGCGACGGCCCGCTGACGGCGGCCACCGCGTCGGGTTTGTCGGACGCCAGCGCCGCGTGCCGGAGCACGATCGACGCGCCCATCGAGAAGCCCACCGCCACGACCCGCCGGTACCCCAGGGACCGGGCCAGCGAAACCCCCGCGGCGATGTCGTGCACCTCGTCCGCGCCCACCGTGGAACGCCCGCCGGACCGTCCATGGCCCCGGAAGTCCAGCGCGACGACGCCTCCGCGCCGGGCAAATCGATTCAGCACACGGCTCACGGCGGGCTTCCGAACGTGGTTCGTGAAGCCGTGGCCGATCACGAACGCGAGATCGGTAGCGCCGTGTGCAGGGGTTATGTGCACACCGTGCAGGAGCACGCCGTCGTGTGACATGGATGTAACAAGCGTGACGCTTGTGGAAACAACTGTGACCCTGACCTGTTGACCTGGGTCTTTCGTGGATCGCACCGGTATTGTCTCCGTCATCCGCAGGCAACGGGGCCCGGTCACCGTACGCTGCTGGGCTGGTTCGGTGACCAGTCACCAGCCACTTAGGAGGGCCCGCGATGAGCATCGACGTGCTGCTGCTGACCACCGACTCAGACCCCGAGGCGGTGCTGCCCGCGCTGTCCCTGCTGCCCCACGAGGTCCGGCCGCTCCGGCCCGAGGTCTCCGCGCTCCTGGAGGCCGGGCCGCACGACGTCGTCCTGGTCGACGCCAGGACCGACCTGGCGGGCGCCCGCAGCCTCTGCCGCCTGCTCGACAGCAGCGGTGTCGACGTCCCGGTCGTCGCCGTCGTGACGGAGGGCGGCCTGGTGGCCGTCACGTCCGACTGGAGCGTCGACGAGATCCTGCTGCCGACCTCCGGCCCCGCCGAGGTCGACGCCCGCCTGCGCCTGGTGCGCTCCCGGCGCGGCACGGCGCAGACCGGGGGCGACGGCTCCATCCAGCTCGGTGAGCTCGTCATCGACGAGGCCACCTACACGGCCCGCCTCAAGGGCCGTCCGCTCGACCTGACCTACAAGGAGTTCGAGCTCCTGAAGTACCTCGCGCAGCACGCGGGCCGGGTCTTCACCCGCGCCCAGCTGCTCCAGGAGGTCTGGGGCTACGACTTCTTCGGCGGCACCCGCACGGTGGACGTCCACGTCCGGCGCCTCCGCGCGAAGCTCGGCCCCGAGCACGAGTCCCTCATCGGCACCGTGCGCAACGTGGGCTACAAGTTCGTCCGCCCCCCGCGTCCGGGAGCCGTCCGCCGGGGCGGTGTTGACCAGCACGCCGACTCAGCCGACACCACGTCCTCGATCGAGGACGCGGAGTTCTTCCGGGTCTAGCCGCCGCAGGCGCGGCGAGCCCGGTCCGACACCCCCACCCGCGTCGGACCGGGCTCGTCGTGCGTCCTCCGTCCCGGCCAACCAAGACGTCGGGAGATCCGCTTCTCGATCGCGGGCGACCCCCGACCCGGTACCGTCGCGGACGTGGCGGAACTGAGCTGGTTCACCGAGTTGTCCGAGGCCCAGGCCGACGAGGTCACCGTGGTCCTGGAAGCGGCCGAGCACACCGACGGCGTGGCCCCGGTCGGCGAGCACGTCCGCCTCAGGATGAGGCCCGGCGCCCACGGCAGCGCCCACCTCCTGGCCCGCGTGGACGGTGCCGTGGTGGGGTACGCGCACCTGGACCTGCTGGGCGACTCCGCGGGCAACCAGGTCGCCGAGTTCGTGGTGCACCCCGACCACCGCAAGCGGGGTCTGGGCGCCGAGCTGGGCGAAGCCGTGGTCGAGAAGGCCGACGGGCTGCGCGTGTGGGCCCACGGCGGCCACCCGGACGCCGAGGCGCTGGCGACCAAGCACGGCTTCCGCAAGGTCCGCGAACTCCTGCGGATGCGCCTGCGGCTGGACGCGGACCTGCCCGTCGCCGAACTCCCCGAGGGCGTCTCCCTCCGCTCGTTCGTCCCCGGCCAGGACGAGGCCGCGGTCGTCTACGTCAACCACCGGGCGTTCGACTGGCACCCCGAGCAGGGCGCCATGAGCATCGAGGACGTCGCCCACAAGGAAGCCGAGGACTGGTTCGACCCGAAGGGCTTCCTGCTGGCGGTCGACCCCGGAGGCACGCTGCTGGGCTTCCACTGGACCAAGGTCCACGACCTCGACGAGCCCCTCGGCGAGGTGTACGTGGTCGGGGTCGACCCCGACGCCCAGGGCGGCGGTCTCGGCAAGGCCCTGACGGTCGCCGGACTGCGCTACCTGAAGGACCAGGGACTACGCCAAGTGATGCTCTACGTGGAATCCGACAACGCAGCCGCTGTTCGGGTGTACACCCGGTTGGGGTTCACGCTGTGGGATGCCGACGTCCAGTACGGCCGGTAGTAGCCGGGCCGTCACTCCAGGCGAACGTGCAGGTCACGGACGTGTATCGATGAGCCTGTCCTGCTGACTGCCCTTGTCCTGTTCACCCGCCGTTCATCTCGACTAGGGAATCCGTCCACTCTCGCTGCCTACCTTCCGTAGCGAGCGGCGACGTCCGTCGCGAAACCGCGAAAGCTTCGGTAGGTGGAGGACCCTCAGGTGAAGATCCAGCGGCACGGCGCAACGCTCGGCCTCATCGCGGCCGGCGCGCTCCTGCTCACCGCGTGTGGCAGCGACAACAACGCCCCTGCGGGGTCGACGGGTGGCGCCTCGGCGGCCGCCTCGACCGAGCAGGTCGACTGCACCGGCAAGGCGAAGCTGAACGCCGAGGGCTCGTCCGCGCAGAAGACCGCGATCGAGTCCTTCGTGCAGGTCTACCAGCAGAAGTGCCAGGGCGCCGACGTCGCGTACAACGCGTCCGGCTCCGGCGCGGGCGTGAAGCAGTTCAACGCCGCGCAGGTCGACTTCGGCGGCTCCGACTCGCCCCTCTCCAAGGACAAGGGCGAGGTCGACGCCGCCGCCACCCGCTGCAAGTCCAACCCGGCGTGGAACCTGCCGCTGGTGTTCGGCCCCGTGGCGATCAGCTACAAGCTCGACGGCGTCACCGACCTCACGGTCAACGGCGAGGTCGCGGCCAAGATCTTCAACGGCACGGTCAAGAAGTGGAACGACCCGGCCATCGCCGCCCTGAACAGCGGCGCGAAGCTGCCGGACAAGGACATCACGGTCGTCTACCGCTCCGACGAGTCCGGCACCACGGACAACTTCCAGAAGTACCTGACCGCCGCCTCCAAGGGCGCGTGGACCCAGGGCGACGGCAAGGCGTTCAAGGGTGGCCTCGGCGAGGGCAAGGAGAAGTCCGCCGGTGTCGCGCAGGCCGTGGCCTCGGTCGACGGTGCGGTGACCTACGTCGAGTGGTCGTTCGCGCAGGACAACAAGCTGTCCGTGGCGAAGATCGACAACGGTGGCGGCGCGGTCGAGCTGACCCCCGAGACCGTGGGCAAGGCCATCGACGGCGCGAAGATCAAGGGTGAGGGCAACGACCTCGTCCTCGACCTGAACTCCATCTACGCCTCCACCGCCGCGGGCACCTACCCGCTGATCCTCGCGACCTACGAGATCGTCTGCTCCAAGGGCTACGACGCCGACACCGCGAAGGCCGTCAAGGCGTTCCTCACGGTCGCCGCGACCGACGGCCAGGCAGGCCTGAGCGACGCGGGCTACGCGCCGCTGCCCAAGGCGTTCCAGGAGAAGATCCTGACCGCCATCAAGGCCATCGCCTGAGGTAGCCGGCAGACTCCCGAGTCGACGCCGTCAACGCGATGAGCGACCCTGTCGTGGTCAAGCCCCCCGGGGGCACCGGTTCCGCCGGTGCCCCCAGGGGGGCAGCGGCCCACACCCCAGTGCCACCCCCGGAGGCTCCGATTCCGCCCCAAACGGAAGTCGAACCGAAGTCACCCCACGTCCGACCGGGAGACCGGATCTTCAAGGGTCTGGCGACCGGATCCGGCGTGTTCATCGTGGCCCTCATCGGGGCCATCGGCGTGTTCCTGCTCGTGCAGGCGATCCCGTCGCTCGCGCTGGACAACGTCAACTTCCTCTTCAGCCGCGAGTGGTCCACCGGCGACGTCGCCGACATGCGGTTCGGCATCCTCGACCTGTTCCTGGTCACCGTGGTGTCGGCCGCGTTCGCGCTGGTCATCGCCATGCCGATCGCGCTGGGCATCGCGCTCTTCCTGACCCAGTACGCGCCGCGCAGGCTCGCCAGGCCGTTCGCCTACGTGATCGACCTGCTCGCGGCCGTCCCGTCGATCATCTTCGGCCTGTGGGGCCTGTTCGTCCTCGGCCCGGTGCTCACGCCCATCGGCGAGTGGCTGATCTCCAGCCTCGGCTTCATCCCGCTGTTCGCCAAGGGCAACGTGAGCATCGCCCTCGGCGGCACCATCTTCACCGCGGGCATCGTCCTCGCCGTGATGATCCTGCCGATCATCACCGCCGTCAGCCGCGAGGTGTTCGACCGGACGCCCGGCCCCCACGTCGAGGGCGCCATCGCGCTGGGCGCCACCAAGTGGGAGGTCGTCCGCACCACCGTCCTGCCGTTCGGCAAGGCCGGTTACGTGAGCGCGTCGATGCTCGGCCTCGGCCGCGCGCTCGGCGAGACCATCGCGCTGACGATCATCCTGAGCGCGACCGGCTCGTCGTTCGGCTGGAGCCTCTTCGACGGCGGCGCGACGTTCGCCTCGAAGATCGCGCTGGCGGCGCCGGAGTTCAACGACCCCAGGTCCGCGGGCGCCTACATCGCCGCGGGCCTCGTCCTGTTCGTGCTGACCTTCGTGGTCAACGCGATCGCGAGGTCGATCGTCGCCGGTCACAAGGAGTACGAATGAGCACCGACACGGCCGACCTCTCGCGGTTGGCGACCCCGCCGACGTTCCAGAGCGTCAGCACCGGGCGGAAGGCGAAGAACCTCGCCGCGACCGTCCTGGTGAGCCTGGCGTTCCTGATCGCCGTCGTGCCGCTGGTGTGGGTGCTCTACACCGTGGTGCAGCGCGGCTTCCCGGTCGTGCTCAACGCCGACTGGTGGCAGAAGTCGTTGTCCGGCCTGCTGTCCCGGCAGTCCGGTGGCGGTGTCTACCACGCGATCTACGGCACCCTGGTGCAGGGCTTGGTCTGCGGCCTGATCTCCGTCCCCATCGGACTGTTCGTGGCGGTCTACCTGGTGGAGTACGGCGGCCGTTCGCGGCTGTCGAAGGCGACCACGTTCATGGTCGACATCCTCACCGGTGTCCCGTCGATCGTCGCGGCGCTGTTCGTCTACTCGCTGTGGATCACCACGTTCGGCTTCGGCCGCAGCGGGTTCGCGGTGTCGCTCGCCCTGGTGCTGCTGATGGTGCCGGTGATCGTGCGCACCACCGAGGAGATGCTCAAGATCGTCCCGGACGAGCTGCGCGAGGCGTCCTACGCGCTGGGCATCCCCAAGTGGAAGACGATCGTCAAGATCGTCATCCCGACCGCCCTGTCCGGCATCCTCACCGGCATCATGCTGGCCCTCGCCAGGGTCATGGGCGAGACCGCGCCGGTGCTGGTGCTCGCCGCGTACGCCCCGTACATCAACTACAACCTCTTCGACGGCCCGATGGCCTCGTTGCCGTTGCTGATGACGTCGGAGCGCAACAACCCCACGGAGGCGGGCTTCGACCGCATCTGGGGCGCGGCGATCACCCTTGTCCTGATCATCACGCTGTTCAACCTGCTGGCGACCGTGATCTCGCGGTGGCTCGCGCCGAAGACCAAGTGAGCGGGCGGTAAGTAGCGATGGCGAAGCGCATCGACGTCAAGGACCTCAACCTCTTCTACGGCAAGTTCCACGCCGTGCAGCAGGTTTCGCTCTCCGTGCCGCCGCGCAACGTGACCGCGTTCATCGGTCCGTCGGGCTGCGGCAAGTCCACCGTGCTGCGGTCGCTGAACCGCATGCACGAGGTCGCCCCCGGCGCACGGGTCGAGGGCACGGTGCAGCTGGACGGCGAGGACATCTACGCGTCCACGGTGGACCCGGTGCAGGTGCGGCGCACCATCGGCATGGTGTTCCAGCGCCCCAACCCGTTCCCCACGATGTCCATCCGCGACAACGTGGTGGCGGGCCTGAAGCTGGCGGGCGTCAAGAACAAGAAGCAGCTCGACGAGGTGGCCGAGCGCTCGCTGCGCGGGGCCAACCTCTGGAACGAGGTCAAGGACCGCATGGACCGCCCCGGCGGCGGCCTGTCCGGTGGCCAGCAGCAGCGCCTGTGCATCGCGCGGGCCATCGCCGTGCAGCCGGACGTCCTGCTCATGGACGAGCCGTGCTCCGCACTGGACCCCATCTCCACCTTGGCGATCGAAGACCTGATCACCGAGCTGAAGAAGGACTACACGATCGTCATCGTGACCCACAACATGCAGCAGGCCGCCCGCGTCAGCGACCAGACGGCGTTCTTCAACCTCCTGGGCGTCGGCCAGCCCGGCCAGCTCATCGAGGTCGACGACACGGAGAAGATCTTCTCCAACCCGACCCAGAAGGCCACCGAGGACTACATCTCGGGCCGCTTCGGCTGAGGCCCGCACCACCCCGGAAGGCCCGCCCGCCAGGGCGGGCCTTCCGCGTTTTCACCCGGTGTGGAACTGAGGGTTCCGCACGTCCGTCATAGCCGGGACACGGGCTGGTCCAACCGGTAGCGTGCTGGGCTGACGAGTGGGGGAACGGTGGCGATGAGTGTCGGGTCGATGCAGACCATGACGACCAACATGCGGAGCCTGAAGCAGGCGGCGGAATCAGGCGGCTTCGCCATCAGCCCCGAGGGCGCCGAGGCGTACGTGAAGGCGATCGAGGCGGCTCAGGCCGATTTGCGTGACGTCGACCAGGTGATGATCGCGCTTCAGCAACCGACCAAACTCGGGACCAGCCCCGATGGGCAGACCCTGAGCCGGTACAACCTGGAGAGCGCCACCGGCGGCGCGGGAACCGAGGGGATCATCCCCGCGGTGGAGCAGCTGAAGGCCGCGCTCGAGGATGCCAGGCTTGCGATGCAGAAGGCGGTCGACAACTACCGCGAAATCGATGAATCGCAGATGAAGTGAGGATGCAGTCGACCATGTCTCTCGTATCGCGGTCCGTCGTCTCGATCGTGGCGCTCGTTCTCGTCCTGGCGGGGTGCTCGCAGCAGGAGGGCGGCAACCCCGCTCCAGCCACGACCACGGGGATGTCGAGCACCTCCGCGGCTGAACCGACCACGCCGACCTCGTCCTCGTCCGGTGCGGGCAACGCCCTGGCGACCTTCGACGGGTGCAAGGTGCTCACCGCGGTCGCCGGGCAGTTCAGCCTGACCGACATCGAGGAGATCGCCAAGGAGCAGTGCGGTGCCAAGTACGGAGCCGTCCCGGGGGTGTCGGTCTCGCTCAGGGCTCGGCCGGACCTCGGCTACGAAGAAGCGCAGGGCGGGCCCAACGCGGAGCTCACGAACACGACCGTCGGTTCGCGCAAGGCCAAGCTGGTGAAGAAGGCCTTCTCCAGTTCTTCCTGCCTGGTCGCCGTGGAGGTCACCAGCACCTCTCGAGTGGACTTCATGTCGTCCGCGAACGCGTCCCTCGACGACGCCTGCGCCGCTGCCACGGCCGTCGCCACCGCCGTCGAACCCTCCCTGCCGAAGTAAGGACGACCCGTCATGGCACCGCCCACCACCCAGGCCGGCCCCGGTGGCGCTCCCGCGCCGAACAGCCAGGCGGGCAAGGTCACCTACGCCGGGCAGACCGAGGCCGAGCTGCGGGCCGAGTACGAGCGGGCGGTGGCGGAGAACCCCGGCTTCTTCGGACAGTTCGCCACGATCGACGACTACCTGCGGTACCAGGCGGGCGCGGCGCGGAACCAGACCCAGCAGCAGGAGCAGCTCGAACAGGTCGTGGAGTCGTACCGGCCGCCGATGTCGTCGGTCGGCTCGTACTACCTGGGCTACGACCACGCGGCGCTCAAGTCGATGGTCAACGACGACATGGACCCCGGCACGGCCGACGAGCAGGGCGAGGCCTGGACGAAGATCGGCAACACCCTGGCCGAGTTGCAGAGCGGGCTGACGGCGGCGACCGAGGCGAGCAAGGGCGCGTGGCGGGGTGAGGCCGCGGGCGCGGCGCAGGGCTACTTCACCGGTGTCGCGCAGTGGTCCGGTGACGCCGCGCAGGCCGCGCAGCTGACCGGGAACAGGCTGTCCGCCCAGCAGAACGCCGCCGAGACGGCCAAGAACTCCATGCCGGAACCGGTGAACTTCAGCACCGCCGACGCCTACAAGATGTTCTTCTCCGAGCCGAACCCGTTCAAGTGGGCCGAGACGATCGACGAGATCGAGGCCAAGTTCGAGGAGAAGCAGCAGGCCCACGAGCGGGCCGCCGAGGTCATGAACACGATGTCGGCCGGGTTCCAGGAGGCCGGTTCGACCATGCCCGCGTTCGCACCTCCGCCTCCCATGAGCGGCACCGGCGGTGGCGACGACAGCCAGCCCCCCGGCACGCCCACCGTCCCCGGCACGCCCGGTGTCCCCACCCTGCCCGGCACGGGTACCGGCACCGGCACCGGCACGGGCGTCGTCGGCCCGAGCGGCACCACCACGACCGCGGGTTTCGTCCCGCCGGGCGGTGGTGGGACGACGCCGGGTCCCGGTGGCGGCGGTGGCGGCGGTGGCGGAACCGGCGGCCCGTACCCCGGTCCCGGTTTCATCCCCGGTCCCGGCGGCTTCCCGCCGGGCGGCCGTCCGGGCACGGGCCCCGGCCGCGGCGGACCGAACGTTCCCGGCGCGGGCCGCGGCGGACCGAACACCCCCGGCGCGGGCCGCGGCGGCGGCGCGGGCGGTGGTGGCGCGGGCGGCGGAGCCGGTGGTGGTCGAGGCGGACTCGGCGGCGGCGCGGGCAGCGGCATCGGTGGTGCCGCGGCGGCGAAGGGCTTCGGTCCCGGAGGCTCGGCGGGCGCGTTCGGCGACCGCGCGGGCGGCTTCGGGCCGTCCGGGTCCGGCGGTGGCGTCGCGGGCGTGGGCGGCGCGGGTCGCGGTGGTGCGGGTGCCGCGGGCGCCGGTGCCATGGGCGGCGGCGGAGCCAGGGGCCAGGGCGGCGAGGACGCGGAGCACAAGGCGCCGTCGTACCTCGTCGAGACCGAGGACGTGTTCGGGGACGGCACGCTGGTCGCCCCGCCCGTCATCGGCGGGTGAGCGTGCACTCGTTCTCCCTGTCGCACCCGGCCGTCGACGTCCTGTGGGAGGACCTCGCCCTCGGCAGCAGGCCCTACCCGTTCGACCTGCCCTACGCGGGCCGGACCGTGGACGAGCGGCGCGCCATCCGCGCGGCCGTCTACGACGACCTCCAGTCGCGCGGCCTGGCCGCCAGGGGCCGGGTCGACGCGGAGGTCGAACGAGCGCTGACCACGTTGGTGCGCTTCGAGTTCGGCGTCACGGCCATCGCCTCGCTGGACGCCAGGGCGGTCGAGCGCCAGCTGCTCGCCCGCGGCGGCGCGGTGGGCGAGACGGCCGTGCTGGCCGTGCTCGACGAGCGGATGATGCGGATCGAGGTGCTCCGGTCGAGCGCCCTCGTCCACGCGGTCGTCAACCTCGTCCCGCCCTACCGGCCGGGGCCGGGCCAGTCGGTCGCCGTGCCGATGCCGACGAGCGCGCCGCCGCCACCACCGCGGCAGGACGACTTCGCCAACACGAGGTTCACCAGCACGATGACGTCCCGTTCGGCCGAGTCGGCGCGGAATCGGGCGCTCACCGCGGTTTTCGAGCGGCCGAGGTTGCGCGCCGGGCAATTCGGCGTCGCGGTCCGGGGGCGTCACGGCAGGGAGGCGCGGTCGCCCCAGATCGCCTGGTTCGACAACGACCAGGGCCGCTACGTCACGGTGAAGCGCCCCGGCCAGGACGGTCGGGACTGGCTCACCCAGGCACCGGCCGACAACGCCCGCATCGCGGCGCAGCTGGTGCAGGAACTGGCCGTGCTCCGGACGTGAAGAAGGGACCCCGTCGACGACGGGGCCCCTCGGTGGGTGGAGTGGTCAGATGTCCGAGTCGTCGCCGTAGCCGGGCATCCGGCCGGTGACGACGAAGACGGTGCGCTTGGCCACCGAGACCGCGTGGTCGGCGAAGCGCTCGTAGAAGCGGCCCAGCAGCGTCGTGTCGACGGCGGAGGCGACGCCGTACGGCCAGTCCTTGTCCATGATCACCGTGAACAGGTGGCGGTGCAGGTCGTCCATCGCGTCGTCCGCGTCCTCGATCGACCGCGCGCGGGCGACGTCCTGCGTGCGGATGACGACGGTGGCCTCGCGCGCCAGCTCGACCGCGATGCGGCCCATCTCGGAGAAGTACGGCTTGACGTCCTCGCCGAGCACCTGCTGCGGGTGCCTGCGCCGAGCTGCCTTCGCCACGTGCAGCGCCAGGTCTCCCATGCGTTCGACGCTCTCCGCGGCGTGGATGACCGCGAGCACCGTGCGCAGGTCCGTCGCGACGGGGGCCTGCAACGCGAGCAGCGCGTACGACTGCTCCTCGATGCTGGCGCGCACGTCGTCGACCTTCACGTCGTCGCCGATCACCTGTTCGGCGAGCGCCAGGTCCGCGTCGAGCAGCGCGGTGGTCGCGCGCTCCATCGCGTCACCGACCATGCCGCACATGTCGGCGAGCTGGTCGGCGAGCTGTCCGAGCTGGTCATGGTAGGCCTCACGCATGCCGACAGCGTACGTCGACCGTGTCGCGGCAGCGACATCGTCGAATGAACCCCGGATGAACCGATGGTGTCCAGCTCCCCTAGGCGCAGGGGTCGGCGCCACCGTTCACAATGGACAGGTCGGAGGGCGCCGAGTTCTCGCCGGCGGCCGTGTTCTGCGCGGTTCCGCCTTGCGGTGAAACAACCTTCGCGTCGAAGTTCGGACCGATGACGATCGCGACCGCGCTGCCCATGACCGCGTCGAACTGGAGGGTCGCGCCCGGCACGGCGGCGCCGAGGGTCGCCGCGGCGTCCTCACCGCCCACGCCGTACTTGATGACGGTCTTGTCGACGCGCGGGGCGTCGTCGGTCTTGACGACGTCGAAGCCCTGCTCGCTCAACGCCTCCTCGAGCCTGCCCGCGGCGCCACCCGCGTCGGGGTCGCCGTTGAGCACCTGGAGGTGCACGTCCTTCGGGTCGATGATCTTGCCCGCGCCCGGTTGCGCGGGCGGCGGCGGCGCGGACGACGTCTCGCTCTTGTCCGGCGTCTCGCCCGGCAGCGGGGTGCCCTCGATGATCGCCTTGAAGAGCCGGTCCGCCTCTTCGGGGACGAACTTCTCGATGTTGTCGTCGGTGCTGAGCGTCGGCCCCTCCTCGGTGCGGTGCGGCATCGTCACGA
Source organism: Umezawaea sp. (assembly GCF_036375055.1). Lineage (GTDB taxonomy): Bacteria > Actinomycetota > Actinomycetes > Mycobacteriales > Pseudonocardiaceae > Umezawaea. The sequence goes on from NZ_DASUSQ010000037.1 coordinate 22,240, forward strand.
AGCTGACGCGCCCCGCTTCGAGGCCCTGCAACGACTGCCCGAGGGTGAGGAGCTGGGAGGCGCCCACGTTCTGGCCCTGCGTGGAGGCCGCGAAGGCGTTGATGAACGAGTTCAGCTTGCTCGGGCTGAGCAGGATCTCGTTGGACAGCGCCTTGCGCAGCAGCGAGGACAGGAACTTCTGCTGCCGGGTGATCCGGTCGTAGTCGCCCGCCACCTCGCCGACGACCTTGCGGGCCCGCACGTAGTTGAGCGCCTGGTCCCCGGAGATGTCGTACTTGCCCGCCTTGTCGAACAGCACGCCCAGCTCGCCGTCCTTCATCGGCTTGGGCACGCACACGTTCACGCTGCCGACCGCGTCGACCATGCTCTTGAAGCCGTTGAAGTCGACGCTGATGAAGTGGTTGATGTTGAGGTGGGTGATCTGGCTCATCATCGCGGTCACGCACTTCGGGCCGCCGACCGCGTAGGCCTCGTTGGCCAGCACGCTCTTCGCGGCCTCGATCTGCTCGCCGTTGTACTGACCGGTGGCGGGGTCCCAGCCCTCGCACGCGGGCCGGTCGACCTGCACGTCGCGCGGCAGCGACAGCACGACGACGCGCTTCCGGTCGGCGGGCACGTGCGCCAGCATCAGCACGTCCGAGCGGGCGCCCTGCTCCTGGTCGGCGTCGCCGACGCCGTCCTCGGGCTTGGCGTTCGCACGGGTGTCGGACCCGACGATCAGGAAGTTCTCGTCGCCGTACTGCTTCTCGGCGTCCTGCACGGCGGCGGAGTTGGAGCCCAGCGCGTCGATCTCGGTGAACTTGCTGTCCACCCACATCAGCGCGCCCCAGCCGAGGCCGGTCGACACGAAGACCAGGACGGCCGACGTCAACGAGATGATCTTGAGGATCCGGACGATCTTCGAGTGCTTCGGCGTCCGGCCGCGCGGCGGCAGGACCTCACCGTCCTCGTCGAGGACGACCGGTTCGGCGTACTCGGTCTTGTCCTCGTCCTCCTCGGCCTTCCACGGCATGAGCTTCTGCTTGCGCTCCTTGCGCTTGCGCTCCTGCTCGGCCAGCTCGTCGTGCACGGCGGAGAACCGCGCGAGCGTGTGGTCGACCTCGCGACGCTTCTTGACGTCGTCGCCGATCGCCTCCATCTCGGTGGTGAGGCTCGCCGGGTCGATCTCCTCGCGGCGCTCGGGGCCCGGCGGCCTCGGCGGCTCGACGACGTCGTTCGCGGCGGGGTTCAGCCTGCTCTCGACGGGGGGCCTGCGGGTCGGGTCCACGGGGATGCGGCGGGACCCGCTGGGGTCGTCGCCGGGCAGCGGCCGGGGGCCGCTGGAGTCGGGGCCGGGCGACGTCCGCCGGGGGTCGCCGAGGTCCGCGCCGGGCGGGATCGGGTGGGCGCCGGTCGTGGGCACCCGCGGCGGCATCGGCCGAGGACCGCTCGAATCGCCGCGCGCCGGGATCGGACGGGACCCGGTGACGTCCCCACGGGGCGGCAGGGGAGCCGCACCGGGGAGCGGGGGCGGAACAGGCCGGGGACGGCGGCCCGTGCCCTCAGCGGACGGCACAGGCGGCGGGACGGCGGGACGCGGGCGCTGGCCCGTGTGCTCACCCGCGGGAGGTCCGGCGGGGGGCGCGAGCGGTGCCGCGCGCCGTCCGGTCGCCTCTGCGGGCGGGGGTGCGGTGCGGTGGCCCTCCGGGGGCAGCGGGGGGCGCCCGGCGCCGGGGGGCAGCGGGCGCTGGCCGGTCGGCTGCTCGGGAGCGGCGCGGCGACCCGTCGGCTCGACGGGGGGCGCGGCCCGGCGGCCGGTCGACTCGGCGGACCGGCGGCCCGTGGGCTCGACGGGGGGGTCGGGGGCGGCACGGCGGCCCGTGGGCTCGCCGAACGCGGGTTCGGGCGCGGCACGGCGTCCGGTGGGCTCACCGCGCTCCGGCGCGGCGCGGCGACCGGTCGGCTCCACGGGGGATTCGGGAGCGGCCCGGCGGCCGGTCGACTCTGCCGATCGGCGGCCCGTGGGCTCGACGGGGGGTTCGGGGGCGGCGCGGCGGCCCGTGGGCTCGGCCGGGGGCGGTTCCGGCGCGGCCCTGCGGCCCGTGACCTCGCCGAGCAGCGCGTCGGGCACGGTCCGGCGGTTGGTGGGCTCGACCGGGGGCGCCGCGCGGCGACCGGTGGGCTCCACGGGGGGCGCGGACCGGTGCCCGGTCGGGTCGGCGGGTGCGGCCCTGCGACCGGTCGGTTGTTCGACCGGGGGCGCGGCCCGGCGGCCCGTGGGCGGCGGCGGAGGGGGAGGTGCGGCCCTGCGGCCGGTGTCGGCGGGCCGCACGGGCTGCTCCGCGCCGCTCGGCCGACCCGGAGGCGGCTGGCGGACCGGGGCGGGGGGCGGCGCGGCCCGACGGCCGGTCGCGGGAGGAGGCGTCGGAGCGGGGGGGACGGGGCGGGGGATGTTGGTGCGGCTGTGCCGCTCCACCAGGTCCGACACGCTCAGACCGCCACCGCCCTCAGCGCGGCGGCGACGTCCTGACTGCTGCTCTTCCTCGGGCTCTTCGGCACCTCGGGAACCGGGGCCGCCACGGCGGGGCTCGTCGGGCACCCGGTCTCCCTTCAGGTAAGTCCACTACTGGGTTGTCATCACAAGTTGACGACGGCGAGGACACAGTGGTTGCACCACCGGCGTGTCAGTGCGGTCGATAGTACGGATGACGGCGACTCCTGACGACCACTCCCGGTGATACCGGTGGGACAAGTAGTCGGTAACGCGCAGTCTGGCACGACCGAACGGGTGAACGACTAGGCGAAACAGGTGCCTCAGTAGTAACCGAGAACCCTGGAATCGGACACCGCCCGGCGCCCGGAAGCCGGTCCGGCGAGCTTCGCCCGCCCGTTCTCGCGGTAGGCGACCGCGTTCCGGCCCGACTGCTTGGCCGTGTAGAGCAGGCTGTCGGCGCGCAGCAACTGCTGTTCAGCGCTCACGGGAGGGCGTGTCGGTGTGGCCTCCGCGGGGGGCTCGTAGGCCACACCCCCGCTGACCGTCACCCGAAGCCCCGGAGCGACACGGGACCAGTCGTGACGCTCGACACGTTCACGTGCCGCCTCGACGATCTCCACCGACGTGGTTGCCGTCACACTCGGCAGGACGAGGACGAACTCCTCACCGCCGTAGCGGGCGCAGAACGCGTCCGCGGGCAGGTCCGTCTGCAAGAGGTCCACGACCCTCTGGAGCACCCGGTCGCCCAGCAGGTGGCCGAACGTGTCGTTGACCCGCTTGAACCAGTCGAGGTCCAGCAGCGCTATCGCCATCCCGTGCCGCGACGTGCCGCGCTCCGCGAGGATCGCCAGCAGCCGCTGGTCGAGGTAGCGGCGGTTGTAGCTGTCGGTCAGGCTGTCCCGCAGGCTCTGCTCGCGCGCCTCGGCGTGCTCCTTGCGCAGCCGGTCCACCTCGCGGCGCAGCTGCTCCGGCACGCGCGGCTGCTCCTCCTGGTCCGCGTACACGAGGTCGAGCGCCGACCGCAGGTGCTGGTACGCCTGGCGCCACTGGCCGCGGGACGCCAGCAGCGTCGCGATGGACTCGTGGAGCTCGACCAGACCGGTGCTCTCGGAGGGGGTGGTGTCGACCGCGAGCGGGTGGTCGTCGGACTTCCTGCTCGGGTCTGATTCGGCGACTTCGGGTCGCAAAGCGGTCATCGCTCTCACCTCCCTACCTGCCTGGTGTCGACTCTTGAGAGGCGGCGCTTGAGCCGGCGGGACGCGTGGGAGCCTTATTTCCCCCGTCTGGTTGACCGCTTGCTGCTCCGAACTAGTGACGATCGGTGATCAACTTGGCTCTGCGTGCCCTCCTGGCCGCGACGCCGCGCACCACCGGGTGGGGTGGTCAGCCGCCGACGCAGGGGGCGAACCCGTACGGCGCGCCGTCGAGCAGCACGACGTGCAGCGAGCCGATCTGGACGCCGACGGGGGCGTCGTCCTCCAGCAGCGTGACGGTCGCCGCGACCACGTAGACCACGCCGCGCGGGTGCGTGTCGCCGCCCGGCGGCTCCCAGTCGGGGTCCGTGCGCAGGGTCGACATCGCCGGTTCCATCCGCAGCGTGCCCGCCCGCAGCTCGCAGGTCCGCGAGCGGAAGTCCGGGTGCTGGGTGTCCTGGAACAGCTTCCGCTGCTCCGGGTTGCCCCTGCCGCCCGCTTCGTTGAGCCGGGTGAAGTAGCCGGACACCTGGTCGCGTTCGACTTCGGTGATCCGCAGGGGCCGGGCCGTGCCCGCCACCGACGACCCGCAGCCGCCGAGCAGCACCGCGCAGGCCGTGGCCAGCGCGCCCACCAGCAGGTGGCGGTCAGCCACCCGAGTGCATCACTTCCGCCCCCATCGGGACGGTGGCGTCCTCGGGGTCGTCCAGCCACCCCTCCGGCAGGACCACCTTGGCCGGTGAGCCCTGGCGGCCCCGCGGCCCCTCGGCCTCCGACGGGTACGGCGCGTCGTGGTCGAGCTGTCCGATCAGGTCGTCCAGCTCGGGCAGCGTGCTGACCATCGCGAAGCTCCGCCGCAGGTCGCCGCCCACCGGGAAGCCGCGCAGGTACCACGCCATGTGCTTGCGCAGGTCGCGCACGCCCTTGTCCTCGTCGTAGTGCTCGGTCAGCAGCTCCGCGTGCGTCCGCAGGATCTCCGCCACCTCGCCCAGGCTCGGCCCCTCGGGGACCGGCAGTCCCGCGAACGCGGCCTGGAGGTCCCGGAACAGCCACGGCCGCCCGAGGCACCCGCGCCCCACGACGACCCCGTCGCACCCGGTCTCGTCGACCATCCGCAGCGCGTCCTGCGCGCTGAAGACGTCGCCGTTGCCCAGGACCGGGATCGACGTCACGGCTTCCTTGAGGCGCGCGATGGCCGACCAGTCCGCCTGGCCGGAGTACCGCTGGGCCGCCGTGCGCGCGTGCAGCGCCACCGCCCTGGCCCCCTCGGCCTCCGCGATCCGCCCCGCGTCCAGGTAGGTCAGGTGCTCGTCGGTGATCCCGATCCGGAACTTCACCGTGACCGGGATCCCGGCGGGCTCGGCGGCCTTCACCGCGGCCCGCACGATCTCCCCGAACAGCCTCCGCTTGTACGGCAGCGCCGCCCCGCCGCCCTTGCGCGTCACCTTCGGGACGGGGCAGCCGAAGTTCATGTCGACGTGGTCGGCGAGACCCTCGTCGACGATCATCCGCACCGCCGCGCCCATGGTCACCGGGTCGACGCCGTAGAGCTGCATCGACCTCGGGTGCTCGTCGCGGTCGAACGTGATCATGTGCAGGGTCGTCGCGTCGCGCTCCACGAGCGCGCGCGCCGTCACCATCTCGCACACGTACAGCCCCGCCCCGTACTGCCTGCACAGTCGGCGGAAGGCCACGTTGGTGATGCCCGCCATCGGCGCGAGCACGACCGGCGGGTCGACCTCGAAGGGGCCGATCCGCAGGGACTTGGTGGTCTGGAGTGCCGTGGACATCCCGACCATTGTCACCCGACGCAGGAGTGGTCGTGCACCGGATGGCTGAGGCGGTGCTCACGCCGCTAGAACGGCACCGTCAGGCAGGCCAGGCGCGCCCCCGCCGTGCCCGCGTGGCCGGGCCCGGTGTGCGTGTGCTCGGCGTGGACGACGACCGAGGCGGCGCGGCGGTCGGTGAACGCCCAGTCCACCCGCGCCACGGCGATGCCCGACCCGCGCGGGTTGGTGGTGAAGTCGAGCCAGATCTCGTTGTCCGGGTTGGCGTGCTCGGGGTCGGTCGCGCCGCCGGGCACGTGCTGGAAGTGCGGTCCCGGGTCGGCGGGGGTCAACCCGCACGGCTTCGCGTGGGCGTGGGCGCCGTACTCCCGGTCGGGCAGCAGGCCCTCGGTGTGCAGCAGCACGAACGTGCCGCCGCCCGGCGTCGTCCACGAGAGCACGGACGCCTCCGAGCCGACCGGCGCGAGCCCGGTGTCGTAGACCGTCAGCGTGTCCGAGACGTGGACGGGCGGGGCGAGCGCTGCGCTGAGCGCCAGTGCGACGGCGGCGAGGTGCATGAGGCCATCAGTAGCGCCCCGGCGTGCGGCGGGCCAGCCGCGTCACCCGGTCCAGCGATCACCCGACGTCGCCGCGCACCAGCACGGTCGCGACGCCGTGCTGCTCCGCCCGACCAGCCGCGCCGCGCACCGCGCCCCGTGGGGGAAAGGCCGCCTTGACGCCAGGTGACCCCCACCGCGGAGGTCGCCGACCAACCGCCGACCTACCGCACTCCACCCACCTCGGAGACCTGCCCGTCCGGTGAGGACGCCCCGGAACGGACCACCGGCCGAACACCGTTCGACCAATTCACGGGACCCCGAAAACACAAAACCCCAGCTTCACAAAGCTGGGGTTCCGTGGGCCGCCAGGGACTCGAACCCTGAACCAAGAGATTAAAAGTCTCCTGCTCTGCCAATTGAGCTAGCAGCCCTCGTGTGCAGCGTACCGACTCCGCGGTCCCCGTGGTGCAGGGTGGTCGGCTTCACCGCCCGAGCGGTCTGCCAGCCAGTGCTCCCACGCAGGTGGTGGATGCCACCCCCGGCGCCACCGTCTCAACCGGTCACCGGAACCAGTCCTTCCCGGCCTCCTCCGACCTGCCGGAACAGTCCTCGGAACCCCCGCCGACCCAGGTGATGCACATCACAAACAAGCATCCGAATTGCACAACCGAACATCTCACCTACGTTCGTCCCGCACGACGCGAAAAGGAGTTGGTCGAAATGCGCCGGAACACCGGTCGGGCACGACGCGGCGGTGTGGCGGTGGCTGTCGTGGCCGCGGTGGGTCTCCTGGCGGCGTGCAGCGTCAGGGTCGGGGAGACCGAGGGCCCCGGCGGTGGCGGCGAGACCGGCGGCGGCTCCGGCGTGAAGGGGCCCGACACGTTCACGAGCGGCGTCGCGGAGGCGGCGGAGCAGTGCGCCGAGGTGAGGGTGGCGCTCGGCGAGGCGAAGCCCGGCGAGGGCGGCCCGACGCAGATGCGGCTGCCGCTGACGATGACGAACGCGGGCGGCACGGCGTGCCTGCTGCGCGGGTTCCCCGGTGCGCGGCTGAAGGGGCAGGACAGCCAGACGTGGGACCTGACGCGGTCCGGTGCCGAGGTGGAGGACGTGCGGCTGACGCCCGGCGCGAGCACGACCGCCTACCTGACGTACCTGCCCGAGACGGGCGACCAGCGGTGGGACGTCACGACGGTGACGGTGACGCCGCCGAACACCGACGACTCTCAGGTCTTCGACTGGCCGGCCGGGTCCGTGCTCAGGCAGGACGCGGCCACGCACCCCGGCACCTACGTCGGGCCGGTCGGCGCGTGGGCCCCCGGTGCGGCCTAGGGCCGCAGGTAGCGCTCCACGTCGAGCATCTCCCGCGGACCAGGGGGCTCGGTGGTGGCGCAGGCGGAGAGGGCCGTCGTGAGGGCGTGCGCGGACAGGTCCGTGCCGATCAGGACGAGCTGGGTCCCGCGCGGAACGGCGCGGGGCCACGGGGTGCGGTGCAGCGACAGGTGGTCGCCGACGACCTGGAGGGCGTAGCGGTCGTCCGTGCCGAAGTCGACGAAGCCCTTCACCCGGTACAGCCCCGCCGGGCGGTCCGACAGGAAGCGCAGCAGCCCGCGCGGGCTCACCGGTGCGTCCGTCGTGTGCTCGACGCTGTCGTACAGCGCGTGCACGTGGTCGCCGTGGTCCTCGACCAGGTCCTCGAAGGACAGTTGCCCGACCGTCGGCGTGCGCGGCCGGGGGTCGAAGAGCAGGGCCGGGTCCACGCGGCCGTGGGTGGTCTCCACGACGGGCGTGCCGGGGGTGATCGCGGCGCGCACCGCGGCCAGGTCGGTGGCGCGGTCGGTCTTGTTCAGCACCACGAGGTCGGCCAGGCGCAGGTGCTTCGCCAGTTCCGGGTGGCGGGCGCTGGTCGTGGGGAACTCCGCGGCGTCCACGACGAGCACGAGGCCGCCGTAGGTGGTGCGCGGCTGCTCGCTGGCCAGCACCAGCTTCACCATGCTCTGCGGCTCGGCCAGTCCGCTGGCCTCGATGACGATCACGTCGACGTTCGCGGACGGCTTGGCGAGCCTGGTGAGCATGTCGTCCATGTCGGACGGGTCGACCGCGCAGCACAGGCAGCCGTTGCTCAGCGAGATGGTGGAGTCGACCTGGCTCGCGACCGTCATCGCGTCGACGTTGATGCTGCCGAAGTCGTTGACCAGGACGCCGATCCGCGTGCCGCCCGCTGTCGCCAGCAGGTGGTTGAGCAGGGTCGTCTTCCCGGAGCCGAGGAAACCCGCGACGACGATCACCGGGATCCGCTGCTTGGCCACGCCTCCATGCTAGAGCGGCGCTGGGTGACGAACCCGCCGCAGCGGGTGAGGGTCGACCGCAAAAATTGCGAAACGCCACGAAGTTCGAGGTCAGCTGGATAGTGTCCAGCCAACACGGCACAGGTGGGGGGCGCGTTGGCGGAGTTCGCGAGGACGGCGTTCGGCTACCCGACGGCGTTCCTGAGCGTGCTCCTCGTCGTGGTCGTCCTGTACTGGTCGCTGGCCGCGGTCGGGGTGCTGGACGGGGACGACGGGGTCCTCGGCGTCGAGGGCGCGCTGGCCGGGCTCGGCCTCGACGGCGTGCCCGTGACCGTCGTGCTGTCGCTGTTGACCGCTTTCTCCTGGTTCGCCTGCCTCGGGGGCTCCGTGCTGCTCAACGGATTCGACCTGTCGTCCCCGGTCGTGATCGCGCTCGGCCTGGTCGTCCTCGTGGTGGCCGTGGTCGTCGGCCTGCTGCTCACCAGGCTGCTGGCGTGGCCGCTGCGGAAGCTGTTCCCGAACCCGCGGCAGGCCTCCCGCAACGACTTCGTCGGCAGGCCGTGCGTGATCCGCACGGGCACCGTCACCCACGACTTCGGTCAGGCCGAGGTCACCGCCTCCGACGGCTCGTCGGCCGTCGTGCAGGTGCGCCAAGCGGGACAGGACGTCCTGGTCGCGGGCAGCACCGCTCTGATCTTCGACTACGACGTCGACGGGGAGTTCTTCTGGGTCGCGCCAGTCGATTCCGCGCTCGGCCCCGACCTCTGACCGCAGGGAGACCCTGATGGACGTCATCACCACGGGATTCGGCATCCTCATCGCCGTCGTCGTGCTCGTCGTGCTCGTGCTGCTGTTCATGATCAGCCGCCTGTTCCGCAAGATCGAGCAGGGCAAGGCGCTGATCGTCTCCAAGGTGCGCAAGGTCGACGTGACCTTCACCGGCGCCGTCGTGCTGCCGGTGCTGCACCGCGCCGAGGTCATGGACATCTCGGTGAAGACCATCGAGATCAAGCGCGCGGGCAACGAGGGGCTGATCTGCCGCGACAACATCCGCGCCGACATCCGCATCACGTTCTTCGTGCGGGTCAACAAGACCGTCGAGGACGTCATCAAGGTCGCCCAGGCCATCGGCACCGCGCGGGCGAGCGACGAGCAGACGTTGCAGGAGCTGTTCAACGCCAAGTTCTCCGAGGCGTTGAAGACCGTCGGCAAGCAGCTCGACTTCGTCGACCTCTACACCAAGCGCGACGAGTTCCGCGACCAGATCATCCGCGTCATCGGCACCGACCTCAACGGGTACAGCCTGGAGGACGCGGCGATCGACTTCCTGGAGCAGACGCCGATGTCCCAGTTGGACCCGGCGAACATCCTGGACGCGCAGGGCATCCGCAAGATCACCGAGCTGACGGCGATCGAGCACGTGCGCACCAACGAGTTCCAGCGCAGCGAGGAGAAGGAGATCACCCGCCAGAACGTCGACGCGCGGGAGGCCATCCTCGAACTGGAGCGCAGGCAGGCGGACGCGGAGACCAAGCAGAAGCGCGAGATCGAGACGATGCGCGCCCGCGAGGAGGCCGAGACCGCGAAGGTGCAGTCGGAGGAGCGGCTCAAGGCGAGCACCGCCCACATCCGCACCGAGGAGCAGCTCGGCATCCAGGACCAGAACCGGGCCCGCGAGATCGCCGTGGCGGAGAAGAACCGCGAGCGCGTGATCGCCATCGAGACCGAGCGGATCGAGAAGGACCGCCAGCTCGAGGTGATCGGCCGCGAGCGGGAGACCGCGCTGGCCAGCATCTCGAAGGACAAGGAGCTGGAGGGCGAGAAGCGCGACATCGCCGAGGTGATCCGCGAGCGGATCGCGGTCGAGAAGACCGTGGCCGAGCAGGAGGAGAGCATCAAGCGCCTCCGGTCGGTCGAGGAGGCCGAGCGCTTCCGCCAGACCACGGTGATCCACGCCGAGGCCGAGGCCCAGGAGGGCCTGGTCAAGGACATCAAGGCCGCCGAAGCCGCCGAGCTGACCGCGAAGCACAGGGCGCGCGAGGAGCTGACGCTCGCCGAGGCCAGGCAGCAGACCGCCGAGCTGGACACGCGCGCGAAGATCCGCCTCGCCGAGGGCACGCAGGCCGCCGCCGCGGCCGAGGGCCTGGCCGAGGTGCAGGTCCGCGAACGGGACGCCGAGGCGATCGAGAAGGTCGGCCGCGCGGAAGCCGCCGTCGCGCGGGAGAAGCAGCTCGCGCAGGCCGAGGGCACCGAGAAGGTCGGTCTGGCCGAGGCCGTCGTGTCGCGGGAGAAGCAGCTCGCCGAAGCCGAGGGCGCGGAGAAGGTCGGCATGGCCCAGGCCGTGGTCGAGCGCGAGAAGGCCATGGTCGCCGCCACCGCGATCCGCGAGAAGCTCAAGGGCGAGGCGGAGGGCCTCTCCGACAAGGCCGCCGCGATGAACGCGCTCGACGACGCGACCCGCGGCCACGAGGAGTACCGGCTGCGCCTGGAGACCGAGAAGGAGGTCCGCCTCGCGGGCCTCGACGTGCAGCGCCAGCTCGCGGAGTCGCAGGCGTCCGTGCTGGCCGCGGGCCTGGAGAAGGCCGACATCGACATCGTCGGCGGCGAGAGCATGTTCTTCGACCGCGTGGTCGGCGCGATCACGATGGGCAAGAGCGTCGACGGGTTCGTCGAGCACTCCGACGTGGCCCGGAGCCTCGGCGGGTCGTGGCTCGACGGCTCCGCGGACTTCACCCAGGACATCACCAGGGTGCTCGGCTCGTTCGGCACGAACGACGTGCAGAACCTGACCGTGTCCGCGCTGCTCGTGCGGCTCATCTCGTCCGGCGGCCCGGACTCGGGCAAGCTGACGGAACTGCTGGACACCGCGAAGCGGCTGGGGCTGGCCGAGCGACCGGTCGCCGCCCTCGCGGCGAGGTGACGCGGCGGTGACGTCGACGCGGGAGCTGGACGCGGGCACCTACGAGGTGCTGCGGGCGCGGCTGGCCGAGCAGGCCGCCGCGCTCGCGAGCCGGGCCGAGGAGCTGAACGCCGAACGCCTGCGGGTGTTCGGCAGCGCCGAACTCCAGCTCATCGGCACCGAACGGATCCGCACCGCGAACAACTGCGTGCCGCGGGACTGCATCTCCGTGCCCGCGGGCACCGGAGGCACGAGCGCGGTCGGCGGCCTGATGCTGTTCGGCTACAACGTGTTCATCGGGCTCAAGCCCGAGACGACCGTGGACGACGTGTTCTCGCTGCACCGCTTCACCCGCGACGGCGACGCGTTCCGGTTCGAGGACGCGGGCCCCGACGCGCTGCCCGGCCTGCTGCGCGACCCCCGGTTCCTGCGCGACTTCGCCGAGCTGTACCGGTACTACCGCGACACCCGCCTGCTCCAGCTCCGCCGGGTGGAGAGCAAGGTGCTGGCGATCTTCCAGACCGGTGCGCGCACCGAGGACGTCCGCGTGCTGCGCTGGCGGGTCGCGCCGGACGGATCGGTGTCCTACGTGGACAACCGGGGCGAGCGCGACCACGTGTTCCCGCCCTCGCACGACTTCGAGTGGACCACGACGGTCCGCGAGAACCACGTGCTGGGGCGGCACCCGCACATCTCGATCGAGGACGAGGTGTTCGTCGAGGCCGTCGGCGGAGACCTCACCGTCAAGGTCGAGAACAACACCGAGAGCGGCGAGGGCGTCTACCACGAGCCGGTGGACGAGCCGCTCCAGAGCCTCGCCGACGCGGACGTCCGGTACGCGCGGGTCGGGCCGCTGATCCTGCTGAAGATCCTGCCCTACAACGAGAAGACCTGGCGGCACCTGGTCTTCAACACCCGCACCAAGGGCGTGGTGCGGCTCGACGGCGTCGGCCAGGCGTGCCAGCGGCTGCCCGAGGACCAGGGGGTGATCTTCCCCGGCGGCTACTACCTGGAGACCGGGGTCAACAAGACCTTCGACACCGACGTGGAGAGCCTGGAGTTCGAGCGGGTGATCCGCTCGACCAACGGCGAGGACGTGCTCTACGTCTTCCACGCCCGCAGCGAGGGCCGGTCGCTGCTGCTGCCCTACAACGTCATCCGCAAGGAAGTGGCCACGCCCATCCCGTGCCACGGCTACTCGCTGTTCGACGACGGCACGCTGGTCGTGTTCCGCGCCGCGTCGGAGGAGCCGACCAGGGTGCACCCGATGCAGGTGTGGCAGACGCCGTACCTGTCGGACACCTACGCCGCCGCGCAGCCCGTCGGCACCGGCCCGCTGGACCGGGTCGGCAACGCGGACCTGGTGCGCGGCATCTCCGACTGCCTGTCCATCTCCCGGATGGTGGGCGAGATGGCCCCCTCCACCCCGGTGTTCGAGGGGCTGATCGCCGCGTGCGCGCGGGCGTTCGACCACTACCACTGGCTCGGCGACGCCGACCTGCACGACCTGGGCACGCCGTTGTCGCAGGTGCGGGCGACGGCGGAGCAGGTGCTGGACGAGTTCGAGACCGTGCAGGCGCTCACCGACCAGGCCGCCGCGGCGCTGGAGGAGGCGAGCGCGCAGGTCGCGTCCCTGGTGCGGCAGCAGCGCGGCGAGACGCCGACGTCGGCCGACGCGTGGGTGCGCAGGCTGGTGGACCTCCGCAGGGCGCAGGGCAGGCTCGTCACGCTGCGCGAGCTGCGGTACGTCGACCTGGCGCGGATCGACGTGCTGGTCGCCGACCTCGCCCAGGAGCTGGGCACGTCCGCGCAGCGGGCCGTCGCGCACCTCCAGCGCGAGGACGCCTTCACCGGCTACCACACCGAGATCGACGACCTGGTGGCGAAGGCGGACGCCATCGCCACCGTCGCCGAGGCCAAGCCGGTCGTGGACCGGCTGACCGAGCAGTCGCAGGGCCTGGAGGTCCTCACCGAGGTCGTCGGCTCGCTGGACATCGCCGACGCCACCGTGCGCACCGGCATCCTGGAGCGCATCGGCGAGGTGCTCGGCGGCATCAACCGCGCACGGGCCACCGTGGACGGTCGGCGCAGGCGGCTGCTCGACACCGAGGGGCGCGCGGAGTTCGCCGCCGAGTTCGCGCTGCTGGGCCAGGCGATCACCGGCGCGCTGGCCGTCGCGGACTCGCCGCGGCGCTGCGACGAGCAGCTCGGCAGGCTGCTGCTCCAACTGGAGAACCTGGAGTCGCGGTTCAGCGACTTCGACGACTTCCTGGCGGAGCTGGGCGCGAAGCGGACCGACGTCTACGAGGCGTTCTCCTCCCGCAAGCAGGCGCTGCTGGACGAGCGCGCCCGCCGGTCGGACCGGCTCGTCGACTCCGCCGACCGCATCCTGGCCAGCGTCACCCGCCGGGTCGGCACGCTCACGTCGCTGGACGACGTGAACACCTACTTCGTCTCCGACCCGATGGTCGCGAAGCTCCGCAGCGTCGTGTCCGACCTGCGGGAACTCGGCGACCAGGTGCGCGCGGAGGAGCTGGAGGGCAGGCTCCTCGCCGCCCGCCAGGAGGCGGGGCGCTCGCTGCGCGACCGGCTCGACCTGTTCACCGACGGCGGCGAGACCATCAAGCTGGGCAAGCACCGGTTCGCGGTGAACACCCAGGCGGTGGACCTCACCCTGGTGCCGCAGGACGGCCGGATGTCGTTCGCCATCACCGGGACCGACTTCCGCGAACCCGTCACGGACCCGGCCTTCGCCGCCACCGAGCCGTTCTGGGACCAGCTGCTGGTGTCGGAGTCGGCCGAGGTCTACCGCGCCGAGCACCTGGCCGCGTCGATCCTCGCGGGCCACGACGACCCGGCCGTGCTGCACGAGACCGAGCTGCTCGACGTCGTGCGCCGCGCCGCGGAGTCCCGCTACGACGAGGGGTACGAGCGCGGCGTCCACGACCACGACACCGCCCGGATCCTGGAGGTGCTGCTCCGCCTGCACGCGGGCGCGGGCGTGCTGCGCTACCCGCCGGCCGCCCGTGCCGCGGCCCAGCTGTTCTGGGCGTTCGAGGCGACCGACGACCTGAAGGCCGCCTGGACCCGCCGCGCGACGTCGCTGGACCGCGCCCGCACGGTCTTCGGCCGGTCGCGGGCGATCGACGTGCTCGCCGAGGAGATGGGCGCCGCCATCGGCGACGAGCTCGCGGGCGAGTACCTGTTCGAGGAGCTGGTCCGCGCGCCCGCGGGGTTCGCGACCAGCGCCGCCGCCCGGTCGCTGCTGGAGCGGTTCCACCGCGCGCTGGGCAGCCGCCACGAGTTCGACGAGGACCTGCGGGCGGTCGACCTGCCCGCCCGCCGCCAGCTCGTCGAGGCCTGGTTGGGCGTGTTCCTCGGCGACGAGGTCTCACCCGACCTGCCGGAGGCCGTCGCGCTGGAGCTGTGCCACGACCTGCCGCGCTACGAGTCGTCGGCCGAGCTGACCGGTGTCGTGGACGGCCTGCTGGGCACCCACCCCCGGATCGTGGACCGGAGGCTGGAGTTCCGCGTGGACGAGCTGCTCGCCAGGACCAGGGCGTTCCGCACCGAGCGGATCCCGGCGTTCCGGTCGTACCTCAAGCAGCGCAACGAACTCGTGGCGCGCAGGAAGAAGGAGCTCCGGCTCGGCGAGTTCCAGCCGAAGGTGATGAGCGCGTTCGTCCGCAACCGGCTGCTGGACGAGGTGTACCTGCCGCTGATCGGCGACAACCTCGCCAAGCAGCTCGGCGCGGCCGGCGACGCCAAGCGCACCGACCAGATGGGCCTGCTGCTGCTCATCTCCCCGCCGGGCTACGGCAAGACGACGCTCATGGAGTACGTCGCCAACCGGCTCGGACTGATCTTCGTGAAGGTCAACGGGCCGTCGCTCGGCCACGACGTCACGTCCGTCGACCCGGCCGAGGCGCCCAACGCCACCGCGCGGCAGGAGGTCGAGAAGATCTCGTTCGCGCTGGAGATGGGCACCAACGTCCTGCTGTACCTGGACGACATCCAGCACACCTCGCCCGAGCTGCTCCAGAAGTTCATCTCCCTGTGCGACGCGCAGCGGCGGATGGAGGGCGTGTGGGACGGCGGCACCCGCACGTACGACCTGCGCGGCAAGCGGTTCGCGGTCTGCATGGCGGGCAACCCGTACACCGAGTCCGGCAAGCGGTTCCGCGTCCCCGACATGCTGGCCAACCGCGCCGACGTGTGGAACCTCGGCGACGTCCTGTCCGGCCGCGAGGACCTGTTCGCGCTGAGCTACGTCGAGAACTCGCTCACCTCGAACCCCGTGCTCGCCCAACTGTCCACAAGGGATCGGGGGGACGTGGAGCTGCTGGTGCGGCTGGCCCGCGGCGACGACGGCGTGCGCCCGGACCAGCTCTCCCACCCGTACTCGTCGGTCGAGCTGGAGCAGGTGCTCTCGGTGCTGCGCAAGCTGGTCCGCGCCCAGGAGGTCGTGCTGGCCAACAACCGGGCCTACATCGCCTCCGCCGCGCAGGCCGACGCGTCGCGCACCGAGCCGCCGTTCCAGCTCCAGGGGTCCTACCGCAACATGAACAAGCTGGCCGAGCGCATCGTGCCGGTGATGAACGACGAGGAGCTGGCCGCCGTCATCGACGACCACTACGTCGGGGAGGCGCAGACCCTCACCTCCGGGGCCGAGGCGAACCTGCTGAAGCTGGGTGAGCTGCGCGGCACGCTGACCGCCGAGCAGGCGGCGAGGTGGGCCGAGGTGAAGGCCGCGTACCGCCGGGCCCTGGCGCTGGGCGGCTCGACCGACGATCCGGTGAGCCGCGCGGTCGGTGCCGTCGGCCTGCTCGCGGACCGCGTCGGCACGGCGATCGACCGGCTGGCGGGCCCCGAGGAGCGGGGCTGGTGCGGTAACCGCTGACCCCCTGCCGGGTTCGCGCCGTTCAGGGCCGCGAGGGGTCCACCCCGGCCGCGCGAAACCCGGTGAGGACCGCGGCCACCGCCCTAGCGGTCGCCGTGGCCGCAGGCGATGCCGTCGGAGTTGTCGTCCAGGTCGTGCCGGTCCTGCCCGCGGACCTCGATGTGCCGGGACCCGTGCCGGTGCAGCCAGTCGCACTCGTCCACCAGCAGCGGGAGCAGCCACGGCACGCAGGTGCCGTGGGTGTCGTAGTCGTCGTCGCAGCCGCCCAGTTCCTCCAGCCACGGGGGGAGGTCGGTGCGCGTCGGGTCCGGTGGAGGAGGAGGAGGAGGTGGTTGCGCGGCGCTCGTCGGTGCGGGGGGCAGGTCCGCCCCGGTCGTCGTGGGTGCTCGCGGTGGCGCGGGGGGCGGTGCGGGCGGCGGTGGCGCGGCGGTCGTCGGGCCGACGCCGAGCACGCTGGTGGTGTAGGTGGCGCTGAGCACCGGTTCCGGGCCGAAGCTGCCCTGCACCTGCCGCACGTCGACGGGTTTCGGCCCGCCGGACAGCACGAGCGTGCCGATCATCGCGCCGCCGACCAGCGCTGCCCCCGTCAAGACGAGGACGCGGCGTCTGCCACTGATCATCCCAGATGCACCCGCTCCACCGATTCCACGCCCGTGGCGTCACGTGGAATCGTCCTGAAGGCCGACGGCGTTACCGATTGCGCCAATCGGAGTGTGGCGGAATTCGCTTTGCGTGACAATCGGACGAACGCCCGTCCGATCCGTGAGAGAGGCCTTCATGAACGATCCCGCTCAGCGCGCCGCGCTCGAAGCCCGGAACGCGGCTTTGCGCACCCAGGTCGACTCCATGCTCGCCAACCTCGAACGCCAGACGTCGGCGTTGCGCGAGGCGCAGGCGGAAGCGGTGGCGAAGACCGGTTCCGCGACGTCGCAAGACGGTCTCGTGCACGTGGTCGTCAACGCGGCGGGCATCGTGACGGACGTGCGGCTCGCCCCGAACGCCTTCGAGCGCAACACCCCCGAGAAGCTGGGCAAGACGTTCGTGCAGGTCGTCCAGCAGGCCGCGCTCGACGCCCGCGGCCAGGCCGACGCGGCCATGGCGCCGTTCCAGCAGAACGTGCCGGACCTGCCCGACCTGTTCCCCGGCGCGCCGTCGCTGAAGAACCTGCTGCCCACGCCCGCGGCCCCGCCGCTGACGCCGCCGAGGAAACCCGACGACGACGAGCCGCGCGACTCCCTCATGGACGGGAACGGCTGGTGAGCGGCTTCGAGGTCGACCCCACCGCGCTGCGGTCGGCGTCGCCGAAGTTCTCCACGACCGGCGACAAGCTCGCCGACGCCTGGGAGGCGCTCCGCGCGGTCATGGACGCCGAGGGCGCGTGCTGGGGCGGCGACGAGGTGGGCCAGAAGTTCTCCCAGGGCTACTCGCCGGCCGCGGACACCGCCCGCGCGGCGTTCCCCGGCATCACCGACGCCATCCACGGCATCCGCACCGAGCTGGACAACACCGCCACGACCTGGGAACAGGTCGACCAGGGCAACGCCCGGTCGTTCGGCGCACAGGGCTAGGGGGCCGACATGGGCATCGAGATTCCGGGCGCGGTCGAGTGGCTGGTCCCGATCGTGGTGGGCGCCGACTGGCCGGAGGGCGACGAGACCGCCCTGCGCAGGCTCAGCGAGGCGTGGACGCAGGCCGCCACAGCGGTCGGCGAGGTGGTCCAGGAGGGCGAGGGCGCCTCGACCGCCGTGCTGGGCTGCATGTCCGGCGAGACGTCGGAGGCGTTCGAGAAGTACTGGAAGCAGTTCGTCGAGGGCGACGCGTACCTCGTCAACCTGCAACAGCTGTGCACGGACCTCGCGTCCGGCTGCGACGACGCCGCGCTGAACATCGAGTACACGAAGCTCAGCATCATCGCGGCGCTGATCATCCTGGCGGCCCAGATCGCGGCGATGATCGCGTCGGCGGTCGCCACGTTCGGCGCGAGCACGGCGGGCGTGCCGATCGCCCAGGCGGCGACCAGGATCACCGTGCAGATGTTCTTCCGCGAGCTGATCAAGCAGATCGCCATCAACGTGGCCATCAACGTCGGCGTCGACCTGGCGATCCAGGGCGGGCAAGCGCTTGCGGGCAACCGGAGGAGCTGGGACGCGGGCAAGACCCTCGACGCGGGCATCGCCGGCGTGGCGGCCGGTGTCGCGGGCGGGACGGTCGGCGCGGTGTCCAAGGGCATCGGCACCACGACCAGCAACTTCGTCCAGGCCGCGGGCCGGGGTGCGGTCGAGGGCGCCATCGGCGGCGCCGGTGGCAACATCCTCAACAACTTCGCGCACGGCAAGTTCGGCCTGGAGGACACGCTCAACGCGGCCACGTCCGGCGCGCTGTCCGGCAGCGTCGGCGGCGCGGTCGGCGGCATGTCGAACCGGCACGGCGGCCTGGCGGACACCTGGGGCACCGGCACCTCGCCGGACGGCACCACGACCTCCGGCCACAACACGCAGGGGCACACGTTCACCACGCCCGACGGGTCCACGGTGCGGGCGAACGTCGACAACCCGTACACCGGCGGCTGGGGTTCGGGCAACGCCCAGCACATCCCCGGCGACGGCGGGCCGAACAACGTCAACGACCCGCACGACGACGACTACGAGGTCAAGACCTCGGCGAACCCGCCCCGGATGGTCGGGGACCTCGACCTCCCCGACCCGCCGAGGCCGTAGTGGGCGCGGTGCCCCCGCCGAGTCCCACGACGAGACCCGGCGGGGGACGGCCGCACTAGGCCCAGGGCTGGTAGGCGAAGACCGGGGCGTGGTCCGGCCGGACCTCGCCCCAGTTCGGGCTGCCGGGCGGCAACGAGTGGTGCTCGGCCTCGCGCAGCCGCGGTCGGAGGCGTGCCCAGTCACCCAGCGCCGCCAGCGCGATCACCGCGCAGACCGCTCCGGGGACGAGCGCGGCGGCCAGAGGCAGCAGCAGGAACGCGAACCCGCCCGCGACGGCGGCGAGGCCCAGCCGCCAGCCGATGCCGTTCTTCCGCAGCCCCAGCTTCACGATGCCGCCGTCGGTCTTGGCCACCGCCCACGCGCGCAGCCGGTACCAGCCCGCGAGGTCCAGGTGGTCTGGTGGAGCGGGCGCGGCGGTCGCCGCCCGTGCCGTGACCAGCGCCGCGACGAGCCGCAGCTCGCCGGTGGCCATGAGCCACTGCTGGCGGCCCGCCACGATCCGCAGCCAGGGCGAGTCGAAGACGGGGGTGCGGTACCCGCCGGGGGACTGCCACTCCCCGGCCTCCGGCGCCGCTCGCACACCGCACTGCACCAGCGTGACGTCGGCCAGCCACAGCGCGTACGGCAGCACGCCCTTGGCGTCCGCCTCGCGCACCAGCCGGTCCCGCTGGACGTGCAGCCGCTCACCGGTCCGGAGCGCGAAGGGCACCTCGACCGCGCTGCCACCCAGGTCGGTGCCGCGCCAGTTCGTGAACACCGCCCCCGCGAGCCGCCCGAGCACCGGGCACAGCACGAGGGGCAGCGCGAGCAGCCACTCCTGCTGGGTGGCCAGCCACATCAAGGCCAGCGGTACCGGCAGGAACGCCACCCGGCCCCAGACCCGCGGAACGCGCAGGTTGAGCAGCCACACCACGACCGCCACCCCCGTCCACGCCAGGAAACCCGCGGTGGCGCCGGTCGCCAGCAGCACCGCGAGCGGGAGTCCGGCGGTGCCGATGAGGGCCAGCGGCGCGGCGATGAGCCACCGGGCCACCAGTCCCGGTCCGGTCGGCAGCGGGTCGTCCGGTCCGCGGGTCGGGTGGACCGCCGGTCCCACCGGCTCCGGTGCGGGCAGCACCTCGGGGACGTGGGCGTCCAGCTCCCGCTCCGGACCGGCCACGCGCGACGCAGGCGCCCGCCCCGTCCGGACGCGGATCAGCTCGGCGAACTTCGCTGGATCCTCCACCGGCAGCACCTGGTCGGTGGTGCCGAACCGCACGACGGCCACCTCGCCCGAGGGCACCGACTGGCTCGGACCGTTGCGCAGGACGGCCCACGGGGCCTCCCCCGGCACCGCCGAGCGCACGGTGGCGGCCGTGATGTCGTTGAGCGGCAAGGTCTTCCACGGCACCCGGCCGCGCTTCTGGCCGGGGGCGAGCAGCATCGGCTCGCCCGCGGCCCGCTGGACCCAGACCTCCACGGCCCGGTCGGTCACGACCACGGAGTCGGTGTTGGCGGAGGCCTTCTCGACCGCTCGGAGCGGGAAGTTCACCTGGTACGGCGAGGTGCCGAGCACCTCGGCGGGTCGAGCGAGCAGCGCGCGCCCGGCGAGCCACGCGAACAGCGTGGGCGGGAGCCACAGCGCCAGGTAGACGACCAGGTTCAGCGCCGGGTGGAACTCGGTCGGCCGCAGGTGCACCACGATCGCCGCCGTGGCGCCCAGCGCCTGCACGGCGGCGACGGCCAGCGACACCACCGACCAGCGGTGCGGCCGGTAGCGGTACCTGGAGGCCGCCCAGGCCAGACCGAGCAGCGGCACCACGGCCGCCACCGCCGGGACGAGCGCGTCCGACCCCTCCGTCGCGAGCAGCGGCAGCGGGAGCGCGGCGTAGAGCAGGTGGACCGCGAGCGCGATCCCCAGCAGGACCCTGGCGGCCATCAGCCCGTCCGGTCCGGTCCGGCGCGGTGCAGTTCCACGCGCACCAGCACGCGCTGCTCGGCGATCATGGCCGCCCGGTACTCGTCCCAGTCCGGGTGTTCGCCCGAGACCTGCCGGTAGTACTCGACCAGTCCGTCCATCGCCTCGGGCAGCGGCACGACCTCCGCGGTGCCGTCGACCTGGATCCAGGTGCCGAAGAACTCGTCGGGCAGCACGCACAGCCACACGCGGGGGTCGTTGCGGAGCTGCCGCGCCTTGTACGCGGTCTCGCGGGTGCTCACCAGCACGCGCCCCTGCTCGTCGACGGCCACCAGCACGGGCGACATCTGCGGGGTGCCGTCCGAGCGCACGGCCGCGAGGACCGCCCGGTGCTGCGTGCGGATGACGTCCCGCGCCTGATCCAGATCCATGGGGGACATCATGTCGTGACGCAGAGGCGTGCGCCTGTGACACGATGAAATCGTGGCGACACCGAATTCGGTGACCTGGCAGCTCCACGCCGATCCGGCGATGTGGGTGGCGGGGATCTCCAGCCTCTACCTCCAGGCGCTGCACCCGCGCGCGGCCGCTGGTGTCGTGCAGAACTCGAACTTCCAGCAGGACCCGCTGGGCCGGTTGTCGCGGACGGCGAGCTTCGTGGGCGTGTCGACCTACGGCACCGCCGAGGAGGTCGAGACCGCCGCGGCCGGGGTGCGCTCGGTGCACCGGTCGCTGCGGGGGCGCGACCCGGAGACCGGCGCGGCGTTCCGGGTCGACGACCCGGAGCTGCTGCGCTGGGTGCACTGCGCCGAGGTGCACTCGTTCCTCGCGGTCGTGCGCCGGGCCGGGTACCGGCTCACCGACGAGCAGGCCGACCTCTACCTGACCGAGCAGCGCGCGAGCGCGACGCTCGTCGGGCTGCACGCCGACGAGGTGCCGGGGTCGGTGGCGGACATGGCCGACTACCTGCGCGAGGTCCGGCCGGAGCTGCGCCGGTCCGCGGACGCCGACGTGGTCTACCGCTTCCTGCACCGGCCTCCGGTGCGCGGCGCGCTGCGCCGGGGACTGGGTGTCTACGAGCCCGTCCTCGGCCACCTGGCGTACTCGCTGCTGCCGGGGTGGGCCGTGGAGCTGTACGGGCACCGGCCCTACTCCGCGGCGAGGGCGACGGCGCTGCTGCGGGTCCTGCGCGGCACCGCGAAGGCCGTGCCGGGGCTGCTGCGGTGGCGCGTGCCGAGCGGGCACGTGAACCGGGCCGTCCACCGGCTCGGGTGGTCCGCGTACCCCCGGCGAGCACTGCTGCCACAGGGATTTGTCCGACGTCACAGCCGTTCATCACCCGAACGGCCTAGTGAAACGTCGTAGTGCGACGCGCGTCGCATAGGGCTGCCTTATCCCGTACGTAGCATGGGAAACGCGAATCCCGAGGTCGGGTCGATGGCGACCGCTCCCGCACACCCCCGGATGACGCCCTGCCCGCACGGTTCGAAGAAAGGTTCTCCAGCGCATGCTGTTGCGTCGAATGCTGCCCATCGCCGTCTCGGTGGCCTTGCTCGCCGGGTGCGGAGGTCCTGCCGAGGACTCCCTGGAGGGGAGGGCCGACAGCGGCTCGCTGACCATCGGGATCCGCTTCGACCAGCCGGGACTCGCCCAGCGGCGGATCGACGGCAAGTTCGTCGGCTTCGACGTCGACGTGGCCAAGTTCATCGCGGCCGACCTGGGGGTGGACGAGAAGAGGATCTCCTGGGTCGAGGCGCGGTCGGCCGACCGCGAAAAGATGATCATGTCAGGTGCGGTCGACTTCGTCGTCGCCACCTACTCGATCACCGACAAGCGCAAGCAGCAGGTGGCCTTCGCGGGCCCCTACTTCGAGACCGGCCAGGGCGTGCTCGTCCGGTACACCGACGACGAGATCACCGGGCCGGACAAGCTCAACGGCAAGAACCTGTGCTCCGTCTCGAACTCCACGTCGGCGCAGAAGGTCGTGGACGAGTTCGCGCAGGGAGTGAGGCTGGTGGAGTACGGCCAGTACTCCGACTGCGTCACCGCGCTGCTGGCGGGCAACGTGGACGCGGTCACCACCGACGAGGTCATCCTCGCGGGCTTCGCCGCGGCGAACCCGGAGCTGCTCAAGGTGGTCGGTCCCAAGTTCAGCACCGAGAAGTACGGCGTCGGCCTGCCCAAGGACGACGTGCAGGGCCGCGCGAAGGTCAACGGCGCCATCGACAAGATGATCAGCTCAGGCGAGTGGACCAGGTCCTTCGAACGCAACATCGGCCAGTCGGGCATCGAGGTCCCGGACCCGCCGAGGATCACCGAGCAGTAACCGCACGAGCAGGATCAACGGCCCTGGGCGAACTCCTGCACGATCTGCCTGCCGGCCACGACGCGAGGCCGCGTCGGCACGTCGAACTTCGATTTTTTCGACGTGCCGACCGAGAGCGGCCGAGCCGGAGTCTGCGGAGCAGCGACAGTGCTACGGAGCCCCCTTCGCCAGCCACGCGTTCCAGTCGAGGGTCCAGTCGAAGTAGGTGCGGTCCTCCTCCGAGAGCGCGACGCTCGACCCGACCACGTTCACCGGGTCGCCGGGGATGACCTCGTCGTAGTACAGCTTGGCGTTCTCCGGGGCCAGGTTCGCGCAGCCGTGCGACACGTTCTCGTTGCCCTGCGCGTACCGGGAGCCCTCGTACCCGTGCACGTACTCGCCGTTGTAGGAGATCTGCACGCCCCACGGGACCTTGACGTTCTCGTAGTTGTACCGCTGGTTGGTCATCGACACCTCGGGCGACTTCGAGATGACCACGTGGATGCCGCTGCGGCTGACGCGGCCGGGGTCGGACTCCAGGCCGTAGCTGGCCGGGAAGTCGAAGAGCTGCTGCCCGTCCTTGGTGACGACGAACCGGTGGGTCTGCGTGTCGGCGGTCGCGATCAGCGCGCGGCCGATCGTGAAGTGCACGCTGACGTCCTGGCTGCCGTAGGCGCCGTCGCCGTGCGGGACCCCGTAGAGGTTCGCGTTCACCTCCACGGTGGTGCCGGGCGTCCAGTACGCCTTGGGCCGCCAGTGCACCTCGGTGTCGCTCAGCCACGCCCACGCGCCCTCGGTGGGCACGGACGTCTCGATCTTCAACGCCTTCTGCACGCTCGCCCGGTCCGCCACGGGGGCGGAGAACTCGACCGCGACCGGCATCGCGACGCCGTAGGTCTGGTCGTCGCCGACGTTCAGACTGCCGCTGATCTGCCGCGCGGGCGTCACGGTCGTGAACGCGCCGGTGATCGTCGCTTCCTCGCCGTCCTTGCCGACGGCGGTCCCCGTCCAGGTGTACGTCTTGCCGTACCCGAGCGGCTCGCTGACGACCCAGCTCGTGCCGTCGGCGGAGGGCGCCCCCGCGACCTGCTTGCCCTCGGCGTTGGTCAGCGCGACGGACACGAGCTCGCCCTCGGTCACCGCGACCTGGACCGGTCCGGCCGGGCTCACGCCCTCGCTGCCGTTGGCGGGTGTCGTGCTGACCGCCATCGGGGCCCGCACCGCGACGTTCGTCGCCTGCTGCTCGACCGGGGCCGGGCTCGCGGACTCCCCTCCGCTGCCGCACCCCGCCACGAGCACCCCGACGGCCAGTGCCACCGCTGCCGCGAAACCCTTGCTCAACCCCACTGCTCCCCCTTGAACCACGCTCGACGTGGACTGTGACGTGTCGCGGACCAGGGGCGTTGTCCCGAGTCGAAGGTGATACCGGTCACAGGGGTCCTGGTGGGGTGTCGATCACCGCAAGATCGGTCCCGAGGCGTTCACCGGGCCGTTCGGGGAGGCTCGGGAAGCGCTTCCAGCGCGTCCGGTTTGATCGCTCCGACCTGTAGTCTTGAGCGCTCCCAAGCGATACCCTGGCCTCGCAGGCCGTGGTTTCTGTGTTCGTGTCTCACGCTCGCGGAACAGCACGCGGGCGGACCCTCTTCTCGTTGAGGCAAGCGGAGGAGATGCCCCCGGGACGGCCGGGGGTTGCATGGTGCAACCTCAAGCTTTCCTGCGATGGAGGCAGGTACATGGCACAGGGCACTGTCAAGTGGTTCAACTCCGAAAAGGGCTTCGGCTTCATCGCCCAGGACAACGGCGGCGCTGACGTCTTCGTCCACTACTCGGAGATCCAGGGCAACGGCTTCCGCTCCCTGGACGAGAACCAGCGCGTCGAGTTCGAGGTCGGTCAGGGGCAGAAGGGCCCGCAGGCCCAGAACGTCCGGGCCATCTGAGTCGGTCCCACCAACGAGAGCGGCCCCACCGGGTTCTGCACCGGTGGGGCCGCTCTCGTCTGTTCGGGGTCGTCGTCGGGCGGGTCAGAAGCCGCGCTGGCGGGCTTCCCACTGCAACCGCTGCATGACCCACTCGGTGGCGAGGGCCTGCGGGGACGTCTGGCGCTCGGCGGCCAGTTCCTTGAGCTGCTCGTTGTCCATCAGCGTCAGGCGGAGCTGGTAGACCTGCGCGGTGCCGAAGCTGGTGCCGCCCGCGGTGGTCTCGGTATCCGCGGTCTCCGGCGCCAGGGCGGCGAGGTAGGACGTCAGCTCGTCATCGGTGTCGACCTCGGGAGCCAGGTCGCCCTCCGCCACTTCTTGCTGGGGCGGACGATGACGGCCGGACTTCGAACGACCAAGGGACGGTAGGGGCACCGGACAAGGGTAACGGTTGGATTGCGGCGGCCACAGAAGTGTGACTCCGGTCACCTGGCGCTCCTGCTCGTCCGCGTGGAGAGGCCCCCGCGCCAGGGGGAGGAACGCGGGGGCCGGAGGGGATCTCCACAGGTGCTGACCGGGGGTGTGTCAGCAAATCGGATTGTTGCACGCGCACTGTGTTCCGGGGAGGGGGTAAAGCCGAATTCTTCAGCGAGCGCGCGAACGGAACCGCTTCAGCCTCAAGCTGTTCGTGACGACGAACAGGCTGGAGAAAGCCATCGCGGCCCCCGCGAGCATGGGGTTCAGCAATCCCAGCGCCGCCAACGGCAAACCGGCAACGTTGTAGGCGAACGCCCAGAAAAGATTTCCCTTGACGATGCCGAGGGTCCTGCGGGACAACCGGATCGCGTCGGCGACCACCAGGAGGTCCCCGCGCACCAGCGTCAGGTCGCCCGCCTCGATCGCCGCGTCGCTGCCGGTCCCCATCGCCAGGCCCAGGTCCGCCGCCGCCAGCGCGGGGGCGTCGTTGACGCCGTCCCCGACCACGGCCACGACCCGACCGCGGGCCTGGAGCTCCCGGACCGCGTCGACCTTCTCCGACGGCAGCGCGCCGGCGACCACGTCCGCCGCGTCGATGCCGACCTCCGCCGCGACCGCCCCGGCCACCACGGCGTTGTCCCCGGTCAGCAGCACCGGCCGCAGGCCGAGCGCCCGCAGCTCGCGGACCGCGGCGGCGCTGGTCGGCTTCACCGCGTCCGTCACCGCCAGCAGCCCGTGCGCCTCGCCGTCCACGGCGACCGCGACGACCGTGCGACCCGCCCGTTCCGCCGCCGCCGCGGCTCCCCGCAGGTCCTCGGGCAGCTCCACGCCGAGTTCGGCCAGCAGCCGGGGCCTGCCGACGACGACCTCGCGGCCGTCCAGCTCCGCCGTCACACCGAGGCCCTCGCGGTTGCGGAAGGCGGTGACGGCGGGCGGTTCGCCTACCTCGGCGCCCGCGCCGCGCACGATCGCACCGGCGACCGGGTGCTCCGACGGGTGCTCCGCGGCCCCGGCGACCCGCAGCAGGTCCGCCCGCTCGACCCCGGCGGCCGGGACCACGTCGACCAGCGTCAGCTTGCCGGTGGTCACGGTGCCCGTCTTGTCCAGCAAGACGGTGTCGACGCGCCGGGTCGACTCCAGCACCTCGGGGCCCCTCACCAGGATGCCGAGCTGCGCGCCCCGGCCCGTGCCGACCAGCAGCGCCGTCGGCGTCGCCAGGCCGAGCGCGCACGGGCAGGCGATGACCAGCACGGCCACCGCGGCCGTGACCGCGAACTCGACCGGCCGCCCGACCAGCAGCCAGGTCGCGAGCGTCGCCAGCGCGATGCCCAGCACCACCGGCACGAACACCGACGAGACGCGGTCGGCCAGCCGCTGCACCTCGGCCTTGCCCGTCTGCGCCTGCTCCACGAGCGACGCCATCCTGGCCAGCTGGGTGTCCGCCCCGACCCTCGTGGCCCGCACGACCAGCCTGCCGCCCGCGTTGACCGTCCCGCCGACGACGTCGTCGCCCGCGCCGACCTCGACCGGCACCGACTCGCCGGTCACCGTCGAGCGGTCGACCGCCGAGCTGCCGTCGACGACCACGCCGTCCGTCGCGATCCGCTCGCCTGGCCGGACCACGAAGCGCTCGTCCACCCGCAGCGACTCCACGGGGACCCGCACCTCGACGCCGCCCCGCAGGACCGCGACCTCCTTGGCCCCCACCGCGAGCAGCGCCCGCAGGGCGGCGCCCGCGCTGCGCTTGGACCGCGCTTCGAGCCAGCGGCCCAGCAGCAGGAACACGGTCACGCCGACCGCGACCTCCAGGTAGACGTCACCGGAGGTCGACGGCCGCGGCACGAGGCTGAACTCGTGGACCATGCCGATCACCCCGGCGGAGCCGAGGACCAGCGCGTGGACCGACCACAGGTAGGCCACGGCCACGCCCATCGACACCAGCGTGTCCATGGTGCTCGCGCCGTGGCGCAGGTTCACCGCGGCGGCCCGGTGGAACGGCCAGCCGCACACCCACACCACCGTGCTCGCCAGCGCGAGCGAAAGCCACTGCCACGCCGGGAACTGGAACGCCGGGACCATCGACAGCACGACGACCGGCAGCCCCAGGAACACCGCGACGGCCAGGCGGAGCCCGAGGTCGTCGCCGTGCTCGCCGCTCGCCCCCTCGGTCCGCTCGGGGCTCGGCGGCGTGGCCTCGTAGCCCGCCGCCTCGACCGTGGAGACCAGGTCCTCGACGCGCATCCCGGCCGGGAACGCCACGCTCGCCCTCCCGGTGGCGTAGTTGACCGAGGCGGTCACGCCGTCGAGCTTGTTGAGCTTGCGCTCGATCCGGTTCGCGCAGGACGCGCACGTCATGCCGCCGATGGCCAGCTCGACGCGGTCGTGGGGCCTGGACTCCGTGGTCGTCATGGCTCGATCAGCCCGCCAGCTGGTAGCCGGCCTCGGTCACCGCGGCCTCCACCTCGGCCCGGCCCAGCTCGCGCTCGCTGGTCACGGTGACCGCGCCGCTGTCGAGGACGACCGAGACGTCGGTGACGCCGTCCAGCTCGGTGAGCTCCTCGGTGACCGAGCTGACGCAGTGGCCGCAGGTCATCCCGGAGACGGTGAAGGTGGCGGTGACGGACATGACCGTTGTCCTCTCGATCGTGGGCAGTGAGACCAGAATACCCCCAGGGGGTAACCCTGAAACAGGGTGCGGCTGGTCACTGCGGGGGTGTCCGTGGTGCTCGGGGAGCGCTCGGCGTGACCGGGTGAGTCTACTGTGGAGGGTCGACCCGACCCTCGAAGAGATCCATCTCGCCCTCGATGCGGGACACGAGCTGGTCCAGCCCGTCCAGCATCTCGTCGAGCTTGCTCATCCGGTCGTTCATCAGGGCTTCGACATCCGCCTCCATGTCCGCCATCGACAGACTCGCCAAGATCGCCTGCGGGTCCATCGGGGAAGAGTTCGACGCGGACTCGGGGTCCGGCTCCACCTCAGTCATACGTCCATCCTTCCTCGCCCGTTCACGGTCGGTTCCGCGCGGGCACCTACTGGGAGTGACACTCAGTCGCGAGCGAATCACTCTCCGGGGGGCTGCGGTGCCCGACCGAGGTCGCTTAGCCTCGCGCCAACCTCAAGTCGGGGAGGGTGTCATGAGCGGGTCCCTTGAAGTCCGCCAGTTCCTGTGGACGCAGGACGACGGTTTGTCGCGGCAGGCAGCGGGCGGAGTCCCCGCCCAACGAACCGGAGAGCCGTCGAGGATCTCCGACGATCAAGTCCACCGAGCACGGCTGGCGGTGGCCCGCGGCGCCACGGGCGCCGAGGACTGCCGCCTCCTGCTCGACATGCTCGGCCTGTCGCCGGGCGAGGACGGAGGGCCCACGCCCGTCCAGCGGTAGTGGAAGCGGACCTCCGACGGGTGTGTCGGCACCCGTCGGAGCCGATTTCCGCAGATCAGACCTAAAGTAGGACCCCCGTTTTGGAGTAATGGGCACTCGTGTCCTATGCTTACGGAGCTTCCAACGGACAGCGGTTGGAGGGCCCGAGACAGAGGGTGGCCCACACAAGGGCTGCCGGAAGTTGCAAGGGTCCCCATCGTCTAGCGGCCTAGGACCCCGCCCTTTCAAGGCGGTAGCACGGGTTCGAATCCCGTTGGGGGCACGTGTTAGGCTAGGAAAAGTGACAAGCTAGACTGCACGAAATGCACGAGAGCAAGGCCCAGTGGCGCAGTTGGTTAGCGCGTCGCCCTGTCACGGCGAAGGTCGCGGGTTCGAGTCCCGTCTGGGTCGCTATAGCGTTCGGTCATCCCGGCCGCTACATGGCCAGGTAGCTCAGTTGGTACGAGCGACCGCCTGAAAAGCGGTAGGTCGGCGGTTCGACCCCGCCCCTGGCCATTCGACATCGAAAAATCCCCGTCTGCGGAAATCGCAGGCGGGGATTTCTCATTCTGCGCGTCCCTGGGGCTCCCGTCCCAGGCCCCGAGGCAGGGAGGACTTCGCCCCGCACCCCCGGTGGTTCGCGGTGATTCGTGCGTGCCGGTTTCTTTGTGGTGTTGATCACTGCTGTTTTATTCGGTGAAGTTGATTAGGGCTAGGGCCTGGTCGTCGTGGGTTTTGGTTCTCGGCCACCTGGTGTGGTTCGGGTCTGAGAGTTCTGCGGCCCTGATGCGGTCGAGAACCGCTTCCGGGCCTTTTTCGGTGATGAGGTCCAGGACCGATTGCCAGGTGTCGAAGATTTGGTAGTCGTCCACCGCGCACGAGACGCCGTCGGTGGCGATGATCACTTTTTCCACGGCCGACCTGGGCAGGGTTTTGCGTTTTGCCTGGTGAGCCGCTCGCGGGTCTGCTTCGGCCACCCAGTAGCCGTTCGGGCGGTTGCGCAGGAGCGGGACCCGGCTCGCGGTGATGGGACGCAGCGCCGCCAGGCGTGTGTCGGCGATCACCTCCGTGGTCCTGCCGAAGGTGATGATCGGGCTGTCCGCGAGGACGAGGGTGTCGACCTCGGTCCCCGTCCACCTGGCGATGGCCACGGTGCTGGCCGGGGAGTCGCCGGGGACCAGGCCGTGGCGGGTGGTGACGCGGTTGATCGCCGCGGCCAGCAGGTCCGCCAGGTCGCCGCCGCTCGCCAGCAGGTCCACGAGTTCTTCGCCGAGCGTCTGGGCGTACCAGGCGCCGTTGTTGTCCGGAGGTCTGGTCGAGGTGACGCCGTCCAGGACGACCACCGCGTTGGCGGTGGTGAAGACGCGGTCCTCCGTCGGTCGGCCGGGTGCGGCGCGTTCGGCTGTGCGGATCACTCGAACACCGTATGCGTCAACCTGGGTTGACAAAGGCCCGAATGTCAACTTAGGTTGACGCCATGACGAAGGCTACGGAGTTGGCCTCGGCAGCGGGTGATCAGGATCCGAGGGTCGGGTTGCGGGCCGTCAGCGCGTTGCGGCGGTTGTTGGAGCAGCTCGAAGCCGTTCAGGTCCGGAACGCGCGGGTGCGGGGTTGGTCATGGCAGGAGATCGCGGCTGAGCTGGGGGTCACCCGGCAGGCGGTGCACAAGAAGCACGGAGGGCGGGGCTGATGCTCGGGGAGCGGTTCACGAAACAGGCCCGGCGAGCGGTGCTCGACGCGGCGAAGGAGGCGGAGCGCGAGTCCGTCCCCGAGGTCGGTCGGACGCACATGCTGCTGGCGCTGCTGGGGTCGCCGGTGCTCGCCGGGTTCGACCTGTCGCGCGAGGAGATCGAGGGGGCGTTCCGCACCGCTCGGCGCAAGGGCGGGCTGAGCGAGGCCGACGCGGCGGCGTTGCGCGGGCTCGGGATCGACGTCGACCAGATCGTCGACAGCATCGAGCGCTCGTTGGGCGAGGGTGCGTTGGCGACCACGAAGACGCGCCGGAAGCGGTGGCTGTTCGGGGAGCACCGGCCGTTCGAGCCCGCGTTGAAGAAGACGCTGGAGCGCAGCCTCGTGGAGGCCAGGGACCTGGGGCACCACTACCTCGGCAACGAGCACCTGGTGCTCGCGCTGCTGGCGGGCGGTGGGCTCGTCGCCGAGGTGTTGGAGGCTCGCGGGGTGACCTACGCGGAGGTCAGGAAGCTGGTCGCGGCTCAGGGCTGACCTCGACCCAGGTCAGCCGGGGCAGGAACGCCTGGGTGAGCGGGCCGATCGCCACGGCGTAGAGGACGGTGCCGATGCCCAGGGTGCCGCCCAGCAGCCAGCCGCCGGTCAGCACCCCCAGTTCGATCACGGTGCGCACCAGCCGGAGCGAGGTGCCGGTGCGGGCGCAGAACCCCGTGGTCAGGCCGTCCCTCGGGCCGGGGCCGAGGCGGGCGCCGATGTAGATCGCGGCGGCCAGCGCGTTGAGGACGATGCCCGAGGTCAGCAGCGCGATCCGCGGGAGCGGTTCCACCGGCGCGGGCAGCACCGCGAGCGTGACGTCGACGGCCACGCCGATCAGCACCACGTTGGCGACGGTGCCGACGCCGGGACGTTGTCTGAGCGGGATCCAGCAGAGCAGGACCAGGGCTCCGACGACGACCGTGACCGTGCCGAAGCTGAGGCCGGTGCGCTTGGTCAGGCCCTCGTGCAGGACGTCCCACGGGGCCAGGCCGAGCGCACCGCGGATCTGGAGCGCCATCGACGCGCCGTAGAGCCAGAGGCCGACGGCCAGCTGGGGCAGGCGGCGAGCGGGGGAGACCGTCACCGGTGCGGACGTGAGCGCGGCGAGACGAGGGGAGGCCATGTGGCCCATCCTGCGGCTTGATTGGCCTTGTATTCCAGGGCCAATCGACAATAATTGGCCTCATGGACCAGGCAATCCCGCTAGGTGGACGCATATCCGGGCAGCGGTTAGCCCAGTTGCTGGGCGACTGGCGTCGGAGAGGGGTCCGGCAGGGCACCGCAGACCTGGCCGCGGGGATCCGGATGCTGGTGCTGGAGGGCCAGTTGCCCGCGGGCACCCGGCTGCCCGCCGAGCGCGAGATCGCCGAGGTGCTGCCGGTGAGCCGGACGATGGTCACGGCGGCGCTGGACCAGCTCCGAGAGGAGGGCGTCGTGGCCAGCCGCCGGGGCGCGGGCTCGTGGATCACGCTGCCGACCGGTGCGCTGAACCCGGTGGCGGACCTGGTGCCGTCGAGCCGCGGCCTGATCGACCTGGCGCGGGCCGCGCCACCGGCCGTGCCCGCCGTGGCCGCGGCGATGGAGGCCGTGCGGCTGCGGATGCCCGAACACCTGGCCGGTCACGGCTACCACGAGCACGGGGTGCCCGACCTGCGGCGGGTGATCGCGGACCGGTACACCGCACGGGGTTTGCCGACCTCGCCGGACCACATCGTCGTCACCAGCGGCGCCCAGCACGCCATCGGGCTGGCCCTGCGGCTGTTCACCGGACCCGGCGACCGCGTGCTGGTCGAGCAGCCCAGCTACCCCAACGCGCTGGACGCCATCCGATCCGCTTCGGCGATCCCCGTGCCGGTGCCGCTCCTGCCCGACGGGTGGGACCTCGCGGGCATCGAGGCCGCGGTGCGGCAGGCCGCGCCGCGGGTCGCCTACCTGGTGCTGGACTTCCACAACCCGACCGGGCACCGGTTGGACGAGCTGGGCCGGGCCAGGCTCGGGGCCCTGCTGAGGCGGGCCCGCACGCCCGTGATCGTCGACGAGTCGCTGGTCGACCTCGACCTGGACGGCGACCCGGCCGACGCGCCGCTGCCGATGGCCGCCTTCGCGGACGAGCTGGTGGTGACCGTCGGTGCGGTGAGCAAGTCGCTCTGGGGCGGACTGCGGATCGGGTGGATCCGGGCGCGGCCGGACGTCGTGCACCGGCTCGTGTCGGCGCGCACCGCGATCGACCTCGGCACGCCGGTGTTCGAGCAACTGGTGACGGCCGAGCTGCTCGCCGACCCCGAGCCCGCGCTGCGCGCCCGCCGCGCCGAGCTGGCCGTGCAGCGGGACGCGCTGGTCGACGGCTTGCGCGAGCACTGCGGGGGGTGGACGTTCCGGCGGCCGTCCGGCGGGCTCGTCCTGTGGTGCGAGCTGGACGCGCCGATCAGCACGCGGATCGCGGTCGTGGCGCAGAGCCACGGGATGCGGTTGGTGCCGGGGGCGAGGTTCGCGGCGCAGGGAGGGCTGGAGCGGTGGCTGCGGCTGCCGTACGCGCTGCCGACGGACGTCCTGCGCGACGCGGCTCGGCGGCTGGGGTCGGTGGCCGCGCTGGTCGCGGGGTCCGCGACGGCGATGGACGGCGACCTGGCCGTTCCGGTGGCCTGAGGAGGGGCCGGGGTCGAGGTCCCCGCCGCGTCAGCGGCGGCGGGGACCGACCGGCGCCTGCCAGCCGGGCTTCCAGCACAGCCCCTCGATGTGCCGGGATGCCGGTGGAGGTTCCCGTGGACCTGCGGTGGGGGACGTTCGGGGCGGAACGTCCCCCACCGCAGGTTCGGGGTGAGGCCCTGGTGTCGCGGGGCAGTGCGGCACCTGGGCCATCCCGACCTGCTGGGGCGCGGTCGGCAGGTCGGGAAGCCTGGGCGGACGTGCTGTCGCTGCGGCGCGAACGCCGGGGACACGCACGACCTGGGTGCGACTAGGGGAGGAATACGGCCACGGGACCGGGACGAGCACCGGTCAACGGGCGTGCTGAGGGCACACTCGTGCCCTGGTCAGTCTGGTGAGGAACTCGGCAGACCCTGGACGCTGCCGGGGGTTCGACCGTCGTCGCGCCGCGCGGCGGTCCACAGGGACGGCCGGTGCAGCGCGGTCTGGGCGGTCGTCACGGCGAGGCCGCCACGGGCGCCGCCGGAGTTGTCGTGGGCGCTGGACGACGCCGTGGGCGCCGTCGGGGCCTGAGCGGGCTGGGGCGTGGGAGTGGGCGCGGCGGGCCGCGGCGTCTCCCACTCCAGGCCGCTCGCCGCCGGGACGTCCTCGACCTCGGCGACGGGGGCTGACACGTGGATCTCGGGGACGTCCCACCGCGGTGCCTCGTCGACGACGGCGGCGGCGACCACCTCGGCCGCCACGGGGGCGACCACCTCGACCGGCACCGGCGGAGGTGTGGCGGCGGCGAGCTTCGCGGCCGCCTTGGCGGTGACCTTCGCCGTGTACAGCTCCTCCGGCATCGAGTTCGAGACCGTGCCCGAGCGCTCGGTGTGGTTGCTGATGACGCCGCCCGAGTAGACCAGCGACACGCCACCGGAGAACTCCTCGTCCTCCTCCGGCTCCGCCGCCTGCTCGTGCTCCGCCCCGTGCTCCTGCTCCGGTCTGGCGACACCCGGCGCGTGCTCCACCGGTACGCGCACGGGGGAGAGGGACTGGAGTTCGACGGGCGCGGTCGTGAGCGTCGCCGTCCACTGCTCGCGGATGCCCGCCACCTCGGCCTGCGTGTCCTCAGCGGACTCGTGGTGCTCGGCGATGACCGCGTGCACGTACTCGGAGATGCTCGACGCGTCCGGCACGTGGTCGACCGGACTGGCGGAGGCGACGGCGCCGCCGAACAGCCAGGCCGCCGCCGTGAGCCCGCCGACGGCGAGGGCCCGCACCAGCAGAGACCCGGTGCTGCGCACCGCATCTGCTCCTGCCACGGAAATCACCACCGTTCCGGGTCACCGCGAACACCGCCGGCTTTCGGGGCTGGCACTGTGCTATGTCTAGCACTGGTGACGCCGTTTTCGAACGTTATCCGGCGGAACCACTCGGAAGGGCTGCGCGGTGCGGCTGTCCGGGTAGTCGCTGAGGCGGGTGAACACTTTCCGTCGCTGTTCACGAGTTCGGGTGATGAGTTCCGCTGTCCGCTGTGGACTGTCCCGGCGTCGGCGATGGTGTCCACCGTGGACTACGAACTTTCGGGAAGTGCGCAGGTCACTTCGCTTGAGGAGCTGGTCGGCGGGTGGCGGTCCGAACGGCCGGACCTCGTCCTGCACGACGCGGGCGGCCCCGCCGAGTGCTTGGTCCGTTCGGGCGAACTCGTGGTCTTCCCGGACGAACTGCCACGCGTGGTGGACCGGATCGGCCGCTGGATCGACCGGGTCGACGAGGCCGCGGGCCTGGGCGTGGTGCGCGTCCGGCTGCGCCCCGCCGAGCGCGGCCAGTGCGTCCGGATCGCGCGGGACCACGGCTGCGCGCCCAACAACGTCCACGTCGGCAGCCCGATCATGATCGGCACCGCCCGGCCGGTGCCGGTCGGGGCGGAGCCGCCGAGGCCGCCGCGCCACGAGCGCTGGGACGTCACCGCCGCCGTCCTGGACACCGGTCTCGACCCGCACCCGTGGTTCGCGGGCAGGCGCTGGTTCTTCGAGTGGGGTCACTCGCCGGAGGTGCTCGACGCCGACGGTCGCGCGGGCCAGGACCGCCAGGCCGGGCACGGCACGTTCGTCGCGGGTGTTCTCCTCCAGCACGCGCCCGGCGTCGTCGTCCGCCACCACCGCGTGCTCTCCTCGCTCGGCCTGACCGACGACGTCACCGTCGCCACCGGCCTCCGGCGGCTCCGCGCGCAGGCCGCTGAGCACGGGGAACGCCTGCACGTCGTCGTGCTCACGGCGGGCTGCCACACGGCCGGTGACGAGTGCCCGCCGCTGCTGCGCAGCGAGATCAGCGCGTTCCCCGACGTCGCCGTCGTGGCTGCGGCGGGCAACGGCGGCACGTCCCGCCCCCACTGGCCCGCCGCGCTGCCGGACGTGCTCGCCGTGGGCGCGGACGCCTCCTTCTCCAACCGAGGGCCGTGGGTCGACGCCGTCGCGCCCGGCGTGGACGTGGTCAGCAGCCACGTGCGGCTGCGGCCGGGGCGCGGGGCGCCCGAGGGCACGGAGACCAGGGAGTACGGGTTCGCGAGGTGGAGCGGCACGTCGTTCGCGGCACCGCGCGTCGCGGCCCGCGTGGCGTGCCTGGTCCGCGACGGTCGGACCCCGCGCGAGGCCGCTGCCGTGGCGGCCGAGGAGTTCAGCCCGGCCCGGAGCAGCTGAACGAGCGGTCGTCGTGGAGCAGTCGGGCCTCGGCCAGCGCGGTGGCCGGGTCGAGGCCCGCGCGGAGTCCGGCGTGGACGGTCGTCATGAACGCGGGGGTGCGGTCGTCCGGGACGGCCAGGGTGCTGGCGATGACGGCTCCGGCGCCGCGGTCGAGGAACGCGGTGGCGAGGCCGGAGTCGCACGAGGACAGGACGACGATCCCCGGTGGACGCCGAAGCCTGGCCAGGTCGTGGATGTGCAAGTCGCCGTCCGCGAGTTGCAGCGAGGAGAACAATCCTCGCGCCCGGCCGTGCGCGGCGACGTGGACGACGTCGACGCCGTCCATCGCCCGCAGCGCGGCGTCCACCGTGGCCGATCGGCCGGTGAGCAGCGTGCCGCCGTGGGCGCGGTGCAGGGTGGACACCTCCTCGGTCGCGTGGGTCAGCTCCGGGCCCGCGATCCACGCACCCGTGCGCGGTGGGGCGCCCGACCTCGCCGGAGCGCCGTCCAGGGAGAACGGGCGGCCCCGGTAGGACGGGAGGGCGGCCCACGGGAGGCCAGCCGGTGAGCCGGTGATGGTGATCGGCCCGTCGCCGGTCGGGGGCAGGAGGGCGTCGAGCGCGGCGGCGGCCAGCTCCGCCGCGGTGTCGCGACCGGACTCCAGCGCCAGGCGGAGGGCGCTGGTGCGGTGGTCGAGCGGCGCCAGCCGGTGGAGGCGGGCGCGGCCTGCGACCACCGTGACGGCGTGCAGGACGCCGTCGTGCTCGGTGAAGGCCAGCCGGGTGGTGCGCGCGGCGGGTCTGGGCGGGGTCGGGCGGGTGGTCAGCGCTCGCCTGCGGATCTCCCGCTCCAGAGCGACCACGCGGTCGTGGTCGGCCCTCGCCCTGGCCAGCCTGAGTTCGGCGGAGTGCTCCGTGGTGGGGGCGACGGGTGCGACCCGGCGCGTCCAGCGGAGCACGGACCTGGCGTCGCCGCCCATCAGGGCGTGGCGCAGGGCGATGTCCCGGAGTTCGGTGCCCGGCCAGGTGGTCGGGTCGACGAGGGCGAGGCCCGCCCGGCACGCCGTGGCGGCCTCCCGGCGGGTGGAGGCTCGACGGGCGGTGTCGAGCAGGCCGAGCGCCCGCAGCCGGGCGGTGCCGCGCCGGACGTCGAGCGGGAGGCCCGCGGCGAGGCGGAGTTCGGCGGCGTCCTCGTGCCTGCCCCGGCGGTCGCACTCGGTGGCCGTGCGCCGGACCGCCGGGCGTTCGCCCGCCGCCAGCCGCGCCCGCAGCGACACCGACCTGGCCACCCAGCCGCCCACCTGGTCGGCCAGCACCCGAGCCTGCCGGAGGTCGCCGTCCGCCAACGCGCACCGGGCCGCGAGCAGGACCGCGTCCGGGAGCCGGGAACCCCGGTCGCACCGGTCCAGCAGGCTGATCGCCGGGGTGAGCACGGATCTCGCCTCGCGCACCAGGCCCGCGGCCAGCAGCGCCTCGGCGCGGTCGATCAGCGCTTCCGGGCGGTGCGCGACCGTGAGCCCGTCGTGCGCCGCCTGCTCGTAGTGGCGCAGCGCGGTGGGCAGGTCGCCTGCCACCATCGCCACGAAACCCCTGTTGTGCAGGCACATCGCGGCCCGGTCCGGTTCGCCGATGGCGAGCAGCGTTCTCCGGGCGGCGGTGAAGTCGGCGTCCGCCTCCGCGAGCCGGAGGGAGTGGGCGCGGGCGATGCCGCGGCCCACCAGGGCGTTGGCGAGCCACCGGGGGTCGTCGTGGCGCTTCAGGTCGCGGATGACCCCGGTGAGGTGCGCGGCGGCCAACCCCGGATCGGCGGTCTGGCAGAGGTGCAGTCCCTGGAGGCAGCGCGCGCGGGCCAGGTCGTTGCCGCGGAGGTGGGGGAACGCCCTGGTGAGGTGGCTCGTGCTGGCCTTCGGCCTGCCCCGGTCCAGTTCGATCCAGGCCAGGGTGAGGTGGAACCGGGCCCGCTCGTGGTCGGTGGTCGCTCGCCGCAGGCCTTCGCGGGCCAGTGCTCGCGCTCGGGGGAGGTGGCCGCGTTCCACCTCCTCCAGGCACTCGGCGTGGAGGGTCACTGGACGAACCAGCCGGTGCTGAGGTCCGGCAGGCCGGGTTGGCTGATCACGAACCGGAGCGGACCGGTGGGGAGCAGGTCGGCCTGGAACCAGCCGACGTCGTCGATGTCGCCCGCGGTTCCGCCGTGCGGCCACGTCACGTGGACCGTGCCTCCCCGCGGTGGGTGGACCAGGCCCAGCGCTCGGACGCCGCGGTCGTCGACGGTGTCCAGGCGGAGGTCCACGGTGGTGCCGTCCCCTTCGTGGCCGAGGTGGAGGGTGCGGGACGGTCCGGCGCCGCGGGTGTTCGGCGGGGTCGCCACGGCGGAGTCGGCGAGCCAGGTGAGCGGCACGAGGTCGGCGGGAGGTCGGAACAGCGCGGCCTCGGCGAGGTGGGGCGGGACCGGGTCCACCTGGTCCAGGACGGCCGCCAGGGCGTCCAGCAGGTCGCGGTCGGTGCTCACACGCCCACCTCCGCGCCGACGCGGCGGCGCAGGACGGCGAGGCAGCGGCTGCGGGTCGAGCCCAGGCTGTTGACGGGCATCCCCAGCGCCTCGGCCACGTCCTGGTAGGTCAGGTCGGGTGCGTAGGCGATCAGGCGGAGGATGTCGCGGCACTGGTCGGTGAGGCCCGAGAACGCGCGCCACAGCTTCACCGCCTGCTCGTCGGCCAGGACGAGCTCCTCGGGGCTGGGGAAGTCCGGTTCCGGCGGGCCCCAGAGGTCCACCGGGAGTTCCCGGCCCCGGACCTTGCGGACGCGCAGCGCCTCGTGCCTGGCGGTGGTGATCAGCCAGCCGGAGAGCTTCGCGGGCGTGCGGATGTGGTGGAGGTTCTCGGCCAGGGCGAGCCACGTGTACTGGCAGACGTCGGCGGCGTCGGCGTCGCGGAGGCCCGCGGACCTGGCGGTGGACCAGAGGAGGGGGAGGTGGCGGCCGACTATCTCCCGCCAGGCGGATTCGTCGTGGAGCTTGGCTCGGGACACCAGTTCGGCGTTCGTCAGGTCGTGCATGGCGGGTTGGAAGACCGATGGTCCAGTTCGGCTCCGATACTCGCTCGATCGTGTGGTGTTTTTGTGGGGCTGGGTGGCTGAGTTGGTGGGTGGGTGGCGGGGGGAGTCTGGGTGTCGCCCTGGTTGCGTGCTTCCGGTCAGGTGGTGGCGGGGTGCTCGCTTCCGCTCGGGTGGTGGCGGGGTGCTCGCCTTCCGGTCGGCTGAAGGGCTTGGTGCTGCTGGTGGTGGTTCGCTAGTTGGTCAGTTTGTGCAGGCGGCGCAGTGCCTCGTCCAGGACCTCGTCCTTCTTGCAGAACGCGAACCTGACCAGGTGTTGCCACTGCTCCGGGTGGTCGGTGAAGACCTGCACCGGCACCCCGGCCACGCCGATGCGTTCCGGTAGGGCGCGGCAGAGTTCGGCGCCGTCGGTGAAGCCGAGCGGGCGGACGTCGGCGGTGATGAAGTAGGTGCCCTCGCTCGGGCGGACCGCGAAGCCCGCTTCCGCCAAGCCCTCGGAGAGGCGGGAGCGCTTGGCCGCCAGGTCGGTGCGGAGGGTTTCCACCCAGGGCATCTCGTGCCGCAGGGCGTGGGCGACGGCTGGTTGGAACGGGGCCCCGCCCACGAAGGTGATGAACTGCTTCGCGGCGCGGACGGCCGCCACCAGTTCCGGGGTCGAGCAGACCCAGCCGATCTTCCAGCCGGTGCAGTTGAACGTCTTGCCCGCGCTGGAGATGGTCACGGTGCGGTCCGCCATGCCCGGCAGGGTGGCCAGCGGGACGTGCTCGTGGGTGTCGAAGACCAGGTGCTCGTAGACCTCGTCGGTGATGGCCAGCAGGTCGTGCTCCACGCAGAGGGCGGCCACCTCCTGGAGTTCCGCCCTGGTGAAGACCGTGCCGGTCGGGTTGTGGGGTGTGTTGACGAGCACAGCCCTGGTCTTCGGGCCGATCGCCTCGCGCAGGCCCGCGACGTCCAGGCCGAAGCGGCCGGTCAGCGGGTCCTCGATCAGGCCGACGGTGCGCCTGGTGGCACCCGCCAGCGCGACCGAGGCGGCGTAGGAGTCGTAGTACGGCTCGAACAGGACCACCTCGTCACCCGGCTCCACCAGTGCCAGGAGGGTGGCCGCGATGGCCTCGGTCGCACCCACCGTGACCAGCACTTCCGTGTCCGGGTCGTAGGTGGTCCCGTACCGGGTGCGGTGCTCGGCGACGGCCTGCCGCAGCGCCGGTGTGCCGGGGCCGGGCGGGTACTGGTTGAGGCCGCCGTCGATCGCCGCCTTGGCCGCTTCGAGCATGCCCACCGGGCCGTCGGTGTCCGGGAAACCCTGGCCCAGGTTCACCGCACCGGTTCGTTGGGCCAGGGCCGTCATCTCCGCGAAGATCGTCGAGGTGAACGGCCGCAATCTGGGGACTAGCGCTGGTACCCGCACAACGTCGAATCTTCACGGACAATGGTGCGGTGGAGCAACTGACGGCAGCCGACCAGGTCAAGCGGCGAGACCTGCGCAGGATGAAACTCGTCGCCACGGGGTTCTTCGTCGCGGCGACGGTGGTGTTCCTCGTCGCGCTGTTCCTGGAGGGCGACGGGGACGCGTGGAGCTACGTGCGCGCCGCCGCCGAGGCGGGCATGGTGGGCGCGCTGGCCGACTGGTTCGCGGTGACGGCGCTGTTCCGGAGGCCGCTGGGGCTCCCGATCCCGCACACGGCGATCATCCCGACCCGCAAGGACACGTTCGGCGACGCGCTCGGCGACTTCGTCGGCACGAACTTCCTGGCCGAGGACGTGGTGCGCGACAAGCTGCGTCGGGTCGACATCAGCAGGCGGGTCGGGACGTGGCTGGTGCAGCCGGTCAACGCCGAGCGGGTCACGTCCGAGCTGGCGAACGTCGTCAAGGGCGCCGTGACCGTGCTGCGCGACGAGGACGTGCAGGCGGTGATCGACCAGGGGATCGTGCGGCGGCTGGTCGACAAGCCGTGGGGGCCGCCGCTGGGCAAGCTGCTCGGGCAGGTGCTGACCG
This sequence comes from Umezawaea sp., assembly GCF_036375055.1. GTDB lineage: Bacteria > Actinomycetota > Actinomycetes > Mycobacteriales > Pseudonocardiaceae > Umezawaea. The sequence goes on from NZ_DASUSQ010000037.1 coordinate 63,068, forward strand.
ACGGGGCGCACCACAGGTTCGTCGACCTGGTGATCGACCGGACCTACGACTGGGTGCACGACAACCACGACAAGGTCGTGCAGGTCGTGGCCGAGCGGGCGCCGACGTGGTCGCCGAAGTTCGTCGACTCGCTGCTGGGCGACAAGGCGTACACGGAGCTGCTGAACTTCGCCTGGGCCGTGAAGACCGACCTCAACCACCCGATGCGGCTGGCGCTCGACCAGTTCATGATCGAGTTCGCGCACGACCTCCAGCACGACCCGGCGACGATGGAGCGGGCCGAGCTGGTCAAGAACCAGCTCGTCGAGCACCCGGACGTGCAGCACTTCATCGGGTCCGCGTGGGGCGCGGCGAAGAAGATGCTGCTCGACGCCGCCGAGGACCCGTCCAGCGAGCTGCGCAGACGAGTGCGTGAAGGCCTGGAGTCGTTCGGGCGGCGGCTCTCGGACGACGACGCCATGCGCGAGAAGGTCGACGGCTGGCTGGAGGGCGCGGCGGCGTACGTCGTGTCGAACTACCGGGCCGAGATCACCACCCTGATCACCGACACGGTCGAGCGGTGGGACGCCGTGGAGACCTCGCGCAAGATCGAGTTGCAGGTCGGCCGCGATCTCCAGTTCATCCGCATCAACGGCACCGTCGTCGGCGCCCTGGCAGGCCTGGTGATCTACACCGTCGGCCAGCTCGTCACCTAGGAGGCGCTCAGGGCTCTGGTGCGCTCGCGCCAGAGCCTCGCCTTCTCGCGGTTCCCGCACACCTGCATCGAGCACCACGTCCGGGAGCGGTTGCGGGATCGGTCGAAGAACGCGGCTTGGCAGCTCTCCGCCTGGCACACCTTCAACCGTTCCCACGACCCCAGCAGGGCGACCCGCGCCGCCGCCGCGAGCACGGCGCCGAGCGCGTCCGTGGTCGCGATCATCGGCACGCCCTGGCTCAGCTCGATCCGGACGGTGCCGGAGAACGGCTTCGCCGCGGCGCGCTCACCGAGGGCGGACCGGAGCGCCACGCGGGCCGAACGGACCTTCGCGAGGTCGTCCACGTGGCCCAGTCCTCTTTCGGTGACCCACGCCCGCCACGAGGCCGCGTCGTCCAACACGTCGGTGCCGAGTTCGAGGTCTCGGGTGTTGAGGAAGGCGAGCAGCAGTTCGACATCGTGTTCCGCATCGCCGGCTCGATCGTGCGCGAAGCTCGCGTGATCCCAGCCGGCTGCCAGACCAGTCACCTCTCCACTGTAGCCGGCAACCCGGCCGTGAGGGGCCCATCCACCCGACCCAACCTGTCTTCCAGGGGTATGAACCGTGTGTATACCTCGTGTGTATAGTCGCCGGCATGTCACTCGGACACGCCCTGCTCGGTCTGCTCGAACGCGGCCCCGGCCACGGGTACGACCTCAAGAAGGCCTACGACGACCGGTTCGGCCAGGACCGGCCCCTGCACTACGGGCAGGTGTACACGACGCTGTCCCGCCTGCTGCGCAACGGACTCGTCCAGGAAGCGGGCGTCGAGTCCGGCTCGGGGCCGGACCGGAAGCGGTACGCGATCACCGACGCGGGCGTCACCGACGTCGAGAAGTGGCTCGTCACGCCGGAGAAGCCCGAGCCGTACCTCCAGAACACGCTGTACACGAAGGTCGTGCTGGCGCTGCTGTCCGGCCGCGAGGCCGCGGACGTGCTCGACACCCAGCGCGCCGCCCACCTGAACGCCATGCGCGAGCTGACCCGCCGCAAGACCGGGGGAGACCTCGCCGACCAGCTCATCTGCGACTACGCCCTGTTCCACCTCGAAGCCGACCTGCGCTGGCTCGAACTCACCACCGCCCGCCTCGACCAGCTGAGGAAGCGGGTCGCCCGATGACCCTGCTGTCCGCCACCGACCTGCACAAGGCCTTCGGCCCCACCCCCGCGCTCGCGGGCGCGGGCCTCTCCGTCGACCAGGGCGAGATCGTCGCGATCATGGGGCCGTCGGGTTCCGGCAAGTCCACGCTGCTGCACTGCCTCGCGGGCATCCTGACCCCCGACGCGGGCGAGGTCCACTACCGGGGCGTCGACCTCGGCACCATGTCCGACGGCAGGCGCAGCGAGCTGCGCCGCACCGAGTTCGGCTTCGTCTTCCAGTTCGGCAGGCTCGTGCCCGAGCTGTCCTGCGTCGAGAACGTCGCGCTGCCGCTCCGCCTGGCCGGGGTCAAGCGGCGGGACGCCGAGCGCCGCGCGACCGAGTGGCTGGAGGAGCTGGAGGTCGCCGACGTCGCCGCGAAACGGCCCGGCGAGACGTCCGGCGGCCAGGGGCAGCGCGTGGCGGTCGCCCGCGCGCTGGTCACCTCGCCGAAGGTGATCTTCGCCGACGAGCCGACCGGCGCGCTCGACTCGCTCAACGGCGAACGCGTGATGACCCTGTTCCTCGCCGCCGCCCGCGCGACCGCCGCCGCCGTGGTCCTGGTCACCCACGAACCGCGCGTGGCCGCGTACGCCGACCGCGAGGTCGTCGTCCGCGACGGCCGGTCCCGCCTCGTGGAGCACGCCGGGTGAAGGGCTGGGTGAACGACCTCGCGCTCGGCGTCCGCATCGCGTTCGGCGGCGGCCGGTCGTCGTGGCGGCGGCTCGCGCTGACGGGTGTCAGCGTCGGGGTTGGTGTGGCGGTGCTGTTCGTCGGCGCCTCCGCGCCGACCGCGTTCGGGGAGCGGCAGGCCCGGCAGGACGCGTCCAGGGTGCAACCCGGTGAGGAGCGGCCTCCCGGCGTGGATCCGCTCTACCGCGCCTACGCCCCGGAGAACTTCGGCCGCGAGGAGATCATGGGCAGCTACGTCTGGCCCGGCGGCCCGCGCGCCCCGATCCCCCCTGGTCTGCAACGGATACCGGGTGACGGGGAGATCGTGGTCTCGCCCGCGCTCGCCGACCTGCTGGCCTCGCCCAAGGGCGAACTGCTGCGGCCCAGGTTCCCGCAGCGGGTCGTCGGGACCATCTCCCAGGAGGGCCTGATCGGTCCGAACCACCTGCTGTTCATCGCTGGTGACTCGACCATCGAGAAGAACGACCGGACCGCGTTCTACTCGTTCGGGCTCGATCGCGCGCACCCGCGGGCCGGCACCAACCCCTGGTACTGGGCGCTGGGCCTCATCGGCGCGGTCGTGCTGCTGCTGCCGGTGCTGGTCTTCGTCACGATCGGCACCCGGCTCGCCGGTCCGGAACGCGAACGCAGGCTGGCGGCGCTGCGGCTGCTCGGCGCGAGCGCCCGCCAGGTGCGGAGGATCTCCACCGGGGACGCGCTGGCGGGCGCCGTCGTGGGCCTGGTGCTCGGCGCGGGCGCCTTCCTCGGCCTGCGGGGGTTCGTGGAACGCGTCGAGCTGTTCGGGGTCAGCACGTTCGCGAGCGACCTGACCCCGCACCCGCTGCTGGCCCTGCTGGTGGTGGTCGTCGTGCCCGTGCTGTCGGTCGCGACCGCGCTGGTCACCATGCGCGGCAGCGTCGTCGACCCGCTCGGCGTGGTGCGCCAGTCCGCACCCGCGCGGCGGCGGCTGTGGTGGCGGTTCGCGCCGATCCTCGCGGGCGTCGGCCTGCTGGCGGTCCAGGCCGAGACGCTCCTGGAGCACCCCCTCAGGGGGAACCCCGAGCTGACGCTCGCGGCGGTCGCCCTGCTGCTGCTGGGGATTCCCCTGGTGCTGCCGTGGGTCGTCGAGCGGTCGGTCGGGCGGTTCCGGGGCGGGCCACCGTCGTGGCAGCTCGCCGTGCGCAGGCTCCAGATGGACAGCGGCTCGGCCGCCAGGGTCGTGGGCGGGGTCGCCGTCGTGCTCGCGGGCGGCATCGCGCTCCAGACGATGATGATCGGCCAGGAGGCCGGTGTCCGGGATCGGCAGCTGGGCGTGTCGGACGTGGAGCGCAACCTGTTCATGGCCTACGTACCCGAAACCCTGAGCGCTCGCATCGACGCGATCGCCGAGGACGTCCGCGCGACCGAGGGCGTCCGGTCGGTCGTGGCCGTGCGGCAGTTCACCGTCCGGCGGGCGGGGTCGGTCACGCCGTTCGGCGTGTCCGTCGGGTCGTGCGCGTCCCTGCGCTCGATCGCGCGGTTCGACCAGTGCCAGGACGGCGACGGGTTCCGGGTCCGCGGTACCTCCGAGGAGGGGCCGGAGGCGGGTGAGGTCGTCGACGTCCTCGACTTCGCGACCCAGGTGCGGGTGAGCGGCCAGTGGACCGTTCCCGAGCTGCTCGACGTCGAGGCCTCGCAGAACGGCTCGCTGTACCAGGTCCTCCTCACCCCCGGCGCGCTCGGCGGGCTCGACGTGACCGGCACCCGCGGTCGTCTCGAAGTGGTGCTGGACCCGTCCGTGCCGGACGCGCTCGACCGTGCGATCACCGCTTTCGGACCGGTCGGACGGCACTCGCTGACCAGGTCGTTCCTTCCCCCCGACCCGGAGGACAAGGCCTCGGACTACCGGACGCTGCGGCAGGTGTTCCTCGCCGGGACGCTGCTCGTGGTGGTGCTCGCCGGAGCGAGCCTGCTGGTCCTCGCGCTGGAGCAGGTGCGCACGCGGCGGCGGCCGTTGGCGGTGCTCGCGGCCGGAGGGGTGCCGCGAAGCACGCTGCTGTGGTCGCTGCTGTGGCAGAACGCGGTGCCGCTGGGGCTCGCCGTCCTGGTCGCGGTGGCGGTCGGGTCGGGGACGGGCCTGCTGTACCAGCGGGTGTCGCTCCTCCCGCTGGGGCTCGACCTGACCGGGATCGGGGTGCTGACCGCGACGGTCGTGGGCGTGGCGCTGCTCGTGACCCTGTGCACCCTGCCCGCGGTGCGGAGGGCTACCGGCGCGACGGGGTTGCGCGCGGAATGAGCCCGATCCCGCGCGCGACGGGCTTGTCGGCCAGGCGGTCCTGCACCAGTGCGTGGCGGAACTGGTAGCAGGCACCGGCCTGGCGCAGCACGCCGAGCTTGCGGGCGTCGTCGAGGAACACCATCAGCTCCCACGGCAGCCTCATCCGCGCGGCCAGCCAGATCCGCGCCACGGTGAACCACCACCAGCGCAGGTGCAGCACGGACAGCGCGAAACCCAGCAGCAGACCGGACGACAGGCCGAGGCCGATCATGCCGCTCTGGTGCACGCCGAACACCATGGCCGCGGCCGCACCGAAGACCACACCCAGCACGAGGGAACCGGTCCACACGGCCATGCGGTCGCGCGCCATGGTCCACTGCGGGCTCGACGGGTGGGTCAGCTCGGTGGAACTGGCGGTGGCGAACCGCAGCGCGGTCGCCACCGCCAGACCGAGCCCGACCACCAGCCCCGCGGACAGCCCGTACAGGGCGCCGAACACGAGACCGGTCGCCGTGCCGATGGTCCCGCTCGTCACGACCAGGCTGCGCCACACGCCGAGGCGCGGTTTCGCCGTCCTGGCGCGGAACGCCCTGCTGGACGCCGTCAGCGCGGCGACCGCGACCACGGCGCCCGCGATGAGCCCGGTCAACGGGGCGATGCCGGGGGTGCCCGCGTACGCCATCAGCCAGCCGACGCCGAACCCGCCGATCGAGCCGACGGCGAGCGCGCCGAGCAGTGCGAGCCACGCGTTGCCGACCGACCGCCGCAGGTCCCACCAGCCCAGCTCGCGGACGCCCTGGTCGCGCATCTGCCGCGCCAGGAACCCCAGCCAGCGCCGGGCTTGGTCGCGGGGCCACGCCTGGCTCGCGTGCGCCTGGTACGCCGTGTCGACGTTGCCGAACACCCGCTCCACCAGGCTGTCCGCGAGGTGGTCCTCGATCGCCTTCTGGTCGGCGAACCTCGTGCGGTCCAGCAGTTCGGACGGCTCGCCGACCCCCGTGCCGTAGACCGTGCTCGCCAGCCACACCATCAGCGGCACCGACAGCACCTCCGCCAGGTGGCCCTCCGGTTCGGCGCGCAGGTGCAGGAAGATCGGCTCCCAGCCCGCCGCCTTCACGGGGTCGGCGCCCGCGCGCAGGTAGGCGGCGACCTCCTCCAGGTCCAGCGGGTGCAGCTCCACCACGTCCGCGCCGGGCACCGCGCCGACCCGCGACACGGTGTCCACGAACTCGTCGATGCGGCTGGTGATCACCAGCGGCGACTTCACCGGGAACGCCCGGTTGATCCGCTGCACCGCCTCCGCCCGCTGTGCCTGCGGGATCTCGTCCAGCCCGTCCAGGATCGGGAACACCCGGCGCTGCTCGACGAGCAGGTCCGCCGCGTAGCTGCCGTACAGCTCGGTGTTGCGCAGCGCGGGGTGGTCCTCGTAGAGCCTGCGCGTCATCCACGTCCGCACGTCCTCGACGGCGGGGTCCCACGTCGAGAGCGGCAGCAGCACCGGTACCGCTCCGTCGAGGTAGCGGTCCAGCAGGCCGATCGTCAGCAGCATCGCGACGGTGCTCTTGCCGCTGCCGGGTTCGCCGATCACGACGATCCGGTGGTGCGGCTGGCGTTCGAACGCGCCGACCACGCCGTCGCTGTGGCCGGGGGGAGCGGCGGGCCGGTCGCTCACGTCCAGCTCGGTGGCCGTCCAGTGCAGGTCCAGCAGGTCGCCGCGCTCGGTCAACTTGCGCGCCGTGCACTCCTCGGCCCACTGGAGGTGCAGCGCGGTCGCGAGCGCTTTCGCCGCGGCGTCGAGGTTCTGCTCGGTCGCGAGGCCCGCGGCGCGGCGGCGGTGCAGCCAGGGGTCGAGCACGGCGAGGAACACCAGGAACGCGATCGCCAGTCCGCCCAGCCAGACGTGCGGGTCGACACCCGCTCCCGTGACGAGCAGACCGACCAGCGTGAGCAGAGCGGCGAGAGCGCACCCCGTGAGCACAGCGCGTTGGCGAAGTCTGGACACCCCGGCATCATGACTCACCCGTCACACCAGGTGTCGACACGGGCACGCTCGTGTCACCTGTGTCGTTCCTGCGTACGCTCGTGTGGTGATCTGTCCCAAGTGCCAGGACCTCATGCGGACCATCAACCGGGGTGGCGTCCACATCGAGCAGTGCGAGCGCTGCCGCGGCGTCTTCCTCGACGGCGGCGAGCTGGAGCAGATCGTGGCGGCGGAACGCGAGCACTACGCCGACGCCCCGCCGCCCGCGCACATCCCGCTGCCGCTGCCGCACGAGAACCCAGACCCCACAGCGGTTCCACCGCCTCCGCCGCCGCCCGCGCCGCCCACGCACTCCTCGCAGCCCGCGGGGGTTCCGCCGCCGTACCAGCCGCCGCCCGGTACGCCGCCGCCCGGCTACCCCGCTCCGGGGTACGGGTACCAGCAACCGGGCTACTACCCGCCGCCGCGCAGGCGCAGCTTCCTGGAGGAGCTGCTCGACTAGCCCGGTGAGCAGACCGGCCAGTCCAGGTCGCCGAGGTGGAACCGCTGCCCCTCGGGGCCGACGGTGAAGGCGAAGTGGTCCCGGCGCGGTCTGCCCAGGTCGAGCCACTGCCGGTAGCCCCGTTCGGCGAGCTGCCACAGCCTGCGCGGACCGCCCTGCTCGACGCGCGGGGAACCGGTGCGCAGCCGGGCCCACGAGCCGTCGGGGTGCGCGAGGTGGACGCGGTGCCGGTCCCCGTGCCCCACCACGACGTCCGGGAGCACGAGGCCCGCGAAGAACTCGAACGGGCTGCCGGGGTCGACCACCAGTTCCGGGTCCAGCGCCGTGCGCCCGCGCTCGTCCGCGGGGGCGCCGCGGGCGATCTCCAGCACGTCGGCGGCCCAGCCGTGGGCGTGGGCGCGCAGCGGCATGAACCGGCCGTCCTCGGCCAGCACCCGGCCCCGGCCACCGCCGCGGCCGTCCGACACCAACCGCACCAGGCCCGCGCCGATCGACCGGTTGAGCGTCGTCACGACGAGCCCGCCGGGCTTGGTCTGGGTGAGCCACGCGGTCGGGATCCGCGACACCGCGCACGTGCAGAGCACCCGGTCGTACGGCGCCCGTTCGGGGCACCCGAGCTCGCCGTCGCCCACGACGCACGTCGGTTCGCCGCCCACCGCGGCCAGGTGGTCGCGGGCCCTGGCGAGCACGCCGGGGTCGACGTCGACGGTCGTCACGTGCTCGGCGCCCAGCACGTGGCACAGCAGCGCCGCGTTGTAGCCCGTGCCCGCGCCGATCTCCAGCACGTCGTGGCCCGGCTGGACGCGCAGCGCCTCCAGCATGATCGCCATGATCGTCGGCATGCTCGACGAGCACGTGGGCACCCCGTGCACGGCGCCCTCGTCGACCGCCCGCTGCCACGCCCCGTCGTCGCCGTCGAGCTGGGTCACGCACACGCGGTCGCGGTAGACGAGCGGGAGCCAGTCGGGGTCGTCCGCGTCGACCGGACCCCACCGGCCGTCGGTCAGCTGGCGGAAGAACCGGGGCAGGAACGCGTGCCGGTCCACCTCGCGGAACGCCCGTGCCCAGCGCGGATCGCGCACCGCGCCGTCGGCGAGCAGGTCGTCGACCAAGCGGGTGCGGAGTGCGGTCGCGTCGTTCGCGGTCTCGTGCACGTGGGCTCCCACCTCCGACTTTACCGGTGTGTCGGAGGCCACGGGGGTTTTGCTAGCAGCCTGCTTGCAACTGCTAGCACCCGCGCGTAACGTCGTTGTCGAGCCGGACGGAAGGAGACCCCGCCGTGGACAAGTCCATCGACAAGGCGGTCGCCGACCTCGGCCGCGACATCGGCGACTACATCAAGCAGCAGCGCAGCAACGCGAAGATCTCGTTGCGGGAGCTGTCGAAGCTCGCCGGTGTCTCGAACCCGTACCTCAGCCAGATCGAGCGGGGCCTGCGCAAGCCGAGCGCGGAGATCCTCCAGCAGATCGCGAAGGGGCTGCGGATCTCCGCCGAGGCGCTCTACGTCGAGGCCGGGATCCTGCAACAGCGGGAGGGCGGCGCGTTGGCCGACGCGATCGCCGCCGCACCAGAGCTGACCGAGCGGCAGAAGCAGGTGCTGCTCGACGTCTACGAGTCCTTCCGGCGGGAGAACGCCGCCAAGCAGTCGAAGTCCGATGTGGACGGTAACGAACCCGAGGAGTGATCTCCATGCCGAACATCCCCAGCCAGGAAGAGCTGCGCAAGGCGGGCGAGCAGGCCGCCGCCGCCGCGCGCACCCCGCTGCTCGCCGCTCTCGGCGCCGGTGACCTGGCCACGAAGGCCGTCATCGAGGCCCTGAACAAGGCCAAGCACACGCTCGACGAGCGCGCCGAGGCCGCGAAGACCGCGGTCGACGAGCTGCCCGGCGAGGTCGCCGGTCTCCGCGAGAGGCTGGAGCCCGCCGAACTGCGCAAGCTGGTCGACGCCTACACCCAGTCCGCGCTGCACCTCTACAGCTACCTGGCCGAGCAGGGCGAGGCGACGCTGGAGAAGCTGCGCTCGCAGCCCCAGGTCAAGAAGGCCACCGCTCAGGTCGAGGAGGCCGTGGAGGCCGCGCAGAAGCGCGCCGAGTCCGCCGCCGCCGACGCCCGCGAGATCGCGGACGACGTCCTCGGCAAGGTCACCCGCCGCACCCGTTCGGTCGGCGAGAAGACCGCCGTCGCCATCGACGACGTCAGCGAGGCCATCGCCGAGACGGTCGAGGAGGTCGGCGGCGAGGTGGCGCACGAGGTGCGCAGCACCACCCGCAAGGCCGCCAACCGGACCGCCCCGCGCAAGCCCGCGGTCACGGCGACCAAGCCGTCGAGCACCACCCGCACGACCCCGGCCCGCAAGTCGCCGAGCACCACCAAGTAGCACCGGGTCACCACGTGGGCCGCGAGGCCGCGTCGGCAGGTCGGGCCTCGACGACGATCGGGGCCCGAACTGCCGTCCGGGAGCGGCCGAGCCGCCGCGACGACGTCGCGGCCTTGATACGGCACGTACTCTGGGTCCCGTGTTGTTCTCGAGGGTGCCACCGTTCAACCCCCTGTACCTGGATGCCTGGATCCTCTACGGGGTGGGCTGGGCCGCGCTGATCATGGGTGTGTACGCGTTCGCGCACGCCGTGACGCAGCGCGCCGACGCCTTCACGGCCGCCGAGAGGCTGACCAAGCCCGCGTGGCTCGGCATCACCGGCGGTGGCGCGTTCGTGCTCATGGTCTTCCAGCTCAGCAGCCCCGGCGGCATGTTCTGGCTGGCGGGCGTCGTCGCGGTGATGATCTACGTGGTGGACGTCCGGCCGAAGCTGATCGAGATCCAGCGCGGTCCGCGCTGGTGAACCCCCTGCCCAGCGGTCTGCGCTGGCAGGCGTTCGGCAGCGGCGGGCCGACCACGCTGATCGTCCACGGGCTGGGCGCCACCGCCGGTGAAGCCCGCATCCCCGCCTCCGGCCTGCCGGGGACCCGCGTCATCGTGACGCTCCCGTCGCACAGCGGTGCCGCCGACGCGCCCGACGGCTACTGGACGTACCCGCGGATCGCCCGCGACCTGTGGGACGTCGCCCAGGAGGTCGGGGCCACCCGCGCCATCGGCGTCTCGCTCGGCGCGGGCGCGCTCGTGGCGCTGCTCGCCTCCCGGCCCGACGCGTTCGAGCGGGTGGCACTGCTGCTGCCCGCCACCCTCGACCGGCCCCGCCCCCGGCAGACCGTGGAAGACCTGGTCAACGCGGTCGAACTCCCCGAGGGCGTCGACGCGGGCGCCTACCTCCAGGCTCGCGCGGCGGCGTTCCGGCGGCTCAGCGCGGCCGTCGCGGCGATGCCCGGCCAGGTGAGCGTCGCCGAGCCCGGCGTGCTGGCCCGCGTGACCGCCCCGGTGCTGGTCGTGGCCGCGACGGACGATCCGCTGCACCCCGAACCGGTCGCGAAGGCGATGGCCGCCGCGTTCCCCGCGGGTGTGCTGGAGGTGTACCCGTCGCGCACGCCGCTCGTCACCCATCGGCGTGAACTCCGGGCGCTGCTGGTCGACTTCACCCGTGTGTGAGGCCAGGTCGTTCGGGTAACCGAGGGCCATGGCTGAACAGAAGAAGATCGCTTTCCTGGTGGCCGACGAGGGCATCGAGCAGATCGAGCTCACCGACCCGTGGCAGCACGTCGAGAAGGCGGGCGGCGTGCCGCGGCTGTTGGGCCCGAAGCTCGGCACCGTCCAGGGGTACAACCACCTCACGCCCGCCGACACGTTCGACGTGGACGTGGCGTTCGCCGACGCCGTCGACGGCGACTACGACGCGCTGGTGATCCCCGGCGGGGTCGCGAACTCCGACCTGCTGCGCATGCAGCCCGACGCGGTGCGGATCGTGCAGGAGCACGTGGCCGCGGGCAAGCCCGTCGCCGCCATCTGCCACGGTCCGTGGCTGCTGGTGGAGGCGGACGTCGTGCGGGGCAAGATGCTGACCTCGTTCCCCAGCCTCAAGACCGACATCCGCAACGCGGGCGGGAGCTGGGACGACGTCGAGGTCCAGGTGTGCGTGATGAACGGCTGGACCCTCGTCACGAGCCGGAACCCCGGCGACCTGGAGGACTTCAACCGGGAGTCGCTCAAGGCCTTCGGCCTCGGCTGATCACCGGGATCTGCAGCTCCCGGTGACGTCCCCTACAGCCGCGCCCGCGCGTAGGCGGCGATGGCGTCCCGCACGTACTCCGCGAAGCCCTCGGCGTGCGCGTCGAACTGCGACTTGAAGTCCGGCGCGTCCACGTACAGCCGGCCGAGGCCCGTGTAGGACTCCCGGTTGGGCGTCCAGCTCAGGCAGATCCAGCGGTAGTGGCGGTCGGTCAGCTCCAGCGCCTCGGGCGCGTCGACCGCCACCCCCGCGTCGAACAGCGCCGCGTACCGCTCGGCGACGTCCTTCCACTCGGCCGTGAACCGGTCGACCTCCGCCTTGTCCCAGGACCGCATCTTCGCCTTGCTCTCGGCGATGTGCTCCTTGGCGCCCTCGCCGTAGCGCTCGACGAGCTCCTCCTCGTAGCGGGCCTGCTTGTCGGCGTCGAACCCCTCGAACAACTCCTCCATCTTCACGTTCTCACCTCCTTCCATCTCCTCGATCGTCTTCGCCACGGTGGAGGCCAGCAGCCCCAGCCGTTCCTGCTCGGCCCGCAACCACCGCTCGTGGTTGCGCAGCACGTCGACCGCCCGGTGCCTCCCGTCGAGCACCTCCCCGACGGTGTCGAGCCCCAGCCCCAGCTCGCGCAGCAGCAGGATCTGCTGCAACCGGAGCACCTGCTCGCGCTCGTAGAACCGGTAGCCGTTGGTCCCGACCCGCGCGGGCACCAGCAGGCCGATGGCGTCGTAGTGCCGCAGCGTTCGCGACGTCACCCCCGACATCCGTGCGACCTCGGCGGTCGACCAGGCCATGTCCCTGTCCTCCCTCGCCCGACCAACGGTAGGCGTTGACGCTGCGTCAACGTCAAGCGTCGTTTGGCAGGATGGTCGGGGTGTGGACCATCGCAGGCTCCCTGACGCCCGTACCCGCCCTCGACCGCCTCGACCTGGTGGCCGCCCCGGTGGCGGCCGCGCTCCGCGCGCTGGACCCGTCCGACGCCGCCCGGTGCGCCGTGTCGGAGATCGACCCGGCCCTGGCGGACACGGCCGAGTTCTGCGCGTTCTACGGGTCGCCGCTGTCCGCGTCCGCGAACTGCGTCGTCGTCGCCGGGCGGCGCGGGGACGTGACCCGGTACGCGGCCTGCATGGTCCTGGCCACCGCTCGGGCCGACGTGAACGGGGTGGTCCGGCGGCGGTTGGACGCCAGGCGGGCGTCCTTCGCGCCGATGGACGACGCCGTGTCGCTGACCGGCATGGAGTACGGCGGCATCACGCCCGTCGGGGTGCCGCAGGACTGGCCGGTCCTGCTGTCACCCGAGGTCGCCGCCGCCCCGGAACTGGTGATCGGCAGCGGGATCAGGGGCAGCAAGCTGCTGGTGCCCGGCGACGTGCTGGTGAAGCTGCCGGGTGCCGAGGTCGTGGAGGGGCTGTCGCGACCGGTCGGGTGACCGTCAGAGCCGCAGGTCCCGCGGGCCGTACAGGGCGGCGGGGGCTCCGGTGAGCATGGCCCAGTACCGGTCGCCGTAGGACCAGTGCCACCACTCGGTGGGGTAGTTGACCAGACCCGCGGTGCGCAGGGCGCGCACCAGCAGCCGCCGGTTGTCCCTGGCCGTCGGCGGGATGTCGGGCGCGTCGGTGTAGCAGGCGTTCGCGCTCTCCTCCGGTGACGCGTTGACCTCGGTGCCCATCGGCAGCTCCTCGCCGCTCTCGGTGCACAGCGTCAGGTCGACGGCTGCCCCGCTGACGTGCGGCGCGATCTCCGGCGGCGAGATGTACCTGCTGGCCTGGTCCCGGACCTCGGTCTCGCTCCACGACGGGTTGTCCGAGCGCAGCACCCCGGCGTACTCCTCGAAGTACCGCTCCTGGAGCCACAGCGGCCGGTACGCCTCCACGACCAGCAGCCGCACGCCCGCGGGCAGGTGCCCCTGCGCGACGAGCAGCCGCTCCACCACCCCGGCCCTGAGGTGCACGTACGCCCCGGCCGGGTCGGCCTGGCGGTCGTCGAGCGCCAGCTCCCCGATCGTGCGGAGGTCCACGAGGGGCTCCCCGCACTCCCGCGCGGGCAGGTCGGCCACGCGGGGGTTGGACAGCAGCACGAGTTCGGTCACGGTGTCACCTGCGGTGCTCGTCGGGAAAACGGTGATTGTGACCGACGAACCCGTGGTCGGCCGCGCGTCGGGCCGGGTTCACCCCTCCTGGTACTCCTGGAGCATGGCGAGGGCCTCCTCGACGTCGTCGGTGACGACGATCCACCGCTCGGCGTCGCGCCCGCGGGCGAGCTGCTGCACCAGCGGGGCGGCGGGCACCTCGTTCAGCCAGAAGTCCTTGCCGAGGAAGACCATGGGGGCGGCCGGGCCCACGCTCCCGTAGTAGTTCTGGCAGAAGTCCTGGAACACCTCCTGCACGGTCCCGGCCTTGCCCGGCGTGTACACGATCCCGCCGGTGGCGACGGTCAGCAGGCCCTCCTCGCGCACGGAGTTCGCGAAGTACTTCGCGTGCAGCTCGCACGCCGGGTTGGGCGGCTCGTGGCCGTAGAACCAGGTCGGGATGCCGATCGTGCGGGGCGCGGGGCCGGACGGCAGGTCGGTCGGGAACGCCGCCAGCCACCGCCCGATGCTCTCGTCGTCGCCGCCGAACCCCGGCGCGGCGGAGATCCGGCCGAGCACGTCGGCCACGTCGCCGCCGTCGGCCAGCCGGACGCCGAGCGGCACGGCCTCCATCGCGCCCGGCCCGCCGCCGGTCAGCACGGTGAGGCCCGCCCGGCCCAGCGCGACGCCGAGGTCGACGGCCGCGCGGTACCCGGCGGAGTCGCGGCCCAGCGCGTGGCCGCCCATGACGGCCACCGGCTTCCCGGTCAGCACCTCGTCCAGGGCCTCGGTGATGGCGTGGTCGTGCAGCCGTTCGGCCAGCGCGTGCAGCGGGTCGGGGTGCTTCCCGAGGCGCCTGCTGTGCCGGTAGATCCGCGCGTCCGGGGTGTCGGCGTAGGACGCGGGTGTCGTCGGGTCGAAGCCCGCGAACAGCTCGGCGGGCGTGTAGAGCCTGGTCCGGTACACGTCGTACGGCACGTCCGGGATGGCCGGGAACGTCAGCGCCCCCGCGGCTTCCGCCCGCCGCTGCAACGCCGGGGACAGCAGGCAGCCGAGGAACAGCGCGCCGTCGAGCGGCCCCCGGACGTCCTCACCCGTCAGGTCGAGGCCGGTGAGGACCGCGCCGCGCAGGTCGGTCGCCGCGCGCAGCTGGTCGAGGTCGCTGATCTCGGTTCGCACCGCCGAATCCTACGGCGGCGCGGACCGGGATCACCCCCGGTCAGCGGTAACGGGTCGTGCAGGACCGGGCCGAGCCGGTGAGGAACCCCTCGACCCGTGCGAAACCGGACGGAATGGTCTCGCCCTTCGCGTCGCCCGCGCCGGGGCCGACGTCGCCGTCCTGCTCGCCCGGCCGGGCACGCCCTGCGAGCACCCGGCGAGCAGCGCGGCGGAGACCGCCGCGACCACCAGCGCCCTCACGGTGCGGTGCCTCAGCCCAGGAAGACGGACTTGACGCCCGACGGGAACCCGAGCGCGGCCAGGTTCGGCACGTCGTCGGTCACGACCGCCGACTTGCCCTTGCAGCCGACCTCGGACCAGACCTTCATGGAGCCGCTGACGGTCAGCGAGAGGAAGCCGCCGCGCAGGTCGTTGCAGCCGGGGGTGGCGATGCCGGTGGCGAAGTTGGTGCCGCTGGTGTCGTCGAAGTTCTTGCCGCTGAACAGGGTCGCGGACTGGGCGGGCTTCGCGTCGGGCGCGGCGACCGGCGGGACGGGCTTCTCCGCCGGGCCCGCCTTCGCGCCGTTCGGGGTGGTGCCGAACCACGTGCCGCCGACGCCCTGGCCGAGCGTGTCACCGGGGTTGACGTCCTTGGCGAACCGGTAGAGCGGCCAGCCCTTCAGCGTGACCTGGACGTGGCCGTCTTCGCGCTTCACGAAGCCGACGTCCGCCTGCTCGACGCCCGCGATGAAGACCTTGCCGCCCTTGGCGACCGTCACGGGCGGCCACGTCTTGGCGCACTCGTCGTCGCAGGTCGCCCTGGACGGGTCCGCGGAGTCCTTGTCGAACCGGTACAGCGTGAACCCGGAACCGTTGACCACCACGGGGTCCAGGTCGCCCGCCGCGGAGGCGCGCAGCGAGACCCACTTCTCCTTGACCTCGACCGGGGCCTCCGGCGGGGCCGTGTCACCGGCCTTCTCGTCCGCCTTGTTCGACCGCGCGGTGCCCGAGAGCAGCGTCGCGTCCTCGGCGTCCCCGGTCCGCGACTGGGCGGGGGCCGGTGCGGGGGCCGCGGTGCCGCCGGTGGTGCCACCGCAGGCGGACAGCGCGATCGTCCCGACCGCGAGGAGGGCGGCGAGGGGCCAGACGTGCTTGCGCGGCATGGGGTTCTCCGAGTGGTGTGGCGAGCCGGGATTCGGTGTGCGACTCGTACACGCATCCGGGCGGCGACCGGTTCACCCGAGTTTCGCCGGACGGCGGGGTCTGCGCCTTCAGGCGGCGCGGGGTGCGCTCGCGGGCATCAGAAGATGACGGTCTGGTTGCCGTGCACCAGCACCCTGTCCTCCAGGTGCCAGCGCAAACCCCGCGCCAGCACGGCCTTCTCCACGTCCCGTCCTTTTCGGACCATGTCGCCGATGGCGTCGCCGTGGTCGACCCTGATCACGTCCTGCTCGATGATCGGCCCCGCGTCCAGGTCGGCCGTCACGTAGTGGCAGGTCGCCCCGACCAGCTTCACGCCGCGGCGGTGCGCCTGGTGGTACGGGCGGGCACCGACGAACGACGGCAGGAAGCTGTGGTGGATGTTGATCGCCTTGCCGATCCAGTCGGCGCACAGCTCGGGCGGCAGGATCTGCATGAACCTCGCCAGCACGACGGCGTGCGGCCTGTTCGCGTCCACCAGCTGCCGCAGCTGGGCGAACGCGGCCTGCTTGCCCTGGGGGTCGTTGGCCGGGAACGGCACGTGGTGGAACGGGATGCCGTGCGCCCTGGTGATGCCCGCGAGGTCGGCGTGGTTGCCGATGACCGCGGCCACGTCGGCGTCCAGCTCGCCCGCCGCGACCCGGCCGAGCAGGTCGTAGAGGCAGTGGCCCTCCTTCGACACCAGGATGACGACGCGCTTGCGCTCGCCGGTGTCGGTGATCCGCCAGCTCGTGGTCCCGCCCAGCTCCCGCGCGATCTCGGTGAACCGGGCGCGCAGCTCCGTCGCGCCGAACGGCAGCGAGTCCGCCCGCACCTCCTGGCGCGTGAAGAACCAGCCCGTGTCCGGGTCGGTGTGGTAGGCCGCCTCCACGATCCAGCCGCCGTGGTCGGCGAGGAACGAGGAGATCCGGGCGACGATGCCCGTCCGGTCGGGGCACCCGAAGGTGATGACGTAGCGGCGCTCAGGCTGGGGCACGGGGTAGGAGTATCCAGGATCACACCCTGGGCAGTGCGTCCAGGAGTGCGGTGTCGCCCGTCACGACCGCGCCGCTCGGCCTGCCCCACACCGCGCGGAACAGCGAGTCGGCCGTTCCCGCGACGGTCGCGTCGGCGTCCGTGCCGGAGCCGGTGACCGGGCCGACGGCGGGTGCCTCGCCCGGCGTGAGCCGCACCTCCCAGGCCCGGCCCGCGTCGGCGGCGTGCAGCACGAGGACGCCCGCGCGCTCCACCGGCCTGCGGCGGGCGGCGATGACCGTCATCCGGGTCAGGAACTCGTCGACCCCGTCGGCGGCGAACTCCGGCGTGAACAGCAGCGGCGGCACGTCGGCACCCGACCGCGCGTGTTCCGCGTCCAGCCGGTGGATCGCCGTCTCGTGCGCCTGCCTGCGGGCCCAGGAGCCCGCCGTCCCGGCGCCGACGAGCGTCCACCGCGGCGTGGCCGGGTCGGTGGCGCGCAGCTCGTCGGCCAGCTCCACGACCCGCTCGTCCCACCAGGTCAGCAGGCCGTCCCACTCGTCCGGCGCGCCGGGCCACTCGGGCCGCTGGTCGACGGACTCGGACCGCAGCGCGGCCAACGCCCACGCGTTCACGCCCGCGATGTGCCGGACGAGGTCGTGGACGGTCCACAGGGGACAGGTGTCGACCGGGGCCGACGGCCCGGCCTCCACGGCCGCCGCGCGCAGGGCACGGGCTTGGGCGGTGTAGTGGTCGACGAACTCGCGGTGCTCCACCCCGATCACCTTAGGGGGCTGACCGCGTCCCACGGCAGCGTGATCTCCCCGAGCCGCCAGCGCTTCCGGGTGTCGAGCACCGGCCAGCCGCGCGCGGCCAGCAGCCGCACGGCCTCGACCCAGCGGGCGCGGGGGCCGAACGGGGCGAACGGGGCCGCGGTCGCCCAGCACGCGTCCAGCTCGGCCAGCAGCCGGTGCACCCGCTCGCCGTCGACGTTGCGGTGGATCAGCGACTTGGGCAGCCGCTCGGCGAGGTCGCCGGGGGTCTCCAGGTCGGCGGGCAGGCAGGCGAGCGTGAACGTCAGCGGCCCGTCGGCGTTCAGCGCGACCCACGAGCAGCGCCTGCCGATCTCGTCGCACGTGCCCTCGACCAGCAGCCCGCCCGGCGCGAGGCGGCCGAGCATCGTCGTCCACGCCTCGTTCGCCTGCTCCTCGGTGTACTGGCGCAGCACGTTGAACGCGCGCAGCAGCACCGGTCGCCGTCCGGCCAGCTCGAACCCGCCGCGCCGGAACTCCAGCCGCGGCGGGTCGGCCGCGGCCTCCCCGGCGGCGACGCGGTCGGCGTCCAGTTCGAGGCCGAGCACCCGCACGTCGGCGCGCACGGCCCGCAGCCGCGCTGCCATCTCGACCGTGGTCACGGGGGTGGCGCCGTAGCCGAGGTCGACCACGAGCGGGTCGGGCGCGGCGGTCAGGGCGTCGACGACCAGCGGCGTGCCGACCATCCAGCGGTCGACCCGCCGCAGCCGGTTCGGGTTGGTGGTGCCCCTGGTGGGGAGGCCGAGCGTGCGCGCCCGGCCTGCGGCTAGCCGCGGTTTGCGAGCCATTCGGTGGTGAACTCGTTTTCCTTGTCGAGCAGCGCGGCGACCTGTTCGGCGATCATCGCCTCCAGCTTCCCGCCCATGAGCGGGATGCTGACCTTGACCTGGCCGGTGAGCGTCGTCCTGCTGCCGCCCGCGTCCTCCGCGAGCACGATCGTGCCGTCCAGCCTGCCGGGCACGCCGTTCAGCGTCACCTCGACCGTGCCGGTCGTGCCCGCCTCGGTCCACACCTCGGCCCGGTGGATCACCAGGTCGCCGCCGAGCAGGCTCTTGGCCACCGACGGCAGGTGTTCGGCGGGCACGCCCTGCTTGAGCTGGTACGACGTCTTCCCGCCCGCGGAGCTGAACGACACGAGCCGCGCGTCGGTGCCGCCGAGGACGGCGAGCCGGTCGCGCAGGTGCGTTTCGTCGACCAGCGCCCGGAAGACGTCCTGCACGGGCCACGTGGACGTGGTGTGGTGCTCGATGCGGCGTGCCATGGCGCGGAGGTTACCGTTGACGGTTGTGACCACCCCGCTGTCCAGTGCCCAGGCGCGCACCGCTGTGCCGCTCGCCGAGCGCACCACGTTGCGGCTCGGTGGCCCGGCCACGACGTTCTCGCAGGCCACCACCGCCGCCGACCTCGTGGAAGCCGTGCGCGCGGCCGACGCCGCCGGTGAGCCGCTGCTGCTGCTCGGCGGCGGCTCGAACCTCGTCGTCGCCGACGCGGGCTTCGCGGGCACCGCGGTGCAGGTGGCCACGACCGGCCGCCGCGCCGACCCGCTGGGCGACGGTCTGGTGCAGTTCACCGTCGAGGCGGGCGAGAACTGGGACGACGTCGTCGCCGACGCCGTCGCGCAGGGTCTCGGCGGGCTGGAGTGCCTGTCCGGAATTCCCGGTCAGGCGGGTGCCACCCCGGTGCAGAACGTCGGGGCGTACGGCGTCGAGATCGCCCAGGTGCTGACCTCGGTCGACCTGATGGACCGCAAGCGCGACGGGAGCGTCCACCACCGCTCCGCCGACTCGCTGGGCCTCGCGTACCGCACGAGCGTGCTGAAGGGCACGGACCGCGCGGTCGTGCTGCGCGCCCGGTTCGCGCTCACCGCGGGCGGTCTGTCGGCGCCGATCCGGTACGCCGAGCTGGCGCGGGTCCTCGGGGTCGCGCAGGGTGACCGGGTGCCGGTCGACGCGGCCCGCCAGGCCGTCCTGGAGCTGCGGCGCGGCAAGGGCATGGTGCTCGACCCCGCCGACCACGACACGTGGAGCGCGGGCTCGTTCTTCACGAACCCGCTGGTCGACGACTCGACGCTGGCCGGTGCCCTGATCAGGATCGCCGAGCGGATGGGTCCGCACGTCGACGTGCCGGTCTACCCGGCCGGGGCGGGCTACTCGAAGCTGTCGGCCGCGTGGCTGATCGAGCGGGCCGGGTTCGGCAAGGGCTACGCGGGCCCCGGCGGCCGGGTCGGCCTGTCCACCAAGCACACGCTCGCGCTGACCAACCGCGGGAACGCCACCACCGAGGACCTGCTGGAACTCGCCAGGGAGGTGCGCGACGGCGTCCGGGTGGCCTTCGGCGTCGAACTGCACCCGGAGCCGGTGCTGGTGGGCTGCGAGTTCTAGCGCTCTCCTGCCGACGGCCGAACGGGTGACCTTGCGTGACCAGATCCTCACCACGCGTGTTTCATTGAGGTGAGCACTTCACGGAGGTCGACATGGCCTACCTGGGCGAGCACGTGCGTGCGGCGATCCGGCCGATCAAAAGACGCGTCGAGGACGAACTGCTGGCCCGACCGGGTGTGGTCGGCGTCGACATCGGCGAGAAGACCACCGGCGGCAAGCCGACCGGGCGCGCGGCGATCGTGGTCTACGTCGGGCTGAAGCACCACAGCCAGCGCTACGCCATCCCGGTCCAGTACAGCGGCGTGCCCACCGACGTGGTCGAGGACTCGTTCGTGCCGCACCGCGCGCTGGCGTCGTCGGACGGCGTCCACGGCGCCGAGCGCCACCAGTGCCTGGTGGGCGGCATCGGCGTCGGCCCGTGCCGGTCGATCCGGTTCGTGCCGCCGGACGTCGCCGTGCCCGGTGACTACTCGGTCGTCGGCACCCTCGGCGCGCTCGTGACGCCCCGCGCGACGACGCCCAGGGTGATGGCCCTGACCTCGTTCCACGTCGCGTGCGTGGACGACGCGTGGGCCGTCGGCGACCTGATGGCGCACCCGAGCGTGGTCGACGGCGGCCACCCGTGGGACGACCGCATCGGCACGCTGGCCCGCGCCGCCCTGTCCGGTTCGGTCGACGGCGCCACCCTGCTGCTCAGCAGCCACCTCGACTGCCGGGCCGAGGTCGTCGGCCTGGGGCCGGTGCGCGGCCGGGCCGCGGCCGTCGTCGGCACGGCCGTCCGCAAGCGCGGGCGCACGACCGGCCTCACCGGCGCAGTGGTGGCGTCCACGGACGCCTCCGTGTCGCTCGACTTCGGCAACGACCTCGGCGTCCGCACCCTCCGCGACCAGGTGCGCGTGCAGGCCGCGCCCGGTCACCGCTTCGCCGACCACGGCGACTCCGGCGCGGTCCTGCTCGACGACACCAACCACGTCGTCGGCCTCTACTGCGCGGGCAACCCGAGCGGCTCGATCGGCTTCGCCAACCCGATCGACCACGTGCTGGACCAGTTGGACGTCGACCTGCTGTTCTAGTTCGGACGTGGACCTGCCCTGGTCGCGAGACCGGCCTGCCGACTAGGGGGCGGCCGAGCCGGAGCCCGCGGAGCAGCGACCATCAGGCGCGGTGCACCCGCGTCGCGCTCGCCTGGTCCCTCGGGCGCAGGACGATCTGGTCCAGGTTCACGTGCGACGGGCGGGTCACGGCGAAGGCGATCGTGTCGGCCACGTCGTCCGCGGTGAGCGGGGTCATGCCCTGGTAGACGCCCGCCGCGCGCTCGGTGTCGCCCTTGAAGCGGAGCACGGAGAAGTCGGTCTCGACCATGCCCGGCAGGATCTCGGTGAACCGGACCGGCCTGCCCAGCAGCTCGCCGCGGAGGCTCCGGTGCAGGGCCGCCTGGGCGTGCTTGGCCGAGGTGTAGCCGGAGCCGTTGTCGTAGACCTCGAACGCGGCGATCGAGGTGACGGTCACCACGTGGCCGTCGCCGGAGGCGATCAGCTTGGGCAGCAGGCCCTTGGTCATCCGGAGGGTGCCGAGGACGTTCGTCTCCCACATCCAGCGGTAGTCGTCCTCGGGGTAGTCGATCACGCCGGCCATGCCGCGAGCGCCGCCCGCGTTGTTGACCAGCACGTTCGCTTCGGGCACGCGGTCGAGGAAGGCGGCGACGGAGTCGGCGTCCGTCACGTCAAGCTCGACGGCCGTGCCGCCCAGCTCATCCGCGATACCCTGGAGGAGATCGAGTCGGCGGGCTCCGAGCACCACGTGGAACCCCTGTGCCGCGAGCTTGCGGGCGGTCGCTTCCCCGATGCCGGCGCTCGCTCCGGTCACCACGGCGGTTCGACGGTCGTTTGTCACGGTGCGATCGTGCCGTGCTGGTCCGACCGGCGCAGCGCCTATGACGAGCATCACTCCCGATCGTTGGGCACGTGGACGCCGTCGGGACGTCCTTGACTAGTGGGGGAACACGAACAGCGAGGGCTCTGGAGGTCGATCGTGCGGACGAAGCTTCGAGCCGTGACCGCGTTGCTGCTGGGCGCGGCCCTGCTGGCGGGCTGCTCCAGCACGGAGGCGGGCAAGCCGAGCCGGGAAGGCGCCGGGTCGCCCGAGTCGCCCTCGATCGCGAAGTTCACCGCGGTGCCCGCCGTCGACGCGAAGGACGTCCCGGTGAACGTCCCGGTGAACGTCACCGTGTCCGACGGGACGATCGACGAGGTCGCCGTGTCCAACCCCGAGGGCGCCCCCGTCGCGGGGAAGCTCGCGGACGACAAGAAGTCGTGGGCCACGACCGAGCCGCTCGGGTACGGGAAGGCCTACACCTACAGCGGCAGGGCGACCGGCACCGACGGCAAGAAGGTCGAGCTGGAGGGGGCGTTCACCACCGTCGCCCCCGCCGCCCAGGTCCGCGGGACGCTCTTCCCCGTCGACGACCAGCAGGTCGGTGTCGCCGTTCCGATCATGGTGAAGTTCGACGCGCCGATCACCGACCGGGCGGCCGTGCAGAAGGCCCTGACGGTCACGAACGACAAGGGCGTCAAGGGCGCCTGGGCCTGGTTGGGCGATCAAGAGGTGCACTACCGGCCCGAGGCCTACTGGCCCGCGAACACCAAGGTGCACGTGGAGGCGAAGCTCTACGGTGTCGCCTACGGCGGCGGTGCCTACGGTGCGGCGGACGTGACCAGTGACTTCTCCATCGGCCGGAACCAGGTCGTGAAGATCGACACGCCCACGCACCAGCTGGTGGTGCAGCGGGACGGGCAGACCGTGGCGACCTACCCGGCCAGTTTCGGCCGGGACGCCGATCCTGAGCTGACCACGCCCAACGGGACGTTCGTGGTGATGCAGAAGGACGAGCAGTGGAGCTTCGACAACCCGCAGTACGGGTACACGAACGTGCTGAAGAAGTGGGCCGTGCGGTTCTCGAACCACGGTGAGTTCATCCACGAGAACAACGACAACGCCGCGAACATCGGGAGCAACAACACCTCCCACGGTTGCGCCAACCTGCTGGAGGCCGATGCGAAGGCCTACTACGACACGGCGATGATCGGGGACCCCGTGGAGGTGGTCGGGTCGATCACCACCCTGCCCGCCAAGTACGACTGGTACGACTGGCAGATCCCCTGGGCCCAGTGGCAGACGATGTCGGCCATCTAGTGGGCGGCCCACCCCGGTCGGGGTGGCCGGGGGGAAGTGCTGCTCGGATCGGGCCGGGGGCCGGTGCGCCCGGTTGCGGTGCGGGCGGGTTCGGGCCGGGGGCCGGTGTGGCGCGGTCGTGGTGGGGCGTGGTTTTCCCGCCCCCTCGTCCACTTGGCGGGACGGGGTAGTGGTTCTTCCGCGGGGCGGTGGGAAGTGTTCGACCGGATCCGGTGTTGGTCCAGTCGTGCAGAGAACTCTCCTCGCCCCCGGTGGTGTTCGGCTGGCCGTCCACGAAGCGGGTCCGGTCGACGGTCCGGCTGTGGTGCTGGTGCACGGGTGGGCCCAGTCCGGCGCTGCCTGGGCCGGGCTCGACGGCTTTCGGACCTTCGCCGTCGACCTGCGTGGGCACGGCGGGTCCGACGCGCCCGTCGACGGGTACCGCGAGTCGGCCGTGTGGGCTGAGGACCTGGCCGCCGTGTTGGCGCACGTCGGGCGGCCCGCGACGGTGGTCGGGTGGTCGTACGGGGGGTTGGTGGTCGTCGACTACCTGCGGGCCCACGGCACCGCCGGTGTTGTCGGGCTGGTCTTCGTGGGGGCGATCACCGAGATCGGGCGTGGGCGGGCCGGTGGTGCCGTCGGGGCGGTGATGCGGGACGCGTTGCCCGCCGCGCTGACCGATGACGAGGCGTTGGCCCGGTTCTGCGCGCGGATGGCGCCGCGCTTGCCGTCCGAGGTCGTCGGTGAGCTCACGGCGGCGGCCCTGGGGGTTTCCCCGAGGGTGCGGGGCGAGTTGTTCGCCAGGGACGTGGAGAGCGGTGCCGTGCTGGCCGCGGTGGACGTGCCCGCCGTGGTGGTGCACGGCCTCGACGACGAGGTGGTCTCGCCCTCGGCCGCCCGGTACACCGCCGCGACGATCCCCGGAGCCGAGTTGGTGCTGCTGCCCGACACCGGTCACCTGCCGTTCCTGGAGCGGCCCTTCGAGTTCGCCGCCGCTGTGGGGAAGGTGGCTCGGTGAAGCGGGTCGCGGTGCTCTCCGTGCACACGTCGCCGCTGGAGCAGCCCGGCACCGGGGACGCGGGCGGGATGAACGTCTACATCGTGCAGACCGCCACCCGGATGGCCGCGCAGGGCGTCGAGGTGGAGATCTTCACCAGGGCGACGTCGTCCGGGTTGGCGCCGGTCGTGCAGATGGCGCCGGGCATCAAGGTGCGGCACGTCGTCGCCGGGCCGTTCGAAGGGCTCGGCAAGGAGGAGCTGCCCGGTCAGCTCTGCGCGTTCACGGCGGGCGTGCTGCGGGCCGAGGCCCGGCACGAGCCCGGCTACTACGACGCCATCCACTCGCACTACTGGCTGTCCGGCCAGGTCGGCTGGCTCGCCCGCGAACGGTGGGGCGTGCCGCTGGTGCACACCGCGCACACGCTGGCCAAGGTGAAGAACGCCGCGCTGGCCGACGGCGACGCACCCGAGCCGCGGATGCGGGTGATCGGCGAGGAGCAGGTGGTCGAGGAGGCCGACCGGCTCGTCGCGAACACCGACGTCGAGGCCGCCGAGCTGGTGAAGCTGTACGACGCGGCACCCGAGAAGGTGCTGACGATCCCGCCCGGTGTCGATCTGGAGCGGTTCACGCCCGGCGACCGGGGGGCCGCCCGCGCCGCACTGGGGCTGCGGCCGGACCAGGTGGTGCTGGCGTTCGTCGGGCGCATCCAGCCGTTGAAGGCCCCGGACGTGCTGCTGCGCGCGGCGGCCGAGCTGCTCGTGCGCGATCCGGCGCTGCGGTCCCGGCTGGTGGTGCTCGTGGTCGGCGGTCCGTCCGGGAGCGGGCTGGAGCAGCCGAGGGCTCTCCAGTCGCTCGCCGGGGAACTGGGGATCGACGACGTGGTGCGGTTCCTCCCGCCGCTCGCGGGGGACGGGCTGGCCGAGCTGTACCGGGCGGCGGACGTGGTCGCGGTGCCGAGCTACAACGAGTCGTTCGGGCTGGTCGCGCTGGAGGCGCAGGCGTGCGGGACGCCCGTCGTCGCGGCGGCCGTCGGCGGTCTGCCGGTGGCCGTGCGGCACGGCGTGTCCGGGTGCCTGGTCAACGGCCACGACCCCGCGGAGTGGGCTCGGGTGCTCGGTCACGTGGCCCTCGACCCCGGCCGTCGCGCGGAGCTGGCGGGCAACGCGGTCGGCCACGCGCGACGATTCTCCTGGGAACGCACGACCGACACGCTGTTGGCCGCGTACTCCGATGCGCGCAACGCGTTCCAGCGGGAGGTCCACCGGTGATCGACGAGGTCATCCAGTCCACCTTGGACGAACGGGAACTCGCCTACGAGCACGAGGAGCCCGGCAAGTTCTTCGTGACCCTGCCGGGCACCAAGAAGCTCCAGACCAACTGCTGGCTCGTCGTCGGCCGCCACGCCGTGCTGGTGGAGGCGTTCGTCTGCCGCAAGCCCGACGAGGCGCACGAGGCCGTGTACCGGTTCCTGCTGCGCCGCAACGCCAAGCTCTACGGCGTGCACTACACCGTCGACACCGGGGGCGACATCTACCTGGTCGGCCGGATGGGCCTGCACGCCGTGACGCCGGACGAGCTGGACCGCGTGCTCGGCCAGGTCGTGGAGGCCGCGGACGGCGACTTCAACACGCTGCTGGAGATCGGGTTCGCGGGCGCGATCCAGCGCGAGTGGGACTGGCGCGTCTCGCGCGGCGAGTCGCTGGCGAACCTCCAGGCCTTCCGGCACCTGGTGAACGAGGCCTGATCGTGATCCGGCGGGCGCAACTGCCCGCCGGGCTCCCTCCGTCTACTCCCTGACCACGGGGCTACGGGAGGGGACGCACGATGAGCAGACGGGTACTGGCAGTGGCGGCACTGGCCTTGGTGGCGCTGGCGGGGTGCTCCGCGGGGAGTTCCGACTCGGGCGGGTCCGCCGAGATGGCGGCGGCTCCCGCGCAGGGCCAGGCGCCCGCGAAGGACAGCGCGGGCACCGCGAACGCCGAGGCGAAGCAGCCGGACTCCACCGCGCCGAACCGGCAGCTGGTGCGGACCGCGCAGGTCGAACTCCGCGGCGACGACGTGAGCGGGGCACTGGTCAAGGTCAAGGACCTCGTCGCGCGCGAGGGCGGGTTCGTCGGTCAGGAGAACTCCACGACGAGTTCGGGCTCGGTGACCCTGCGCGTGCCGGTGGACCGGATGGACGCCGTGCTCAAGGGCCTCGGTGAGGTCGAGGGCACGACCGTCGCGCGGCGCGAGACGAAGTCCGAGGACGTGACCGACCAGGTCGTGGACGTCGAGGCCAGGCTCGCGACCCAGCGGGCCAGCGTGGACCGCGTCCGGGTGCTGCTGGAGCGGGCCGCGACGACCGCCGAGATCGTCGACATCGAGGGGGAGCTGACCAAGAGGCAGTCCGACCTGGAGTCGCTCCAACGGCGGTACGACTCGCTCAAGGGCCAGGTGGCCCAGTCGACGATCACCGTGTCGATCCGCCAGGGGGCCGCGCCCGCCGTCGCCGAGGAGAAGCTGGGCTTCCTCGGCGCGTTGGAATCGGGCTGGCACGCGCTGCTGGAGGCACTGCGGGTGCTGCTCGTGGTGATCGGTGCCGCGCTGCCGTTCGCGATCGTCGTGGTGCCCGTCGGAGTGCTCTGGGTGCTCCGCCGACGGCGCCGCACGGTGAAGATCACACCAGCGACGTCATCCAATTGAGTCACGTTTTCTGAGGGAAAAGCTACTCAGAGCAATGCGCGGGGGAAGCGCGGGGCGGTCCGGGAGAGAGGGGGAGTCACAACTCGGACCACCCCGCGTTGATTCCCCGCTGAAGCGGACATCGGGCGGGGGGAGCCCGGAAGTCCAGCGGGCCGCGGTTCGACGGGGGGATTGCGAACCGCGAGGTTCCCCGCGCGGCTCGTGGAGTGCGTGGGAGCCGAGCCGCGCAGGCACTGCCAACTTCGCAGATCGGGCGGGCGCACCACAAGGTCAACGACTACTCCATTCGAGTGTTATTGATCTGAGAACGTAACGTCTCGGTACACCTTGACCTCGGCTGTGGTGTGACTCACGATGACGCGATCAGCGCCGACCGCCGATCGAATGAGGCAAGCCGCATGGTCTTCCGCAGTCCGTTCCCCGACGTCGTGGTACCGGACGTCTCCTTGCACGAGTTGCTGTTCGCGAACGTCGCGGAGCACTCCGAACGGGTGGCGCTCATCGATGGCACGTCCGGCGCCGAGATGACCTACGCGCAGCTCGTCGGCGCGATCGACAGGGTCGCCGCCGCGCTCGCCGAGAGGGGGATCGGCAAGGGCGACGTGGTGGGCATCCTCAGCCCGAACACGCCGTACTACGCGGTCGTCTTCCACGGCATCCTGCGCGCGGGCGCCACCGCGACGACGATCAACGCGCTCTACACCCCCAGCGAGGTCGCCAGCCAGCTGGCCGACGCGGGCGCCAAGATGCTCTTCACGGTCTCCGTGCTGCTGCCCAACGCGTGGCCCGCGGCCCAGCAGGTCGGCCTCACCGCCGACCAGGTGGTCGTGCTCGACGGCGCCGAGGGCCACCCGGCCCTGCCGCACCTGCTGGCGAGCACCGGTCCCGTGCCGGAGGTCGTGATCGACCCGGCCGAGGACCTCGCCGTCCTGCCGTACTCCTCGGGCACCACCGGCAAGGCCAAGGGCGTGATGCTCACGCACCGCAACCTGGTCGCCAACATCGTGCAGAGCGACCCGATCATCAGGATCGGCGGCCACACCCGCATCCTCGCCGTGCTGCCGTTCTTCCACATCTACGGCATGCAGGTCCTGATGAACAACGGCCTCTTCGTCGGCGCCACCGTCGTCACCATGCCCAGGTTCGACCTGCCCGAGTTCCTGCGCATCATCGCCGAGCACCGCACCGACCGCGTCTACATCGCCCCACCGGTCGCCGTGGCCCTCGCCAAGCACCCCCTGGTGGACCAGTTCGACCTGTCCGCCCTCGACACCATCTTCTCCGGCGCAGCCCCCCTCGACGTCGACCTCGCCGCCGCGGTCCGCAAGCGCCTGGGCTGCAAGGTCCTCCAGGGCTACGGGATGACCGAGATGAGCCCGGTCAGCCACGCCATCCCCGAGGGTCGCGACGACATCTCCGTGGGCACCGTCGGCGTCATCTACCCGAACATGGAGAACCGCTTCGTCGACCCCGCCACCGGCGAGGACGTGGGCGTGGGCGAACGCGGCGAACTCTGGTGCCGCGGCCCGAACGTGATGAAGGGCTACCTGAACAACCCGGAGGCCACCGAGGCCACCCTGGACGCGGACGGCTACCTGCACACGGGCGACGTGGCGGTCATCGACGCGGACGGCATCGTGACCATCGTCGACAGGGTCAAGGAGCTGATCAAGTACAAGGGCTACCAGGTCCCGCCCGCTGAACTGGAAGCCGTGCTGCTGACCCACCCGCAGATCGCCGACGCCGCGGTGGTCGGCGTCATCGACGCCGAGGGCGAGGAGGTGCCGAAGGCCTTCGTCGTCCGCCAGGCGGGCGCGGACGACCTCGACGACGCGGGCGTGATGAGCTTCGTCGCGGAACGCGTGGCGCCGCACAAGAAGGTGCGGGTCGTGGAGTTCATCGAGGCGATCCCGAAGTCGGCGGCGGGCAAGATCCTCCGCAAGGACCTCCGGGCGCGCGAGAAGGCTGGTTCCTGACCTGATTCAGTCCTGACGAGGCCCCCGGTGCGCGTCGCCGGGGGCCTCTTCGCTGTGCGCGGTGGTCGCCGGACCTGACCGGTCATCGTGCTCTTCGGCGGCGGTGGCGCGGGGCAAGATCGTGGGTGCCTGTCCGTGACCCGTGAAGCGGTCGCGGCTGCCCAGACCTGCTCATCTGGCTGCTGGCCAGGTGTTCGGAGTCGTCGAAGTGGTCCCGAAGGAGCCTTGCCGGTTTCAGGGCGTGCCCTCGCCGGGCGGCAGGTCTCCGAGATGGTGGGGATGCGTCGACGCCTTGCGTACCAGCGGGTGCCGGGTCCTCGCACCATCTCGTCGACCTCCACGAGGGCAACCACACGCGTCAAGGGGGCAGTCCCAGCGCACGGTCGCGTGTG
>NZ_DASUSQ010000038.1:0-158376 GCF_036375055.1 Umezawaea sp.
GACCGCACGACCGCACGACCGCACGACCGCACGACCGCACGACCGCACGACCGCACGACCGCACCGAGGATCGGACCACGCTCGCCAGCGACCCGAACCCGCGCCCGTGTCGTGCCCCGCGCCCGAAGACCACAACACCCCGATTCCCCGGACGACGCTTCTTCCCCCACCCCTTCGGCGTCGTTCGGCACCGACCGTGGCGGAACCGACCACGACCCCCCGACCGGGGTCGGTTCCGCCACGGTCCCTCCTCGGTCTCCGCGCGCCAGTGCCACTACCTGGCGTGACCTCACTCTGATGATCGACACGTCCGGTTGAAACCCGTGTCGATTTCCCCACACCATCGTCCATCATGGACAGGACGCGACCTCCCGATCACGGATCGGGAAGTCCCGACGCGGGTTGTGCCGACACGTCCACGGTGCCGACACGGAGGTGCCTCTTGGCGTCCCATACTCACCGCGCCGAGGCCGAGTCAGCACTCGCCGCCTTCCGGCAGCACCTCGTGCTGCCTTCAGCACGCGGCGTCCCCTTAACGGCGCGCTAGCCGACACCGCCGCAGCGCGAAAACCGCACCGCGCCGACCACCACCGTCGCGCACCCCGCTCCGCCACCGACACCGAATCGCCGCCCCACCAACAACATCCCGCGCGATGCCGGCTCACCACAGCACCGCGAAACAACACCCGCGCACCCCGCCACCCCCACACCGCCCGCCCCGGACAGCTCGGCCAACTCACGCCGCCGCCCCACACCACTCAACCCACTCCACCGGCCCGCACCGCTCGCCCGCGCGGCCGCCAATCCACACCGCTCGACCCGCGCCACCGCGCGAACAACCACCACACCGCCTGAAGGGTCACCATGAACCGCCCCCGCTCCAACAAGTCCCACGCAGGTGAACACACCACGGCCGGCCCTCCGCTCCGCTTCCCCGCGTCGCTCCGGTTCGACCTCCCCGCCTCGTTCGTGCTCTTCCTCCTGGCCGTCCCGCTGTCCCTCGGCGTCGCGGCGGCCACGGGTGCGCCGCTCATCTCCGGACTCATCGCGTCCGTCGTGGGCGGCGTCGTCGCCGGACTGTTCGGCGGCGCTCCCCTCCAGGTCAGCGGTGCCGCGACCGGTGTCATGGTCGTCACGGCCGGACTGGTCCTCGACTACGGCTGGGCCGCCACGGCGGCGATCACCCTGGCCGCCGGCCTGGTGCAGATCGTCCTGGGTGTGACGAAGGTGGCCAGGCTGGCGCTGTCCCTGTCGCCCGCCGTGGTGCACGGGATGCTGGCGGGCATCGGCATCAGCATCGCCCTGGGGCAGCTGGTGATCGTGCTCGGCGGTCACGTCCACGCGACGACGCTGGCGAACCTCGCCGAACTGCCCGCGGAACTGCGCGGCTCCCACTTCGGCTCGGTCGTCGTGGGTGCCGTCGCCATCGCCGTGATGCTGATGTGGCGCAGGATCCCCCGCGCGGCCCTGGTGCCCGCCCCGCTGGCGGCGGTGCTGGCCGCGACCGCGACCGCCATCGCCCTCCGACTCGACGTGTCCACAGTGGACCTCCCCGACGCACCCCTGACCGACGTCGTCCTCCCCCGCCTGCCGGACGGCAGCGTCGGTGGCGTGGCGCTCGCGGTGGTGACCGTCGCGCTCGTGGCCAGCATGGAGTCGCTGCTGTCCGCCGTGGCGGTGGACAAGCTGCACGACGGCCCGCGCGCCGACCTGGACCGCGAACTCGTCGCGCAGGGCGCGGCGAACGCCGTGTCCGGCGCGCTCGGCGGCCTGCCGGTCAGCGGTGGCATCATCCGCGGTTCGGCGAACGTGGCCGCGGGCGCGCGCACGCGTGCCGCGACCGTCCTGCACGGCTTCTGGATCGTCGTCTTCGTGGTCGCCCTCGGCGGACTGCTGGAACTGATCCCCCTCGCGGGTCTGGCCGGTGTCCTCCTCGTGGTCGGTCTGCGCCTGGTGAGCCGCAACCGGGTGCGCAAGCTCGCCCAGCACGGCGAGATCACGCCCTACGTCGGCACGGTCGCGGGCGTGCTCGTGTTCGGCCTGGTGGAAGGCGTCCTGATCGGGATGGCCATCGCCGTGCTCAGGTCGCTGTACCGGTTGACCCACAGCACCGTGCGCGTCGACGAGGAGCCCGACGGCTGGCGGGTCTCGATCCGCGGCTCACTGGTGTTCCTCGGGGTGAGCAGGCTCGTGCGCGAACTCCGCCGCATCCCGCTGGGCAAGCGCGTCGTCCTGGAGCTGCACATCGACTTCATGGACCACGCCGCGTTCGAGGCGATCGACGACTGGCGCGGCGGCTACCAGCGGCTCGGCGGCCAGGTCGACGTCGACGAGGTGCACGACACCTGGTTCCGCAAGGCCATCGGCGGCAAGCCCGGTCTTCGCAAGACTCCCCCGTCTCCGCTGCCGCGCTGGTTCGCGCCGTGGTCGCACTGGCAGCGCACCCGCCCCGGCGACGCCGCCGACGTGGTGCTCCCGACGCAGCGCGGCGACACCGACCCGATGATCCGCGGCATGCACGAGTTCGAGCGGAACTCCGCGCCGCTGGTCCGCCCCTTCCTCGCCGAGCTGGCGGCACGCGGCCAACGCCCCCAGCAGCTGTTCATCACGTGCGCCGACTCGCGCGTGGTCCCGAACCTCATCACCAGCAGCGGCCCCGGCGACCTGTTCTGCGTCCGCAACATCGGCAACCTCGTCCCGGCCAGCGGCACCGAGGACTCGGTGGGCGCCGCGATCGAGTACGCCGTCGACGTGCTGGGGGTCGGCACGATCGCCGTCTGCGGCCACTCCCACTGCGGCGCGATGAGCGCGCTGGTCAACGGCGGCACCCGGCCCGGCACCGCGCTGACCTCGTGGCTGCGCCACGCCGACCCCAGCCTGATCCGCTTCCACGAACCCGCCGGGTCCCACGACCTGCCGGTCGTGGAACGGCTCAGCGTCGCCAACGTCGCCCAGCAGCTGGACAACCTCCTCACCTACCCCTCCGTGCGCGAAGCGGTCAACGCGGG
The DNA here is from genome assembly GCF_036375055.1 of Umezawaea sp. Classification (GTDB taxonomy): domain Bacteria; phylum Actinomycetota; class Actinomycetes; order Mycobacteriales; family Pseudonocardiaceae; genus Umezawaea. The sequence goes on from NZ_DASUSQ010000038.1 coordinate 3,009, forward strand.
CGCGCTCCGCCTGGTCGGCATGTACTTCGACATCTCCGCGGCCCGCGTCTACCTCGTGAACCCGGACCGCAACGCCCTGGAACCGCTCCGCACCCCCGCGAACCACTGACGTCGCGGGGATCGGGTCGCGCGGCGGGGAACCGGCGCGCGACCCACGGGGAACCGCCGGAAGCGCTGCGGCGCGCAGGCCGGGCGACGTGGCCCGGCCAGGGCGCGGTGGCGTGAGCGGGCGACGTGGTGCGGGCGGCGAAGGCTGCGGTGGGCATGGTCGAGACGGTACGGACGGGGTCTGACAATTTGTGAGCGGACCTACTCCGACCTGCGGTAGAGCGCCACGAGAACGCCGTGGACGGCCTCCTGGTCGCCCCCGTCCTCAGCCTCGTCGAGCAGGCGTTGCAGCTCGACGCCGAGCCGTTCGGCGGCGGAGGCCGTCAACCTCAGGTGGCGCAGCGAGACCAGCGGTTCCGACGCGCGGCTCACCTCGTGGGCCATCGCGGCGAACACGGCGGCGTTGTGCTCGGCCGGGGCCTCGTGGACCACGAGCTTGCGCGCGGTCCGCTGGTAGAGCTGCTCGGTGCCGCCGCGCACCTGGCGCGTCTCGGCGACCCTCACCATGCCCGCGTCGCGCAGCACCTTGAGGTGGTGCCCCACCGATCCCTTGTGGACGGCCAGCGCCGCGGCGAGTCCGCTGATCGTGGCGGGCTCCTGCCCCAGCGCGAACAGCAATCGTTGCCGCGTCGGGTGCGAGAGGGCCTTGAACTGCTCGGGGGTGCCGATCTCCAGGACTTCCCCAGGGGGCGGATCGCTCATGACGAAAGTGTCTAATTCTCTTGACGCTTTCGCAACCCCGACCCGAGACTGGGCTCATGGACACCGCCTCGATCGTCACGGAGATCCGCGCGCTCCTCGTGGAGCACTACGTCTTCCCGGAGGTCGCCGCCGAGCTGGACGCGGTGCTGCACAAGCGGAACACCGAGGGCGCCTACGCCTCCGCCGACACCGCGGAGGAACTGGGCAGGCTCGTCACGGCCGACCTCCAGTCCGTCAACGGCGACCGCCACCTGCGGCTCAAGCACCACACCGACGTGATCCCGGACGGCGACGACGCCGCGGCGATCCAGGAGATGACGAGGGAGGCCAAGCTCTCGCTCAACGGCGTGCCGCGGCTGCGCGCGCTGGACGGCGGGGTCGCGCACCTGGAGCTGGCACCGCTGCTGTTCCCGGTCGAGGTGTCCGGCGGAGCGGTCGCCGCCGCGCTCACCCTCGTGGCCGGAGCGGAGGCGCTGATCCTCGACCTGCGGGAGAACCGCGGCGGCGACCCGGCGACGGTGGCGCTGGTCTGCGGCTACCTGCTGGACGAGCCGACCCACCTGAACACGATGTACTTCCGCGACGGCGAGACCTACAGCCAGTCGTGGAGCCCCGCGCACGTGCCGGGCGAGCGGTTCGGCGGCACCAAGCCGATCTACGTGCTCACCAGCCCCCGCACGTTCTCCGGCGCCGAGGAACTGGCCTACGACCTGCAACAGCTCGGCCGCGCGACCGTCGTCGGCGAGCGGACCGGCGGGGGCGCGCACCCGCGGCGGGGGTTCAGGGTGCACCCGCACCTGGAGGCGACCGTCCCGACCGGGCGGGCGATCAACCCGGTGTCGGGCACCAACTGGGAACTGGTCGGCGTGGGCCCGGACATCGAGGTCCCCGCCGAGGACGCGCTGGACCGCGCGCTCCACGAGGCCCTGGCGCGATGAGGGGGCCCGCCGCGAACGACGGACCCCCTCCAACGGCCTAGGTCAGCAGGACTTGGTCCAGCTGCACTCCAGGTCCGTCCTGCGGTCCCCCTTGGTCGGGGCGGGCGCCTGGCGCTTCGACTGCACCTGCGGCTGGGCCTGACCGGCCTTGTCCGACGCGAGCCGGACGGCGATGGCGTCCTCGATGTCACGCGGCGGACCCGACACGAAGTCGTTCTGCATCAACGAGAACACCAGCTTGCGGCCGTCGGCGTTCGTGACGTAGCCGGACAGCGCCGTCACGCCCGTCATCGAGCCGGTCTTGGCGTGCAGGTTGTTCGCGGCGGCCGTGCCGCCCATGCGGTTGCGGAGCGTGCCGCCGACGAACCGGTCCTGCACGCCCGCGATCGGCAGCGCGCTGTACCAGTCCTGGAACCACGGCTTGCTGCGCGCCTTGCGCAGCACCGACACGAACAGGTCGGGCGAGAGCAGGTCCATCCTGGACAGTCCGGAGCCGTCGAACAGGTTCATCGTCAACGGGTTCGCGTCCAGGCCGGGCAGCGCCGCCTCCAGCGCGCTGATGCCCGCCGCCCAGGTGCCCTGGCCGGAGACCTTGCGGCCCATGGACTTGATGAGCGTCTCGGCGTGCAGGTTGTTGCTGAGCTTGAGGAACGGGATCAGCAGCTGGCGCAGGGTCATCGACTGGTGTTCGACCAGCACCTTCGCGGTCGAGGGCGCCGCGCGGAACTCGGTGCCGCCGGTGACGGTGATCCCGTGCGCCGCCAACGACTTGCGGAACAGGCCCGCGACGAGCGTGGTCGGGTCGTTCATCGAGATGTACTCGTAGTACGCCGCCGCACCGGGCGCGAGCGAGCCGCCGACGTTGACGACGTTCGTGCCGTGCGAGCGGTGCACGAAGACGCCGCTGTTGGTGCTGGTCGTGGCGTTGTTGCGGATCGTGAGGTCGACCGGCGGGATCAGGGTGACCTGCGCGGGCTGGCCCGCGGCGGCGCCGGGGCTCACCTTGACCGCGACCGAGCCGGAGTCGAAGTCGGTGTCCGGCGCGATGGTCAGCGCGGAGGTCTGCGCGCTGTAGTAGTACGGCTCGTCGTCCCACGCCCAGCCGGTGCCGAGCGGGATCGAGTCGAACCAGCTGTCGTCGGCCACCAGCGCGCCGCGCACCGTGCGCAGGCCGGTCGCGGCGAGCTTCGCCGCCAGGTCGTCGTAGTCGGCGGCGAGCATCGTCGGATCGCCGGTGCCGCGCAGGAACAGGTCGCCGACCAGCTCCGTGCCCTGGACGGTCGCGGACGAGCGCAGGTCGGTCGTCCAGCGGTGGTCGGGGCCGAGGGTGTCGAGCGCCGTGGCGGAGGTGATCAGCTTGGCCGTGGAACCGGGCTGGAAGCGGGTGTTGCCGGATCTGGTGTAGACGTTCTCGCCGGTGTCGGCGTCCTTCACCACCAGTCCCACGGTGGCTCCCACGAGGCGGGAGTCGGAGAGGATGCGGTCGAGGTCCGCGGCGAGCGGGTCGGCGTCCACCGCTGTCGCGGCACCGCCGGAGAGACCGAGCACGAGCGTCAGGGACGCGAGCAGGGCTAGCAGTCGTGGCCTTCGGATCATGAACCGATTGTGCCGCTACCCGGGGGGCGGGTGTCATGAGGGTCACTCACATCGCCACGGAACCTCCCCACCTCGTCCACACTCGGATCATGACGGGAACGCTCGTGGAGTTCGGTGGTCTGCCCGGCGCCTGGGGCTGGTCGGCTGCGAGTCCCAGCGGATGTATCGGCTGCGAGTTCCAGCGGGGTGTGGCCGATTTGACCTGGGGACCCCTCATTTGACCCTTTGTCGGGCCAAAACGGCAGGTGGTGAAGCTTGCCGCCCGACTAATTGCAAGGGTCAAATCCCCAAGTCAAATCGGCCACGTTCTCAAGCGGTGGCTGTCAGTTCCGTCGTGGTTTGGTTTTTTTCTTGCTCTTGTTGCTCTTGTTGTTGTTTGGTCAGGCGTCGACCTGGCTGCGGTCGCCGGACCAGAGGGTGTGGAAGCTGCCGTCGCGGTCGGTGCGGCGGTAGGTGTGGGCGCCGAAGAAGTCGCGCAGCCCCTGGATCAGGGCGGCGGGGAGGCGCTCCGAGCGCAGGCCGTCGTAGTAGGCCAGTGCGGAGACGAAGCCGGGGACCGGGACGCCTGCCTGGACGGCGCCCACGACCACTCGGCGCCAGGCCGCCTCGGCGTTCTGGACGGCTTCGCGGAAGTAGTCGTCCACGAGCAGGGACGCCAGTTCCGGGCTGCCGTCGTAGGCCTCGCGGATGCGGTCGAGGAAGCGGGCGCGGATGATGCAGCCGCCGCGCCAGATCGTGGCCATGGCGCCCAGGTCCAGGTCCCAGCCGTACTCCTTGCTGGCCGCGCGCATCTGGTCGAAGCCCTGGGCGTAGGCGACCACCTTGGACGCGTACAGCGCCTGGCGGACGTCGTCGACCAGGCCGTCGGTCACGGTCTTGGCCACCTCGGACGCGCCGAAGGCGTCGCGGACGGCCTTGCGCTGGTCCACGCGGCCCGACAGGGAGCGGGCGAAGACGGCCTCGGCGATGCCCGTGACGGGAACGCCCAGCTCCAGGGCCTCCTGGACGGTCCAGCGGCCGGTGCCCTTCTGCTCGGCCTCGTCGGCGATGACCTCGACGAGCGCCTTGCCGCTGTCGGCGTCCACGTGGGACAGCACGTCGGCGGTGATCTCGATGAGGTACGACTCCAGGTCGCCCTCGTTCCACTCGCGGAACACGTCGGCGATCTCGGCGGGCGTCTTGCCGCCCGCGCGCAGCAGCAGGTCGTAGGCCTCGGCGATGAGCTGCATGTCGGCGTACTCGATGCCGTTGTGCACCATCTTCACGAAGTGGCCCGCGCCGTCCGGTCCCACGTGGACGCAGCACGGGGTGCCGTCGACGACGGCCGCGATGCTCTCCAGCACCGGGCCGAGGTGGACGTAGGACTCCTTGGAGCCGCCGGGCATGATGCTGGGGCCGTTGAGCGCGCCCTCCTCGCCGCCGGAGATGCCCGCGCCGACGAAGTGCAGGCCCTTCTCGCGCAGCGCGGCTTCACGGCGGCGGGTGTCGGCGTAGTGGGCGTTGCCGCCGTCGATCACCATGTCGCCCTCGTCGAGCAGCGGCGTCAGCTCGTCGATCACCGCGTCGGTGGGCGCGCCCGCCTTGACCATGATGATGATCTGGCGGGGCTTCTGGAGGCTCGCGACGAGTTCTTCCGCGGTCTCGGCCGGGACGAAGTCACCCTCGTGGCCGTGCTGTTCGATCAGGAGCTTGGTCCTGCTGTAGGACCGGTTGTGGACGGCTACCCGGTGTCCGTGCCGGGCGAGGTTGCGGGCCAGGTTGCTGCCCATCACAGCGAGTCCGGTTACCGCGATCCGTGCCGTTGCCTCGGTTGTCATCTGCACAGCCTGCCTAAAATCCGGCCGCAGTGCGAGGGGACGAGCGTCATAGCGCCGTCACGCCGCCAGAACCGTGGCAGCCATGCCGATGAGGGTCGCGCCGCACAGCCGTTCGAACACCGGCCGGACCCCCGGCCTGGCCAGCACCACGGCCAGCCTCCCGGCCAGCGGCACCACCAGCGCCCAGAACGCGGCGAACACGCCGACGGTCACCGCCGACAGCAGCGCGGCCTGCGGCAGCGGCGGCGCGGACGGGTCCATGGCCTGCGGGATCAGGCTCAGGAACGTCAGCATGACCTTCGGGTTGAGCAGGTCGCACAGCACGCCCCTGAGGAACGCCGACCGGCCCGACACCGCCTTGGGGCTTGCCGTGAGCGTGCCGTTCCTGGCCGCGCGCAGCGTCATGACGCCGAGGTGGGCGAGGTAGAGGGCACCGACCACCTTGATCGCCAGCAGGGCCGCGGGCACGGCCACCACGAGCGCCGACACGCCGAGCGTGGCGAGGGCGCCGTGGACGAGCAGCCCGCACACGACGCCGAGCGCGGTGAGGGCGCCGAGCCGCACGCCGCGGACGGCGTTGCCGGTGACGAGGACGAAGTCCGGACCCGGCACGATCGCGATCACCGCGAGCGCGAGCAGGAAGGAAGTGAGGTGCACGCGGGGATCATCGGCTTCCGGTTCGGCGGGAAACCAGCGGAAACCTAGGATGTTCGGTTGTGAGAGAAACAGCCGAACTGGATTCGGTGGACTGGCGGATCCTGGAGGAGTTGCAGAACGACGCGACCCTCCCCAACCGCACCCTCGCCGAACTGGTCGGTCTGGCGCCGTCGAGCTGCCTGCAACGCGTGCGCCGCCTCCGCGAACTCGGTGTCATCACGGGCTTCCACGCCGTGGTGGACCCGCGCACCACCGGCCTGTCGCTGGAGGCCGTCGTCTCGGTCAACGTCCGCCCGCACACCCGGCCCGTCGTGGCCGCGTTCCGCCAGTTCCTGATGGCGCAGCCGGAAACGCGGTCGATCTTCCACGTGAGCGGGCAGGCGGACTTCCTGGTGCACATCGCGGTCACGGACAGCACGCACCTCCAGGCGTTCCTGATGGACAAGGTCGCGTCCAGGACGGAGGTGCGGAACCTCACCAGCTCGGTGGTGCTCGAACGGGTGGAGACCCGCGCCCTCACACCGCCGACGGGCGTGAAGGCGCGTCGGCGGCGGGTGGAGCCCTGACGCGGGTTTACCCCGCGGAGCGGTCGAACGCCCAGACCGAGACCTTCGCCTCCTCGGCCTGGACCAGCGGCAGCCACGACGGGTGCACCGGCAGCGAGGCCGTGGCGAGGCGGCGGGGTGCGCGGCGGAGGGTTTCCAGCGGCAGGACGTCGGCCGCGGTGGTGCGGACCTCGTGGCAGCGGGCGTGGTCGAGGACCAGGCGGAGGCCGTCCAAGCCGTCCCGACCGCCGCCGTCGTGCAGGTGGCGGTCCTCCGGTTCCACGGCGTCGAGCAGGTGCGACGGGCGTTGGGGCGGGTTGACGGCCAGCACGTCGGCGTCCAGGACGCCCAGCTGGGTGAAATCCGCCTGCCACAGCGACAGCCGGTCACGGGCCGAGGCGCCCAGCAGCCGTTCGACGTTGGCGGCCGTGTCGCGCAGCGCTGCCTCGTCGCGGTCCAGCGCGACGACGTGGGTCGCGCCCGCCGACAGGGCCGCGACGGTGATCAGACCGGCGCCGCACCCGGCGTCCAGGACGGTCCGGCCCCACACGTCGCTCAACGTCGACGCGAGCAGGCCGGAGAACTCCGTCGGGCGGTGCACACCGGGGCTCGCGGTGAGGGTGGTACCGAGCCGGTGCCACGCGGTCCAGGCGGCGCCGGGAAGGGGGACGTCGGTCACGAGACGACCCGCAGCAGCCCCTCCTGGACCACGGTGGCGACGAGCCTGCCGTCCTGGCTGAAGAACCTGCCGGTCGCGAGGCCGCGCCCTCCGGAGGCGCTGGGGGACGCGCAGTCGTAGAGGAACCACTCGTCGGCGCGGAACCGGCGGTGGAACCACATGGCGTGGTCGAGGCTCGCGCCGAGGACCTTGTCCGTGCCCCAGTAGACGCCGTGCTTGACCAGGATCGAGTCCAGCAGCGTCATGTCCGAGGCGTAGGCGAGCACGCAGACGTGCAGCAGGGCGTCGTCGCCGAGCTTGCCGTCCGCGCGCATCCACACCTGGCTGCGCGCCTCGCCCGGACCGTCCTCGCGGGACTCCCACGGCGGCTCGGTGACGTACCGGACGTCGATGGGCCTCGGCAGGCGCGTGTGGCCGAGCTGGTCGTGGTAGCTCTTGGACGCCTCGGCGTAGGTCGGCAGCGACTCGGGGTCCGGCACGTCCGGCATCGGCTCGGCGTGGTCCATGCCGGTCTCGTCCTTCTGGAACGAGGCGGACAGGGAGAAGATCGCCTTGCCGTGCTGGATGCCGACGACGCGCCTGGTCGTGAACGAGCGGCCGTCGCGGATGCGGTCGACCTCGTAGACGATCGGCACGGTCGGGTCACCGCCGCGGATGAAGTACGAGTGCAGCGAGTGCACGTGGCGCTCGGGCGGCACCGTCCGGCCCGCCGCGACGAGCGCTTGCCCCGCGACCTGCCCGCCGAACACCCGGACCGGGGATTCGGCGGGGCTCACGCCGCGGAAGATGTTCTCCTCGATGCGTTCGAGGTCGAGCAGCGCCACGAGCCGGTCGAGCACGGGCTGCCCGTGCGGGACCCCGTCGCTGTCCAACGGGGCGTCCTGGGCCGCGAAACGCGCGGCCGCGGCACGGGCAGCCTCTGTCAACGTCTTCTCCTAGGCGTGGTCGTCCTCGCCCAGGCGGTGCACCCGGATGAGGTTCGTGGAGCCTACGGTCCCCGGAGGGGAGCCTGCCACGACGACCACCAGGTCGCCCGCCTGGTAGCGGCCGATGTCGAGCATGGAGAGGTCCACCTGGCGGACCATCTCGTCCGTCGACTCCACCTTCGGCACCAGGAACGTCTCGGTGCCCCACGTCAGCGAGAGCTGCGCGCGGACCTCCTGCTCGGGCGTGAACGCGAGCAGCGGCAACGGGGTGTGCAGGCGGGCGAGCCGCCGCACGGTGTCGCCGGACTGGGTGAACGCGACCAGGGCCTTGGCGTTGAGGCGCTCGCCGATGTCGCGGGCCGCGTAGGAGATCACGCCGCGCTTGGTGCGCGGGACGTGCGTCAGCGGCGGCACGACGGTCGACTCGGTCTCGACGGCCACGATGATGCGGCTCATCGTCTGCACGGACTCGATGGCGTAGCGGCCGACGCTGGTCTCACCGGAGAGCATGAGGGCGTCGGCGCCGTCCAGCACCGCGTTCGCGACGTCGGACGTCTCGGCGCGGGTCGGGCGGGAGTTGGTGATCATCGAGTCGAGCATCTGGGTCGCCACGATGACCGGCTTGGCGTTCTCGCGGGCGATCTGGATCGCCCGCTTCTGCACCAGGGGCACGTGCTCCAGCGGCAGTTCGACGCCGAGGTCGCCGCGGGCGACCATGACGCCGTCGAAGGCCAGGACGATGGCCTCCAGGTTGTCCACGGCTTCCGGCTTCTCGATCTTCGCGATCACCGGGAGGCGCTTGCTGCCCACGCGGTCCATGACCTGGTGGACCAGGTCGATGTCGGCGGGCGAGCGGACGAAGGACAGCGCGATGAAGTCCACGCCGAGCGACAGCGCGAACTCGAGGTCCTCGACGTCCTTCTCGGACATGGCGGGCACGGAGACGTCCATGCCCGGCAGGGACAAGCCCTTGTTGTTGCTGACGGGACCGCCTTCGGTCACCTCGCAGACGACGTCCGGGCCCTCGACGTCGGTGACCACGAGGCCCACCTTGCCGTCGTCCACGAGCAGCCGGTCGCCGACCTTGGCGTCCTTGGCGAGTTCCTTGTAGGTGGTGGAGACCCGGTCGTGCGTGCCCGACACGTCCTCGACGGTCACGCGCACGATGTCACCGGTGCGCCATTCCACGGGACCGGCTGCGAACCGGCCCAGGCGGATCTTGGGGCCCTGGAGGTCCGCCAGGATGCCCACCGCACGCCCCGACTCGTTCGCGGCTGCGCGAACGGTGTCGTAGACCTGCTTGTGGTCGGCATGGCTGCCGTGGCTGAAGTTCATCCTCGCCACGTCCATACCGGCCGCTACGAGCTCGCGCACCTTCTCAGGGGACGAGGTAGCGGGGCCCATGGTACAGACGATCTTTGCGCGTCGACTCACGTTGGGAGAGGATAGTCCCCTTTACTGGACCGATCCCGAACTACCCGTCGGTAAGTTGCTCACAGGCACGATATTCAGGGGTAACACGGGGGACATAGGGGTGCTGGTGCGCAAATATCTTCCGTTCGTGGTCGCGATGTCGCTCAGCGTCATCGTGCTGTTCACCCCGGAGTCGGGCGTGCCGAGCTCACCGCCCGGCACGGACAAGGTCGTCCACTGCCTGCTGTTCGCCCTGCTCGCGTTCACCGGCCTGCTCGCCCGGCCGCGGTGGATCCTGCTCGCGCTCGTCGGCTACGCGGCGCTGTCCGAGGTGCTCCAGGAGCTGATCACCCCGCTCCACCGCAGCGGCGACGTCCTGGACGCGCTGACCGACGTCGTCGGCATCGGACTCGGGTGGGGCGTGGCGGTGCTCGTCGCGCGCCGGGTCAGCGCCAGGGCTTCTCGCTGACGCCCACGTGGTCGACGCACCACTCGTTGAACGCCTTCAGCTCCCGCCAGGACGTCAGGACGCGCTCGCCGCAGCCCGGCTCGTGCAGGGTGTCGTCCGGCGGCCACACCTTGGCCGCGTAGACCGTCCGGTGCTTGAGCAGTTCGAGCCTCGGGTGCTCCGGGTCGACGCCGCGGGGCTTGGTCTTGAGCCGGTCGCCCCGGACGTCCCAGCCGGACTTCTCCAGCTTCGCCAGGATCTTCTCCAGCTCGCGCCCGCGCCGGTCGTCGTCCACGGCCGTGCGGAACCGCGCGAGCTGGTCGGACGCCATCGCGAACGACCCGCCGCCGACCAGCAGCCCTTCGACGCCGACCTGGACGTAGAAGGCACCGCCGCCGCGACCCTGTTCGACGACACCGCCGCAATGCGTCTTGTAGGGCGTCTTGTCCTTGCTGAAACGAACGTCCCGGAAAGGCCGGAACACCTTGCCCTCGCCGAACTCCGGCGCGAGGTCCGCGAGCAGCGCCACCATCGGCGCGCGGACGTCCTGCTGGTAGGTGGCCTTGTTGGCCTCCCAGTACACCTTGGAGTTGTCCGCTTCCAAGCCGTCGAAGAAGTCGATCGCGTGTTCCCCGAATCCGCTGAATTCCACGCCGTACAGCTTACGTTCCCCCATTGGTGGCATATTCGTTCGGCGTGTCGGAATCACCTCTTCGGCGCCCGAGGGATGTGCATAATCAGCTGAGTGGCCAGGAGATCCGCGCTCGCGACGTGGTTGCACCAGCTCGACCCCGCCGACCTCGAGAAGATCCTCCTGCGCCGCGCGGACGCGGCCGAGACCCAGCCGCACACGCTGCGCAGGCTCGCCGACGAGCTCTCCGTCGTCTCCTCCGTCCGCCGCGCCGTGGACGCGCTCGACCAGGGCTGCCTCGACGTGCTGAACACCGCGCTGCACCTGGGCGAGGGCATGTCCGTGGAGGTGCTGGCGAAGGCGCTGCGGGTGGCGCGCCAGGACCGCGGCTTCACCCGCGCGCTGGCCAGGCTCCGGGAGTCCGCGCTGCTGTGGCCGATCGGCGAGGGGTGCCTGCGGACGATCGGCGGTCTGCGGCCGATCGACGCGCCGCCGGAGCGCATCACGCCCGCGCCGCCGCCCGCGCGGCGGTCGGACCGGGTGGGGACGTGCGTCGAGGACTCGGCCTCCGCCCCAGCGTCGTCCACTGTGGACGGCGTCACCCGGCTCGTCGAGCTGTGCGACGCCCAGGCCGTCGCGGTCCGGCGGTACGGCGGCGGCATCGGCATCCGGGAGCTGCGGCGGATGGCGTCGGTGCTGCACGCCGACGAGCAGCGGGTGCGGCTGTGGGTGGAGCTGGCCGTCCACGCGGAACTGCTGGCCGTGGAGGAACCGGACCGGCGGGCGCTGGTGAACGGCGGGGAGACGCCGCAGCACCTGCTGCCGTCGACGACGTCGGACGACTGGCGCGCGGCCCCGCCCGCGCGGCGGCTGGTCGACCTCGTGCGGGCGTGGCCGCGGATGAACTGGGCGCCCGCCACGGCGAAACCCCGGTCGGCGCTGGCCGACCAGGTGTCGGACCTCGGTGCCGCGATCCGAGCGGGCGTGCTGACCCGGTTCGCCGAGGAGCCGGACACGGTGGTGGTGAACGTCGGGGACGTGGTGGCCGAGCTGTCGTGGCGCGTGCCCGCCGTGCACAACACCGCGTGCACGGCCGCGGCGGTCGCCGAGGCCGAGGCGCTCGGGCTGGTGTCGCTGGGGTGCCTCACCGAGCTGGGGCGCGCGCTCCTGGTCGACGAGGGGGTGGAGGAGGCGGCCGACCGGCTGATCCCACCCGCCACCGGTGTCGCGCGGTTCCAGGCCGACCTGACCGCCGTGGTGAGCGGGCTGCCCACGGCGCCGCTGAGCGCGCTGCTGGACTCGGTCGCGGAGTCCGACGAGCGGGACACGGCGTCGGTGTGGCGGTTCTCCGCCGAGAGCGTGCGGCGGGCGCTGGACGGCGGGCGGGACGCGGACCGGTTGCTGGCCGAGCTGGCGGCGGTCGCGGAGAACGAGCTGCCGCAGCCGTTGACGCACCTGGTGCGGGACGTGGAGCGGCGGCACGGGCAGGTGACCGTCACCCCGGTGGCCTGCTGCGTGCGGACCGCGGATCCGGGGCTGTTCGACGAGATCGCGCAGCACCGGTCGCTGCGCTGCCTGGAGCTGGTCGTGCTGGGGCCGGGGGTGCTGGCCTCGTCGAAGTCCGCCGAGGAGACCCTGGACGCGCTGCGGGCGGCGGGGTACGCGCCCACGTCGTCCGACCCCGCGGGCGCCCCGATCATCGGCCGGGTGGAGCGGCGGCGGATCGTGCCCAACAGACCGAAGCCGGTGGCGGGTCGGCCGCACCGGCGCACACCGCTCACGCGGACGGAGGCGTCGCGGCTGGCGGCCGACCTGATCCAGCGGGAGCAGCCCGAACCACCACCCCCGCCCAAGCAGGCCGAGTCGCGGCGGATCAGCACGGCCAGGACGCTGCGGGACCAGTCGCTGTTCCTGCCGGACGCGGAGGTGGTCCTGCTGGCCGAGGCCCTGGTCGCGGGGACGTCGGTGGAGATCCAGGTGGCCAGCGGGCCGCGGCGGACGGTCGGGCACGTGATCACGCCGGTCGGGCACGCGTCCGGGAACCTGACGGCCACCACCGACGGCGGGCCGCGCGAGTTCCCCGTCAGCCACATCCGGTCGGTGCGGGCGCTCGGGTGATCCCCCGCGGTCAGCCGCCCACCTCGTCGAGGACGTCGAGCACCACGCCGGCTCGCCACCGTGGCGGTGAGGCACTGTCCGGCCGCGACTCCGTTGTCGCGGCCGGACAGCGGGTCTACACGACCGCCAGCGGGATCAGGTTCGGGATCACCGGGGACGGCAGGTCGGAGGAGCCGGTCAGGAAGCGGTCGACCGCGTTCGCGACCGAGCGGCCCTCCGCGATGGCCCACACGACCAGCGACGCGCCGCGGTGGGCGTCGCCGCAGACGAAGACGCCGGGCGCCGTGGTCTGCCAGTCGGCGCCGCACGAGATGGTGCCGCGCGGGGTGAGGGTGATGTCCAGGTCGTCCAGCAGCCGCATGTGCTCCACGCCCTCGAAGCCGATGGCCAGCAGCACCATGTCGGCGGGCAGGACCTCGACCTCCTCGGACAGCGGCACGACCTGGCGGCGGCCGTTGGCGTCCTTCTCCACCCTCACCTTGCGGAGCTTGATCTCGCGCACGTGGCCCTCGGCGTCGCCGACGAAGCTCTCCACCGCCACGGCGAACCTCCGCTCGCCCGCCTCCTCGTGGGCGGCGTAGGTGCGCAGGATCCACGGCCACACGGGCCACGGGGAGCGCTCGTCGTCGCGCTGCGACGGGGGCATCGGGTACTGGTCGAGCTGGAGCACCGACGCCGCGCCCTCGCGGACGGCCGTGCCGTAGCAGTCGGCCCCGGTGTCGCCGCCGCCGATCACCACCACGTGCTTGCCCGCCGCGGACAGGGGGGACGGGCCGTCGCCCTCCACCGCGCGGTTCGCCGGGACGAGGTGGTCCATCGCGAGGTGCACGCCGTCCAGCTCGCGGCCGGGGGTCGTGGTGTCGTCACGGCCGCGCAGCGCGCCCACGGCGAGCACGACGGCGTCGAACGCGGCGCGCAGCTGCTCCACGGTGAGGTCCACGCCGACCTCGACGCCGGTGACGAACTTGGTGCCCTCCTTGCGGAGCTGCGCCAGGCGCCGGTCGAGGACCTTCTTCTCCATCTTGAACTCGGGGATGCCGTAGCGCAGCAGTCCGCCGAGCCGGTCGTCGCGTTCGTAGACCGTGACGTGGTGGCCCGCGCGGGTGAGCTGCTGGGCGGCGGCCAGACCGGCCGGACCGGAACCGACCACGGCGACCTTCTTGCCGGAGGAGACCGTGGACTGGCTGGCGTGCACCAGGCCCTGCTCCCACGACACGTCGGCGATGGCCTGCTCGACGCGCTTGATCGCGACCGCTCCCCCGGCGTCCGGGGTGATCGCCAGGACGCACGCCGCCTCGCACGGGGCGGGGCAGAGGCGGCCGGTGAACTCGGGGAAGTTGTTGGTCGCGTGGAGCCGGTCCGACGCCAACTCCCAGTCACCGCGGCGAACCAGGTCGTTCCACTCCGGGATCAGGTTGCCCAGCGGGCAACCCGCGCTGCCGGAGTGGCAGAACGGGATGCCGCAGTCCATGCACCGGCTCGCCTGCGTGCGGACCTGCTTGTCGCGGGCCTCCGGCTCGGGCGTCTGGTAGACCTCGCGCCAGTCCTGGACGCGCTCGTCCACGGGCCGCTTCTTCGCGTCGGCCCTGTCGTGCTTGAGAAAACCCTGCGGGTCAGCCACGGGAGGCCTCCATGATCGCCGTGTCCACGTCCCGGCCTTCGGCGCGCGCGAGCCTCATCGCTTCGAGCACGCGCGCGTAGTCGCGGGGCATGACCTTGGTGAACGACGCGGAACGGCGGGGCCAGTCGCCCAGCAGGGAGGCGGCCACCGCGGATCCGGTGAGCTGGTGGTGCCGGGTGACGATCTCCTTGAGCCAGCGGAGGTCGTCGGGCGACGGGCGCTGGAGTTCGACCATCGCCTTGTTCACGTCGGCGGGGTCGAGGTCCAGCAGGTAGGCGATGCCGCCGGACATGCCCGCGGCGACGTTGCGGCCGGTCGGGCCGAGCACCACCGCGCGGCCACCGGTCATGTACTCGAACGCGTGGTCGCCGACGCCCTCGGAGACGGCCACCGCGCCGGAGTTGCGGACGCAGAAGCGTTCGCCGACCCGGCCGCGCAGGAAGATCTCGCCGCTGGTGGCGCCGTAGCCGATCACGTTGCCCGCGATCACCTGGCGTTCGGCGGCGAACGCCGAGTCCTCGTGCGGGCGGACGACGACGCGGCCACCGGACAGGCCCTTGCCGACGTAGTCGTTGGCGTCGCCGACCATGTCGAGGGTCACGCCGGAGGGCAGGAACGCGCCGAGCGACTGCCCCGCGGACCCGGTGAGGGTCACGTGGATCGTGTCGTCCGGCAGGCCGTCGCCGCCGAAGCGGCGGGTGACCTCCGCGCCCAGCAGCGTGCCGACGGTGCGGTTGACGTTGCGCACCGGCAGTTCCAGGCGCACCGGGATCGCGTCCTCCAGCGCACCCTCGGCGAGCTGGAGCAGCGTGCGGTCCAGCGCGTGCTCCAGGCCGTGGTCCTGGTCGCGGACGCGGCGCTTCGCCGACGGGTACCGGGTCTCCGGCACCGCGAAGACCGGCGACAGGTCGAGCCCGTCGGCCTTCCAGTGGTCCATGGCGGGCGCGGTGTTCAGCAGCTCGGCGTGGCCGACGGCCTCGTCGATCGTGCGGAAACCCAGTGCCGCCAGGTGTTCCCGGACCTCCTGCGCGACGAACTCGAAGAAGTTCACCACGTGGTCGGCCTGGCCGGTGTACCGCTCGCGCAGCACCGGGTTCTGCGTCGCCACGCCCACCGGACAGGTGTCCAGGTGGCAGACGCGCATCATCACGCACCCGGCGACGATCAGCGGGGCGGTCGCGAAGCCGAACTCCTCCGCGCCGAGCAGCGCGGCCACGACGACGTCGCGGCCGGTGCGCAGCGCGCCGTCGACCTGGACCGTGATGCGGTCGCGCAAACCGTTGAGCAGCAACGTCTGCTGCGTCTCGGCGAGCCCGATCTCCCACGGCGTCCCGGCGTGCTTGAGCGAGTTCAACGGGGACGCGCCGGTGCCGCCGTCGTGGCCGGAGATCAGGACGACGTCCGCGTGCGCCTTCGCCACGCCCGTCGCGACCGTGCCGACGCCGATCTCGCTGACCAGCTTCACGTGGACGCGGGCCTGCTCGTTCGCGTTCTTCAGGTCGTGGATGAGCTGCGCGAGGTCCTCGATGGAGTAGATGTCGTGGTGCGGCGGCGGCGAGATGAGGCCGACGCCCGGCGTGGAGTGCCGGGTGCGCGCGATCCACGGGTACACCTTGTAGCCGGGCAGCTGCCCGCCCTCGCCGGGCTTCGCGCCCTGCGCCATCTTGATCTGGATGTCCGTGCCGTTGACCAGGTACTCGCTGGTCACGCCGAACCGGCCGGACGCGACCTGCTTGACCGCCGAGCGCCGCTCGGGGTCGTACAGGCGCTCGCGGTCCTCGCCGCCCTCACCGCTGTTGGACCGGCCGCCGAGCCGGTTCATCGCGATGGCGAGCGTCTCGTGGGCCTCGGCCGAGATGGAGCCGTAGGACATGGCGCCGGTGTTGAAGCGCTTGACGATGGAGCTGACCGGCTCGACCTCGTCGATCGGCACGGGCTGGCGGCCCTCGGTGAGCAGCTCGAACAGGCCGCGCAGCGTGCCGCCCTCGCGGGCGAGGCGCTCGACCTCCTCGGTGTACTGGCGGTACACCTCGGCCTTGCGGGTCTTCGTGGCGTGCTGGAGCAGGAACACCGTCTCCGGCGTGAACAGGTGCAGCTCGCCCTCGCGGCGGTAGGAGTACTCGCCGCCGACCTCCAGCCGCCGGTGCGAGCGGTCGGTCGGGTTGTCCGGGAACGCCCGGCGGTGCCGGATCGCGACCTCCTCGGCGAGCACGTCGAGGCCGACGCCGCCGAGCTTGGACACGGTGCCGGTGAAGTACTCGTTGAGCACGTCGTGCGACAGGCCGACGGCTTCGAAGACCTGCGCCGCGGTGTACGCGCCGACCGTCGAGATGCCCATCTTGGACATGATCTTCAGGACGCCCTTGACCAGCGCGGACACGTACTGCCGCACGGCCTTGCGCGGCTCGATGCCGGTGATCGCGCCGGTGTTGACCAGGTCCTCGATCGTCTCGAAAGCCAGGTAGGGGTTGATCGCCGCCGCGCCGTAGCTCAGCAGCGCCGCGATGTGGTGCACCTCGCGGGCGTCGCCGGTCTCGACGACGAGCGCGACCCGCAGGCGCTCCTTGGTGCGCACCAGGTGGTGGTGCACCGCGGAGACCAGCAGCAGCGACGGGATCGGCGCCATCCGGTGGTCGGAGTCGCGGTCGGACAGGACGAGCGTTCGAGCGCCGTTCGCGATGGCCTCCGACGCCTCGCGACGCATCCGCTCGATCGCCGCCGCCAGCGCTTCGCCGCCGCCGTCGACCTCGTAGAGGCCCGACAGGACCGTGCAGGCGAAGCCCGGCAGGTCACCGTCGTCGTTGATGTGGATGAGCTTGGCCAGCTCGTCGTTGTCGATCACCGGGTAGTCGAGCTGGATGTGCCGGCAGGACACCGGTGACGGGTCGAGCAGGTTCTGCTCCGGGCCCATCACGCGCGACACCGACGTGACGATCTCCTCGCGGATCGCGTCCAGCGGCGGGTTCGTGACCTGCGCGAAGTTCTGCACGAAGTAGTCGTAGAGCAGCCGGGAGCGCTTCGACAGCGCGGCGACCGGGGTGTCCGTGCCCATCGAGCCGAGCGGCTCCATGCCGCCGATCGTCATGGGCGCGAGCAGGATGCGCAGCTCCTCCTCGGTGTAGCCGAAGGTGAGCTGGCGGCGCACGACCGACTCGTGGCTCTGCACCACGTGCTCGCGGTCGGCGAGGTCGTCGAGCTGGAGCAGGCCTGCGTGCAGCCACTCGTCGTACGGGTGGTCGTCGGCCAGCCCGGACTTGATCTCGGCGTCGTCGACGATCCGGCCCGCCTCGGTGTCCACCAGGAACATGCGGCCCGGCTGGAGGCGGCCCTTGGCCACGACCTGGCTCGGCGGCACGTCCAGCACACCGGTCTCGCTGGCCAGCACCACGCGGCCGTCGGCCGTCTGCCACCAGCGGGCGGGGCGCAGGCCGTTGCGGTCCAGGACCGCCCCGACCAGCGTGCCGTCGGTGAACGTGACGCACGCGGGCCCGTCCCACGGCTCCATCAGGCTGGCGTGGAACTGGTAGAACGCCCGCTGCGCGGGGTTCATCGAGGCGTGGTTCTCCCAGGCCTCGGGGATCATCATCATGACCGCGTGCGGAAGCGACCGACCGCCCAGGTGCAGCAGCTCCAGGACCTCGTCCATCGACGCCGAGTCAGAGCCCTCGGGGTCGCAGATCGGGAACAGCCTGGTCAGGTCGCCGGGGATCAGGTCGGACCGCAGCAGCGCCTCACGGGCGCGCATCCGGTTCCGGTTGCCGCGCACGGTGTTGATCTCGCCGTTGTGGGCCACGTACCGGAACGGGTGCGCGAGCGGCCACGACGGGAACGTGTTGGTCGAGAAGCGGCTGTGGACGAGCGCGATGGCGGACGCCAGGCGCTCGTCGCGCAGGTCGGGGAAGAACACGGGCAGCTGCCCGGTCGTGAGCATCCCCTTGTAGACGAGCGTGCGGGCCGACAGCGACGGGAAGTACGCGCCCACGTTCGCGGACGCGGTCTCGCGCTCGACCCGCTTGCGCAGGCAGTACGTGAGGCGGTCCAGCGCGACGCCCTCGTGGCCGTCCTCCGACCTCACGAACAGCATCGCGAAGTGCGGCACGACGGAGAGCGCGGTCGGTCCGACGTCGGCGGCCAGGGGGTCGACGGGCACGTCCCGCCAGCCCAGCACGACCAGGCCCTCCTCGACCGCGATCCGCTCGGCCATCGCGACGGCCTTCGCCCGGTCGTCGGGGTCGAGCGGGAGGAACGCGATACCGGCGGCGTAGCCGTCGCGTTCCGGCAGCTCGAAGTCGACCACGGCCCGCAGGAACGCGTCCGGCAGCTGGAGCAGGATGCCCGCTCCGTCACCGCTGGTCGGCTCGGCCCCGGCGGCGCCCCGGTGCTCCAGGTTGGCCAACGCCGTCAGCGCGTCGTTCACGATTCCGTGCGAACGCCGACCAGCGATGTCGGCCACCATCGCCACACCGCAGGCGTCACGCTCCGCAGTGGGGTCGTAGAGCCCCTGGGGGGCCGGGATGGCGGAGAAGATCACAGCGCAGACCTCCTTCGTCGTCCTGTAGCAGAACGATGTCCTCGTGCTCAGACCTGTCGAACGGTCTCTGGGCACGGGACGACGGTGGCCCGCGTGTTGACGCGACCTTAACAGCCGCGAAACGTGGAATCACCCTCCAATGGGTGGTCCTGCTCATGATCGCGTAACGATTCGTGCTGTCGGAACGACAGTGGGCCTACACCTCGAAACCGGTTACAACAGCGCAGCATATCCGAGGGTTCGGACGCCCGCGCGTCGGTGAGAGGTTGCCGACACGTGGCCGCACAGGGGCTAGCGGGACAACCGTACTGGTCAGGGCGTGTGCGGCCCTGTTAGTGGGCGGTAACAGGACCGATCGGTCGAGCGGGTAGCGCAGCGTCACGGACGGCGAGGCGCGGAGGACGGTCCACGGTCGGCTGTAGACAAAAAACAGGGCCGCCCGGAGGCGGCCCCGTGGAGAGCGAGCCCCGCCGCCGCGCTGCGTGGGTGGGGTGTGCGCGGCGGCGGGACTCGCGGCCGGTTGGTCAGTGGGCGCCCGCCACGGCGGGTGCGCGCTTCTCGTCCTCGTCGACGTCGTCACCGCTCTGCTGGTCGATCAGGTGGTCGACGTCCACGCTGGACGGGTTGTCGAGCACCTCGCGCAGCCGGTCCCGGTCCAGCTGGCCCTGCCAGCGGGCGACCACGAGGGTGCCGACACCGTTGCCGATGACGTTCGTGATCGCACGGGCTTCGGACATGAACCGGTCGATGCCGACGATGAGCGCGATGCCGACCGCGGGGATGGCGCTGTTGGCCTCGAACGCCTGGAGGGAGGCGGCCAGGGTGACCAGGCCCGCGCCCGTGACGCCCGCCGCGCCCTTGCTGGCGAGCAGCATGAACAGCAGCAGGCCGATCTGGGTGCCGAGGCCGACGTCCGTGCCGGTGGCCTGGGCGATGAAGAGGGCGCCCATGGTCAGGTAGATGCACGTGCCGTCGAGGTTGAACGAGTAGCCGGTGGGGATGGTGAGGCCGACGACGGACTTCTCCGCGCCCGCCGCCTCCAGCTTGACGAGCATGCGCGGGAGGACGGTCTCGCTGGACGACGTGCCCAGCACGATCAGCAGCTCGTCCTTGATGTAGCGCAGGAACTTGAAGATGTTGAACCCGGCGTACCAGGCGACGCCGCCGAGGACGACGAAGACGAACAGCACGCAGGTGACGTAGAACGACCCCATCAGCCAGGCGAGCTTGCCGAGGATGCTGCCGCCGAACTTGCCGATCGTGTAGGCGATGCCGCCGAACGCGCCGATCGGGGCCGCGTACATGACGATCTTGATGACGCCGAACATGACCTTGGCGAACGTGTCGAGCGCGGACACGACCTTCTCGCCGCGCTTGCCCATGCCCGCCACGGCGACCGCGACGAGCACGGCGATCACGAGGACCTGGATCAGCTGGCCGTCGGTGAAGGCGCCGACGAACGACTTCGGCACGAGGCTGAGCACGAAGCCGGTGATGCCGGTGTCGGCGCTCGACGCGTCCTGGAGGGTCTTGTCGGCGACGCCGTCCTTGATCGGGATGGTGGCGCCGTGGTGTCCGGGCTGGACCAGGTTCACGACGACGAGGCCGATGGCCAGCGCGACCGTGGTCATGGCGGTGAAGTAGAGGATCGTGCGGAGCGCCAGCCCGCCCGCCTTGGCCAGGTTCCCGAGTCCGGCGATGCCGACGACGATCGTGCAGAAGATGGTGGGCGCGATGACGACCTTGACGAGCGCGACGAACAGGTCCGCCAGCCACTTCATCTCGCTGGCCTGGGCGGGGAAGGCGTAACCGACGATGACACCGAGGACGATCGAGACCAGCACCCAGAAGTAGAGGTGCCGGTAGAGCGGCTTGCGTACTGCTGCTCCGGGTGGGCTGGCTGCCACGTCTCCTCCATGGGGGGCGGACGGCGGGATTGGTTGGTTCGTGATCCTGGGCACAGGCACCCCGTACAACAAGGACTCCCGAGGAAACTTGGGATTCATCTGACGTAACGAGTCCGGCACGCGCCGTTCACCCAGACCTCGGCGTACGCTCCGTCCGTGCCGCTCAGCCGTCGAACCGCGCTGCTGGCCGCCCTCGCGGCAGGTCTGCCGGTCGCCGCGTGCACGTCGACCGACACCCCGGAACTGGCCGAGCTGGTGCTCGCGACGGGCCCGGCGGGCGCGGTGTTCCGCGAGATCGGCGGAGCGCTGGCCGAGGCGCTGGCCGACCAGCTCCCGAACACGAGGGTGGTCGCCAGGGACACCAGCGCGTCGGTGGAGAACCTCCGCCTGCTGAAGGCGGGCGAGGCCCACCTCGGACTGTCCTCTTTGGACTCGGTGACGCACCTGGAGGACCTGGACGGGATCAAGGCCATCGGCAGGCTCTACGACAGCTTCCTGCACCTGGTCGTCCCGGAGGCGTCACCGATCCGGACGTTCGCCGACCTGGCGGGCCACCGGGTGTCCCTCGGACCGGTCGAGTCCGGCACCGAGTTCACCGCGGTGCGGCTCCTGCGGCTGCTGGGTGTGCGGGCGGTCGACGTGCGCATGGCCCACGCCGATTCCGCCAAGGAGCTGGAGAAGGGCACGATCGACGCGTTCATGGCGCTCACCGGCATCCCCACGCCCGCGATCAGCGGCCTGGTGGCCAAGGAGTTCCCGATCCGCCTGGTGCCGCTCGCCCAGGAGGCGCAGGCGCTGACGGTCGAGTTCCGCGGCCCCTACGTCCCCGCCACGATCCCGGCCACGACGTACGGCGACGTCGCCGCGAACGACACGGTCTCGGTCCCGAACCTGCTGCTGGCCATCGACTCCCTGTCCGACGACGTGGTGGAGGTGGTGACGCGCACCGTGTTCACCGAGTCCGCGCGCATCGCCGCCGAGCACCCGGAGGCGGGCAGGATCAACGTCCGCACCGGCATCGCCACGGGCCAGGTGCCGCTGCACCCCGGCGCCGCGCGCTGGTTCCGCTCGGTCAAGCGCTGACCGCCTCCCGGCGCGGGAGGGTCAGGCGCGCAGGCGGACCACCGCGTCGACGCCGTGGGGCTCGGCCGCGTCCAGGCGGAACTCGCCGCCCGCCGAGGTGATCAGCTCGGCGCAGATGGAGAGGCCGAGGCCGGTGCCCGCGATGTTCTGGTGCCGGGTGGAGCGCCAGAAGCGCCGGACCGCCTCGGTGCGCTCCTCGGCGGACAGGCCGGTGCCGTCGTCGGTCACGTGGAGTTCCACCCAGGGGCCCCCCGGCCGAGCGGCGATCGTCACGGCGGTGCCGCCGGAGAGCTTGACGGCGTTGCCGACGAGTTCGTCCAGGACGCTGCCCAGGCCGCCGGGGGGCGCCTGCACGACGAGACCCGAGGGCACGTCGACCCGCAACGAGACGGAGGCCTGACCGGCGAGCGCCCTCCAGGCGGGCACGTGCGTGACCATCAGGGCGTCCAGTTCGACCGGCTCGGCCGCCGAGGCGCTGTCGAGCCGGGTCGCGGCGAGCAGCGAGTCGAGGACGCGGCCCATCTCCTCGGCCTCGTCGACGGCGATCCGCTGTGCTTCCAGGCCGTCGCCGGACACGTGCGGCGCGAGGTTGTCGACCGCGAGCCTGAGGCTGGCCAGCGGGTTGCGGAGCTGGTGGGAGGCGTCGGAGACGAAGTCGCGCTGCCTGCGCAGGGCGCGGCTGACGACGTCGACCATCGTGTTGAACGAGCGCGCCAGCCGCCGCAGCTCCGGCGGACCGCCCACCTCGTCGGCACGGGTGTCCAGGCGACCGCCCGCGACGGCGGCGGTGGCCTCGTCCAGGCGCCGGACCGGACGCAGCACCCAGCGCGACATGGGCCACGCGACCAGCACGACACCCATCATCGGGATCAGCCCGAGGAGGCCGAGGATGCCCCACTGGCGGAGCACCGAGGAGCGCAGCCGGTCGGTCGGCGAGACCGTGACGACCGCCGCGACGACCTCGCTGTCCCGGCCGACGGGTTCGACCACGACCAGCCGGGTGTCCTCCCACGGCCACACGGTCTGGTCGGTGTCGCCGCGGAAGCCGCCGAACGCCGCTTTCAGCCCGTCGTCCAGGGTCGGCTGGGACAGGTCGATGGGCGTGCCGGAGTCGGCGATGACCCTGTTGTCGGTGCCGACCAGCGCGACCGCGATGCCGTACAGCTCGTCGTAGCGCTCCAGCTCGCCGCGCAACGCCGTCAGCCGGTTGGACGCGAGCGCGTTCTCCGCGAGGGACGCGAACCGGCTGGCGTCGCCGAGCCGGTCCAGGTAGGTCTCCTGCGTCTCGCCCTGCACCACCGCGAACGCCAGCGGCACGCCCAGGGCCGCGACCAGCGCGACCAGCAGCGGCACGATGAGGACCAGCAGCCGCCGCAGCATCAGGCCTCGGCCACGCGGTAGCCGACACCGCGGACGGTCTCGATCCGCACCCCGTCACCGAGCTTGCCGCGCAGCGCGGCGATGTGGGTGTCCAGCGTCCGCGACGGCGCCTCCCAGTGGGACTGCCACACCTGGTCGACGATCAGGTCGCGGCTGACCACCGCACCGGCCCGGCCGACGAGCAGCGCGAGCAGGTCGAACTCCTTGCGCGTCAACGAGACCGGCACGTCCCGCAGCGTCACGACGCGGGTCGCCGCGTCGAGGACCAGCGGCCCGAACCGCAGAGACCGCTCCGACCCCGACGACGCCCGCGCGGTGCGGGTGCGCCGCAGCACGGCCTCGATGCGCGCCAGCAGCTCGGCGGTGCCGAAGGGCTTCACCACGTAGTCGTCCGCTCCGGCCCGCAGCCCGAGCACGCGTTCGCGCTCCTCGCCCCTGGCGGTCACGGTGATCACGGCCGTGCCCTCGCGGCGACGCAGTTCGCGCAGCACGTCCAGGCCGTCGCCGTCGGGCAGGCCGAGGTCGAGCAGCACCACGTCGGCGGCGGGCGCCTTCACCGCGGCAGCGGCCGTGCCGACCCGGTGGACCTCGTAGCCCGCGTGCCGCAGAGCGGTGAGCAACCCACGAGCCACCCGGTCGTCATCTTCGACGACGAGGATGCGCATGGGGGGATGGTAGGCGCGTTACTCCGACTTCTCCGCCGACGGCATGTCCTCGGAGGGCCTCTCCTCGGACTTCGCGACCGGCTCCGGCTTGGTGTCCGGCACCGTCACGGCTTCCTGGTCGGCCTTCACGACCGGCTCGCCGTGCGCCTTCTCCGCCAGGTCGGCGTCGGTGGGGTCGGCGACGGTCCCGTCCGCGGTCTCGTCCGTGATCTTGTGCGTGGTCTTGTGCGCGGTCCTGCGCGTGGACGCGGCGGCGGACTTGTCCGCGTCGAACGCCGGGATCAGCGTCAGGTCCTCGCGCGGACCGCGGCTCTTCGCCAGGACGAACGCGACCACCGCGCCGATGAACACGAGGACGGACACCCACACGTTGATCCGCTGGCCGAACACCAGGGTCGCGGGGTCGGTCCGCATCAGCTCGATCCAGAACCGGCCCGCCGTGTAGCCGGCGACGTAGAGCGCGAACACCCGCCCGTGGCCGAGCCGGAACTTCCGGTCCGCCCACACGATCAGGATGGCGACGCCGACGTTCCACAGCAGCTCGTACAGGAACGTCGGGTGCACGATGTCGATCGGGGTGTGGTCGATCGCCACGCCGGCCAGGTCGTCCCTGATCTTGGTCACCGGGTCGACGCGCTCGTAGATCTCCAGACCCCACGGCAGCGTGGTGGGACCGCCGTAGAGCTCCTGGTTGAAGTAGTTGCCGAGCCTGCCGATGGCCTGCGCCAGCACGATGCCGGGCGCGAGCGCGTCCGCCATCGCGGGCAGCGGGATGCCCCGCCTGCGGCACGCGATCAGGGCACCGACGGCACCGAGCGCGATGGCGCCCCAGATGCCGAGGCCGCCCTTCCAGATCGCGAGCGCCTCCAGCGGGTTCTTGCCCTCGCCGAAGTACTTCGGGTAGTCCGTCGCCACGTGGTACAAACGGCCGCCGACCAGGCCGAACGGCACCGCGAACACCGCGATGTCCGTCACCGCGCCCGCGGGACCGCCCCGCGCGACGAACCGGCGCTCGCCCCACCAGATCGCCACGATGATGCCCGCGATGATGCAGAGGGCGTAGGCCCTCAGCGGAATCGGGCCGAGCTGCCAGACGCCCTGCGAAGGGCTCGGGATCGTCGCCAGGAACGTGCTGGCCGCGTACGTCGTCACCACGGCGACCACCGTAGCCGGTAGCGCGTCAGGACCACGTCAGAGTCCCCATTCGTTATCGCCGTGGTGCCTTCGTCAGCGCGCCCAGCCGGTGGGGTGCTGGTCGCGGACTGTCTTCCACGAGGTCGAGGCGATGCGACCGGCCTTGCGGGTGAAGGCGCGGTCGGCGAGGCGGAACGGTTCGGAGAGGTCCACGAAGCTGTCGTGGGTCGCTTTCGGGTCCCAGGACCTGGTCGGGATGCGCAGGTGGTCCAAGCGGTCGCTCTTGTCCTGGCTGGTGATGCGGAGGACGTCCACGCGCCTGGGGTAGGTGCGGAGGACCACGCACGGGCGGACCTTGGCCCCGTCGCCGTCGCGGAAGGGGACGTCGGCCCACCAGATGTCACCCGGTTGCGGTCTGGTCAGCCACGAGTCGTCCGGGGGTGAGGACTGGAGCGCGCCCGGCCCGCGGGTCCTGCGGACGAGGAGGGCGGCGAGGAGGGCCGCGGCGGCCACTGCCGCTGCCGCGAGGAGGTACCAGGGGGTCATCGGTGCTCCGCTGTCCGGGTGCTGGTGGGGACCGGGGCCAGTCTGGCCGTTGGACGGGCGGCGCACCGATCGGCGGGGGGTCTGGTGCTCTGGAACCCGGTGTGCACCCCGTGCGGGCCGCGACCGGACCGGGGGTGGTCGAACGCGCCGGGCGCGGTGCGGCCGCCCCCGAGGCGCTCGCTGATCACCGGCAGACCTGCCACGGTCAGCACACCGGCGGGCAGCGGGCGGCGGCGTGGCAGGCCTGTCGAGGAAACCGGTGATCAAGGAATGATCAGCACGTCCGGGTGGGCGGCCCGGTCGAAGACCGCGGTCTGCCTGCCGCGCAGGTGCAGGTCGAAGAACGCCGCGATGTACACCCGCTGCGCGGCGAGGCTGCGCTCCGGATCGATGGTGCCGATCATCGCGGTGGCGTCGCGGCCGAGTCGGGGCAGCAGCGCCTGCGCGTCCGTGAAGCTCATGTGCTCGGCGTCGGGGAGGTAGACGTCGCGCCGCCAGCCGGTCGACGCCGACCAGAAGGCACCCCAGTCGTCGCTGTGGGCGTGGTTGTGCGGAAGTCCGCTGCTCAAGCCGCCGCCCATCAGCAGACCCGGTTGCGTGCGGCCCCGCTTGAGCGGTGGTTCGGTTGCGGTGGGTAGGCAGCCGCTGTGCGAGCAGGTAGGTGAGCGGGCACAAGCAGGCAGGTAAACGGGTAGGTGGGTAGGTGGGTAGGTGGACGGGTAAGCGAGCGCTGTGCGAGCAGGCAGACAGGCCGGCCGGCTGGCGAGCGAGCAGGCAGGCGGGCGGGCGGGCAGGCAGGAGGATAGGCGGGGCGGGCGGGTAGGTAGGTAAGCAGGCGAGTAGGCATCTGGGCGAGTAGGCGGGCGGGCCAACTGGGCTAGCAGGCGGGCTGGCTGGCTGCGCGAGCAGGCAGGCGTGCGGCTGGGTTCTGTGCCGTCGCTTGGTGGCTGTTCTCGCTTCGCTTCGGCGGTGTTGTGCTGGCCCGCGCCCGTGCCCGTGCCGGGTGGTGGGTGCCGGGTGGTGGGCGGGTGGTGGTGGGTGCGGGTGGTGGGCGGGTGGGTGCCGGGTGGTGGGTGCCAGGTGGCGGGTGGTGGTGGAGTGGGTGTTGGGTCAGCTGTGGTTCAGGTGGGGCAGGGTGTAGGTCTTTCCCGCGTAGGTGCCGCCTTGGACGCCCTCGAACTCGCCTTCGATGCCGTACGTCTCGGCGTTGTCGACCGGCGTGTAGCCGAGTGTTGGTGAGAGTTCCCAGAAGCGGTTGGTGTTGGCCGAGACCGCGTACGCCGTCTCGAAGTGCAGGTTCGGGGTGGTCAGGGCGGCGTTGATGAAGCCCGTGCAGTCCCTCGGGCTCAGCCAGGTCGCTCGGTGGCGGGGTTCTGATGGTTCCGCCTCGAAGCTGCCGATGCGCAGGCAGACCACGGAGACGCCGAACTTGTCCGCGTACAGCCTGGCCAGGGCTTCCACCGCTACCTTGCTGACGCCGTACAGGCCGTCCGGGCGTGGGGTGTCGGTTGGGGAGACCACCTGCGTCGTCGGGTAGAAGCCGGTCAGCCTGTTGCTGCTCGCCAGCACCACGCGGCGCAGGCCGTGGAGGCGGGCGGCCTCCAGGATGTGGTGGGTGCCCAGGACGTTGCTGGTCAGCAGGTCAGGTAGCGGTGCCTCGTCCGGGATGCCGCCCAGGTGGACCACGGCGTCCGCTCCCGCCAGGGCCGCGACCACCGCCGCCTCGTCGCGCACGTCCAGGACCAGGGACTCCTCAGCTTCCCCAAGGCCTGCGACCTCCGCCAGGTCGGCCAGCACGACCCGGCTCGCCACGCCGTGCAGTCCGGCTCGGACCGCACGGGCTACCTGGCCTGCCGCTCCCGTCACCACGACGGTTCCCAATTCGGTGTTCACGGCCCGAACCCTTCCAGCCGCGCAGCAGGAGGAGGAAGGGGACCAGGATCAGCAGGAGCAGGGGTGTGGTGGTCATGGGTCCACTGTCCGCAGGGGTACCGACAATTTCGGGAGCTTTTGCGGCCTGCTCGTGGCTGTTCACCCGATCGGGGTTCAGAAATGCGAGAACGCCGCCCCTCGTTCACACGTGGGACGGCGTTCTCCGCTGGTCAGGCTGGTGCTACCGCGCTGCGTACGCCCGTGGCCAGGTCTTCGGTCAGGGCGCGCACCGCCGCCGGGCTGTCCGCCGCGGCCGTGACGAACGCCGAGCCGACGATGACGCCGTCGGCGAACGCGGCCAGTTCCGCCGCCTGCGCGCCCGAACGGACGCCCAGGCCCACTCCCACCGGCATGTCAGTGTGCTCACGCACGCGCTTGACCAGCGCGGGAGCGAGGTTGGAGACGACGTCACGGGCTCCGGTCACGCCCATGACCGAGGTCGCGTAGAGGAACCCGCGCGAGGACTTCGAGGTGAGGTCGATCCGCTCCTCCGTGGACGAGGGCGCGACGAGGAAGATCCGGTCCAGGTCGTGCTCCTCCGCGGCGGCGATCCAGTCCGCGGCCTCGTCGGGCACCAGGTCGGGCGTGATCAGGCCCAGGCCGCCCGCTGAGGCCAGGTCGCGGGCGAACTCGGCCACGCCGTAGCGCAGGACCGGGTTCCAGTACGTCATGACCACGGCCCTGCCGCCCGCCGCCGCGACCGACTCGACGACGCCGAACAGGTCGCGCACCCGGAAGCCCGCGCGCAGCGCCTGCTCCGCGGCCACCTGGATGGTCGGGCCGTCCATCACCGGGTCGGAGAACGGGAGACCCACCTCGACCAGGTCGCAGCCGGAGTCGACCATCGTGCGGAGGGTGTCCTTCGAGCCCTCCACGGTCGGGTAGCCGGCGGGCAGGTAGCCGATCAGGGCGGCGCGGTCCTCCGCGCGGCACTGGTCGAAGACCGGGGCTAGCCTGCTCATTCCGTCTCCCCCTCGACGCCGAGGCCGAACCACTTCACGGCGGTGTCCATGTCCTTGTCGCCGCGGCCGGACAGGTTGACCAGGATGACGGCGTCCTCGCCCAGCTCCTTGCCGAGCTGCATCGCACCCGCGAGGGCGTGCGACGACTCGATGGCCGGGATGATGCCCTCGGTGCGCGAGAGCAGGGCGAACGCCTCCATGGCCTCCGCGTCGGTGACCGGCCGGTACTCGGCGCGGCCGATGTCCTTGAGGTGGGAGTGCTCGGGGCCGACACCGGGGTAGTCCAGACCGGCCGAGATCGAGTGCGCCTCGGTGATCTGGCCGTCCTCGTCCTGCATGACGTAGGACATGGCGCCGTGCAGCGAACCGGGCAGGCCCTTGGTGAGCGTGGCGCCGTGCCGGTCGGTGTCGATGCCGTCGCCGCCGGGCTCCAGGCCGACCAGGCGGACCGACGGGTCGTCGATGAAGCCGTGGAAGATGCCGATCGCGTTGGAGCCGCCGCCGACGCACGCGGCGACGACGTCCGGCAGCCGGTCGATCTGCTCCAGGATCTGGGCGCGCGCCTCGATGCCGATGATCCGGTGGAAGTCGCGCACCAGCAGCGGGAACGGGTGCGGGCCCGCCGCGGTGCCGAGCAGGTAGTGCGTGTCGTCGACGTTGGCGACCCAGTCGCGCAGCGCCTCGTTGATCGCGTCCTTCAGCGTCCGCGACCCGGTCTTGACCGGGATGACCTCGGCGCCGAGCAGGCGCATCCTGGCGACGTTGAGCGCCTGCCGCTCGGTGTCGACCTCGCCCATGTAGACGACGCAGTCGAGGTCCATCAGCGCGCACGCGGTCGCGGTCGCGACGCCGTGCTGGCCCGCGCCGGTCTCGGCGATCACGCGCTTCTTGCCCATGCGCTTGGTGAGCAGCGCCTGGCCCAGCACGTTGTTGATCTTGTGCGAGCCGGTGTGGTTCAGGTCTTCCCGCTTGAGGAAGACCCGCGCGCCGCCCGCGTGCCGCGAGAACTTCTTCGCCTCGGTCAGCAGCGACGGACGACCCGCGTAGTCCTTGAGCAGCCTGGCGAACTCAGCGAGGAAGTCCGGGTCGACGCGCGCCTTCTCGTAGAAGACGGCGAGCTCGTCGACCGCGGCGATGAGCGCCTCCGGCATGTACCGACCGCCCCAGGGGCCGAAGTGCCCCCGCTCGTCGGGATCGTGCGGCGTGGGCGCGAACTGACCGCTGCCCACGGTGCCGGTTGGCGACATGCCATCCTCCAGGGTTGCTTAGCGACTCGGGCGCGGACAGGCGGGGTGCGAACCCGCCGTCACGAGCTTGTTCACGGCGACCTTCGGGTCGGGCGCGGTGACCAGACCCTCGCCGACCAGCACCGCGTCGGCCCCGTGGCCCGCGTACGACATGAGGTCGCCCGGCCCGCGCACACCGGACTCGGCGATCTTGATCGTCTCGAACGGGAGCCCCGGCGCGATGCGCCCGAACGTGTCCCGGTCGACCTCCAGGGTGTGCAGGTTGCGCGCGTTGACGCCGATCACGCTCGCGCCCGCCTCCAGCGCGCGGTCGGCCTCCTCGGCCGTGTGCACCTCGACGAGCGCGGTCATGCCGAGCGACTCGACCCGGTCGAGCAGCGCGATCAGGGCGTTCTGCTCCAGCGCGGCCACGATCAGCAGCACCAGGTCGGCGCCGTGCAGGCGCGCCTCGTGCACCTGGTACGGGCTGACGATGAAGTCCTTGCGCAGCAACGGGATCTTGACCGCCGCGCGCACCGCGTCGAAGTCCTCCAGCGACCCGCCGAAACGACGGCTCTCGGTCAGCACGCTGATGACGCTGGCGCCACCGGCCTCGTAGGCCACGGCCAGGTCCGCGGGCTCCGGGATGGCCGCCAGGTCACCCTTGGACGGACTGCGCCGCTTCACCTCGGCGATCACGCCGACGGCCGGAGCACGCAGGACGGACATCACGTCCTGGGGCGGCGCGACCTTCGTGGTGCGCGCGCGCAGCTCGGGAAACGGAAGAGCGGCCTCGCGGACGGCGAGGTCCTCACGAACGCCTTCGATGATCGATTCGAGAACGGTCACCCGGACACCTCGCACTTGCTCGCCGGCCCGGTACTCGGTGCCTCACTGCCAACTACATCGGTCGCAAGTTCGCACACGTCACGATCCCCTTCCCGCCGCAAGGATGCTAACCCCGCCGGACAACCCGACCGGCCACCGGGGTGGCACGATCGGGGCTGCTCCGCGAGGCACCCACGGGTACGACGTGCGCGAACGTGCGGCGCAGGCGTGTCAGCACCTCGTCAGCCACGGGTCAGCCCCGATCGGTGGGGTCGTCGCCGCGTTCCAACGCACGCCACAGGTCCTTGTCCGGGTCCGTGGAGCGCTTCGCCGCGGCGGGCGTCTGGTAGCTGCCGCCCAGGCGCGGCATGGCCTGCCCGCGCACCAGCAGCAGCACGCCCGCGGCGACCACGAGCAGCGCACCGAGCACGACCAGCCCCTTGGGCACCGGGCCGCCCGGCGCCGCGAGCGCGAACCACACCGCGCCGAGGCCGGTGACCAGCACGATCCCGCCCAGCACCCGCCGAACCCAGCCCGAGAGGGCCACCACGGCGGCGACGGCGGCCGCGCAGAGCACGGCCAGCGGCACCAGCTCGGGCACTACGTCGGCCCCGGACCTGTCGACCGCGGTCGCCGCGGCTCCGGGGCGCTGCACCGACTCGGTGACCCAGGTCAGGCCGGAGGCCCCCCACAGCGCGAGCGCCCCCAGCAGCAGGAGGAGCACCACGATCCACAGTGGACGCCTAAACACTCGTCGGACTCGCGGCGGGCTTCATCGTCTGCGCGGTGGCGATGGCGGCCAGGACGGCCCCGGCCTTGTTCAGGCACTCGTTGTCCTCGGAGACCGGGTCGGAGTCGGCCACGATCCCGCCGCCCGCCTGCACGTACGCCACGCCGTCGCGCACCAGCGCGGTCCGGATGGCGATGGCGGTGTCCGCGTCGCCCGCGAAGTCCAGGTAGCCGACGACGCCGCCGTAGAGGCCGCGCCGGGTCGGTTCCAGCTCCTCGATCAGCTCCATCGCGCGCGGCTTCGGCGCGCCGGACAGGGTGCCCGCCGGGAAGCAGGCCGCGACCGCGTCGTACGCCGTCTTCCCGTCCGACAGTTCACCCGTCACGGTGGACACGATGTGCATGACGTGGCTGTACTTCTCGACCTTGAAGAACTCCACGACCGTCACGGAACCCGGCCTGCACACGCGGCCGAGGTCGTTGCGGCCGAGGTCGACGAGCATGAGGTGCTCGGCGCGCTCCTTCTCGTCGGAGAGGAGGTCCTTCTGGAGGACGGCGTCCTCCTCCTCGTCCACGCCCCTCCAGCGGGTGCCCGCGATCGGGTGGGTCGTCGCCTTGCCGTCGCGGACCGTCACGAGCGACTCGGGGCTGCACCCGACGATGTCGAAGCCCTCCAGGCGCAGCAGGTACATGTACGGGCTGGGGTTGGACGTCCGCAGCACGCGGTAGATGTCCAGCGGGTCGGCGTCCGTGCGCATCTCGAACCGCTGCGACAGCACGACCTGGAACGCCTCGCCCGCGCGGATCGCGGCCTTGGCCTTCTCGATGACGTCGTGGTGCTCCTGGGGCGTGCGCCTGCGGGTGAACTCCGGTCGCTGGCGGGTGAACACAGCGGCCGTCGCGGGCGCCGGGTTCTGCAGGTCCAGCGTCATCTGTTCGAGGCGGGCCACGGCGTCGTCGTAGGCCGCGTCGATGTTGTGCGTCGAGTCGTCCCAGTTCAGGGCGTTCGCGATGAGCGTGACGGTGCCCTCGTGGTGGTCGAGCGCGGCCAGGTCGGTGGCCAGCAGCATCACCAGTTCGGGGACCTTCAGGTCGTCCTCGGCCAGCGTCGGCAGCTTCTCCAGCCTGCGCACGGCGTCGTAGCCGATGTAGCCGACCATGCCGCCGGTCAGCGGGGGCATGCCGGGCATGCGGTCGGTGCGCAGCACCTCGATGGTCTCGCGCAGCGCCTGGAGCGGGTCTCCGCCCTCGGGCAGGCCGACCGGGCGCACGCCCGTCCAGTAGGCCTCGCCACCGGTGGCCGTGAGCGCGGCCGAGGAGCGCGCGCCGACGAACGACCAGCGCGACCACGACCGGCCGTTCTCGGCGGACTCCAGCAGGAACGTGCCCGGCCGGTCCCCCGCGAGCTTGCGGTAGAGGCCGACGGGCGTCTCCGCGTCGGCGAGGAGCCGTCGGACGACCGGGATGACCCGGCGATCGGCGGCGAGCTCGCGGAATTCCTCACGGGTGGGGCTGATTTCGCCCAGACCCGAGCCTGCACCGGCTCCGATGACGCTGACCATTCGGCCATTCTGCCGTGAAGACCTATACGAGCCCTCTTCAGGGCTTCGGGCAGACGCAGATTTCATCGCTTGTTGAAATTTGGTCCGGACGGCGGGATGATGGTGCCGTGACCACAGCGAGCGAGCAGGCGGAGCCCAAGCGCCGCGGGCGGCGGGCGGGCGGCGAGGACACCAGGACCGTGCTGCTCGACGCGGCGCGCGAGGTGTTCATCGCCCGCGGGTACGAGGGTGCCACCGTGCGGTCCATCGCCGCCAGGGCGGGGGTCGACGCCGCGATGGTCAACCACTGGTTCGGCGGCAAGGAGAACCTGTTCGCGCAGGCCGTCCTCAAGCTCCCGTTCGACCCGACCGTGCTGGTCGCGCGCCTGCTCGACGGGCCGCCGGAGCAGATCGGCGAACGGATCGCGCGCAACTTCACCACCATCTGGGACGCCACCGGCGGAGGCCCGTTCGCCGCGATCGTGCGCAGCGTGACCAGCCACGAGGGCGTGGCGAACGCCCTGCGGGAGTTCTTCCTGCACAACGTGTTCGGCAGGATCACCGAGGGTCTCGACGTCGACCGGGTCGACCTGCGGGCCTCGCTGTGCGCGTCGCAGGTCATCGGCATGGGCATGGTCAGGTACGTGGTGAAGTTCGAACCGCTCGCCTCGGCCGACGTCGACACCGTCGTCGCGGCCGTCGGGCCGACCCTCCAGCGCTACCTGACCGGCGACATCGACTAGTCCTCCAGCAGCACGTCCGCGTCGAAGCAGGTGCGGTCGCCGGTGTGGCAGGCCGCGCCGGTCTGGTCGACCACGAGCAGCAGGGCGTCGCCGTCGCAGTCCAGGCGCACCTCGTGCACGTACTGCGTGTGGCCGGACGTGTCGCCCTTGCGCCAGCGCTGCTGCCTGCTGCGGGAGAAGTACACCGCCTGCCGGGTCGTCAGCGTCTCGTGCAGCGCGGCGTCGTCCATCCACGCCACCATCAGCACCTCGCCCGTGCCGCGCTGCTGCGCGACCGCGCACACCAGCCCGTCGGCGGTGCGCTTGAGCCTGGAGGCGATGGCGGGGTCGAGTTCGGTCACCGGTTTCCTCCGCGTTTGAGGTGGATCAGCGCCGGGGCCGTGTTGAGCAGCACCACGCCGTAGACGTGCGCGGCCGACAGGACGCCCGTGATGACGCGCGCCCACACCGGGCCGTCGTTGAGCGTGGCGAGCAGGTGGACCAGCGCGAGCAGCAGGAACAGGATGATCGCGGTGACCCGCGCCGGCCGGAACCCGATCACGAGACCGGCCGCGACGACGAGTTCCAGCGCGGCCACGACCGCCGGGAACCGCACCCAGACCACGTCGCCGTCGACCTGCCACTTCACGACGCCCACCAGCAGGAACAGCAGCGCTCCACCGGCCGCGACGGCCGCCGAGATGAGCACCTCCGGCGGCGCGGAGGGGTTCCGCGTCACCGGACCACCACCCCGGCCGCGCGCAGCCCGTCCTTGACCTCGGAGATCCTCAGCTGGCCGAAGTGGAACACGCTCGCGGCGAGCACCGCGTCGGCCCCGGCCTCGACGGCGGGCGGGAAGTGGTCAACCGCGCCCGCGCCGCCGCTCGCGATCAGCGGCACGTCCACGACCGCGCGGACCAGGCGCAGCAGCTCCAGGTCGAACCCGACCTTGGTGCCGTCGGCGTCCATGGAGTTCAGCAGGATCTCGCCGACCCCCAGCTCCTGACCGCGCGCGGCCCACTCGACGGCGTCGATCCCGGTGCCCTTGCGCCCGCCGTGGGTCGTCACCTCGAACCCGGACGGGGTCGGCCGCTCCCCCTCCGGCACGCGCCGCGCGTCCACGGACAGCACGATGCACTGCGCCCCGAACCGCTGCGACAGCTCGCCCAGCAGCTCCGGCCGCACGATCGCCGCCGTGTTGACCCCGACCTTGTCCGCGCCCGCGCGGAGCAGCTTGTCGACGTCGTCGGGGCTGCGGACGCCGCCGCCGACCGTGAGCGGGATGAAGACCTGCTCGGCCGTGCGGCGGACGACGTCGAACGTCGTCCCGCGGTCCGAAGAGGACGCCGTGACGTCCAGGAAGGTCAACTCGTCCGCGCCTTCGGCGTCGTAGGCGCGAGCCAGCTCGACCGGGTCTCCCGCGTCGACGAGGTTGGTGAAGTTGACGCCCTTCACCACCCGGCCTCGGTCGACGTCGAGACAGGGGATCACACGGACAGCGACGGACATGCCGACCAGCCTACGGTCAGGCGGACGGCAGGTCGGTGAGGGCGGGTACGAAGTCCTCCAGGTCCGGACCGACCGAGGGGTCACCCCCGCGAAGACCGGGGACGGCGACCACCGCGACGCCCGGTTCGTCGAGTGGACCGGGCGCACGACTGCGCGGAGCGACGACACCGCCCGCGACGTCGTGCGGATCGCACAGGGGTCGCCCTTGGGGACAGTCGTGGCGGGAGAACCGGTTTCACCACCGTCCCGAGGTCCGGGGTGCCACTAGTGTCCGAGGGGTGATCGGTGACCTCGGTGATGGCAAGTACCTGTTGTTGACGACGTTCCGCAAGGACGGTCGGGCCGTGCCCACCCCCGTGTGGGTGGTGCGGGACGGGGACGGGCTGGCCGCGTGGTCCGCCACCGACAGCGGGAAGGTGAAGCGGATTCGGCGGGACGGGAAGGTGCTGGTCGGGCCCTGTGACATCCGGGGGAACCCGACCGGGGAGCCGGTGGGGGCGCGGGCCTCGCTGATGGACCAGGAGCAAACCGACCGGGTGCGTGGGTTGATCGGCAAGAAGTACGGCGTCGCCGGGAAGTTGACGCTGTGGGGCAGCAAGCTCAGGCGTGGACGCACCGGATCGATCGGCATTTCCATCGTGACGTCAACCGAGGGTTGACGAGGATTCATCCGTCAACCTAGAGTTGACGGATGATTGCGGCACCCGTTCAACTCACGGATCTCATCGTCACCGTCGCGTCGGAGCACACGGCGGTGCTCGACCGGTTGACGACCGCGGTGCTGCTGAGCCGCCAGCTCGACGAACTCGGTGATCACCTGATCGGGCACTTCGTGGACGAGGCGCGGCGGTCGGGGGCCTCGTGGACGGACATCGGCGAGAGCCTGGGCGTGAGCAAGCAGGCGGCGCAGAAGCGGTTCGTGCCGCGGGAGTCGCCCGACGTCGAGGCGCTGTCGAAGCCCTCGTTCGACCGGTACACCGAGCGGGCGCGGCGGGTGGTGGTGCTGGCTCGGCACCACGCGCGGTTCAGCGAGACCATCGGCACCGAGCACCTGCTGCTCGGGCTGCTCGACGAGTCGCACGGGCTGGGCGCGAAGACGATCCACCACCTGGAGGCGTCGGAGGGCACCACGCGGATGACCCTGCTGCTGAAGCTGGACAAGACCAGCAAGCAGCCGTCCGAGCAGCAGCCGTTCACCACGCACTGCAAGAAGGCGCTGGAACTCGCGGTGCGGGAGGCGCTACGGCTCGGGCACACCTTCGTCGGGACCGAACACCTGCTGCTCGGCCTGCTGGCCGAAGGCGCGGGAACCGCGGCCGAGGTGCTGGCGGGGACCGGGGTCGAGCGCAAGGCGGCTGAGGTCCACATCGTCGGGGAGATCGACGCGGCCATCAGCCGTGCGCGGCAGCGGCCGCTTCCGGGAGCCTGAGCAGTCGGTCACCACCCACCCGCCCCGCGGTCGGAGGGGAGGACCGGGTGTGCGCGGTCGGGGCTGCCGGACCCGGTGGCCAGAACCGCGGAGGTGGGGAGAGGCATGTCCTCACGGTGGCGAGAGGACCGCTCAACGGACAACATCCCGTGGGATGGTCGAAAACCATCCCACGGGATGACAACTGCCGGACGGGTCAGATCTCGGCGGAGGCGCGCACCGCGGCGAGGGCTTCCGGCAGGGTGAAGTTGCCCGCGTACAGGGCCTTGCCGATGATCGTGCCCTCGACGCCGTCGCGGGACAGCGAGGCGAGCGCGACCAGGTCGTCCACACTGGACACGCCGCCGGACGCGATGACCGGGGCGTCGGTGCGGGCGCAGACGTCGCGCAGCAGGTCGATGTTCGGGCCCTGGAGCATGCCGTCGCGGCCGACGTCGGTGACGACGTAGCGGGCGCAGCCGTCGCGGTCCAGCCGCTCCAGCACCTCCCACAGGTCACCGCCGTCGGTGGTCCAGCCCCGGCCGGACACGCGGTGGCCGCGCTCGGTGATGCGCAGGTCCAGGCCGACGGCGATCTTCTCGCCGTGCTCGGCCACGACCTTCGCGCACCAGTCGGGGTTCTCGATCGCGGCGGTGCCCAGGTTGACCCTGGCGCAGCCGGTCGACAGCGCGGCGGCGAGCGACTCGTCGTCGCGGATGCCGCCGGACAGCTCGACGTTCACGTCGAGTTCGCCGACGACCCTGGCCAGCAGCTCGCGGTTGCTGCCGCGACCGAAGGCGGCGTCGAGGTCGACCAGATGCACCCACTCGGCGCCGTCGCGCTGCCACGCGAGGGCGGCGTCGAGCGGTTCGCCGTAGTTGGTCTCGGTGCCGGCTTCGCCCTGGACGAGCCGAACGGCACGGCCGTCCACCACGTCAACGGCCGGGAGCAGCGTGAATGTCACGCCATTCAGCCTAGTTGAAGGTGCTCAGCCAGTTCTCCAGCAGGTGCGCGCCCGCGTCGCCGGACTTCTCGGGGTGGAACTGCGTCGCCCACAGAGGGCCGTTCTCCACCGCCGCCACGAAGTCCGTGCCGTGCTCGGCCCACGTGACCAGCGGCGGGCGGATGACGTCGGACGGCTCCAGCTCCCACTTGCGCACGCCGTAGGAGTGCACGAAGTAGTAGCGGGTGTCGGCGGGCAGGCCGGCGAAGAGCTTCGTGCCCTCGACCGGGCGGACGGTGTTCCAGCCCATGTGGGGCACGACCGGCGCGTCCAGCCGCTCGACCGTGCCGGGCCACTCGCCGCAGCCCTCCGTGAGGACGCCGTGCTCGATGCCGCGGTCGAACAGGATCTGCATCCCGACGCACACGCCGAGCACCGGACGCCCGCCCGCGAGGCGTTCGCCGATCATCCGGCCGCCGCGGATCGCGTTGAGCTGCTCCATGCACGCCGCGTACGCGCCGACGCCGGGGACGAGCAGGCCGTCGGCTTCGCGCACGGCTGTGCGGTCGGCGGTCACCTCCACGTCGGCGCCGACGCGCTGGAGCGCGCGCTCGACCGAGCGGAGGTTGCCGGATCCGTAGTCCAATACGACGACTCGTGCCACGTGTCCAGGTTAGGTCAGCGGCGGTTCGGGCGGCGCCGCGCCCTGCGTGACCGGGATGACAGGCAGCAGGGTGTTGATCGGCAGGTCGGCGAGGCGGCTGCGCGCCGAGGGCAGCCCGGCCACGTGGGTGTCCGCCCTCCCCTCGTCGACCAGGCCCACGACCTGGGTCACGTCGGCGGTGAGGTCGGCCTCGCCGCGCTCCCGGCCCTTGAGCAGCCACCACGTGACCGGGCCGACCAGCCTCATCGCCGAGAGCGGGGAGCCGCGGTAGGTGGTGCGCACGCCGTCGGACCCGACCCGCGTGGCACCCGCCCACCGCAGCACCAGCGCCGTGCCCCCGATCTCGCGGCACCTCGCCGCCAGTCTCATCGCCGCCGCGAAACCGCCCTGCCGCGCGGGCAGCAGCACGGTGCCGGAGGTCACCGGCACCAGCGCGGCAGGGCCGGAGCCCTCCCGGTGCAGGGCGCGTTGCAGTTCCGCCGTGGGTGCTGCGGTCCAGATCAGGGTTCTCGGCACTCTCACGGGACTAGATCATGCCTGACCCCCGTGGCCGAACATCCGCCGCACGGCCGCCGCGACGCCCAGCGCGTCGAGGTCGTGGGCGGCGTCGTGGTCCTCCGCCGTGCCGTACGCGCGCAGTTCGGCTTCCCGTTGCACGCCAAGGGATCTCACCCGTGCGGGCAGGTCGGCCAGCGCCTCGGTCACCAGGTGGGTCGACGTGCCCTCCAGGTACGGCTCGACCAGCAGCACGTCGGCGTGGTCGGCGGCGCGCACGGCCCGGCGCAGGCCCTCGGCGTCGAACGGCCGGACGGTGGCCGCGTAGAGCACCGTCACGTCGGTGTCGGCGGTCGCCTCCAGCACCCGGTCGAGCATCGGCCCGACGGCCACCACGACGCCCAGCCTGCCCCCGCGGACCTCGGTGAACCCCTCCGCCACCGGGTACGCGCGGGTGTTGGTGCGCAGCGACAGCCGCAGGTAGACGCGGTCGTCGCCCGCGAGGGCGGGCCGCAGCAGCGGTTCCACCTCGTCCGGGTGGCCGGGGACGTGCACGGTCCACCCCGGCAGCGTGTCGATCAGCGCCACGTCGCCGGGCGCCTGGTGCGTCCGGCCCCAGCCGGGGTCGTCGTAGGAGCCGCCGACGCTGACCAGGACTCCCCCGACGTCCTGGTGCCCGAAGTCGAGCTTGATCTGCTCGAACGGCCGCTCCACCAGGAACGGCGCGTAGCTGTGCACGACGGGCCGCAGCCCGGACAGCGCCAGCCCCGCCCCCACGCCGACCATGGCCTGTTCGCGGATTCCGACGTTGATCACCCGATCGGTCACCGGGAAGACGTCCCGCGAGATCTCCGCGAGCACGACCACCACCCTCGGGTCGGTCTCCATCGCGTCGGTCACGGTCCTCACGAACGCCTCGCGCATGGTGCTCATCGGACCTCCGCCACGACCGCGAGGGGCGTGCCGACGTGCGGGGTGAGGAGCGCCTCGTGCAGCGCGTCCTGGTCCCGGCCGTCCACCGTGATCGCCTCCCAGCCCTCGACCGCGAACCGGGCCGCGACACCGCCGGGCCAGCCGTGCGTGCCGGACCTGTTGTCCACCACCACGACGGTCAGCCGCTCCAGCCCCATCCGGCTCGCGAACGCGATGGCCTCGTGGTTGCTGCCCTCGTCCAGCTCACCGTCGCCGATCAGCACGACCACGCGCTGCCGCCCGCCCTGGAGCCCCAGGCCGATCGCCGTGCCCACGCCGATCGGCAGCCCGTGGCCGAGCGAACCGCTGCCGATCTCCACGCCGGGCACGAGGACGCGGTCCGGGTGCAGGCCCAGCGGCGAGTCCCACCGGGTCCACGTGTCCAACAGGGACGGATCCAGGAACCCCTTCGCAGCCAGCACCGCGTAGTACGCCATCGGCCCGTGCCCCTTGGACAGCAGGAAGCGGTCGCGGCTCGGGTCGTCGACCCGGTCCGGCGCCACGTCCAGCACTCGGTCGTAGAGCACCCACAGCACGGGCAGCGTGGACGCCGAGGCCCACTCGTGCTTCTCGTCGCCCGCCATCCTCCCGTAGAGCGCGGGGATGTCGGCGAAACCCATTTCCCTCGTCACCGTCATGCCCCCACCTTTCAACCTCGACCATGGTGGAGGTCAAGAAGTAGGGTGGACCCGTGACCAAGTTGCCGGAGAACCTGACCATCGGACAGGTGGCCGAGCGCAGCGGCGTACCCCACACCGCGCTGCGCTTCTACGAGGAGCGCGGGCTGATCGCGTCGCACCGCACGGCGGGCAACCAGCGCCGGTACGCGCGGTCGGTGCTGCGGCGGCTCGCGTTCATCCGCACCGCGCAGCGGGTCGGCCTGAGCCTGGAGGAGGTGCACGCCGCGCTGGCGACGCTGCCGGACGGCCGCACCCCGACCAAGGCCGACTGGAGCAGGCTGTCCCAGTCGTGGCAGGAGGAGCTGGACGCGCGGATCGACGCCCTCAACCGGCTGCGGGACCGCCTGACGTCGTGCATCGGCTGCGGCTGCCTGTCGCTGCGGAGCTGCTTCCTGCACAACTTCGACGACGCGCAGGCCGTCGACGGCCCCGGCGCGCCGAAGCTGAAGGCCGCGGCCGAGGGCGGCACCTGAGCCGCTCGGCGGTCGTGGAAAGCGGTGGCGGGGCCGGTGTTCGACGTGCTGAGGTGTGCTCCATGCACGAGAAGGACGTCATCCGCTTGTCCAAGCGGCTCTCCAAGCACCTCAGACACTCCCCCGAGGCCATCGGCCTGCGCCTGGACGCCGCGGGCTGGGTCGACATCGACGACCTGCTGGCCGCGCTCGGCCGGGGCACGACCCGCGCCCAGCTGGAGGAGGTGGTCGAGCGCAACGACAAGAAGCGCTTCGCGATCGAGGGCGACCGCATCCGGGCCAGCCAGGGCCACAGCGTCGAGGTGGACCTCGACCTGCCGGTGGCCGAACCACCCGCCGTGCTCTACCACGGCACCGTCGGCCGCGTGCTGCCCGAGATCCACCGCGACGGGCTGAAGCCGATGAACCGGCACGACGTGCACCTGTCCTCGACGGTCGAGACCGCCCAGCGCGTGGGGGCGCGGCGCGGCAAGCCCGTGGTGCTGGTGGTGGACACCGCCGCCATGCGGGCCGACGGCCACGAGTTCCGCGTCAGCGCCAACGGCGTGTGGCTGGCGGCGTCCGTGCCCCCTCGGTACCTGTCCGAGCTGCCGCCGACGCACGGGGCCTAGAGGAACCAGGCCACCGCTCCGCCGACGGCGACCAGCGCGAAGATCCCCAGCACGACGGCCACGGCCTTGGCCGTCTTCCACGTGCTGTAGACGCCACCGAGCAGGAAGCCCGCGAGGGCCAGCAGCCCGATGGCGACGTACTCCTCCGGCATTACAGGACACCCTTGGTGGACGGCACGCCCGCCACCCGCGGATCCGGCTCGACGGCCGCGCGCAGGGCCCGTGCGATGGCCTTGAACTGGGCTTCGGCGATGTGGTGCGGGTCGCGGCCGTACTCGACGCGGACGTGCAGCGCGATCTGCGCGTGGAACGCGAGCGAGTCGAACACGTGCCGGTTCAGCACGAACGGGTAGTTGCCGCCGATCGTGAAGGTGGTGAACTGCTCCGGCTCGCCGGTGTGCACGCAGTACGGCCGACCCGAGACGTCGACGGCGGCGTGCGCGAGGGTCTCGTCCATCGGGATCCAGCAGTCGCCGAAGCGGCGGATGCCCTTCTTGTCGCCCAGCGCGTCGCGCAGCGCCTGGCCGAGCACGATGGCGACGTCCTCGACGGTGTGGTGGGCGTCGATCTCGACGTCACCGGTCGCCCGGACGACGAGGTCGAAGCTGCCGTGCACGCCGAACGCGGTGAGCATGTGGTCGTAGAACGGGACCCCGGTGCCGATCTCGACCCGGCCGGTGCCGTCGAGGTCGATCTCGACGTACACCGACGATTCGCTGGTGGCGCGTTCCACCTTGCCGACCCGACTCACCGAAGAACCTCCTTGCTCGCCGCGAGGAAGGCGTCGTTCTCCTCGGGCGTTCCGATGGTGACCCGCAGGTGCCCTGCGATGCCGACGTCCCTGATCAGGACGCCACGCTCCAAATAGGACCGCCACGTCGCGTGCGCGTCGGTGAACCAGCCGAACAGCAGGAAGTTGGAGTCGCTCTCGACGACCCGGAAACCCAGTCCCGCCAACGACTCCGCGACCCGGTCGCGTTCGGCGGCGAGCTTCGCCACCGAGCCGAGCGTCTCGGCCGCGTGCCGCAGCGACGCCCGCGCGGCGGCCTGCGTGAGCGCCGACAGGTGGTACGGCAGCCGCACGAGCAGCAGCGCGTCGACCACGGCGGGCGCGGCGGCCAGGTAGCCGAGCCGCCCGCCCGCGAACGCGAACGCCTTGCTCATCGTGCGACTGACGATCAGCTTCTCCGGGAACTCCTCGATCAGCTCCACGGCGCTGCGGCGCGGCGAGAACTCCGCGTACGCCTCGTCCACCACGACCACGCCCGGTGCCGCCGCGATCAGCTCGCGGAGGTCGGACGGCGGCACGCTCTGCCCGGTCGGGTTGTTCGGGCTGGTCACGAACACCACGTCCGGCCTCCGGTCCGCCACGACCTCCGCGGCCCGCGCGGTGTCCAGCGAGAAGTCCTCGCGGCGGGGCGTCGGCGCCCACTCGGTGCGGGTGCCCGCCGCGATGATCGGGTGCATCGAGTACGACGGCTCGAACCCCAGCGCGGTGCGGCCGGGGCCGCCGAACGCCTGGAGGATCTGCTGGAGGATCTCGTTCGACCCGTTGGCCGCCCACAGGTTGCGCTCGGTCAGCGGCACACCGGTCGCGTCCGCGAGGTACGCGGCGAGGTCGGAGCGCAGCGCCAGCGCGTCGCGGTCGGGGTAGCGGTGCAGCTCGCCCGCGATCTCGGCGACCGCCGCCACCACGTCCGCGGCCAGCGCGGGCGTGGGCGGGTAGGGGTTCTCGTTGGTGTTGAGCCGGACGGGCACGTCCAGCTGCGGCGCGCCGTACGGCGTGCGGCCCCGCAGGTCCTCGCGCAGGGGCAGGTCGGACAGCTCGACGCGGTCGCCGACGGGCCTCATCGCCGGAACCTCGCCGTCACGGCCTGACCGTGCGCGGGCAGGTCCTCCGCGTTGGCCAGCGCCACGACGTGGTCGGCCACCTCGCGCAGCGCGTCCTCGGAGTAGTCGACCACGTGGATGCCGCGCAGGAAAGTCTGCACGGACAGCCCGGACGAGTGCCGGGCGCAGCCGCCGGTGGGCAGGACGTGGTTGGAGCCCGCGCAGTAGTCGCCGAGCGACACGGGCGAG
Organism: Umezawaea sp.; assembly: GCF_036375055.1. Lineage (GTDB taxonomy): Bacteria > Actinomycetota > Actinomycetes > Mycobacteriales > Pseudonocardiaceae > Umezawaea. The sequence continues at coordinate 46,228 of NZ_DASUSQ010000038.1, forward strand.
TGCGGGCCGACGAAGACCGCGCCCGCGGACCGGACGCGGGCGGCCACGGCGGACGCGTCCGCGGTCTGGACCTCCAGGTGCTCGGCCGCGTAGGCGTTCACCACGCGCAGGCCGTCGTCCACGGAGGACACCAGGACCGTGCCGGACTGCGTGCCGCTCAACGCCGTCCGCACGCGCTCGTGGTGCTTGGTCTCGGCGGTCTGCCGGACCAGTTCCGCGTCGACCGCGTCGGCCAGCTCCACCGAGTCGGTCACCAGCACGCTCGCGGCGGCCGGGTCGTGCTCGGCCTGGCTGATCAGGTCGGCCGCCACGTGCACGGGGTCGGCGGTCGAGTCCGCGAGGACGGCGATCTCCGTCGTGCCCGCCTCGGCGTCGATGCCGATGAGGCCGCGCAGCATCCGCTTCGCGGCCGTCACGTACAGGTTGCCGGGCCCGGTCACCAGGTCGACGGGCTCCAGCTCGCGGCCGTCGGTGTCGACACCGCCGTAGGCCAGCAGCGCCACGGCCTGCGCGCCGCCGACGGCCCACACCTCGTCCACGCCGAGCAGCGCGGCGGCGGCGAGGATCGTCGGGTGCGGGAGGCCCGCGAACTCCTCCTGGGGCGGTGAGCAGACGACCAGGGACTCGACCCCGGCGGCCTGCGCGGGGACGACGTTCATGATGACGCTGGACGGGTAGACGGCGAGGCCGCCGGGGGCGTAGAGGCCGACGCGGGCGACCGGCACCCAGCGCTCGGTGACCGTGCCGCCGGGCACGACCTGGACGGTGGTGTCGGTGCGGCGCTGCTCGGCGTGGACCTTGCGGGCCCGCGCGATGGACTCCTCCAGCGCCGCCCGGACGGCCGGGTCGAGCGCGGTCAGCGCGGCGGCCACCTCGGCCGCGGGCACGCGGACCGAGGCGGGGCGCACCCCGTCGAAGCGCTCGGAGTACTCCTGGGCGGCCTCGGCACCGCGGGCGGCCACCGCCTCGACCACCGGCCGGACCTGATGCAGCACCGCGTCCACGTCCTCCTCGGCACGCGGGAGGACCGCGCGGAGTTCGGCTGACGACGGGACACTGCCTCGCAGGTCGATGCGGTTGAGCATGCCCCCAAGCCTAGGGGAAGCGGAATTGTGTCAACTGTCAGCCCGGTGCGGAGCACGGCGAACCCGGCGAACGGCGCTACCTGACCACCGAGGAGCGCGCGACCCTGCAATGAGCACCACTCCGTCGCAAAACCCCTGCTGATGATGGAGACGCACATGTTCGCAAAACGACGTGGCCTGGTCGCCCTGGCCTGTCTGGCCGTCATGGCCACCGCGGCCCCCGGATACGCCGAACCCACGGCCGTCCAGGGCGAGCGGACCGTCTACGAGGTCACCGCGGTCAACGCCGAGGCCCGCACGAAGGTCGCCCGAACCGGGGTCGACGTGCTCGGCATGGACGGCGACAAGCTGACCGTGATCGCCGAGCGCTCCCAGCTCCGCGCCCTGCGCGCGACCGGGCTGGCGGTGAAGCCGAAGGGCGACGCCGACGAGCAGCTCGCCCAGCTGGGCTCGGCCGAGATCGGCACGATGGACTTCCCGTCGGGCTACACCGGCTACCACAACTACGCCGAGATGACGGCGGAGCTGAACCAGACCGTCACCGACCACCCGAACCTGGTCCGGCTGTCGTCGCTGGGCAACTCCTACCAGGGCCGGTCCCTGCCCGTCCTGAAGATCAGCAACAACCCCGCGGTGGACCAGGCGAAGCCGGAGGTGCTGTTCACCTGCAACCAGCACGCCCGCGAGCACCTGACCGTGGAGATGTGCCTGCACATCATCAAGCGCTTCACCGACGGCTACGCCACCAGCACCGCGATCAAGGCGCTGGTGGACAGCCGGGAGATCTGGGTCGTGCCGAGCGTGAACCCGGACGGCGCGGAGTACGACATCGCGGCGGGCACGCTGCGCGGCTGGCGCAAGAACCGGCAGCCGAACTCGACGTCCACGGGCACCGACCCCAACCGCAACTGGGGCTACCAGTGGGGCTGCTGCGGCGGTTCCAGCGGCACCGGGTCGAGCGAGACCTACCGCGGTCCCAGCGCGTTCTCCGCGCCGGAGACCCAGCGGGTGCGGGACTTCACGAACTCCCGCGTGGTCGGCGGCGTCCAGCAGATCAAGGCGCACATCGACTGGCACACCTACTCCGAGCTGATCCTGTGGCCCTACGGCTACACCTACAGCGACACCGCGACGGGCCTCAACGCCGACCAGGCGAACGCCTTCGGGACGCTGGGCAGGCAGATGGCGGCGCTGAACGGGTACACGCCGCAGCAGTCCAGCGACCTGTACATCACCGACGGCGGCATCAACGACTGGATGTGGGCCACGCACAAGATCTGGAGCTACACCTTCGAGATGTACCCCAAGTCGGGGACGGGCCTCAACGGCTTCTACCCGCGCGACACCCAGATCGCCACGCAGGTGGCGCGCAACAACACCGCCGTGGACCTGTTCCTCGGCTACGCGGACTGCGTGCCGCGGGTCATCGGCCAGACCTGCTGACCGCCTCGACCGCCTGGTCGACCTGCTCGGGTGAGACGAAGTAGTGCGGGGACGCCCGCACTACCTCGTCGAGCCCGCGCCTGCCCATGTCGATCCTGGTCGACCCGACGGAGCTGGTCGTCACCGTCACGCCCTCGGCGGCCAGCCGGGCCTTCACGTCCGGGGCGGCGACCCCGTCGACGGTGAACGTGACCAGGCCGCACCGCCGTTCGCCCAGGTCGTGGACCCGCACGCCGGGCAGGTCGGCCAACCCGGCGCGCAAGCGCTTGGCGCGGTCGCCGACCTCGGCCGCGATGGTGTCGACGCCGAGGGCCAGCGCGTACCGGGCCGCCTCGACGAGGCCGAGCTTGGCCGCGATCGAGCACTCCCACAGCTCGAACACCCGCGCGTCGTCGCGCAGCCCGTAGGCCGTCGGCGACGTCCACGAGCCGCTGTGCAGGTCGACCAGCCGGGGCCGCAGCCGGTGCAGGACCTCGCGGCGCACGGCCAGCAAGCCGGTGCCGCGCGGACCGCGCAGCCACTTGCGGCCGGTGCCGGACAGCACGTCCACCCCCAGGTCGTGCAGCCGGACGGGGATCTGGCCGATGGACTGGCACGCGTCCAGCAGCACCAGCGCGCCGACCTCGTGCGCGGCGGCGGCGACCTCGGCGACCGGGTTCACCAGGCCGCCGTTGGTCGGCACGTGCACCAGCGACACGAGCTTGACCCGCTCGTCCAGCAGCTCGCGCAGCGCGGCCACGTCGACCTGCCCGTGCGCGTCGGACGGCACGGCCTCGACCGTCGCCCCGGTCTCCTCGGCGCGGCGCAGCAGCGGCACGGCGTTGCCCGCGTACTCGACCTCGGTGACCAGCACCCGGTCACCCGCGGCGAGCGGCACGGCGTCGAACGCGCTCAGCCACGACCGGGTCGCGCTGTCGGAGAAGGCGATCTCGTCCGGCGCGGCGCCCAGCAGCTCGGCCAGGACGCCGTAGCCGGCCTCCAGGTCGTCGAACCGCTCGGCGGCGGCCAGGTAGCCGCCGACCTCGGCCTCGCGGCGCAGGTGGCCGATCTGGGCCTCCAGGACTGGTGCCGGGGGCAGGGAGGAGCCCGCGCTGTCCAGGAAGACCCGGTCCAGCGCGGCGGGGGTGTCGGCGCGCACGGCTCGCAGGTCCACTACTTGGGCGTCCACTTCTGGAGGTTCCACCACGGGCCCCACGACAGTCCGCCGTGGTCGGAGGGGTCGACCACCTGCTGGTAGCCGTTCCAGTTCTCGCGCACCACGTAGGTGTGCGTCACGAAGGCGAGGGTCACCATGCCGGGCGCGGCGAGGTACGCGCGCTGGAACTGCACGTACGCGGCCACCCGCTGGGCCGGGTCGAGCAGGGTGCGGCCCGCGTCGAGCGCGGCGTCGACCAGGGGGTTCGAGTAGCCGCCGGGGTTGTCCGCGCCAGCGGTGTGCAGCGTCCCGTGCAGCGCCTGGTCCGGGTCGAACGGGTCGCCCTCGCCGCCGAGGACGGCGTCCTTGCCGAGCCGCGGCACGATGGCCTCGCGGCTGAGCCCGGCGAGCTGCACGTCCACGCCCACGGCCCTGGCGTCGGCGGCGAACGCCGTCGCCAGGTCAACGCGCACGACGTCGCCGATCGGGTACATGAGCGTGAACGACGCGGCCACGCCGTCGCGCGAGCGCAGCCCGTCCGCGCCCTTGATCCAGCCCGCCTGGTCGAGCAGGGCGTCGGCCTGGGCCTTGTCGTAGCGGAACGCCGAGTCGGGGTCGACGAACTCCGGGAGTTCGGCGGGCACGGGGGTGCTCGCCGACGTGCCCTTGCCCGCCAGCAGGTTGTCGATCATCCCCTGGCGGTTGACGGCGGTGTTGAGCGCGAGCCGCATCGCCGGGTCGCCGGTCACCGGGTTCCCCGTGGGCAGCGTGATGGCCCTCAGGTCGGCGGTCTGGTGGTCGATGACCCGCATCCCGTTGGCCTGGGCGAACTTCGTGGCCAGCCGCGGCGGCAGGTCGGTGCCGTCGAACTCGCCCTTCTCCATCCGCTGGGCCCTGGTGTTGTCGTCCGGGACGAACACCACCGTGACCTTCTTGATCCTGGGGTCGCCCTCGACGTGCGAGGGGTTCGACTCCAGGACCATCTTGTCGCCCCTGGCCCACTCGGTCAGCCGGTACGGGCCGGTGCCGACGGGCGCGGTGTTGACCGGGCTGCTCGCCAGCGGGCCGCCCGCGGCCAGGGCCTCGCTCGGCAGGATGCCGAGCACCAGCAGGTTCGGGAACGGCGCGTACGGCTTCGACAGCGTGAACCGCACGTTCTGCGCGTCCAGCTGCTCGACGCCGGTCAGCATCGCGAACCTCGACCTCATCGTCGACCCGGAGGCCGGGTCGAGCAGCGCCCGGTAGGTCGCCACGACGTCCTCGGGCCCGAACGCCGTGCCGTCGGTGAACTTCACGTCGCCGCGCAGCCTCACCGTCCACGACAGGCCGTCCGCGGCGGGCTTCGGGGCCTCGGCGGCGAGCTGGGGCCGCAGCGTCCGGTTCGCGCGGTGCTCCACCAGCCCGTCGAAGATCTTCGACACGCCCTCCGACCCGTAGCCCAGCAACGGGTTCAGCGTCGCGGGCTCGGTCGCGTCGGCCAGGACGATCGAACTGTTGTCGTTCGTGCCCTCCGCGCTGGGCGTGGTCGTGCCGGTGCACGCGGAGGCAGCGACGGCGGCCACGAGCAGGACGGGGGGCAACAGGAAGCGCACGACACCCGACCCTAGTCCGTAGCCCCGAACGGCGTCAGCCGATCGGGGCGGGCAGTGGGCGCACCCGGTAGGCGAGGTCGATCGCGCCGCCGGTCTCGGGGTCGCGCAGCTCCACCCGCCAGGACGAGGCGAACTGGTTCACGCCCTCGCGCATCGGGATGGTGCCGGACAGCAGCACGGTGCCGGGCCTGAGCAGGTCACGGGCCCGCAGCACGTCCACCCAGTACGCGGGGGTGAGCAGTTCGGCGAGCGTGCCGACCTGGATCTCGACGTCGTCGGCCCACGCGGTCAGCTCGATCCCGTCGATCCGGTCGGCCACGTCGGAGAGCCGCCACGCACCGCGCCCCAGCACGTCCGGCCCGGCCTGCTTGCTCCACGCCACCCCGTGGGCCTCCAGCGCGCGGTCGGTGTGGTCGCAGGCGACGGTCAGCAGCACGTCGTCGTCGGTCACGACCAGAGCCCACTCGGCCTCGCCGGAGGTCCGGCCGTGCTGCACCGGCACGTCGTCGGTCTGCTGCGCCAGGTAGGGCGCGACCGGGTAGAGGCTCGGCGTCTCGGTCGGCGCGGGCACCCCCAGTTCGGCGAGTTCCCGCACGTGAGCGGCCACGTCGTCCTGGCTGCGGCCCGCGTAGCCGCCGTTGAGCAGCGTGGTCACGGTCACCGCGACCTGGGAGCCGTCGGGGAGGTCGAAACGCAGATTTGACATTCCACTCCTTGCGCATACGAGTTGTATACAGGCAGTATTACACGATGCCGCCAATCCAGACCACCGATGTGCGCAGGCCCGCGCTCATCCGCGCGTTCGCCGCGTCGCTCTCCGGCACCGCGTTGGAGTGGTACGACTTCGCCATCTACAACGTGGCCGCCGCCGTCGTGCTGGGCCCGCTGTTCTTCCCCAGCTCCGAGCCGCTGACCGCGACGCTGCTCGCGTTCTCCACCTACGCCGTCGGGTACCTGTCCCGACCGCTGGGCGGGTTCCTGTTCGGCAGGCTCGGCGACCAGCTGGGCCGCAAGCGCGTGCTCGTCACGACGCTGCTCATCACCGGCATCGCGACGATGCTGATCGGCCTGCTGCCCACCCACGCGGCCATCGGCGGTCTCGCGGGCGTGCTCCTCGTCGTCCTGCGGTTCGCGCAGGGCGTGGGCCTCGGCGGCGAGTGGGGCGGTGCCGTCCTGCTGTCCAGCGAGTACGGCGATCCCCGGCAGCGCGGGTTCTGGGCCTCGGCGGCGCAGATCGGCCCGCCGGCGGGAAACCTGATGGCGAACGGCGTGCTGGCGCTGCTGGGCTTGCTGCTCAGCGACGAGCAGTTCATGTCGTGGGGCTGGCGGGTCGCGTTCCTGCTGTCGGCGGTGCTCGTGGTGTTCGGCCTGTGGATCAGGCTGAAGCTGGAGGAAACGCCGGTGTTCAAGGCGATCCAGGAGCGCGGTGACCGCCCGACCGCGCCGATCAGCGAGGTGTTCCGCACCCAGCGCAGGCCGCTGCTGGCCGCCGTCCTGTGCCGCGTCGGCCCGGACGTGCTCTACGCGCTGTTCACCGTGTTCGTGCTCACCTACATCACCACCCAGCTCGGCCTGCCGCGCAACGCGGGCCTCACCGCCGTGCTGATCGCGTCGGGCCTCCAGCTCTTCCTGATGCCGCTGGCGGGCTGGCTGTCCGACCGGGTCAACCGGCGCGTCCTGTACGCGGGCGCGGCCGTCTGCGGCGCCGTGTGGCCGTTCGTGTTCTTCCCGCTCGTCGACACCGGGTCCCGACTGCTCCTGGTGCTGGGCATCGTGGTCGGGCTCGCGTTCCACGCGTTCATGTACGGCCCGCAGGCCGCGTTCATCTCCGAGCAGTTCACGCCGAGGCTCCGCTACACCGGCAGCTCGCTCGCCTACACCCTCGCGGGCGTGATCGGCGGCGCCGTGGCACCGCTGGTGTTCACCGCGCTGCTGGCGGCGTTCGAGACCTGGACCCTGGTCGCGGCCTACGTCGCCGTCGCCTGCGCGGTCACGCTGCTCGGCCTCTACCTGGGCCGCGACCCCGTGGACGAGGAGGTCGATCAGGCGCCGAGCAGCACCTTGAGCGTGGACTCCAGGTGAGAGCTGATCGCCGCGGTGGCCGCCTCGACGTCCCCGGACTCGAGCGCGGCCACGATGGCCTCGTGCTCCAGCAGCACCGCGTCCTGCCGCCCCGTCGCCCGGAACAGCGCGACCACACCCGCCCGCACCTGCCGGGCGCGCAGCCCCTCGTACATCTTCGTCAGCAGCTCGTTGCCGGTCGCCCGCACCAGGAGCGCGTGGAACTGCCGGTCGACGTCGATGAACTCCCGCGCGTCCGCCATGCCGCGCAACGCCGTCTGGCGCTCGATCGCCTCGCGCATCCGAGCGATCGGCGCCGTCCCGGCCTCGAGAACCCGTTCCGCGGCGAACCGCTCGACCATCCCGCGCAGCTCCACCAGCTCCGCCACCTGGCGGCCGGACACCGGCGCCACGTAGGCGCCCTTCTTCGGCACCAGCTGGACGAGGTCCTCGGCGGCGAGCAGCAGCAGCGCCTCCCGGATGGGCGTGCGGGACACACCGATCCGATCGGCCACGTCCTGCTCGCTGATGAACCGCCCCTGCATCTCGGGGTCGGCCAGAATGGTGTCCTTGAGGAACTCGTAGGCCTTCTCGCGACCGGACACCTGCATACTGTCTGTATACCAGAGGGGATCACGCCGTGCGCGCAGCGCTTTGCCAGATCAGCTCCACCACCGATCCGAAGGCCAACCTGGAACTGGTGCGCGACGGCGTCCGCCGGGCAGCCGCCGGAGGCGCACGCGTGGTGCTGTTCCCGGAAGCCACCCAGTGCCGGTTCGGGGTGTCGCTCAAGCCGATCGCCGAACCGCTCGACGGCCCCTGGGCCACGGCCGTGCGGGAGATCGCGACCGACCACGGCGTGGTCGTGGTGGCGGGCATGTTCACCCCCACCGCCGACGGCCGCGTCACCAACACGCTCCTCGTCACGAGCGCCGACACCCACCTCGGCTACGACAAGATCCACCTCTTCGACGCCTTCGGGTTCCAGGAGTCGAGCACCGTCGCACCCGGTTCCAAGCCGGTGACCGTCGAGGTCGACGGCACGACCCTGGGCATCGCCACCTGCTACGACATCCGCTTCCCCGAGCTGTTCCGCGCGCTGGCGGACCAGGGCGCCTCGGCGGTGCTGCTCGGCGCGTCCTGGGGCTCCGGGCCGGGCAAGGTGGAGCAGTGGGAGCTCCTGGTCCGCGCCCGCGCGCTGGACTGCACGTCGTGGGTGCTCGCCTGCGGCCAGGCGGACCCCGGCGACCTGGGGACCACGGCTCCGACGGGTGTCGGGCACAGCATGGCGGTGGGTCCGCTCGGCACTGTCGTGGGCGGTCTCGGGGGTGAGCCGGACCTGCTGCTCGTGGACATCGACGCGGAGACGGTCGAGGACGCCCGCCGCACGCTGCCGGTGCTCGCGAACCGGCGGCTCTGACCGGCGCCCGTGCGGGGCCTGCCGGGGTGACGGCGCCGGGGCCCGACGCCGTCACCCGGTTCAGCGCAGGTCCATCCCCAGGTCCAACGCGGGCGAGGAGTGGGTCAGCCCGCCGACGGCCAGGTAGTCCACACCGGTCTCGGCGTAGGAGCGGGCCACGGCCAGGGTGAGGCCGCCGGACGCCTCCAGCCGAACGCCCTTGGCCCGGCGAACGGCCTCCGCGCACATCTCGGGCGTGAAGTTGTCCAGCAGCACCAGTTCCGCCCCCTCGGCGACGGCCTCGTCCAACTGCTCCAGGCTGTCCACCTCGACCTCGCAGGGCAGGTGCGGAGCACGAGCGCGCACAGCCCGCAGAGCGGCCCCCACCGACCCGGCGGCCAGAACGTGGTTGTCCTTGATCAGCACGGCGTCGCCGAGCCCCATCCGGTGGTTCACCCCGCCACCGCACCGAACCGCGTACTTCTCCAGCAACCTCAACCCCGGCAACGTCTTCCGCGAGTCCCGCACCCGAGCCCCGGTCCCCGCCACGGCGTCCACCCACGCGGCCGTGGCGGTGGCGACGCCGGACAGGTGCGTGAGGAAGTTCAACGCCGTCCGCTCGGCCGTGAGCAGGTCCCGCACCCGACCCCGCACGACCAGCGCGGGCTCACCGGGCACCGCCTTCTCCCCGTCCTCGCGCCGGGACAGGACCTCCACCCCGGACCCGAACACCTCCAGCGCCACCGGGATCCCGGCCAGCACACCGGCGGCCCGCGGCGTCAGCTCGGCGACCGCCACCGCGTCCGCGGGGACGGTCGCCTCCGTCGTGGCGTCCGGTCCGTAGGCCAGGTCCTCGGCCAGCGCGACCGCGATGGCCCGACGTGCGTCTTCCAGGTCGAGAGTCATGCCGCTCCCCAAGCCATGAACGGATCCGCCAACACGGGCTGGCCGGACGGCGTGAGCCGGACGACCTGGCTGCGGTGCCACCGCACCTCGTCGCGCGCGGTGAAGTCCGTCCGCACGTGGCACCCGCGCGACTCCGTCCGCTCCGCCGCGGCCGCGATCAGCGCCCGAGCCGCCAGCGTCAGCGCCGCGTCCTCCACCAGCCGCCGGGTGTCCAGCACCCGGTCGACGGTCGACAGGTCCAGCACGGAGCCGACCACCGCGAGGCCTTCGGCGTCGCGCCCGATCGCCGCGTACCGGCTCATCACCCGTTGCAGGGAGTCGCGGTCCGCGACCGGCGCGGTGGGCAGCACCGGGTCCGACGCCGCCTTCGGATCGGCCAGCACACCCAGCGCCAGGTCCGCCGCGATGGCCTCGGCGGCCCGCGTGCCGACGACCAGTCCCTCCAGCAAGCTGTTGGAGGCCAACCGGTTCGCGCCGTGCAGCCCGGTCCGGGCGACCTCACCGGCGGCGTACAGACCGGTGACCGCGGTGCGCCCGTCCACGTCGGCCACCACCCCGCCGCAGGCGAAGTGCGCCGCCGGGGCGACCGGGATGGGGTCGCGCGCCGGGTCGATCCCCGCCGCGACGCAGGCCGCGTGCACCGTCGGGAACCGCGTCGCCATCGAACCGAGGCCGGTGGCGTCCAGGAACACGTGGTCGTCGACACCGCCCGGCTCGCCCACCATGTGCCGCGTGATGGCCGCCGCGACCACGTCGCGGGGAGCCAGGTCCTCCAACGGGTGCACGCCCTTCATCACCCGCGCGCCGGTCGCGTCGACGAGCACCGCGCCCTCGCCGCGCACGGCCTCCGTCACCAGCGGGCAGCGGCCACGAGCGCCGCGCCCGGTGTACAGGACGGTCGGGTGGAACTGGACGAACTCGACGTCCGCCGCCGCGGCGCCCGCCCGCATCGCCAGGGCGAGACCGTCGCCCGTGGCCACCTCGGGGTTGGACGTGGCCTGGTAGAGCTGCCCGAGACCACCGCTGGCCAGCAGCACGGCGGGGGCGCCGATCGCGCCGGGCACACCGTTGCCGTCCAGCACCAGCAGCCCGCACACCACGCCGAGCGGGGTGCGCAGCGCGTCGACCGCGACGTGCTGCTCCAGCACCGGGAGCCGGCCGTCGACCGTGGCGGCGAGCAGTGCCCGTTCCACCTCCGCGCCGGTCGCGTCGCCGCCGGAGTGCACCACGCGGAACGCCGTGTGGCCGCCCTCGCGGGTGCGGGCCAGGTGGCCGTCGGGCTCGGCGTCGAAGACGGCACCGCGTTCCCGCAGCCGCTGCACGGCGTCCGGGCCGCCGGAGACGACCGCCGCGACGGCGTCCTCCTCGCACAGCCCCGCGCCCGCGACGAGCGTGTCGGCGATGTGCGCGCCGACCGTGTCGCCCTCGTCGTGCTCACCGGGCAGCACGACGGCGACGCCGCCCTGCGCCCAGCGCGTGTTGCCGTCCGGCCCGCTGGCCTTGGTGACGACGAGGACCCGCAGGCCCAGTTCGTGGGCGCGCAGCGCGGCCGTCAGGCCCGCCACCCCCGTGCCGACCACGACCAGGTCGGCACGGGCCTCCCACCGCGGCCTCACTCGCCGCCGCCGGGCTTGCCGATCTCGATCATCCGCTGCACCGACGCCTGCGCCCGCTTCGCGGTCTCCGGGTCGACGTGCACCTCGTCCTTGTTCTCGCGCAGGCAGCGCAGCAGCGCGGTCGGCGTGATCATCTTCATGTACTTGCACGACGCCCGGTCGTTCACCGCGCGGAAGTCGATCTCCGGCGCGGCCTTGCGGAGCTGGTGCAGCATCCCGATCTCGGTCGCCACCAGCACCGACTTGGCGGTGGTGCCGCGGGCGGCGGTGATCATGTCACCGGTCGAGAGGATGCGGACCTGGTCCGGGGGCACGATGCCCTCGCCAGCCAGGTAGAGCGCCGAGGTCGCGCAGCCGCACTCGGGGTGGATGAACAGGTCGGCCTCGGGGTCCTCGGCCGCGCGCGCGGCCAGCTCGGGCCCGTTGATGCCCGCGTGCACGTGGCACTCGCCCGCCCAGATGTGCAGGTTCTCGCGGCCGGTCTCGCGCTTCACGTGCGCGCCGAGGAACTGGTCCGGCAGGAACAGCACCTCGCGGTCGGCCGGGATCGAGGCGACCACGTCGACCGCGTTCGACGACGTGCAGCAGATGTCCGTCTCCGCCTTCACCTCGGCGGTCGTGTTGACGTACGACACGACGACCGCGCCGGGGTGCTCGGCCTTCCACTCGCGCAGCTGCTCACCGGTGATCGAGTCGGCCAGCGAGCAGCCCGCCCGCTCGTCCGGGATCAGCACGGTCTTCTCCGGCGCGAGGATCTTCGCCGTCTCGGCCATGAAGTGCACGCCGCAGAAGATGATCGTGGACGCGTCGCTGGCGGCCGCGATCCGGCTCAGCGCCAGCGAGTCGCCCGTGTGGTGGGCGATGTCCTGGATCTCGGGCAGCTGGTAGTTGTGGGCGAGGATGACCGCGTCGCGCTGACGTGCGAGTTCGAGCACCTCCGCGCGCCAGGACGCGTCGGCTTCGATGCCGTCGTACGCGCCGTCAGAGGTTCGCTCCACATATGCGGTAGCGACCATGGGGTCCTCCTCGCGACTCTCCGAGGTTTTCGCCTTTGGGTCGAAAACGTGGCCGATACTATCAGCCCGTGGGTCTCGCGGGACATGAGGTGTTGGCCGCAGTACTCCAGGTGAGAGCCGGATCACTCCAGGTCATGCTCTGGCGACGCGCTAGGGAACCGCACGCTCACCGCTGGTCACTCCCCGGTGGCGCGCTGGGCGACAGGGAGGACATCGAGGCGTCCATCCGCCGCCAGCTGGCGGAGAAGGTCGACGTCAGGCAGCTCTCGCACGTGGAGCAGCTGTCGGTCTTCAGCGCCCCGGACCGCGTCCCCGGACCGCGCGTCGTCGCCACCGCGTTCCTCGGTCTCGTCCCGTCGAACATCGTCCCGGTCGTCCCCGACGACACCGCCTGGTTCCCGGTCGACGACCTGCCCGAGACCGCGTTCGACCACCGGTCGATCATCCACAAGGCACGTCACCGGCTGAGCTCGAAGCTCTCCTACACCAACCTCGGCTTCGCCTTGGCGCCACCGGACTTCACGATCTCCGCGCTGCGCGAGCTGTACTCGGCGGCGCTGGGCTACCGGGTGTCCGCCACCAACCTGCAACGCGTGCTGTCCCGGCGCGGACTGCTCGAACCGACCGGCGACACCAGCCCACCCGGCCCGACCGGCGGCCGACCGGCCGCACTTTTCCGTTTCAGCGCAAGGGGAATCCTGGTGACCGATCAGTTCGCCGTGCTGCGACCCCCGTCGACCGGCCGTCCGGCGGGCACGAGCGCCACGTCGTAACGTGGTCGCGTGACCGAGACGCTCCCCCTGTTCCCGCTGGGCACCGTGCTGCTGCCCGGAGCGTCGCTGCCCCTGCACATCTTCGAGCCCAGGTACCGCCAGCTGACGGTCGACCTCGTCACCGGCGCCCTGCCGGACCGCCAGTTCGGCGTGGTCTCCATCCGCGAGGGCTGGGCCATGGGCACCGACAACGTCGCGTCCCTGCGCGAGGTCGGCTGCTCCGCGCTGCTGCGCGAGGCGCGCAGGCTCAACGACGGCCGGTTCGACATCGTGACCAAGGGCCAGCAGCGCTTCCGCCTCCTGTCGGTGGACCACACCTCCGCGCCCTACCTGGTGGGCGAGGTCGAATGGCTGCCGGACACCCCGACCCCCGAACCGGTGGCCGAGGTCCTACCCCTGATGGCCGACTCGGCCCGTGCCGCCCACCAGCGCTACTGCGCGGCGGCGTGGCACCGCGAGGACTGGGCACCGCCACCGGAGGAAACCACCCACGACCTGCTGTCGTACCTGCTGGCAGGCGACTGCCTGCTGGCGCTGGAGGACAGGCAGCGCCTGCTGGAGGAAACCTCCCCGGCCAGGCGACTGCGCCTGGTGCGCCGAATGCTGCACCGCGAGGCGGGAATCCTGGACGCGCTGCGCGCGGTCCCGGTGCCGCTGGCGGAATTCGGCCACGTACCGAACCCGAACTGACGAAGCCCGCCCGACCGAACGGCGGGCCACTGAGGCGACTGCCCGCGTGGGACGGAGCCGCCCGAGCGACGACCGCGACAGCGGCGCGGCTGAAGCCACCACAGCCAGGCGGACCCGCCCAGGCCGCTTGACCACGGGCAAGCGGCCTGCCCCACGCGGACCCTCCACGGCCAAACGACCCGGCTCAAGCCGCCTGACTGCCGCCAAGCGGACCCGCACAAGGCGTTTACCACCGCCCAGCGGACCCGCTCAACCGACCGGCCACGGCAAGCGGACCCGCACAAGCCTGCTGACCTGCGCCCGAGCGGACCCGCACAAGCCGCCCGACCACCGCCAAGCGGACCCCCAAAGGCAACCCACCACCGCCCGAGCGGCCTCACAAAGGCAACCCACCACCGCCCAAGCGGACCCCCAAAGGCAACCCACCACCGCCCGAGCGGACCCGCACAAAGCCGACTGTCACCCACACCCCACCCGGCCCCCCGATCCCCAGCGCCCTCATGGCCGGACGTGCCGGGTCAAGGCATCTTTCCCGCCTTGACGCGGTACGCCCGGCCATGACGACACTCGCGCACCGGGGGGGACAGCCCCACCACCCCACAGGGCCCACACACCCACAGCCCCACGAACCCGGAGGACCCACAGCGACAGGCGCCGGCGGACTCAGAGGACCCGCAGCCGCACAAACCCGCTGACCCCACAGAACCCACAAACCCGCAGGACCCACAGCCGCACAAAACCGCAGGACCAGCACGCCCCACAACCCCCTGACCAGCCCAAACCAGGAGTCCCCCATCAAGCAAGACCCCCCGACGCACACGCTACGACAAGGGTCCGACATTCCCCGAAACCCACGACGGGCAAACGAAAAGGCCCCCCGCGTTCCCGCGAAGGGCCTCCCCAAGCACCGCTGAACCACCTACCGCCGCATGAACGGCGGCACGTCCACCTCGTCGTCCGGGTCGTCCGTCACCGGCAGCGGCCGACTGGGCAGTGAAGACCCCGTCCCGTGCTGGTTGGGCAGGTTGCTCTGCGGGAACGTCCTGGGCATCGTCGGCTGGGGCGTCTGGAACGCCCCGGTGTTCTGCACCGGCTGCGCCTGCTGCGGCACGGCCGCCGGTCGGGGCGGGATCGGCGGCGGGGCCTGCTCCACCGGCGGCTGGGGCGCCACCGGTGCGGGCTGGCTCAGCTGGCCCGACTGGCCGGACACCACGGTGCCCCGCTGCGGTGAGCTGAGCACCTGCGGTTCCAGCTTCTTGTGCGTGGGACCGCCGCTGTCGAAGCCCGCGGCGATCACCGTGACCCGCACCTCGTCGCCGAGCGAGTCGTCGATCACCGTTCCGAAGATGATGTTCGCGTCCGGGTGCGCGGCCTCCTGGACCAGCGACGCGGACTCGTTGATCTCGAACAGCCCGAGGTCGGACCCGCCCGCGATCGACAGCAGCACCCCGTGGGCGCCCTCCATCGACGCCTCCAGCAGGGGCGAGTTGATCGCCTTCTGCGCGGCGGTGACGGCTCTGCCCTCGCCGCGCGCCGAGCCGATGCCCATCAGGGCCGAACCGGCCCCGGACATCACGCTCTTCACGTCGGCGAAGTCGAGGTTGATCAGACCGGGGGTCGTGATCAGGTCGGTGATGCCCTGGACACCGGACAGCAGCACCTCGTCCGCGGAGCGGAAGGCGTCCATCAGGCTCACGCCGATGTCGCCGAGCTGGAGCAGCCGGTCGTTCGGGATGACGATCAGCGTGTCGCACTCGTTGCGGAGCTGCTGGATGCCCTCTTCAGCCTGCTTCGCGCGCCGCTTCCCCTCGAAGGAGAACGGCCGGGTGACGACACCGATCGTCAGGGCGCCCTGCTTGCGGGCCATGGCCGCGATGACGGGCGCGCCACCGGTGCCCGTGCCGCCACCCTCACCAGCGGTGACGAACACCATGTCGGCGCCCTTGAGGACTTCTTCGATCTCTTCGCGGTGGTCTTCGGCGGCCTTGTGGCCGACGTCGGGGTTCGCCCCGGCGCCGAGTCCGCGGGTCAACTCGCGGCCGATGTCCAGCTTGACGTCGGCGTCGGACATCAGCAGTGCCTGTGCATCGGTGTTGACCGCGATGAACTCGACGCCCTTGAGCCCGACCTCGATCATGCGGTTGACGGCGTTCACGCCGCCTCCACCGATACCGACGACCTTTATCACCGCGAGGTAGTTGTGCGGGGGCGTCATCGGATCCGCCTTCCTGATCGTGTTCGTGCCCATGCGCTGGGATGGTGGTCGCCGGGTCAGCCCGGAAGGACCTCCACCCGGATTGAAACCCTCGACCTCAACCAGAGGTCCAGAGTTGTGTCAACCCCGTATGTTGTTTCTGGACGGTATGCACCAGTGGTGCGTCGGTCCAGCAGCCACGCCGTACGCCGCGACACCTATCAGCACTGTGCGCTACCACTACTCGCCGGTCAGACCGTCCAGCAGCTCGCGCACGACGTCCAAGTGCCCTGCGTGCCGCCCGGTCTCCTCGACCATGTGGATCAGCACCCAGCGCACGGAAACCGTGCTTCCGTCACGGAACGGAACCTCGTGGTCGAACTCCAGGCCCGTGACGATCTCGCGACTCACTTCGCACTGCGCAGCGTAGTCGTTCAGCAATCCGGAGATCGTCTCACCCGTCTCGACCCGCCAGTCGGCGTCCGGATCCTCCCGGCTGTAGGGCGCCCGGTCCTGCTTGCCGAGGAGGACCGTCTCGAACCAGTACGCCTCGACCCACCGCAGGTGCTTGACGATCCCGGCCGCCGTCAGCAGCGGCGAGGGCAGCGTCGAGCGCGACGCCTGCTCGTCCGTCAGGCCCTGGCACTTGTACACGATCGTGTCGCGGAGGTAGTCGAGGAACCCGCCCAGCTGAACGCGCTCGCCGCCGGTGAGGGCGGGGTCTACCCGGTCGTCCTTGATGTCCATGCCGGAAGTATCAACGGCCGCCCCGTCGGTCTTCGACCGATTTCGGGAACCGCTCAGGACACCGTCGGCAGCTCGGGGCTGGACACGTCGAAGACGGTTCCCTCCCTGGTCAGCAGCACCTTGAGGACCGCGGCCTTGCGCGCGGTGTCGTCGAGGTCGCCCCACCGCACCTCGCGCCCGCCCGAGAGCGCCAGCTTCACGTCGGCGCCGGTCTGCGCCGACATCGTCAGCACCTCGGCGCGCAGCTCCTCCGGCAGCTGCACCAGGATGCCGACCGCCGACGTCACCGCGGGCTTCGCCTCGACGGGCAGCTGGAGCTCCGGCAGGCCGATGGGCGGCACCGCCACGATCGCGTAGTCCTCGGCCGTGGCGTCGACGAG
Organism: Umezawaea sp.; assembly: GCF_036375055.1. Taxonomy (GTDB): domain Bacteria; phylum Actinomycetota; class Actinomycetes; order Mycobacteriales; family Pseudonocardiaceae; genus Umezawaea. Next base: position 63,265 of record NZ_DASUSQ010000038.1, read on the forward strand.
GTGGACGCCGTCGTTCGCCTTGACGAACGCGACCGGCGACCGCTCGACGATGGTCAGGCGGATCGTGCCGGGCAGGCTGCGGGCCACCTCCACCGATTCGACGCGCGGGAGCTGCCGCACCCGGTCGGCGATGCCGTGGACGTCGACGCGGACGATCGGCGAGCCCTGCTTGACGCCCGCCTTCGCCCTGACCTGCTCGACGGTCAGCTCCTTCGCGCCGCGGACGTCGACCTCGTCGACGCCGAGGAGCGGGGTGAAGAAGATCCCGACGACCAGTCCGACGATGCTCAGCAGGACGAGGAGGGCGACGACCCGCCGCCGCACCACGGTCCTGCGGGTCACCCGGCCCGGTACCCGCCGGGCCCGACGGGCGCGGGCCCGGTCCGCGGCGGGCGACGTCCCGGTGCGGGGTGGCCGACCGCGAACCGGCGTGCTCATGCCTCCTGCCCCAGCTCGCTCACGATCTCCGGGCCCAGCATCGTGACGTCGCCCGCGCCCATCGTGACGACCAGGTCACCCTCGGTGACGAGGCTCGCCACCAGCGCGGGCACGCGGTCGAACGACGGCTCGTAGTGCACCCGCTCCGGCGGCAGCGGCACGGCCTCGGTGACCAGCGCCCCGGTCACGCCGGGCTCCGGGTCCTCGCGGGCGCCGTAGACGTCCAGCACCACGACCTCGTCGGCCAGGCCGAGGGCCGTGCCGAACTCGGTCGCGAACGTGCGGGTGCGCGAGTACAGGTGCGGCTGGAACACGACGACGAGCTTGCCCTCGCCCGCGACCGGGCGGGCGGCCGTGAGCTGCGCGGCCACCTCGGTCGGGTGGTGGGCGTAGTCGTCGTAGACGCGCACGCCCGCCTCGCGGCCCTTGAACTCGAACCGCCGCCGGACACCGCCGAACGCCGCCAGCCCCTCCAGGAGGCCGTCGCGGTCCGCACCCAGCTCCAGACCCGCGAGGAGCGCCGCGAGGGCGTTGCCCGCCATGTGCTCGCCGGGAACGGCCACCTCGACGTCGACGGTCTCGCCGTCGAGTTCGACGGTCGCCAGGCCACCGCCGCCGTGCGGGCGGAAGCCGGTCAGCCGCGCGGAGCCCTTGCCGGACGCGGTCCGGCCGTACGGGCGGACCCGGATGCCGAGCTTGCCCGCGCGCTCGGCCAGCGCCCCGGCGCCGGGGTCGTCGACGCAGGCGATCAGCACGCCGTCGGGCTCGATGCGCTCCAGGAACGAGTCGAACACGGCCACGTACGCCTCGACGGTGCCGTGGTGGTCGAGGTGGTCGGCCTCGACGTTCGTCACGACCGCCACCGACGGCGAGAAGTACAGGAACGAGCCGTCGCTCTCGTCGGCCTCGGCCACGAACACGCCGCCGGTGCCCTGGTGGGCGTTGGCGCCGGACTCGTTGAGGTCGCCGCCGATCGCGAACGACGGGTCGACCCGGCAGTGCTGGAGCGCGACGGTGAGCATCGACGTGGTCGACGTCTTGCCGTGGGTACCGGCGACGCAGGCGACGCGGTGGTCCAGCATCAGCGCGGCCAGCGCCTCGGCGCGGCGCAGCACGGTGATGCCGCGCGACCGGGCCTCGACCAGCTCCGGGTTGTCCTCGCGGATCGCGGTGGACACCACGACCGCCGTCGGACCGCCGTCGAGCTGGTCCAGGTTCTTCGGGTCGTGGCCGACCGCGACCAGCGCGCCCTGCGCGCGCAGCGCGAGCACCGTGCGCGAGTCCTTGGCGTCGGTCCCGGACACCTGGCCGCCGCGGGCGAGCAGGATGCGGGCGATGCCGCTCATCCCCGCCCCGCCGATGCCGACCAGGTGCACCCGCTCCAGCGTGCTCACTTCTTGATCACCTCGAGGACCATCCTGGCGAGAACTTCGTCGGCTTCGCGTCGACCGGTGCCCAGGGTCGCGGCGCTCATCGCGGCCAGCCGCCCCCGGTCGGCCATCAGCGGGACGATCTCGCGGGCGACCCGCTCCGGCGTCAGGTCGGCGTCCATGATCATCATGCCGCCGCCCGCCGACACCACGGGACCGGCGTTGAGGGCCTGCTCGCCGTTGCCGATCGGCAGCGGCACGAACACCGCGGGCAGGCCGACCGCCGACACCTCGGCCACCGTCATGGCGCCGGAGCGGCACAGCACCGCGTCGGCGGCGGCGTAGGCGAGGTCCATCCGCTCCAGGTACGGCACGGGGACGTACGCCGGGGCGCCCGCCATCGCCTGCACCGCCAGGGTGTTCTTGGGGCCGTGCGCGTGCAGCACGCCGATGCCCGCCGAGGCGAACGCCGTCGCCGCACCGGACACGGCCCTGTTGAGCGACTGCGCGCCCTGCGAGCCGCCGAACACCAGCAGCGTCGGGGCGTGCGGGTGCAGCCCGAAGAACTGGCGGGCCTGCGCGCGCAGCGCCATCCGGTTCAGGCCGGTGATCGACCGCCGCAGCGGGATGCCGATGATCTCGGCCTCCGCCAGCCCCGAGTCCGGGACGGCCGCGGCGACGCGCTCGGCGAACTTGGCACCGACCTTGTTGGCCAGCCCCGCCTTCGCGTTCGCCTCGTGCACGACGATCGGCACCCGGCCGCGGGCCGCGAGGTACGCGGGCAGCGCCACGTAACCGCCGAAGCCGACCACGACGTCCGCGTGGTAGCGCTCCAGGATCTCCCTGGTCCGGCGCACCGAGTCGCGGACCTTCAGCGGCAGCTTCAGCAGGTCCGTCGTCGGCTTGCGCGGCATCGGCACCGGCGGGATGAGTTCGAGCTGGTAGCCCCTGGCGGGCACCAGCTTCGACTCCAGGCCGCGCTCGGTGCCGAGCGCGATGACCCGCGCGTCCGGCCGCAGCCTCATGACCGCGTCGGCCAGGGCCAGTGCGGGCTCGATGTGCCCCGCGGTGCCGCCTCCGGCGACCACCACGCACGGTCCGCCCCGTTGGGGAACCCGGTCCTGCCCCGTCACGCGTTTCCTCCTAGATCGACTGCACGAGTTGTGCGACTAGCGCCCGTCACGACCGGTTCGCCGGTTGCGGGCTGATCTGTCCTGGGTCGCCTTGCGCGATTCGCGGCGACGGTACTCCGACGGTGGTGCGGACCTCCCGGCCATCCGCCGTTCGTCCGGCGGCTGGGGTGCGGCGGCCCGCCTGCCCGGTGCGCGCGGCGGCGACGACGGCCGCACCGGCTTGCGCTTGGGCGGCGGCTTGTAGGCCTCCGGCGCGGGCAGCCGCAGCACGCCGCCGACGCGGCCGGGACCGATGTGCCGCAGCGCGGACACCGCCTCCGCCTCGTGCCGGGCGCAGCTCGCCAGCAGACCGAACACGACCATGGTCGTCACGACGGACGTGCCGCCGGAGGAGATCATCGGGAGCGTGATGCCGGTGACCGGCAGGAGCCGGACGACGTAGCCGATGTTGATGGCGGCCTGCGCGACCAGCCACACCGTCAGCGTCGCGGCGACCATCCGGATCCACGGGTCGGTGTTGCGGGCGGCGATCCGCAGCCCCACCACGGCGAGCATGGCGAACAGGCCGAGGACCATGGCGCAGCCCACGAAGCCGAGTTCCTCGCCGATGACCGCGAAGATGAAGTCGCTGTGCACGTTCGGCAGGTAGTCCCACTTGGAGCTGGCCTGGCCGAGCCCCTTGCCGAACAGCCCGCCCTCGGCGAGCGCGTACTCCGCCTGCTGCGCCTGGAGTCCGGCGCCCAGCGGGTCGGCCTCGGGGTCGAGGAACGACACCAGCCGCTTGAGCCGGTAGGTCGCGCCGATGCCGAGCACGATCGCGCCGCCGACCGCGCCGAGCAGCAGCACGCCGAACACCCGCATCGGGGCCCCGACGAACCACAGCAGGCTGAGCAGCACCACGCCGAGCGTGATCGTGCCGCCCAGGTCGGGCTGGAGCATCACCAGCGTGAAGATCCCGAGCCCGACGGGCACCACCGGCACCAGCAGGTGCCGGTACTGGTTCAGCAGCGCCCGCTTGGTCACCAGCACGTGCGCGCCCCACAGCGCCAGCGCGAGCTTGGCCGCCTCGACAGGCTGGAACGACACCGGCCCCACGACGAACCAGGAGCGGGTGTCGTTGATGTCCGTGCCCAGCGGCGTCAGCACCAGCACCAGCAGCAGCACGCACACCAGCATCGCCATCGTGCTCAGGTGCCGGACCTGGCGCAGCGGGATCCGCAGCGCCACCCAGAACAGCACCGCGCCGACGGCGACGTAGGTGAGCTGCTTCTGGAACACCGAGTACGCCGACTGCCCGACGGCGACCTCACCGGGCACCGACGCCGACAGCACCATCACGAGCCCGATGGCGGTCAGCAGACCGAAGATCGCCAGCAGCAGGTGGAAGTCCGCCAGCGGACGGCTCAGCCACGCCGTCAGCGAACCCTTGACCCCCACGACCCGCCGCCGCCGCGGCTTGGCGGCCTTGACGGCGCCCGTCGGCCGGTCCACCACCGTCACGTCCCCACCACCGCAGTCATGTCCCTACTGTTACACGGCCGCTCCCCCGGAGGCGGCAGGCTCGGCCGCCTCCGGCCTCGCGCGGTGGTCGCCAGGGCGATCACGTCGAAGAGCCCGCCTTCTCGTGCTCGACCAGGTGCAGCACCGCCTCGGTGAAGGCGTGGCCCCTGTGGGCGTAGTCGGTGAACATGTCCATGGACGCCGCGGCGGGTGCCAGGAGCACCACGTCGCCGGGCTGGGCCAGTTCGCGGGCGGCGTGCACGACCGTCGCCATGGCGTCGCGGTCCGTCGCGTCCACCAGCGCGCACGGGACGTGCGGGGCGTGGCGGCGCAGCGCGTCGGCGATCTCCTCGCGGTCCGCCCCGAACAGCACGACGGCCCGCAGCCGGTGCGCCTCGGCGGCGACCAGGTCGTCCACCGACGCGCCCTTGAGCAGTCCGCCCGCGAGCCACACGACGCTGCCGTGCGAGCGCAGCGACGCGACGGCCGCGTGCGGGTTCGTGGCCTTGGAGTCGTTGACGTAGGTGATGCCCGCGGACTCGGCCACGACGACCGCGCGGTGCGCACCGGGCCGGAAGTTCAGCAGCCCCCGGCGCACGGACTCGGCCGGGACGCCGTACGCGCGGGCCAGCGCGGCCGCGGCCAGGGCGTCGGCCAGTCCGGGCGGGCCCGCGGGGAGTACCTCGTCGACCTCGATCAGGTCCTCGTCCACGCTGAACGCGCGGTCGACCAGCCTGCCGTCCACGATGCCCAGCTGGCCGTCGACGGGTTCCCCGAGGGTGAACCCGACGTGCCTGCCAGACGGGGCGGCCTTGAGCAGCGCGGCCACCAGCGGGTCGTCGACGCCGCCGACGGCGATCTCACCGGACAGCACGCGCGCCTTCGCCTCGGCGTACGCGGTCATGCCGCCGTGCCAGTCGAGGTGGTCCTCGGCCAGGTTGAGCAGCACGCCCGCGAACGGCCGCACGGACGGCGACCAGTAGAGCTGGAAGCTCGACAGCTCGACCGCCAGCACCCGGTGGCCCGCCAGCAGGGCGTCCACGACGGGCAGGCCGACGTTGCCGCAGGCGACCGCGTCGATGCCCGCGGTGCGCAGGATCGACTCCAGCATCCCGACGGTGGTGGTCTTGCCGTTGGTTCCGGTGACGGCCAGCCAGACGGGCGGGTCGGCCAGCTCGGCGGCCATCCGCCACGCCAGCTCGACCTCGCCGACGACCTCGATCCCCGCGGCGGTGGCGGCGGCGAGCAGCGGGCTCTCCGGCCGCCAGCCCGGACTGGTGACGACCAGGTCCGTGCCCTGCGGCGGTTCGGTCAGACCGGGCACCAGCGAAACACCGGACAGCAGCGTCTCCAGCGCGAGCAGCCGGTCGGCCGAACCGTCCGTGACGGTCACCTGCGCGCCCGCGGCCAGCAGGGCTTCGGCGGCGGAGCGGCCGGTCACGCCCGCTCCCGCCACCAGGACGTGCTTGCCGTCGAGGAAGGTCGTCACCGGGTTCAACTCCCGACCGCGGTCAGCCACTCGCTGTAGAACAGGCCGAGCCCGAGCATGCAGCAGATGCCCGCGAGCAGCCAGAACCTGATGATCACCGTGGTTTCGGCCCACCCGGCGAGTTCGAAGTGGTGGTGGAACGGGGCCATGCGGAAGAGCCGCCGCCGGGACGTGCGGAAGACCGCGACCTGGAGCACCACCGACAGCGCCTCGACCACGAACAGACCGCCGATGACGACCATCAGCAGCTCGGTGCGGGTGGTGATGGACAGACCGGCCACGAGACCACCGAGCGCGAGCGAGCCGGTGTCACCCATGAAGATCTTGGCCGGGGCCGCGTTCCACCACAGGAAGCCGATGCAGCCCGCCATCGCGGCGGCGGCGATCAGCGCGAGGTCCAGCGGGTCGCGCACGTCGTAGCAGCCCGCGAGCGGCGAGGTGGAGCAGTTGTAGCGGAACTGCCAGAAGCTGATGACCACGTAGGTGCCGAACACCATCGCCGAGCTGCCGCCCGCGAGGCCGTCGAGGCCGTCGGTCAGGTTCACGGCGTTGGACCACGCGGAGATGGCGGCGTAGCAGAACACCACGAAGCCGACGACGCCGAACGACACCACGGGGATGTCGCGGACGAACGAGAGGTTCACCGACGCGGGCGTGATGCCCTCGCGGTTGGCGAACTGCACGACCAGGACCGCGAAGATGATGGTGGCCACGAACTGGCCGACCAGCTTCGCCGTCTTGTTCAGGCCGAGGTTGCGCTGCTTGCGGATCTTGATGAAGTCGTCGAGGAAGCCGACGATGCCGAGCGACGTCGTCAGCATCAGCACCAGCAGGCCGGACGCGCTCGGCGTCTGCCCCTGCGCGGAGTCCGACATGGCGTTCACCGCGTGCGCGCCGAGGTACCCGGCCCACATCGCGATCAGGATCGCGACGCCACCCATGGTGGGCGTGCCGCGCTTGGTCTTGTGGCTCTGCGGACCCTCTTCCCGGATCTCCTGGCCGAACCCCTGCCGGGAGAAGACCTTGATCAGGTACGGGGTCAGCATGATCGAGACGAGCAGCGCGATGGCCGCGGCGATCAGGATGCTCTTCACTTGGTGCCCGCCTCCAGCAGCGCGTCCGCGACCCGCCACAACGCGGCGGCCTTCGATGCCTTCACCAGCACAACGTCATCTCCCCGCAGCTCCTCGCGCAGTAGCGCGATCGCCGCCTCGACGTCCGGCACCAGCACCGACTCCTCTCCCCACGAACCTTCGAGGTTCGCGCCCTGGTGCATCGGCCTCGCCTGCTCGCCGACCACAACCAAACGACTGATGTCCAAGCGGACCGCCAAGCGCCCGATCTCGTCGTGCGCTGAGACGGTGTTGTCCCCCAGCTCACCCATGACGCCGAGCACCGCCCAGGCGCGCCGCCTGGGGTTGCCCGCGCGCGCCATCGTGGCGAGCGTCTTCAGTGCGGCGCTCATCGACTCCGGGTTCGCGTTGAAGGAGTCGTTGAGCACGGTCACGCCGTCGGGACGGGTGGTGACCTCCATGCGGCGGTCGGACCGCCGCTGCGCGGTGGACAGCCAGTCCGCGACCTGCGCGGTCGTGGCGCCCAGTTCCAGCGCGACCGCGGCGGCGGCCAGCGCGTTGCCGACGTGGTGGGCGCCGTGCAGGTCGAGTTCGACCGGCGCGCTGCCCTCCGCCGTCACCAGCGTGAAGCGGGCGCGGGCCTGGTCGTCCAGCTCCACGGCCTCGGCGCGCACGTCGGCCGTGGACTTCTGGCCGACGAACACGACCCGCGCCTTCGTGCGCTCGGCCATCGCGGCGACCAGCGGGTCGTCGGCGTTGAGGATCGCCACGCCGTCGGCGGGCAGCTCCTCGACCAGTTCGCCCTTGGTCTTCGCCACGGCCTCCTGCGAGCCGAACTCGCTCAGGTGGGCGGTGCCGACGTTCAGCACCGCGCCGATGCGCGGCGGCGCGGTGCGGCACAGCGCCGCGATGTGGCCCGGTCCGCGGGCGGACAGCTCCAGCACCAGGTGCTTGGTGGCCTCGGTCGCGCGCAGCACGGTCCACGGGTGGCCCAGCTCGTTGTTGAACGAGCCGGGGGGCGCGACCGTGGAGCCGAGGTGCTCCAGCAGCTGCGCGATGAGGTCCTTGGTCGACGTCTTGCCGGACGAGCCGGTGACGCCCACCACGGCGAGCCCGTCGGCGGCCAGCGCGTCCGTCACGTGGCGGGCCAGCTTCGCCAGCGCGGCGAGCACGGCGGCTCCCGAGCCGTCGGTGTCGCCGGTCAGCGCCACCGAGCGGCGGTGCGCGTCGTCGACCGGCGGCACGACCACGGCGGGGGCGTCGACCTCGCGGGCCGCCAGCACGCCCACCGCGCCCGCGGCGACGGCCGAGGCGGCGAAGGCGTGGCCGTCGACCCGGACACCGGGCAGCGCCACGAACAGGCCGCCCGGCCCGACGGCGCGGGTGTCGAACTCCACGGAGCCGGTCACGACGGTGCGGCCGACCTCGTCCGCGCTCGACCCCGCGAGCAGGGCGTCGGGCACGTGCAGGGTCCCACCGACGATCGTGGCGATCTCGGCGAGGCTGAGTCGGATCACGTGCGGGCTCCCCTGATCGCGGCGGCGAGCGTGTCCACGTCCGAGAACGGCTGGATCACGCCCGCGACCTCCTGGCCGGTCTCGTGGCCCTTGCCCGCGACGACGACGACGTCACCGGGACGTGCCTGGGCCACGGCGTGCTCGATGGCGGCCCCTCGGTCGCCGATCTCCACGACCTCACCACGCTCGCCCTCCGGCACCGCGAGCGCCCCCGCCAGCATGGCCGCCCGGATGGTCGCCGGGTCCTCGCTGCGCGGGTTGTCGTCGGTGACGACCAGCAGGTCGCTGCGCCGCGCCGCCTCCTCGCCCATCAGCGGGCGCTTGGCCGTGTCGCGGTCGCCGCCGCAGCCGAGCACGGTGATGACCCGGCCCTCGACCTGCCTGCGGACGGCGTCGAGCGCCAGCGCCACGGCGGCGGGCTTGTGCGAGTAGTCGACGACGGCGGTGAACGCCTGGCCCTCGTCGACGCGCTGCATCCGGCCGGGCACCCGCACGGCCGACAGGCCCGCCTGGATGTCCGCCGGGGCGACCCCCGCGGCGTGCAGGCAGCCGATGGCCAGCAGCGCGTTGGCGACGTTGAACGAGCCGGGGAGCCGGAGCGTGATCGGCAGCGCGAGCCCGTCCGGGCCGTGCGCGGTGAACGACTGCTCGCCGGTCGGCGTCACGGACACCTCGCCGGAGGTCCACGCGGCGTCGGTCGTCATCGCCACGGTCACCGTGTCCGGCGTGACCAGGCGGCGACCCCACTCGCCGTCCACGCAGACCACCTCGGTGCGGGCGCGGCCGTCGAACAGCTGCGCCTTCGCCCGGAAGTAGTCCTCCATGTCCGGGTGGAAGTCCAGGTGGTCCTGCGACAGGTTGGTGAACGCGCCGATCGCGAACTCGGTGCCCGCGACCCGACCGAGGTCGAGGGCGTGGCTGGACACCTCCATCACGACGTCGAGCACCTCGCGCTCGACCATGACGGCGAGCAGCGCCTGGAGGTCGGGCGCCTCGGGCGTGGTGAACGCGCTGTCCAGGCGCTCACCGGCGATGCGGGTCTCGACCGTGCCGATGAGGCCGGTGCGGTGGCCCGCGGCGCGCAGCGCGGACTCGACCAGGTAGCTGGTCGTCGTCTTGCCGGACGTGCCGGTGATGCCCCAGACGGCGAGCTTCGTGGACGGGTAGCCGTAGACGCGGGCGGCGAGCAGGCCGAGCACGCCGCGCGGGTCCGGGTGCACCAGCACCGGCACGCGCGCGTCGCGCAGGGCGGGCCGGGCGGCGCCCGCTTCGTCGGTGAGGACGGCGGCGGCCCCCGCGGCCAGCGCGCCTTCGACGAAGTCGGCACCGTGCGCACGCGCGCCCGGCAGGGCGGCGAAGAGGTCTCCGGGGACCACGTGCTGGGCGCGCAGCGTCGCGCCGCTCACCCGCACGTGGGCGTAGGTGGGCGTGGTCAGGTGCGCGTCGACCACCGAGGCGAGCTCGGACACGGTGACAGGCTGGATGCGGGAAGGGCGAGGCGGGGCGGTCGCGACCTTGCCCTGGAGCTTGGCAGGCACGCGCGGAAGGCTACCGGCGCACGGAGCGTGGCCGACCGGCGCATGCGCGTTCGGCGGGTGATCAGCCAAGATCGAACTCTCCGCCCGCTCGGTGGTCCAAGGTGGACATCTCGTCGTCCCGCCCGGAAACTACACGGCCACGGGGTCGCTCCGACGACCGCGGTGGCTCCGGACCGCACCTGATTCCCCGGTGCCGCAAGGCTTGTGACGTCCGACGGGCCCTCGCGGTTGCCCGTGCTGCGACATCGGCCGCGGTGTCCCGATCGGACCGACGACGGTCTTCACGGGGACATCCGGTCACGGAGCGGGGTGAACGCGACCACCTCCGCGGCGGACCGGGCGGCCACCGCGTGGACCGGTGGGACGCAGATCACGTCCCGTGGCGAGCCGTGCTCACGGCGTGAGCGTGATCAGCGGGGACTGCTCGGCCGACAGCGGCACCTGGTACCGCTGGGCCAGGTACGAGGCGATGTCGTGGAACAGCGGCGCCGCGGAGCTGCTGAACGGCGTGCCCGTGGGCCCGTCGAGCATGATCCCCACGACGTAGCGGGGGTTGTCCGCGGGCAGGATGCCCGCGAAGGTGATCCAGTAGTCGGTGCTGCTGTACCGGCCGTCCGGGTCGATCTGCTGCGCCGTGCCCGTCTTGCCCGCGATCTGGTAGCCCGACAGGGCGGCGGCGGCACCGGTTCCGGTCTGGCCCGGCGCGTCCTGCACGACCGAGCGGAACATCTCGCGCACCGTCTTCGCGGTCTCCGGGCTCACCACGCGGACGGCCTCCGGCCGCTCGGTCTCCTTGCGGGAGCCGTTGCCGTCGACCTCCGCGCGGATGATCCTCGGCGGGATGCGCAGACCGTCGTTGGCCATCGCCTGGTACATCCCGGTCATCTGGAGCAGCGTCATGCTCAGGCCCTGCCCGATCGGCAGGTTGCCGAACGTCGACCCCGACCACTGGTTGAGCGGCGGGACCAGCCCGGCCTCCTCGCCGGTGAGGCCGGAACCGGTGCGCTTGCCGAGCCCGAACTTGCGCAGCAGGTCGGCGTACCGCTCCTCGCCGAGCTTCTGCGCGGCCATCAGCGTGCCGACGTTGGAGGACTTGCCGAACACGCCCGTGAACGTCATGTCGAGGTCGCCGTGCGGCCAGGCGTCCCTGATCCAGCGGTCGGCGACCTGGATGCGGCCCGGCACCGTGAGGACCTCGTCCGGCTTGAACAGCCCGTCCTCGATCGCGCCCGCCGCGGTGATGATCTTGTTCACCGAGCCGGGCTCGTACACCGAGGTCACCGCGATGTTGCGCTTCTCGTCCTCGGTGGCCTTGCCGAAGTTCGCCGGGTCGAACGTCTTGTCGTTCGCCATGGCCAGGATCTCGCCGGTCTTGCTGTCGAGCACCACCGCCGAGCCGCTCTTCGCGCCGCTCTTGGCCGTGTAGTCGGTGACCATGTTCTGCACGACGTACTGGGTGTCGATGTCGAGCGTCAGCTCCAGGCTCTTGCCCGGTGTCGCGGGTTCCAGCTCCCGGTCGCGGTCGGCGCCGGGGATCACGACGTCACCGCCCTGGATGGTGTCCACGACCCGGCGGCCGTTGCGGCCCGCGAGCAGGTTGTCCTGCGAGCTCTCCAGCCCGAGCTGGCCGTGCGTCGCGCCGGGCGTCATGTCCTTGCGCCAGTTCGCCGCGCCGACGATGTTCGACGCCAGCTTGCCGTTGGGGTACACCCGGACCGCGCGGAACTCCGAGCCGATCTCGTTGAACTGCTTGCGGATCGCGGCGGCCTTCGTCGGCTCGACGTTGTCCACCAGCTCGATGTAGGTGGTGTCCCTCAGCAGCTTCTCGGTCATGGTCTGCTCGTCGGTCCTCTGACCGTCGACCTCGGTGCCGAGCACCTGCTGGATCGCCGCCCCGATGGCCTTGGCGTGGTCCTCGAAGCTGCCGATCGACGGGTCCTTCTCCAGCTGCTCGGCCCAGTTCTTGCGCATCAGCTTCGGCACGGCGTAGAGCGCCCGCGCCTCGATGCTGAACGCGAGCTGGTTGCCGTTGCGGTCCAGGATCGCCCCGCGCTCGGCGGGGATGTCCTGCGGCGTGGCGCGCTGCTGCTGGGCCTTGAGCGACAGCTCGGCGGCCTCGAAGCCCTGCACCTGCACGAGCTTGATCCCCGCCAGCAGCAGGGCGCTGACGAGCAGCAGCCGCCCGACCGTGAGGCGGACGCGGGCGTTGGCTCCCCGCCGCTTGGCCGGACGGGTCGCCCGCACCGACAGCGGACGTCGTGCTTGCCTGCCGCTGCTGGGCCCCGGCATGACTAACCTCCTGGCACCGCTGGCGGCTGTTGGGCTTGCGTGTCGGTCGGTGTCTGCTGCTGCTCGCCGGGCGGCGGCGTCGCGGACTGGCCGGTGGTCGGCGCGGTCGTGCTCGGCGCGGTGGTGGCCGACGGCGGGGGCGCGGGGGCCTCCACGGCGGAGGGCTTGCCGTAGACCTCGACCGTGCCGTCCGGGAGCTGCTTGAGCTTCGCCGGGTCGCCCGCGAGCACCAGCCCGAGCTTCGCCGCGGCCTCGGCGAGCTTGGTCGGCGACTCCGCGAGCGCGACCTCCTGGCGCAGCTGCTCGACCCGCAGCGAGAGCTGCGTGGCCTGGTTGTGCGCTTCCTGGAGCTTGTAGGAGTCGGCGGCGGCCTGCGTGGACAGCCACATGATCGTGGCGAGGCCGACGATCAGCATGGCCATCACCATGACGACGAACGGCGCCTTGGCCACCGGGCCCGGCTTGCGCCGCGGCGCGGCGACGCTCCCGCCCCTGAGGTTCTGGGCGCGCTGGGCCCGCCGGGCGTAGGCGCGCTCGGTCGAGGCGGACCTGGACCGCGGCGAGCCCGCCGGTGCGGGAACGGACTTGAGGGCGCGCTCGCGCGGCTTCTCCGGGCGGGGCCGCGGGTTCGGCGAGGTGCCGCCCGCCCTGGCTGGTGCGGTCACTACGCCTCCTCGATCCGTTCCGCGGCCCGCAGGCGGACCGGTGCCGCCCTCGGGTTCTCCTCGATCTCCTGCTCGTTGGCCAGCTCGGCGCCCTTGGTGACGAGCTTGAACCGCGGCCCGTAGCCGGGCAGTTCCACGGGCAGGCCCTGCGGACTGCGCGACACCGCGACCTCGGCGATGGCCCGCTTGACCATCCGGTCCTCCAGCGACTGGTAGGCCTCCACGACGAGCCGCCCTCCGACGCCGAGCACCGACAGCGCGGCGGGGAGCGCGAGCCGCAACGACTCCAGCTCCTCGTTCACCTCGATGCGCAGCGCCTGGAACGTCCGCTTGGCCGGGTGGCCGCCGGTGCGCCTGGTCGCCGCGGGCACGGCCGCGTACAGCAGCTCGACGAGCCGCCCGCTGTTGGTGAACGGCTCGCGCTCGCGCTCCCGGACCACCGCGCCGACGATCTTCTTGGCGAACCGCTCCTCGCCGTAGTCGCGCAGGATCCGCACCAGGTCGCCGGGCGGGTAGGTGTTCAGCACGTCCGCCGCGGTCTGGCCGGTGCCCGCGCTCATCCTCATGTCCAGCGGCGCGTCCCTGGAGTACGCGAACCCGCGCTCCCGGGCGTCGAGCTGGAGCGAGGAGACGCCGAGGTCCATCAGGACGCCGTCCACGTGGGACAGTCCGAGGTCCGAGACGGCGTCGGCGATGCGGTCGTAGGTGACGTTGACGAACGTGACGCGGTCGCCGAAGTCCGCGAGCCGCTTGCTCGACAGCTCGATGGCCTGCGGGTCGCGGTCGAGGCCGATCAGCCTGAGCCGGGGGTGCGCCCGCAGCAGGGCCTCGGCGTGACCGCCGAGCCCGAGGGTCGCGTCCACCACGACGGCGGGCCGGTCGGCCAGTGCGGGAGCCAGCAGCTCGAGGACGCGGTTCAGCAGGACCGGTACGTGCCGTGGTCGCTCCGCCATCTCAAGCCCCCTCCCTTGCTTCGTGATCGACCGCCACAACGTGGAGATCGGGTGTCGTCAGGTCCCCGCCCGCCCGTCGAACCTGGCGCCGGGGAAGGTGCGCCAGGGCCGAAAGCCGAGCGGACCGAGGCCTCACGGCACCCGAACCACGTCGTGCTCTACTCACGGCCGATCAGAAGACGCCAGGGAGGACCTCCTCCCGCGCTTCGGCGTAGCTGTCCTCATGGGCCTCGAGGTAGCGCTGCCAGGCCTGGGAGTCCCAGATCTCCAACCGGTTGATGGCGCCGATGACCGCGCACTCCTTGGTCAAACCGGCGTAGTTGCGCAGCTCCTGGACGATCGAGATGCGGCCCTGCCCGTCCGGCCGCTGCTCGTCCGTGCTGGCGAACAGGTAGCGCTGGTAGGCGCGAACGGACTCGTTCGTGAAGGAGGCGCTCGCGACCTTCGTCGCCATCTGCTCGAACTCGGCTCGCGGGAACACGAAGAGGCAGTGGTCCTGGCCCTTGGTGACCATGACACCCCCCGCTAGCGCATCCCGGAACTTCGCGGGCAGCGTCAGCCGACCCTTGTCGTCCAGCCTGGGGAGGTGAGTGCCGAGGAACATGGCACCTCCACACCTCCTGCCGACCGGACTCCGAGCGGCAGTGGAGCCCCCGTCAGCCCCACCGGGCGCCACAGTACCCCACTTTTCACCACAGTCAACGCTGAAACGGGTGTTTCCATCGGGTGCCGTTTGATATAACCGCAGGTAGAAGGCTTGCGAGCGGCGTGGAGCCAGGTGGGGGAAGCGAGCGACACCCACCTCCCCGAGTGAGCTTCCAGGGCCGTTTTGCCACCCGGATGGACCAGTGAAATCGGCGAAAACGGGTTCGCGGACGCCCGTGGTGGGGAATCGTGGGGATGGGGGAAAATGAACCGCTGTGCAACCCCGCACGTCCTCACTACCGTCAGGATCCTGTCGAATCGGGGGTAGGGCACTTCGCCCTGGTTTGACACACTGCGTGAAACGCTCACCGCTTCCGTGCACCGGTCGCGGGCGAGCCCCGCTCCAGGAGGTCGAGTGACCCCGAGTACCCAGCCAGCAGCACTCCCGGACCACGCGTTCGGACAGGGCGCGCAGGCCGTCAACCCCACGGTGAACAGTGCTGCCCACGCACCGCAGACGCGACCTGACGACGTGCTCGGAGAGCTGCACACCGCGGTCCAGCGGATCGCCGCCAACGTGGAGAAGGTCCTCGTCGGCAAACCCGACGTGGTCCGGATCTCGCTGGTCGCCCTGCTCGCCGAGGGTCACCTGCTGGTGGAGGACGTGCCCGGCGTCGGCAAGACGTCGCTGGCGAAGGCGCTGGCCCGGTCGATCGACTGCACGGTGAGCCGCATCCAGTTCACCCCCGACCTGCTGCCCAGCGACATCACCGGGTCGTCGATCTACAACCGGCAGGGCAACGAGTTCGAGTTCCGGCCAGGCCCGGTGTTCGCGAACATCGTGGTCGGCGACGAGATCAACCGCGCCTCCCCCAAGACGCAGTCCGCGCTGCTGGAGTGCATGGAGGAGCACCAGGTCACCGTCGACGGGAAGACCTACCCGCTCGGTGCGCCGTTCATGGTGATCGCGACCCAGAACCCGATCGAGATGGAGGGCACGTACGCGCTGCCCGAGGCCCAGCGGGACCGGTTCACCGCACGCGTCTCCATCGGCTACCCGGACCCGGCCGCCGAGCTGGCGATGGTCGACGAGCACGCGGGCACCAACCCGATGGACGAGCTGCGGCCGGTGTCGGACGCCGCGCAGATCCTGAAACTGGTGCAGACGGTCCGCCGGGTGCACCTGTCGCAGGAGATCCGCCGGTACGCCGTGGAACTCGTCTCGGCCACCCGCAGGCTGCCCGAGCTGCGGCTCGGCGCGTCCCCGCGGTCCACGCTGCACCTGGTCCGCGCCGCTCGCGCGCAGGCCGCGCTGGCGGGCCGCGACTTCGTCGTCCCGGACGACATCCACGCCGTCGCGGTCCCCGTGCTGGCGCACCGGCTGGTGCTCACCGCCGAGGCGCAGGCCGCCCGCCGCTCCCCCGCCGACCTGGTCCGCTCGCTGATCCAGCGGGTGCCCGTGCCGCAGGCGACGGCGTCGCCGAACGGCCAGTTCCCCAAGAACGCAGGGACGAACCGCTGAGATGCGCGGAGCCCTCTCCGGCCTGACGACCCGCGGCCGCTGCCTGCTCGCCGCGGGGTTCGCCGCCGGGCTGTGCGCGCTCGTCCTCAACGAGCGCGACCTGCTCAGGGTGGCGGCCTTCGTGGTCGCCCTGCCGCTGCTGGCGGCGTGGCTGGCCACCCGAGCCAGGGTCGGGCTGCACGCGTCCCGCTTCCTGCACCCCAGCCGGGTGCCGGTCGGCTCCGCGACCGAGGTGCGCGTCGAGCTGCGGAGCACCGGCAGGCTGCCCACCGGCGGCCTGCTCCTGGAGGACAACGTCCCGTACGCGCTCGGCAGCAGGCCCCGGTTCGTGGTGGAGCGGCTGCCCCGCAGCACGGCCACCGCGCTGCGCTACCCCCTCAAGCCCGTCATGCGCGGCATCCAGCAGGTGGGCCCGCTGATGGCCCGCATCACCGACCCGTTCGGGCTGGTGGAGTACGACCGCGAACTCGCGGGCCGCAGCAGGCTGGTCGTGGTGCCCCGGATCACCGGGCTCAGCGGCCTGCCCAGCGGCTCCGGCATGGGCGCGGGCGACGACGGCTCGATCCGGCTGCGCAGCGGCCAGGGCGAGGACGACGCGATCGTCCGCGAGTACCGGCACGGCGACGACCTGCGCAAGGTGCACTGGCGCTCGACGGCCCGCCGCGACCAGCTCATGGTCCGCGTGGAGGAACGCCCGTGGCGCGGCGGCACGACCGTGCTGCTCGACCACCGGCTGACCGCGCACCGCGGCAGCGGTCCGAGCGCGAGCCTGGAGTGGGCCGTCTCCATGACCGCCAGCATCTGCCTGCACCTGCACCGCTTCGGCCACCAGGTGAAGCTCGTCGCCGAGGACGGCCGCGTCCTCGCGGGCGGCTCGGGCGACGGCGGCCACAGCGACGCCGTGGTGCTCGACTCGCTGGCCGCCCTGCAACCCTCGCACCGCAAGGAGTTGGCGGCAGGCCTCGACCCCGGCGCGGGCCAGGAGGTCATCGCCGTGCTCGGCGCGTGCACCCCGGCCGTCGTGGACGGGCTCGTCCGCTACCGGCCGCGCGGCATGCGCAGCCTCGCCGTGCTGCTCGACGTCGGCGAGTGGGCGGGCTCGACCGAGGACCCGTCGCCCGACGTGACCGAGGCCCAGCGCCTGCTGCACATCGCGGGGTGGGGCGTGTCGATCGCCAAGCCCTCCAGCCCGATGAACCAGGTCTGGCAGGAGCTGTGCCACAGCGCGGGCAACCGGGGCCCCGTGGTGCGCACGGAGGTCGGCTGATGCCGCGACCAGCCCCGTCCCCGACCACCGACCGAACGCCGCGCACCTCGACCACCCACCCGTCGAGCCGCGTGAGCCGGGTCCGGCACGAGCTTCACCACGGCAGTCCCGTGGTGCCCACGGAGGTTGGCTGATGCCCGGAGCTTTTCAGCAGAGACCGCCCGCGGCGGCACCTCCCGGCCGCCCCCCGGCCGCCGGGGGGGACTGGTCGGGGTCGGTGACGCCCGCAGTCGCCGCGCTCGCGGTGGTGTGCTCGGCGACGGCGCTGTCCGGTGTCGTCACCGGCGGGCTGTGGATCTTCTACGTGCTGATCGCGGTCGCCGTGGTCAGCGGCACCGGCCTGCTGCTGCGCGCGGTCCGGCTGCCCGCCCCGCTGGTGGGCATCGGCCAGATCCTCGCGCTGCTCTGCCTGCTCGTCACGCTGTTCACCAGGACCGGTTTCCTGGTCGTGCTGCCCGGTCCCGAGTCGCTTGGCGATCTGTGGTCGGTGCTCGGCAACTCGATCAGCGAGGTGCAGACGGGCGTGCCGCCGGTCGCGGAGAGCCCCGCGATGCGCTGCCTGATCATGCTCGCGATGGGTCTCGTCGCGGTCCTCGTGGACACCCTCGCCGTCGGCGCGGCGGCCCCCGCGGCCTCCGGTCTGGTGCTGCTGTGCGTGTTCGCGGTGCCCGCGTCGCTGGCCGACGAGATGCTGCCGCTGTGGACGTTCGTGCTGGGCGCGGCCTCGTTCGCGCTGCTGCTGGTGGTCGACGGCCAACACCGGCACGAGGCGTGGCGAGGACGGATGAGCGGCACCGGGGGCAGCAGCTCCGGCGGCGCCGCCACCGCCGTGGCGGGCATGGCCGTGGTGATCGCGCTGTTCGCGGGCGCCACCTTCACGCTGATCGGCACCGTGGGCAGGCTGCCCGGCACGGGCACCGCGGCGGGCGGCGGCGCCGACGGGCTCGGGCTCAAACCGCTGACCGAGCTGCGCGGCATGCTCAGCCAGGGTGAGACCAGGGAGATGTTCCACGTCCGCGGCCTCCCGGACTCGGCCTACCTGCGGGCCATGACGCTCCAGCAGTACGACCCCGGCAGCGGCGAGTGGTCCGTCGGCGGCGCGCTGTCCGAGGGCAGCCCTGCGCGGGGCGACCTGCCCCCGCAGCCCGGCGACCCCGGTGACGGCAAGACCACCAAGGTCCAGATCGACCCGGTCGGCTGGAACGACGTGTGGCTGCCCGTCTACGGCAAGCCCCGCAAGATCGAGAACACCGACGACACGTGGCGCTTCGACAACGCCCGCGGCATGATCTACAGCCTCAAGAAGCACAAGGTCGGCCCGTACACGCTGGAGACCGTGCTGGAGAACCCGTCGGCCGACGAGCTGCGGCGGGCCAACGGCAGCGCCGAGGGCGTCGACCCGGTGTACTTCCAGATCAACGGCATCGACCAGTCGATCACGGCGCTGGCCAGGACCGTCACCCAGAACGAGAGCACCAAGTTCGACAAGGCCACGGCGCTGTACCGGTACTTCACCGACGGCACGCAGGGCTTCAAGTACTCGACGAAGACCGAGGGCGACTCCAACGCGGACGCGCTGGTCGACTTCGTGATCAACAGCAAGACCGGCTTCTGCCAGCAGTACTCGGCCGCGATGGCCGTGATGGCCCGCTCGATCGGCCTGCCCGCCAGGGTGGCCATCGGCTTCACCGGCGGCTACCCGACCGACGACTACAAGACCATCACCAGCCTCGACGCGCACGCGTGGGTGGAGATCTACTTCGCGGGCCACGGCTGGATGGTCTTCGACCCCACGCCGCTCACCGACGGCCGCGGCGTCATCCCGTCCTACATCGGCGGCACCGGCGACGACGGCCAGGCGCAGGCCCCCGACGAGGGCGACCAGTCCGCGGCAGCCTCCTCCAGCGCGGTCCCGACCACCAGCTCCGCCGCGCCGGTCGTCGACGCGCAGGACCTGGCGGGCGCCACCCCGGTCGAGACGACTCCGGGCTGGCACTGGATCACGCTGGCCGTGACCGGCGGCCTGGCCGCTCTCCTGACCGCGCTGCTGTTCCTCATGCCCTCGGTGGGCGCCCTGGCGTCGTTCCACCGCCTGCCCTGGGCCCGTCCGGCCGTGGCGGCGGCGGCCGCCGCCTCCTGGGCCCTCACGGTCGCGCTCCTGATCGCCCTGTTCTCCTGGTGGCTCGCGGTACCGCTGCTCCTGCTGGCGGTGGCGGCGTCCCCGGCCGCGATCCGCGCGCTCCGCCGCCACAACCGCCTCCAGTCCATCGCGGGCCTGGGCGCTCAGGCCGCGAACGCCGCGTGGGAGGAACTGATCGCGGAGTCCGTGGACCGCGGCACCCGCATCCCGCCGACCGAGACGGTCCGCGTGGCGGCCCGCCGCATGGCCCGCGCGCACAACCTCGACGAACAGGGCCGCGACGGCCTGCGCTCCGTCGTGGGTGCCGTCGAGCGGTCCTGGTACAGCGGCCGAGCGGACGCCGACCCGCAACTGCCGCAGGCGGTGGACGACGTGCGCCGCAGCCTCTCCCGCAACGCCCCCCTGGCCCTGCGGGCCAGGGTCCTGCCCCGGTCGGTGCTCCAGCCGACCGTGCCGGACGAACCCGAGGACTGAACCGAGCGCGGGTGTCGGCTGGATCTGCCCGACACCCGCGCTCCACGTCCCGACCGCGTGGGGCGCGGTCCGGTGGCGCGACGAGCCGACCCGCCGGCAGCCTTCTCGCCTTCAGATCCCCATCCGCCGGGGCCTCCACGGACGCACCGCACGACCGGCGGTCTCCGGTTCACGCGTGGTTCCCGGTCGTCGGCGATCCGGGCGACGTCGGACCGGTCGAACGCACGCGAAGACACCGCGGCCCGCCCCTCGGCGGGGCGGGCGCGCGGTGCGGATCTTCGGTTCGGAGTTCTACTCGTCCTCGAAGCGGCGACGGAAACGTTCTTCCATCTTTTGTGAGAACGAGCTGCGGCTGCGGCTGGGCCGGCTGCCTTCCTGCTCTGCCTCCTCGGAAACCTGATCACCGCGACGAAGGGTCGTCAGGGTGACCAGCACGCCGAAGAACATCAACAGGAAGCCGACCACGCTCACCACCGGGATACCAGCGAGCTTCGGCAACATCACACCCGTGACGAGCAACGCCACACCCACGGCGAACAAAGCGATGCCCTGGATACGACGCCGTCGAGACGGTTTGCGCAGCTTGGCGCCACGCACAGTGGATGCGAACTTCGGGTCCTCGGCGTAGAGCGCGCGCTCGATCTGGTCGAGCAGTCGCTGCTCGTGCTCGGAGAGTGGCATGGCTCCTCCTCCGGCACAGCGGTCGCGGGCGCCGGGTGTTCACGGTTGCCGCCGGTCCCGGCGGACGCCCCCCCTGGGGGCGTCATCCCCCAGGATACGATCCGCAGAGCCCGCCGACTACCCAGTCTGGGCTCCCAAGCGGTTGGTTCTGTCACCATCATCCTCACGGGTCAATGGTCAGACCACCGTGAGGTGACGGTTCGGACCCGTACCGGAACCGCGCGTAACCGCATTACTGCAGGTGCAGCCCTTTCCACGCGACGAAAACCATCGAACGGGTTCGGCTACTGATCTTGAGCCCAGAGGTCACTCCGATGGCGTAACGACGTCGACCTCAGCGGAAATTTGACCACCCATGATCACGCTCTTGCTCTGAGCGCCGGGTGACACAGGTGTGCGACGGCTCAGCGCGGGTCACGGAGATCACCCGCGGGTGTTTTGAGGTGTCGGTGGGATCGGACTGTGAAGGCCTCCTGTCGTGGTGAGGCTCGGTGGGGTCGGGCGGGCAGGCCGCGGTGGGGGCCGGCAGACCTTGGGTTCGGGCATCGGGGTCCGGTGGCCTGCTGTGTGGATCCGGGTCGGCTTCGGCGGAGCGGGTGGTGGCTGGACCGGCGGACCGGTATTCGGACGAGCCAGCGCGGCGTTGCCTGGTGGGTTGGCGGACCGATAGATCGACCGGGCCGATGAGTTGCCGGGGCGTGGCTCGACGGGCCGGCGGGCCGGCGGGCCTGCGGGTCGGCGGGTCGGCGGGTCGGCGGGTCGGCGGGTCGAGGCACGGTGTCCTCGGCGTCATCGACAAGCGCCTTGCGTTGGTGGTTGCGGAGGGGGCGGCTGCCGGGGGTTGGTAGTTGTCACTGGCGGTTGTCACGTGGAGGCGTCGGCGGCCGAAGGTGAAGGCGGCGGGTCTGTCCTCGGAGCCAGATGAGCAGGGTGGCCAGGTCGGTCATGCCTCGGTGGGACACGGCGGTCTTGTCGAAGCGGGTGGCGTTGGCGCGGAACTGCGTGAGCCGGTTGAAGCGGCGGTCGACCGCGGTGCGTCGTGTGCAGGCGGTGCGGTTGAAGGTCGGTGGGTGTCCGTCTGTCCGGCTTTGGTGCTTGTGGTCGGCGTGCTGGTCACGGCGTTGCGGGATCGAGGCCGGGATGCCATGTGTGCGGGTGGGCGCGGATGGTCTTGGTCGAGTAGTCCTTGTCCGCGAGGACGCGTGCGGACTTGGTCGCTGGGCGGCCGGGCCGTCGAACGTGAGGTGGCTCCTGGTGGTGGGTCCGCCGCGGGAGCGGCCGATGCCATGATCACCTGGCTGGCTGGGCCCGCCGCACGAGCCGTCCGCCCTCTGCGGGGGACGCGTTCGTGCCCGTGCGGCGTGTTGGCGCGCCCGCACGATGCCGGACTGCACCGGCACCTCGCGGTCGAGTTCGCCGATCGCCTCGGCGACCACCCGCACCTTCCCGACCAGCGTGGTGAGGGTGCCGTTGCGGCAGGTCCCGCCAGGCGGTACCTGTCGTGGCCTTGAACAGCATCCCGTTGATCACCCGACGGTCGTCCGCCAGCGGACGGTGTTGCGCGCCCGAGACGGGCGGCAGCGGCTCGATCGTCTACCACTGCTCGTCGATCGGCTCTTGCTCGCGGATGACGATCCAGGATCAAAGCAGATCAGCCACACCCCCTTTGAGGACAGGCGCTGGCGCTTGTGGCTTGGGCTAGCCGAGCAAGGCGCAAGTCGAGGCGGTAGCCCGAGACGGACGAAGGGTGTTCAAGATCAGTGCGTGACGGCCGCCTGTCGGGCAGGAGCCGCATCGGCAGACCGGCAGAGCTCACCGACGCGGAACTGATCACCCTCGCCGTGGCCCAAGCACTGCTCGGGTTCACGTCCGAGGCCCGCTGGCTGCGATTACTCGTCCAGGGCCGTCCGGCTGCCGGAGGGGCGCGGTGCGGTGGTCTGGCTGGTTCGGTCGCCGGGTTGGTCAGTGGGGTGAGGTGGGCGGCCAGTGGGACGGATTGATCTGGCCACCGCCGAAAGCGATCAGTCCGACCAAGCCACCAGTCCACCCTGACTGGACGACCGGAGCGGCGCGAGGCGCAGCGTCAGGGCCGTTGGTGGCTCCAGCCGCGTCCGGCCGCTCAGCCGAGGATGACGTCGGGGCGGGGGCGGGTGGTGGCGTGTGCTGCCGCACGGCGCAGTTGGGCGGCTGTGGAGGCCGGTGGCTGGTTCGGAGTCGTGCGGAGCACCACGATTCCTGCCGCCGCCAAGTGGTCCGGTCTGGGCGGTGTGCGGAACTGCCAGGCCAGGCCCAGGGTGTTCCACCACGCGTCCGCTGTGCCCAGTGGGCGGTCGTCCGGGGTTCGCAGGGAGATGTGCCACCTCGGAGTCGGCAGACCGGCCATGGCGATGGCCTCCGTCGGGCCTGGCGGCAGGTCGGAGAGTGCGGCCTTGAGGGCCGGGCTGCCTCTCGGGTGGAGTTCGGTCGGGTCGGTGCCCGCTCGGATGGTTTCCGCGAGCACGGCCCGTTGGGCGGGCGGGGCGAGGTGCAGAGCCGCGTCCAGCGCCGCCCTTGCCGGCGGGACGGTGAGGAAGTCGTTGCGCAGCACGGGATTCGGCATGTCACGGGTGCGGGTCACGCGGAGCTGCGGTGGAGCCTCCACCTGGCGGCGGTGGGGAATCAGGACGTGCACCGGGCCCGTGGCGGGAACGGTGCGGATGCCGTGCAGGTGGAGGGCGTCCAAGCCGGTGAGGAGGGTGTTCGGACCCGCGTAGCGGAGGGCGGCCTGGACGCGCTGCGCTCGGGTCGGCGGTGAACCGCTGAGGAGCAGGATGCCGGGCAGCAGGTTCTGCCACGGGCCGCCGTGGCTGCACCGCAGGTGCAGGAGGGCCGAGGACAGGCCCAGGTGGAGCAGTTCGGTCACGGTGGCCACGCCGTGGCGGAACAGGCAGGCCAGCGCGTCCAGGTCGATCAGGGTGCGGTTGGTG
Organism: Umezawaea sp.; assembly: GCF_036375055.1. Classification (GTDB taxonomy): domain Bacteria; phylum Actinomycetota; class Actinomycetes; order Mycobacteriales; family Pseudonocardiaceae; genus Umezawaea. The sequence continues at coordinate 86,925 of NZ_DASUSQ010000038.1, forward strand.
GGGTGCATGGGTCCACTTTCGGCCGGACCCACCCCTCGGTCTACTGGGTCCGGCCGAACTGTGGACAAGTCTCCTGGCTGTGGACAAGTCGAGGGTCACGAGTTGACGAGTTCGCGTTCCTCGGCTAGGTCCTTCGAGGTGTCGCGGACCTCGCGCCACGCGTCGTGCACGGCGACCAGCCCGCCCGCCATCACGAGCGCGGCGGCCCCGGCGACGAAGCCCGAGACGTCGAGTTGGAGGAGCAGCACGACGACCGCGCCCACCTGGAGGACGGTGAAGACGATGGTCGTGCCGAGTCGTTCGATCTGCTGCCTGGTCATGTCGGGAAACCCCCTGGATTCGGTGTCCCCACAGTTGTAGGCCCGTTCTCGCGGGTCTTCCGCGTCAGATGCCGCAGAACGCGGGATCAGCCGACCAATTCGTAGAGGCGGTCGGGCGCGAGGATGTCGATGCGCCGCCTGCCCGTCCGCACGATGCCCTGCTCGCGCATCAGGCGCAGCACGCGCACGAGGGATTCGCGCGACGTGCCCGCGGCGCTCGCCAGTTCCTCCTGGCTCAACGCGACCGCGCCCGCCGAGCCGACACCCCGGTGCAGCACGACGTCGAGGAGCACGGCGGCCACGCGCTGGGTGGAGGTGCCGCTGAACTGGACGCGCTGCCGGTCCGCGTCGCGCTGCCGAGACACCACGACGACCAGCACGGCCCAGGCGATGTGCGGCTGCTTGCGGCACAGGTCGGAGAACCGCGCGGGCGCGATCACCAACGCCGAGGCCTCACCGAGCGCCCGAACACTGGCGGACCGCGGCAGCCCGTCCACGGCGGACCGCTCCCCAACGATGTCACCGGGTCCACGAATCGCCAGCACCTTCTCGTGACCGCCGTGCGAGACAGCCGTGACCCGCATGAGTCCACGCCGAACGATCAACACGTGTTGCGACGGCTCACCTTCATGACAAACGATCGCGCCGGGCTCGTACTCGCGCACGCTCCCGGCCGCGTCGAGCAGGGCATGCCCAACGGGGTCGAGCAGCCCCCAGAACCGCGCCACCTCGGATTCCATCCCGCCAGCGTGCAACAGCATCCCCAGTAGTGGGAACAAATCGGCAGGTCGGTACCCGATCAGCGGTCCGCCTCCAGCCTCGCTACCACCGAACGGCGGAGGAAACGATCAACGTCTTCGATGGGAGGGCGGAGAAGGGACGGCGCTGTCGGGTGGTGGGTCGAGCAGCACTGCCGGGTAGCGGGTCGGGTGGCAGGTGGCGAGTCGGGTGGCGGGTTGCGCTGTTGTCGGGTGGTGGGTCGGGTGATGGGTTGCGCTGTCGGGTGATGGGTGGCGCTGTCGGGTGGTGGGTCGGGTGGCGTTGTCGAGGAGAAGGGTGGAGGAGGTCACAAGCCAGGGCTGTGGCCGGACGGAGCCGGGTCGGAAGGAGTCGGGCAGGGCTGTGCCGGGCTGTGCTGTGCCGGCGCGGGGCTGTGTCGGGGCAGGGCGGGGCGGCACAGCCGGGCGAAGACAGGCCAGCGCAAAGCGGACTGACTGGCAGGGGAGGGAAGCGGCCGGGTGGGCAGGCAGGACAAAGCGGGCGGCTGGGCACGGCAGGGCAAAGCGGGCCAGCTGGCAGCGCAGGGCAAGGCAAGGCAAAGCGGGCGACTGGGAAAGGCAGGGCGAAGCGGGCCGGCTGGCAGGGCAAGGCGAAGCGGCCAGCTGGGAAAGGCAGGGCGAAGCGGGCCGGCTGGCTGGGCAGCACTCTGTTGGATTGGGATTCGGCTGGGTTGGGTTCAGTCGGGGCGGAGTTCGGTTGGGTGATGAGGGCGGGATTGGTGGAATGAGATTGTGTGGGACCACGCAAGCTGACAACTGATTTCGTGGGTGAGTGTGCCGTCTGGGGCAACGGGAATTACCGGAACCCCGTCACTCGTCCGGCTTGGGCTTCGTCACCCCCGACCGTCGAGGCTGCGCGCCCAGCAGTGAAGCAGGCCCGACCGCGCCCAACCCGAACTTCGAACGAGCCTGGTCAGCAGCCTGTTCAGCTTCCCGCCACCCGCGCTCGGGAGCATCGAACATCAACTGCTCCCCGCTGTCCCCCTCCACCAACTGCTCCAACCGCACACCGATCAACCGCACCGCCCCGTCGGGCACGTGATCATCCAGCAGCGCGGAACTGGTCGCGTAGACCTCGTGCGTCAAATCAGTGGCCACCGGCAGCGTGCGCGACCGGGTAATCGTGGAGAAGTCCGAGAAACGCACCTTGATGGACACGGTCCGACTGCGCAAACCCTTGGCCCGCAATTGGCCGGCCGACCGTTCCGCCAATCGGAGAAGCTCACGCTTGAGCAACGCGCGGTCGAAGTGGTCGACCTCGAACGTCTCCTCCGCCCCGATCGACTTCTCCTTCGACTCGGGCACGACCGCTCGGTCGTCGTGCCCCTGCGCGAGAGCGTGGAGGTGTTCGGCGAGCGCGACGCCGAGCAGCTTCCGCAGCCTCGGCAGCGGAGTGGCGGCGATGGCGCCGACGGACTCCAGGCCGACGCGGTCCAGCTGTTCGGCCGTCTTCTTGCCGACGCCCCACAGCGCGGACACCGGCAGCGGGTGCAGGAAGTCGAGCACGGAAGCCTTGGGCACGACCATGAAGCCGTCCGGCTTGCACATGCCGGACGCCAGCTTGGCCAGGAACTTGGTGGGCGCCACCCCCACCGAGCACGTGATGCCGTACGCCTCCTGCACCTGCGCCCTGATCAACGCGGCGATGGCACCGGACGTGGCGTTCATCCGCCGCAGGGCCCCGCTGACGTCGATGAACGCCTCGTCCAGGCTCAACGGCTCCACCAGCGGCGAGATGTCGCGGAAGATCGCCATCACCCCCCGCGAGGTCTCCTGGTAGAGCCCGAAGCTCGGCGGGAGGAACACGGCGTGCGGCGCCAGGCGCCTGGCGTGGGCCGTCGGCATGGCCGACCGGACGCCGAACTCGCGGGCGATGTAGTTCGCCGACGACACGACGCCGCGGTTGCCGACCCCGCCGACGATCACGGGCTTGTGGCGCAGCTCGGGACGCTCGCGGATCTCCACGGCGGCGTAGAACGCGTCCATGTCGACGTGCAGCATCGGACAGCCGGTGTCGTCCGGCCACCGGCCGTCGCGCGCGATGAAGCGGTCGACCAAGCCGCGCGGCAGGTTCGCGCTCCGCCCCACAGCCAACCCCCCGTTGTTCGAACGCCCGTTCGACACTCTAGTCCAAGCGGTAGGCCCGGTGCGCGTTCTCGTACCCGATCAGGTGGGCGATCCGCACCGCGTCAGCCTCCAGCAGGTCTCCGGACGCCATCGCGGCGGCCAGGAAGTCCGACAGCGCGCGCCGGAACAGCAGCGCGCCGAGGTGGTACAGCTCGGCGAGGCCGTAGGCGTCGGTGGAGAACAGGAACTTCCCGAACGGCACGACCTCCAGCGCCTCGGCCAGCAGCCTGCTCGCCTGGTGGCCGACGTTGTGCGTGGCGAGACCGAGGTCGACGAAGACGTGCGGGAACACCTGCGCGAGGTAGCCGGCGTTGCGGTGGAACGGGTAGTTGTGCAGCAGCACCACGGGAACGCCGAGCCCCGCGGTGGCGCGCAGGAGGTCGGTCAGCAGCAGCGGGTCGCAGCGGTGCAGGTCGGCGTCCGAGTCGCCGTAGCCCACGTGGAACTGGACGGGCAGCCGCCGGTCGAGCGCCTCCCACACCAGGAAGCGGGACAGCACCTCGTCGGCGCACCGGCCGCCGCGGGCGAGCCACCGGCCCGCCGCGTCGGCCACCTCGCGGGCGGTGGGCCGCTCGGGTCGCAGGGCCAGGCCGACGCGGTAGGCGGCGATGGACTTCGCGCCCACGGCGGTGGTGGCGTCGAGCCGGGCCCGCACGGCGTCGGCGAACCCGGTGGCCGTGCTCCCCGCCGAGACGACCTCCTCGGCCAGCCGCTCCAGCCGGACGACCTCGAACGACGACGCGCCGGTGACGGCCGCCAGCTCGCGGTGGTCCAGCAGCGGCTCCGGCGACAGGCCGCCGTCGACCAGGTAGGTCCCGACGTCGGCGGCCGTCAGGAACGCCCTGGTGACCTCCGCCGCGCCGAGCGACCTCCGCCGGGCCACGTACTCGTCGGCGGGGGCGTGCGGCTCCAGGTCCAGGACCGGCGCGCACCAGCGGCGCACCGCCAGCCCGATCGAGGAGTCGAACAGGCTGGTGCCCAGCGGGCTCACCCGGTCGGCCTCGGTCAGCAGCTCCTCGAAGCCCGCGCGGTCCACGTCCGCGCGCAGCACGCCGTGGCAGTGGTGGTCGACCAGCCTGAGGTCCGCTACGAACGGCAGCATCCTCCCGTTGTAGCAGCATGGAGGGCATGGACACCGCGCACCTCGAAGAACTGGGCGTCGTAGCCGTGGCGCTGACCTGGGTCGACAACAGCGGCGTCACCAGGGTCAAGTCGGTCCCGCTGAGGGAACTGGGCGGGGCGGTCGGCGCTTCGCCGGTGTTCGACGTCTTCCTGCTCCAGGACACGATCATCGAGGGCCGGTTCGTCGGCGGCCCGGTGGGTGACCTGCGGCTGCACCCCGACCTGGGCCGGTTGACCGCGCTCGCCGCGCAGCCGGGCTGGGCGTGGGCGCCCGCCGACCGCCACCACCAGGACGGGAGGCCCTACGCGCTCGACCAGCGCCTGGCGGCGAGGGCGGCGGTCGAGCGGCTGGCCGACGCCGGGTTCGCCGCGAAGGCGGGCTTCGAGGTCGAGTGGGCCGTGGGGAAGGGCGGCACGGACGACTTCGTGCCCGCGACGTCCGGCCCCGCCTACGGCCACGCCCGCCAGGTCGAGCTGTCCGACTACTGCGCCGAGCTGCTCCGGGCGCTGCTCGCGCAGGACGTGCGGGTCGTGCAGTTCCACCCCGAGTACGCGGCGGGCCAGTTCGAGGTGTCCACGGCGCCGTCGGACCCGGTCGCGGCGGCCGACACGGCGGTGCTCGTGCGCGAGACGATCCGGGCCGTGACGCTGCGGCACGGGATGCGGGCGTCGTTCTCGCCGAAGGTGGCCGTGAACGGGGTCGGCAACGGCGGCCACCTGCACCTGAGCCTGTGGCGCGACGGCCGGAACCTGTTCACCGGCGGGGTGGGCCGGTTCGGCCTGTCCCCCGAGGCGGAGCGGTTCACCGCGGGCGTCCTGGAGCACCTGCCCGCGCTCACGGCCATCGGGTCGCCGTCCGTCGCGAGCTACCTGCGGCTCGTCCCCTCGCACTGGGCCGCGCCGTTCGCCGCGTGGGGCCTGGAGAACCGCGAGACGGCGTTGCGGCTGGTCGCGGGAGGGAACGCCAACCTGGAGGTCAAGTCGTTCGACCTGTCGGCGAACCCGTACCTGGTGATCGCCGCGACGCTGTCCGCCGGGCTGGCGGGCGGCGGGGAGCTGCCCGACCCGCTCGACGTCGACCCGGCCGGGCTGGACGGCGTGCCGAGGCTGCCGTCGTCGCTGGAGGAGGCCGCGGACGCGCTGGAGGCCGACGGGGTGCTCGCCGGGGCGCTGGGGCGGGAACTGGTGGCGACGGTCGTGGACGTGCGGCGCGGCGAGGTCGCACTGTTCGCGGACTCGACGCCGGAGGAGGTGGTGGCCGTCACCCGCTGGCAGCACTGAGCACGGGCTGGAAGAAGTCCGTGTCCGGCCAGCGCACGTCGGTGAAGCCCGCCTCGACCAGCAGCCTGCCGAGTTCCGCGCGGGTGATCGCCCAGCAGGTCGCCCGCCGTACCGCGGTGGTCCACCCGTCGCCGCGCGGTTCGACCTGGAAGAGCTCCAGGTCGTAGTGGGTGCCCTCCGCGTTCCAGGTCCACAGCTGGAACGTGACGGTTCCGTCCGCGTTGCGCCGCGGTGGCGTGGCCTGCGGCCGGTCGCGGCGGAGGGTGTCGTAGTCGCGGGTGGACAGCACCAGCCCGCCGCCGGGCCGGAGCACCCGCCGCATCTCCCGTGCCGCCGCCGCGACGTCGGCCGGGGTCAGCAGGTGCGGCACGGCGTTGTCGGCCGCCAGCACGACGTCGAAGCTCCCGGAGGCGAACGGGAGCGCCCGCATGTCCGCCGCGACGACCGGCAGCGCGAGCGACCGCGACGCGGCTTCCCGCGCGGCGCGCGCCACCGCGGCCGGGCTGAGGTCCGAGCCGGTCACGGGGTAGCCGAGCGCGGCGAGGCCAAGCGCTTGCGTGCCGATGCCGCAGGCGCAGTCCAGCACCCGTGAGCCCGGCGCGAGCAGCGGGGCGAGCGCCGCGGCCTGCCGTGCGACGCTCGCGTCCCAGTCGCCGAAGACCAGGTGGTAGGTGGCGGCCAGGTCGTCGTAGAACCGGCGGGGATCCCCCATGCCTCCCGTCCTACCGCATCTGGTCGGGGGTGACCGTCCTGCGCAGCTTGGTCAGCGCCCGGTGCTGCGCCACCCGGACGGCGCCGGGGGTCGACCCGAGGGCGGTGGCGGTCTCCTCGGCGGACAGGCCGACGACGATCCGCAGCAGCAGGATCTCCCGCTGCTTCTCCGGCAGGACCTTGAGCAGCTCCACCATCTCGCGCGACAGCTCCCCGCGCAGGGCCTGCTGCTCGGGACCGGCGTCGGTCTCGGGGAGGTCCGGCACGTCCGCGACGGGCTCGGAGCGGTTGCGCGAGGACGCCCGGTGCGCGTCCGCCACCTTGTGCGCCGCGATCCCGTAGACGAACGCGAGGAACGGACGCCCCTGGTCGCGGTAGGACGGCAGGGATTTGAGGACCGCGAGGCACACCTCCTGGGCCGCGTCGTCCGCCGAGGCGAACGAGCGCTCCTGGGGGCCGATGCGGGCGCGGCAGTAGCGGACCGCCAGCGGTCGGATCACCCTCAGGAGGGCGTCCACCGCCTTCCGGTCGCCCCTCATCGCGGCGACGACGTCCGCGGCGACGTCGTCCGTTCCGGGTTCCGGTTCGCGCTCGCCCCCCTTCTCCGGGGTGCGCGCCACCGATCCGATGCGGAGGTCGTTGCGGGATGGACGATCAGCCCCAATAACAGCGTTGCCAATACCCGCCATCACAGGCCCCCTTTGCAATTCATGTGCGCACGAGCGGTCGTACGAGCCCTGGAAATGCGCACGGTCCCAGCGTGCGTGCTGCTCAACGCGGTTTCGCCGCATTTCAGCGGCCCAACACGGCCGAAGTCCGGGAAACCCACGCGCACTGCATCAGTCACCAATTCATTCCCCACGAACCGGCCGATCTGCGAGCCGGGCAACGCACCCCCAGGTAGCGCCGTCCCCAGCCTCGACTCCTGGGACCACTCCAGGAGATCACCCATCGGCCCATCCCTACGTCGACGACATTTCCACGTTCACCTATGGACATGTCCCCAAACAAGACGACACTCACGAGATTTTCTTAAGCAAATTGAATCCATAGGGAATATGAATGCGGCCATTGCGACTCTACCCGGTATCGAAAGACTGCGATTCACCAGGAACGACTTGCCGTCGTTAATCGCACACAATTAATGACGCGGTTATTATCCGCAATTCTGCGGAGGAGGAACGCGAACTGATCGGACGCGACCGGGGAACGACCTGGTCGCGGGGTCGATCAGACGCGGTCCCGCACGTCCGCCGGGTCGATCACCTTGCGCAGGCGGGTCAGGGCGCGGTGCTGGGCGACGCGCACGGCGCCGGGCGTGGACCCGACGGCGTCGGCGGTCTCCTCGGCGGACAGGCCGACGACGATCCGCAGCAGCAGGATCTCCCGCTGCTTCTCCGGCAGGACCTTGAGCAGCGCCGCCATCTCGCGCGACAACTCCCCGCGCACGGCCCGCTGCTCCGGACCGGGCTCGGCCTCGGGACCGTCCGGCACGTCCGGAACCGGTTCGGAGCGGTTGCGGGCCGACGCGCGGTGCGAGTCCGCCACCTTGTGCGCCGCGATGCCGTAAACGAATGCGAGGAACGGGCGCCCCTGGTCCCGGTAGGACGGCAGCGCCGTCAGCACACCGAGGCACACCTCCTGGGCGACGTCGTCCGCCGAGGCGAACGAGCGCTCCTGGCGGCCGATGCGGGCGCGGCAGTAGCGGACCACCAGCGGGCGGATCGAGCCGAGCAGGCGCTCCACCGCCGCGCGGTCGCCACCGATGGCCAGCGCGACCTCGACGGCCAGGTCGTCGGGACGCGCGGACAGCACGGCGATCGAGGGCTCCACCGGGGTGACGGCCTTGCCGGTGGCCGCGCGGGCGACCAGCTCGTCCAGCTTGGTGCCCTGTGCGCGCTTCACGAGGCTCGCGGCGCCCACCTCGCCCAGCGAGGACCCGCCGAGGGTCTCCTCGGAGTCGACGATCCTGCGGTGCCGCTCAGCGCTGACGTCGATCGGCGACGAAGCCATCACAGGCCCCCTTCACGGCTGAGGTACCGGCGGGCCACCGCGCGCGCCCGCGAGATGCGGACCTCCACGGTGTGGGGCTTGAGCCGCATCAACTCTCCGATCTCAGCGGGGCTGTACCCGCCGCGCACGAGTGCCAGCAGCGCGCCGTCACCGTGCCCGATGTGCTTGAACAGCGAATCCAGCACCGCCTGCGTGACCACCGTGTCCTCGGCCGACCGGTCGGCCTGGAGCTGGTCCACGGTCGACCACGCGTCCAGCAGCTCCACGTCCACCCAGTCCCGCCTGCCCCGCTGCCACCTGCGGTAGGTGTTCGGGAAGGTCAGGACGCAGGCGTTGGAGTAGTACTGCTTGAGCGACAGGCCGTCGTACGGCGACCACCTGCCGCCGATCAGCCCGCGGTCGCGGAACATCTCGAACCCGTCCCACACGACCTCGCTGGACAGGTCCTCGACGTCGTGCGGCGGCACGTTCTGCCGCAGGACGCCGCGCCCCTGCCTGCTGGAGCTCGCGAAGATCCCCCCGGAGCGCACCAGGCCCTTGACGTACTCCAGGCCGTAGCCGAGGAGCTGGTTCAGGACCATCTTGGACACCCCGTCGGCGAGTCCGCGTTCGCGGAAGTGCTGGTGCAGCAGCATGTCGACCCGGACGCGGTGCGCTTCGTCCACGCCCGACCTGAAGTAGCGGTCGACGTCGTGGTTGGAGAGTTCCTCTAAGACCGGGTCGGCCGGCTCCCGAGGGCCCTCGACAAAACCCATCCACCGATCCCTACGTCGACACGTCCGCGGCCTTCACTGGTCCTAATGTCGCTGACCAACGCTTTCCTCACAAGATTTACGAAGGAAAATTTCACTCACGCCGGTCGGCGGGCCAGGACGTGCAGGCGTGCGGCGACGTCCCGCAGGGGGGACCGCGTGGCCGCCGCCAGCTCCAGCTCCGCGAGCGCCTCCGCGGCGCCGGGACTCGACTCCAGCACGGATCCGGGCACCAGGTCGGACACCACGCCGTAGCCCTGGAGCAGTTCGACCTTCAGGCCGGTGGCCATGACCAGCGCTTCCAGGCCGTCGATGTCGAAGCGGCGCAGCAGCGGGTCCTTGGTGCCCGCGAGCTGGCCCGCGGCGTCGTCGAGCAGGCGGCGGGCGTCGACCAGGCGTCCCGCGATGGCCCGGTGCAGCACGGCCGCGAACCGGTTCGCCACCAGCACGGACACCGCGCCACCCGGTGCGGCGGCCGCCGCCAGCGCGGACGCGGCCACCGCGGCGTCGTCCACGACCTCCAGCAGCCCGTGACCGAGGACCAGGTCGGCCTCGCCCGCGGGCGCGAGGTCCCCGAGCGCGTCGGTGTCGCCCTGGACGGCGGTGATGCGATCGGGCACCCCGGCCTCGCGGGCCCGGCGGTGCAGCGTGGCCAGCGCGTTCGGGCTGGGCTCGATGACCGTGACGGCGCACCCGGCCACGGCGAGGGGCACGGCCCAGACGCCCGTGCCGCCACCGACGTCGAGCACCCTGGGCGGTTCCCCGCCCCGGCGCTCCCGCGCGGCGATCAGCTCGGCGTCGAGCACCCTGTGTACGGCGTCCGGTCGCATGGTCGTAGAGCGTAGAGCCTGGAACACGGCCTCGACCGTCCGCTCCGGCGGTCGGGCGGCGACCGACGTTCTTCCCCGATCTGGTAAAGACCGTAGGCTGCACACCGTGCATACGGTCGCAGTGCTGAGCCTCAAGGGTGGCGTGGGCAAGACGACGGTGGCGCTCGGTCTCGCCTCGGCCGCGCTCCGCCGGGGCGTGCGGACGCTGGTGATCGACCTGGATCCGCAGTGCAACGCCACGTCGACCCTCGAACCCGCCGAGACCGAGGCGACCATCTACGACGTCCTGAGAGAACCCACGCTGGAGGTGCTGGAGCGGGCCATCGCCCCGAGCACGTGGGGCGAGGGGGTCGACGTGCTGACCGGCTCCGAGGACGCGGAGTCGCTCAACCACCCCGACCCCGGCCAGACCAGGCTGAGCAGGCTGCGCGAAGCCCTCGGCCTGCTCAAGGACCGCGACGACGACTACCCGTACCAGCTCGTGCTGCTCGACTGCCCGCCGTCGCTCGGCCAGCTCACCCGCTCCGCGCTCGTCGCGGCCGACCGGGCTCTGCTGATCACCGAGCCGACGATGTTCGCGGTCGCGGGCGTGCAGCGGGCGTTCGAGGCCGTGCAGAACGAGCGGGAGAACAACGCCGACCTCCAGCCGCTCGGCGTCGTGGTGAACCGGGTCCGGCCGCGCTCGCACGAGCACCAGTTCCGCATCGACGAGCTGCGCGACATCTTCGGTCCGCTGGTGATGCCGGTCGCGCTGCCGGACCGGCTGGCCGTCCAGCAGGCGCAGGGCGCGTGCATGCCGATCCACGAGTGGGGCACGCCCGGCGCCCGCGAGGTCGCGCTCGCGTTCAACCTGCTGCTCGCGCGGGTGCTGCGGGTCAGCCGCAGCAGGCGGCGGGCCGTGCACCGCGACTTCGACGACGAGGAGATCCAGGAAGCGGTCGACGCGTGAGCGGTGCCGCCCTGCTCGCCTTCTGCACCGCCGCGGTCCTGCTGACGATCACGCCCGGCCTGGACACCGCGATGCTGCTGCGCACGGTGCTCGGCGGGGGCCGTCGAGCGGGTGTCGTGGGCGGGTTCGGCACGACGCTGGGCTGCCTGGTGTGGGGCGCGGCGAGCGTCGCGGGCCTCACCGCGCTGCTGGTGGCGTCGCGGTTCGCCTACGACGTGGTGCGCTGGGCGGGCGCGCTGTACCTGCTGTGGCTCGGCGGGTCGGCCCTGTGGAGGTCGTGGCGCGGGCGGTCGGCCCCGGAGGAGGGCGAGCCCGTCCGGATGACGCCGGCCCAGGCGCTGCGGATCGGCTTCACCACGAACGTGCTCAACCCCAAGATCGGCGTGTTCTACCTGAGCCTGCTCCCCCAGTTCCTGCCGACCGACACGACCGCGACGGGTTGGGCGGCGCTGCTGGTGGGCATCCACGTGGGCATCGGGCAGCTGTGGCAGCTCGTCGTGGTCTGGTTGGCGGGACGGGCGGCCGTCGTGCTCACCAGGCCGCGCGTCAAGGAGTGGGCGGAGCGCCTGACGGCGTCCGTCCTGATCGGCTTCGGCCTGAAGGTGGCGTTCGACACCAGTGCCAGAGGGTGACACGGTTTTCCTGGCAGGCCACCGCCTCAACGAGGCGCTGGCCGGCAAAGCGCTGCTCCGTGCCGAGCTGCGCCATCCACGGCTGCCCTCCGGGGCCCTGAGCGGGCGTTCCGTGCTCGGGGTGCACACGGTGGGCAAGCACATACTCATGCGGTTCTCCGGAGAGCTGAGCCTGCACAGCCACTTCCGGATGGACGGCGCCTGGCACCTCTACCGGCCGGGCCAGAAGTGGCAGCGGCCCGCCCACCAGGTGCGGGCGATCATCGAGGTCGAGAACCGGATCGCGATCGGGTTCGCCCTGCACGACATGGAACTGCTGCCCACGGCCGAGGAGAAGTCGCTCGTCGGCCACCTCGGCCCCGACCTGCTCGGCGAGGACTGGTCGGACGCCGACCTCCACGAGGCCGTCCGGCGGTTCAGCGCCGACCCGACGCGGCAGCTGGGCCCCGCGCTGCTCGACCAGCGGGTGATGGCGGGCGTCGGCAACCTCTACAAGACCGAGGTGTGCTTCCTGCTGGGCGCGTCGCCGTGGGCGCCGGTGTCGGCGGTGAACGCGGTCGAGGCCGTGAAGCTGTCGCGCAAGCTGCTGCTCGCGAACGCGTGGGCGCCGGAGCAGAGCACGACCGGGCAGCGGGGGCGCGGGAACCAGCACTGGGTGTTCGAGCGCGGTGGCAAGCCGTGCCGCCGGTGCGGCGACCGGATCAGGGTGCAGACCCAGGGCGACGACTACATGGCGCGGATCTCGTACTGGTGCCCGACCTGCCAACAGTAGGCTGACCTGGGTCTACTTCCAGGAGGTCGTTCGGTGGTCTACAAGCGCGTGATCCGCGGGGCGTTGTTCCGCTTGCACGGCGGGGACGCGGAGCGGGTCCACGAGACCACCCTCGGCGCCCTGTCGCGGCTGAGCCCGGCGCTGCGGTTCAGCACGGGCACCCGCAACGAGCGCACGGTGTTCGGCGTGCGGTTCCCGAACCCGGTGGGGCTCGCGGCCGGGATGGACAAGGACGGCCGCGCCCTGCCCGCGTGGGCGGCGATGGGGTTCGGGTTCGTCGAGGTCGGCACCGTGACCCGCCACCCGCAGCCCGGCAACCCGCGACCGCGGCTGTTCCGGCTGCGCGAGAGCGAAGCGATCATCAACCGGATGGGCTTCAACAACGCGGGCGCGCAGGCGCTGGCGGACCGGTTGGAGCGGCTGGGGCCGCTGAGGGTGCCGCTGGGCATCAGCCTCGGCAAGTCGAAGGTGACCCCGGTCGAGGAGGCCGTGGAGGACTACCGCGCCTCGCTGCGGACCCTGTACCGCCGGGGAGACTACTTCGCCGTCAACATCAGCTCGCCGAACACGCCGGGCCTGCGCAGCCTCCAGGACCGGACCGCCCTGACCGAACTGCTGGGCGAGCTGACGTCCACCGCGGACGAGCTGGCGCAGGGGGGCGTGCGGAAGCCGATCCTGGTGAAGATCGCCCCGGACCTGACGGACGACGCCATCGCGGAGCTGCTGGAGGTGTGCGACCAGCACGGGATCAACGGGCTGATCGCCACCAACACCACGCTCGGCCGCGACGGGCTCGCCGCGGCCGACCAGGGGCTCGCGGGCGAGGCGGGCGGGCTGAGCGGACGGCCGCTGGCCTCGCGGGCGGTCGAGGTGGTGCGGTTCGTCAGCAAGGAGACCGGCGGCGGGCTGCCGATCATCGGCGTCGGCGGGATCCTCGGCCCGGACGACGCCCTGCGGATGGTGGACGCCGGGGCCGACCTCGTGCAGGTGTACACCGGGTTCATCTACGAGGGGCCGGGGCTGGTGCACCGGGTCAACAAGGCCCTCGTCGGCCGGTAGACGTCCACCGGGCTACGAGGGCCGCCCCTGCTGGGCCGGGCGCGCGGCCCCCAGCCAGCGCATCACCGGGTGCAGGATCACGATCAGCAGCGAGCCCCAGACCAGGCCGCCGAGCTCCATGCTGCCCAGCTTCATCGTCAGGTCGCCGACCCCCGCCACCAGCGCGGCCCCACCGACCAGCGCGTTGGCCGGGTTCGTCAGGTCCACCCTGTTGTCCATCCAGATGCGGAAGCCGATGAGACCGATCAAGCCGTAGAGGACGAGGGTCGCGCCGCCGAGCACACCGGGCGGGACGGTCGCCATGGCCGCGGTGAACTTCGGCGAGAACGCCAGCAGGACGGCCCCGCACGCGGCCACCGCGCACGCCGCCGTCGAGTACACCTTGGTCACGGCCATCACCCCGATGTTCTCGGAGTACGTGGTGGTGCCGGACGCGCCGCCCAGACCGCCCAGGAGGGTCGAGAGTCCGTTGGCGATGATCGAGTCGCCGACGCTGCCGTCCAGGTTCCGCCCGGTCAGCGCGGCCACGGCCTTGACGTGCCCGACGTTCTCGGCGACCAGGACGATCACGACGGGCAGGAAGAGCAGCGTCACCGACGGCCGCACCTCGGGCGTCTGGAAGTCGGGCAGCCCCACCCAGGCCGCGTCGCGCAGGGCGCGGAGCCGGTCGGCGGGGATCTCGCCGAGCAGACCGCCCAGCACCCAGCCGGCCGCCACGCCGAAGAGGACGGACAGGCGGAAGACCAGCCGCTTCCCCAGCACGCCCGCCAGCAGGATGAAGCCCATGGTGACGGCGGCCAGCAGCGGCTGCCTGGAGAACGAGTCCGTGGCGGAGTGCGACAGGTTGAGTCCGATGAGGATGACCACCGCGCCGGTCACGACGGGCGGCATCACCGAGTCGATCAGCCGAACGCCCAGCGCTTTGACCGCGATGCCGACGACGACCACCAGCAGGCCCACGACCAGCACACCACCGAGCTGCGCGGCGACACCGTCCTCGCGGGACGCGGCCAGCGGGGCGATGAACGCGAACGACGCGCCGAGGTAGCTGGGCACCCGGTTGCGCGTGAGCAGGAGGAACAGCAGCGTGCCGAGGCCGGAGAAGAGCAGGGTGGTGCTGACGGGCAAACCGGTGACGGCGGGGACCACGGCGGTAGCGCCGATCATCGCCACCAGGTGTTGGGCGCCGAAGCTCATCGTGAGCGGCCAGCTCAACCGCTCCTGTGCGGCCACGGCTTCATCGTCGGTGACCCGACCATCGCCGTGCACGGTCCACAACGCCACTCAATGCCCTCCCGGCAGCTCGGCCGGACGCCCCTGTCCGACTTCGGAATCCTGCCACGCCAAGTAGCCAATAAGGCTATATAACGGTCTGATAATCACACGAAGGCACTAAGATTGTTCGGTTGAACCACAGGTTCGGGCCAACTTGACTACGCTTGGTGACGTAGTGGCGTGCGAGCAGATGGTCCCGAGCCGATGGGCGGGGGGAGCGCTTGACTCAGCTTACTGTGCGTGGATCTTGAGATGAGCGTGGGGGCGGGGGGTGGTGACCAGGAGTGAGCGCCGTCTCGTCGGTGCGCACGTCAAGAACGGGATCACCGCAGGCGATCGGGACTTTGTGTCCGATGTGACTTGGGGACCCCTCATTTGAGCCTTTGATCGGGACGAGGTGCGGCCCTGAATGCCTGCCCGATCATCAATTTGAAGGCTCAAATCCCCCAGTGAAATCGGCCACGCGGTCCGGAACCCCACAGCGAGCGGTCACTCAGCACCACAGACCACAAGCAGCGACAAGGGCCTATTGACCTGGGAAAATGAGGCGGGCGCCCTGGACCGTGGCCGATTTTACCCAGGGGATTCGATCCTTACCCTTGTTGATCGGGCAGGTTGCCACCACCTGCCCCTCAGCCCGATCAAAGGGTCAAGTCCAGGGGCCCCAGGTCACATCGGCCACACCCGGCTGGAAGCCGCGGCCACCCCGGAACGTGTCAACGCGACAAATCGCGCAAAGCGGACGCCAGGCCGGCCAGGTGGTCGGTCGCGTCCACCAGGGCGTGCCGGTTGTCCACCGCCGTGCTCGCGGCCAAGGCCCGGCCCGCGGTCGCGACCAGCGCGCAGTACCCGTCCACGCCCTCGTCCAACTGCCCGCGCAGCCGTCGCACGCCCTCGATCAGGGGTGCGCGGTCCAGAGGCGGTGCCGTGTCCCTGGCCCTCTCGACGGCCTGCAACTGAGCCGACACCGCGCGGATCGCCGCCGCGGCCTCCACGCTGGTCGCCCTGGCCTGGTCCACCGACTCCGACGGCACGGAGGTCAGCGACACCGAGTCCAGCTGGCGCAGCAGCTCCTGCAACGTCTCCTCGGCGTCCTCCAGCCGCTGCATGGGCTGCCTGGCCGCCGAGGAGTGCGAGGGCAGCGGCACGCGCGGTGGCGGTGCCGTCAGCGCCAGCTTCTGCTTCGCGGCGGACAGCTGTCGCATCTTGGACCCGGTTCGGAACGCCAGCACGGCGACCACCGCCCCGCCGACGGCCGCCCCGACGCCCACTCCGACCTCGAACACGCCGAGGAACGTGAACAACCCGATGACGCTCAGCACGGCCAGCAGGCTGAACCAGACGGTCATCGCCCGCCCGGCCCGCCGGTGACGGCGGTCGAGCTTGGCCACCGGGTTGTTCCAGGCGTCCAGACGTCGGCGAACCTGGTCCGCGACGGGGCCCTGAAGTTGACCGCCGACCATCTGCGCGATCTCTCCCGCGGTCTTCTTGCGGGGCCCCATCCCGTGGTTCATCTACGCCCCCGGTCAGCCCTGGCTAGCGGGCGGGTTCTGCTGCGGCATCTGCTGGGTCTGCTGCGACTGCTGCACGCGCGCGGCGATCTCCTGCTGGATGCTCGCGGCACTGCCTGCCGACGAACCGCTGGTGACCTCGCCCGCGACCTTGCCGCCGCCCATCGAGGCGCGGATCTGCTCCAGGCGGGACGAGCCCGCCATCTGCGTGGTCGACTGCTGGACCTCCAGCATCCGGCCCTGCACGGAGTTCTGCGCCAGCTCCGCGGACCCGAGGGCGGTGGTGTACCGCTTCTCGATCTTGTCGCGGACCTCTTCGAGGGAGGGGGTGTTGCCCGGTGCGGCGAGCTCGGTCATCTGGCGCAGCGACGAGGAGACCTGCTCCTGCATCTTCGCCTGCTCCAGCTGGCTGAGCAGCTTCGTGCGCTCGGCGAGCTTGGACTGGAGGACCATCGCGTTGCGCTCGACGGCCTGCTTCGCCTGGGCCGCGGCCTGGAGCGACTGGTCGTGCAGCGTCTTCAGGTCCTCGATGCCCTGCTCCGCGGTGACGAGCTGGGTGGCGAACGAGGTGGCCGCGTTCTCGAACTCCCCGGCCTTCTTCTCGTCGCCCTTCGCCCTGGCCTCGTCGGCGAGCACCAACGCCTGGCGGGCGGAGGATTGCAGCTTCTCGACCTCGCCGAGCTGGCGGTTGAGCTTCATTTCGAGCTGGCGCTGGTTGCCGATGACCGCGGCCGCCTGCTGGGACAGCGCCTGGTGCTGCCGCTGTGCCTCCTCGATGGCCTGCTGGATCTGCACCTTCGGGTCGGCGTGCTCATCGATCTTCGACGAGAACGCCGCCATGAAGTACTTCCACGCCTTCACGAAAGGGTTGGCCATCTCCTACGCCTGCCTTCTCCGTACTTCCTGGCTCGCGCTCGTGATTGGCAACGACCCGGTGCCGGTGTTGGTTCCATCGTGTCAGTTGTGCCGCGCTGCTTCCACCGACCTGGGGAGATATCCGGGATCACCCTGAGACCGCCCCGCGACTTTCGTCGTCGGCGTGGTCAATCCTGCCCCGTCGCGTGCGGGGATGGTCGGCAACCCCCACCCGGCGTGGCCAACTCGTTGTATGCGACAGCGCCGAGACGGGGTGTCCCCCGCTCGGCGCTGTGATCGCGTGTGTGGATCAGGCCGCCACCACGGCACCGCGTGGTGGACTGATCGAGGTGGACAGCCTGTGGCTGAGAACGGGCTGCAGCCGCAGGTCGGACAGGTCGTTTCCGACCACCGCCGGCACCAGGGTGCCGGGGTCGAGACTCGGTTCCAGCCCCGCCTTGGCGGGTTCGGGACGCTTCGTGAGCGCCGCCGGGCTGGTGACCGGCTCCAGGGCGCCCATGTCGCTGGCGACCCGGTTCAGTAGTTCGGACAGGGGCAGGTCCAACGCCTCGCAGATCGCCGCCAGCAGTTCGCTGGACGCCTCCTTGCGGCCACGCTCCACCTCGGACAGGTACCCCAAGCTGACACGGGCGGTCCTGGAGACCTCGCGCAGCGTGCGGCGTTGGGTGGTGCGGGCATGGCGGAGCCGATCACCGATCGCCTCGCGTAGCAGCACGGTCATCGCGCGCCTCCTTCCGGCCGGCCGTGCCCCCACGTTACCGATACACCCGGACAACGGGCAGTTACTTCGGGACACGTCCGCCAAGGGCGAACGAGCGGCGAGGCCGTCGAGTTCCCGGCCCGTTCACCGTTCGGCAACGGAATCCACCGGGCACGTCACCCGGAAGCGCTGGTCAGCCGGTTCAGCAGGAGGGTGAGCACGCCGTCGACGGACGCGGAGCGCACTTCGTGACGATCGCCACCCAGAGTCATCGTCTCCACCGAGGTCCCGGTCGCGTCCGACACGGCGACGTGCACGGTGCCCGGTTCGACGCCGTCCTGCGGGTCCGGTCCGGCCACACCGGTCAGTCCGAGGCCCCAGGTGGCCCCGCAGCGCGTCCGGGCGCCCTCGGCGAGTTGACGGGCCACCTCGGGGTGCACGGCGCCGTGGTCGGCCAGCAGGGCCTCGTCCACGCCCGCGAGCGCGTGCTTGAGGTCGGTCGCGTAGACGACGAGGCCGCCGCGCACGACGGCGCTGGAGCCCGGCACGGACGTCAGGGCGGCCGTCACGAGACCGGCGGTCAACGACTCGGCCGTCGCCACGGTCTCGCCGCGGGCGCGCAGCAGCGCGACGACGGCGGCCGGGTCGGTCACGCGCCCGCCACGGCGCGGCGCCCTCGGGCGCGCAGCCGCACGGCGCGGATGACGTAGTCGACGCCCGTCACGACGGTCAGGACCACCGCGGCGCCCATGAGCACCTCGGCCACCGGGACCAGCAGCGAGGGCAGCGGCAGCACGTAGAGGCCGATGGCGAGGACCTGCACGAGCGTCTTGGCCTTGCCGCCCCGGCTGGCCGGGATCACGCCGTGCCGGATCACCCAGAACCGCAGCAGCGTCACGCCGACCTCGCGGACGGCGATGACCACGGTCACCCACCACGGCAGTTCGCCGAGCAGGCTCAACCCGACCAGCGCGGCGCCCGTGAGGGCCTTGTCCGCGATCGGGTCCGCGATCTTGCCGAAGTCCGTGATCAGGCCGTGCTTGCGGGCCAGGTTGCCGTCCACGTGGTCGGTGAACGACGCGACGGCGAACACCGCGAACGCGGCCAGCCGCCACGTGGTCTGCTGGCCGTCCGCGGCGAACAGGGCCGCCAGGAACACCGGCACCAGCACGAGCCGGGACATCGTGAGGATGTTCGCGATGTTCAGCAGCGGGACCGGTGTCGCTGTGGGCGGGTCCCCGCCCACGTCCGTCACCGGGGACCGCCCCTCGGCAGGACCTCGATCGGGGTGCAGACCAGGTCGACGCCCTCGGAGGAGTCGACGACGCAGCGCACGAGGTCGCCGACCTTGAGGCCCTCGGCGTCCACGACCACGCACTCGCCGTCGACCTCGGGGGCCTGGTGGGCGGCGCGGCCGACGCAGTCGGACTCGTCGTCCTCCTCGTGCTCGACCAGGACGACCACCTCCTGCCCGACCCTGTCCTCGGCGCGCTGGGAGGTCAGCTCCTCGACCAGCGCGGTCAGCCGGGTCACGCGGGCGGTGATGGTGTCCTGGTCCAGCTTGTCCGGCAGGTCCTCGGCCTCGGTGCCGTCCTCGTCGGAGTAGCCGAAGACGCCGACGGCGTCGAGCATGCCCTCGGTGAGGAAGCGCTCCAGCTCGGCCACGTCCTCCTCGGTCTCACCGGGGAAGCCGACGATCACGTTGCTGCGGATGCCCGCCTCGGGCGCCAGCTCGCGGATCTGCCTGATCAGGCCGAGGAACGAGTCCGTGGAGCCGAACCGGCGCATCCGGCGCAGCACCGACTCGCTGGAGTGCTGGAACGACATGTCGAAGTACTGGGCGACGCCCGGCGTGGTCGCGATGGCCTTGACCAGGCCCGGCTTCGTCTCGGCGGGCTGGAGGTAGGACACGCGGACGCGGTCGACGCCCTCGATCTCGGCGAGCCGGGGCAGCAGCAGGTCCAGCGCGCTGCCCCCGCCCAGGTCGCGCGGCAGGTCCTTGCCGTAGGACGTCGAGTTCTCGCTCACCAGGAACAGCTCGCGCACGCCCTGCTCGGCCAGCCAGCGGGCCTCGGCCACGACCTCGTCGGGGTGGCGCGACACGAACGAGCCCCGGAACGACGGGATGGCGCAGAACGAGCAGCGGCGGTCGCAGCCGGACGCGATCTTCAGCGGCGCCACGGGAGCGGTGTCCAGGCGCTTGCGCATGACCTTCGTGGGGCCCCAGCCGTGGCCGGGCACCTGCACGTCGTCCTTGGTGACCGCGGCGGGCCGCTGCACGGGCGTGAGCGGCAGCAGCGTGCGGCGGTCGACCGGCTTGTGCGACTCGATCGAGCGGCCCGCGGCCACGTCGTCCAGCCGCGCGGCGAGGTCCGCGTAGTGGTCGAAGCCGAGCACCGCGTCGGCCTCGGGCAGGCTCGACGCCAGCTCCGCGCCGTACCGCTCGGCCATGCAGCCGACCGCGACGACCTTCGCGCCGCTGTCCGACGCCGCCAGCAGCGTGTCGATGGAGTCCTTCTTCGCGGACTCGACGAAACCGCAGGTGTTGACCACCACGACGTCGGCGGCGCCGTCGTCGGTGTCGACCAGTTCCCACCCGCCGCTCGTCAGCCGCCCGGCGAGCTCCTCCGAGTCGACCTCGTTGCGGGCGCACCCGAGAGTGAGCATGGCTACGCGCTTGGACGTGGTGGGAGTGGACACGCGCCCAGGGTAACCGGCCAGGGCTCGTTGACTGGAATTCACTCCCTCCACGCCAGTGGGACACGTGACACCGGCGAAGTTCGGGCGCGGCACTAAATTCAGCGGTCGTGAGCGGTGGCGTAGTCGTGCGAAGGGCCCGCACCAGCGATGTGCGGGCGATGAAGGCGCTGGTCGACCAGTACGTCGGCAAGGTCCTGCTGGAGAAACCCCTGGTCACCCTGTACGAGGACGTGCAGGAGTTCTGGGTGGCCGAGGTCGACGGGGTCGTCAGGGGCTGCGGCGCGCTGCACGTGCTGTGGGAGGACCTGGCCGAGATCAGGACGGTCGCGGTCGACCCGGCGGCGCTCGGCAGGGGCCTGGGTCACCGGATCGTGGCGCAGCTCGTGACCGTCGCGCGGGAGCTGGAGCTGTCGCGGATCTTCGTGCTGACCTTCGAGACGGAGTTCTTCGGCAAGCACGGCTTCGTCGAGATCGACGGGACGCCGGTGTCGCCGGAGGTGTACGAGGAGATCCGGCGCTCGGTGGACGAGGGCGTCGCCGAGTTCCTCGACCTGTCCTACGTGAAGCCGAACACGCTGGGGAACTCGCGGATGCTGCTCCACCTCGACCGTTCTAACGAACACTAGAAGAGTCTTGACTGTGCGAGTGCCACGCACCCAGGATGGCTGACGTGTCCCCACCCAGCGGCGAGCAGTTGACGGTCGACGAACTCGCCGCGCGGGCGGGGCTGCCGAGCAGCACGATCCGCATGTACCAGACCAAGGGCGTGCTGCACCCGCCGCGCAGGCAGGGTCGCGTCGCGCACTACGACGCGTCGCACCTGGAACGCCTCACGCTCGTGCAGCGGCTCCAGGCCAGGGGCTTCTCGCTGCCCGCCATCGCGGAACTCGTGGCGGCGCGGGAGAAGGGCGCGAGCGTCGCCGCCGTCCTCGGCGTCGGCGACGCGGAGGGCCCCGACGACTGGGTGCGCATCCGCGTCCGGGACATCAGCAGGCTCGTCCCCACCGGCAGCCTCCGGCCGCGGCTGCTGCGCCGCGCGCTGCAACTGGGTCTCGTCCGGTGGCGCCACGGCTGGCCGCACTGCCGCCGCTGGGCGCTCGACGCGGGCAACCGGTTGACGGGCCTCGGGCTGCCGAGCGACGACGTGCTGGACAAGTTCACCGTCCTGCGCGACGAGACGGACCGGATCGCCGGCGAGTTCGTCGAGATCTTCGAGCGCAGGCTCTGGCCGCACCTGGCCGCCACCACCGGCGAGGAGGACCAGCTCGACCGCGTCCGCGCCCTGCTCGTGGAACTGACCTACACGGCCGAAACCGTCGTCATCGGCACGCTGCGGGAGTCCATCCGCGATTCCGCCGAGGAGTTCGCCCGCAGGCACGGCCTCCTCCCCGGAGAGGGTTTCCAGCCCGCGTGGGCGGACGAGGCGGTCCCGATCGCCGAGCGGCTGGTCGACCCCGAACCTCGCGAGGAGATCCCCGACGAGCCGGAGATCCGCCGGTTCCTGGACCGGGGCGACGACCACGACGAGACGATCTCGTAGCTCCTCCGAACGGCGTCGCGCGGTGATCTTCAATTCGTTTTCCCGAACCCCCGCGGGGCGCCGCACAATGCGGTCGCGGGTCAAGAACTTTTACCCCTGGGGCAAGGCTCTCGACGATTCACCCATTGTTGTCGATTTTTACGCCGTATAGGGGTGACATAGGTGCCACGAGTAGATGTATGAACCACATCACAACTACTCACGAGGGGGCACAACTTGCTCGCGAATTCCCTGCGCCGCATGTCCCGCACCACCGTCGCCGCGTTCGTCGCCGTGCTGGCGCTGGTGCTCGGGGCCGGTACGGCCCAAGCCATCGACGCCCCGGCGGTCACGGACAACTACCTGTTCAGCAAGACGCTGGCGCAGTTCAGCGCGCTCAAGGCCCAGCGGCCCAACGCGGACCAGCTCGACTGGTCGGACGACGGCTGTTCGTGGTCGCCGGACAACCCGTTCGGCTTCAAGTTCCTGCCCGCGTGCCACCGCCACGACTTCGGCTACCGCAACTACAAGCGGCAGAACCGGTTCAACGAGACGAGCCGGTTGAGGATCGACAACAACTTCAAGTCCGACATGTACTTCCAGTGCGCGGGCAACTGGGCGTGCAACCGCACGGCCGACCTGTACTACGCGGCCGTCCGCGAGTTCGGCGCGAGTTCGGTGAGCACCGCCGACGCGGTCGCCAAGTTCAACGTCCAGGCGAAGGCCGCGGCGTACGCGAAGTAGTCCGGCCGTCGGGGCGGGCCTTCTCCCGGCCCGCCCCGGCACCGGTCAGTCGTCGTCGGGCTCCGGCCCGCCACCACCGCGCATCAGGTACAGCACGGAGTCCAGCTCGTCCGGCTTGATCAGCACCTCGCGGGCCTTCGAGCCCTCCGACGGGCCGACCACGCCGCGCGTCTCCAGCAGGTCCATCAGCCTGCCCGCCTTGGCGAAGCCGACGCGCAGCTTGCGCTGGAGCATCGACGTCGACCCGAACTGGGACGTGACGATCAGCTCGGTGGCCTGCACCAGCAGGTCGAGGTCGTCGCCGATGTCGGCGTCGATCTCCTTCTTCTCCCCCGCCTTCGCCGCCGTGACGCCGTCCGTGTACTCCGGCTGCGCCTGGTTCTTGACGAAGTCGACGATCTCGGTGATCTCCTCGTCGCCGACGAACGCGCCCTGCACGCGCACCGACTTCGAGGCGCCCATCGGCAGGTACAGCGCGTCGCCCATGCCGATCAGCTTCTCCGCGCCTGGCTGGTCGAGGATGACCCGCGAGTCGGTCAGCGACGACGTGGCGAACGCCAGCCGCGACGGCACGTTGGTCTTGATCAGGCCGGTCACCACGTCCACCGACGGCCGCTGCGTCGCCAGCACCAGGTGGATGCCCGCGGCGCGGGCCTTCTGGGTGATGCGGACGATCGCGTCCTCGACGTCGCGCGGGGCCGTCATCATCAGGTCGGCCAGCTCGTCGACGATCGCCATGATGTAGGGGTACGGCCGGTACTCGCGCTCGCTGCCGGGCGGCGCGGTGATCTCGCCGGACTTCACCTTCCGGTTGAAGTCGTCGATGTGCCGCACCCGGTTGACCTGCATGTCCTGGTAGCGCTGCTCCATCTCCTCCACCAGCCAGGCCAGCGCGGCGGCGGCCTTCTTCGGCTGGGTGATGATGGGCGTGATCAGGTGCGGGATGCCCTCGTACGGCGTCAGCTCGACCATCTTCGGGTCGATCAGGATCATCCGGACCTCGTCCGGGGTGGCCCGCGCCAGCAGCGACACGAGCATCGAGTTCACGAAGCTCGACTTGCCGGAACCGGTCGAACCGGCCACCAGGAGGTGGGGCATCTTCGTGAGGTTCGCCGTGACGAAGTTGCCCTCGATGTCCTTGCCCAGCCCGATGAGCATCGGGTGGTTGTCGCTGATCGTGGACGGCGCGCGCAGGACGTCACCGAGCCGCACCATCTCGCGGTCGCTGTTGGGCACCTCGATGCCGACGGCGGACTTGCCGGGGATCGGCGCGAGCAGCCGCACGTTGTCCGTCGCGACGGCGTACGCGATGTTCTTGGTCAGCGCGGTGATCTTCTCGACCTTCACGCCGGGCCCGAGCTCCACCTCGTAGCGCGTGACGGTCGGGCCGCGGGTGAAACCGGTGACCTGGGCGTCGATCGAGAACTGGTCGAGGACGCCGGAGATGGCCTCGATCATCAGGTCGTTGGCCTTGCTGCGGGTCTTCGGCGCGTCGCCGTCCTTCAGGACCGTCGGCGGCGGCAGCTTGTAGTCGCCCTCGACGGCCCGCGAGACGAGCGGCTCCTTGCTCGGCCTCTCGACGGCCTCGGCCGCCACCGCCGCGGGCACCTTCTCCCTCGGCCTGCGGCGCGGCGGCGGGACGGGGGTCTCGTCCTCCTCCTCGTCCAGCGGCAGCTCGGGCTGGACGGTGTCCTTGGCCGCGGCCTGGCGGCGGTTGCGCGACGGCCTGCGCAGCTTGACCGTCTTGCCCTCCTCCGGGAGGTCGTCGAGGTCCTCGTCGGCGTCGAAGTCCTCGACGTCGCCGGGCTTGAGCGCCTCCAGCACCTGGCGCACGGACCTGCCGGTGAACACGAGCACGCCGTAGAGGCCGACCAGGATCAGCAGCGGTGCCGCGACCCACGTGGTGAGGCCCTGGGCCAGGAACCCGCCGGAGAGGTAGCCGAGCGCGCCACCGGCCGTGCGGCGGGCGACCGGCTCGGCCGGGAGACCGCCCAGCATGTGCAGCAGGCCGAGCACGGCGACGCCGACGAGCAGGCCGCCGACCACCAGGCGCGGCCGGGTGTCCGGGTTCGGCTCGGTGCGCATGAGGATGACGCCGACCGCCAGCAGCACGGCGGGCAGCACGATGGCCGCGTTGCCGACGGAGCTGCGCACGGCCACGTCGACCCACGCGCCGACCGGGCCGCCCGACCGCCACCACACGCCCGCGGCGGTGATCACGGCCAGCGAGATGAGCAGCAGCCCCAACCCGTCACGGCGGTGCGCCGGGTCGAGGTCCTTGGTGCGGCCGACAGCGCGGACCGCGCCGCCGACGCCGCGGCCCAGCAGACCCCAAGCCCTTCCGACGGTCGCGCCGCCGGACGACCTGCGCGCGGGCGCCTTGCGGGCGGGCGCCTTCCGCGCCGGAGCCTTGGCCCGTGTCCCGGACGTGCTGGACCGGGGCTTCGACCCGGTCTTGCCGCGTGTCGTGCCCTTGCGCGAGGTCCCCGTTCGGCCCGCCATAGCGTCCTACCGTATTCCTTTTCGTCACTCCGGTCATTCCAGTCACACCGGCACCAGAGAGATCACCGGCGGCCGCACACCCGAGCGGGCATGAGAAGGTCCAGCCTCATGGTTGCCCGGAACGCCCAGAGCGAACCTCCGACACGCCGTAATCTGCCCGCCGTGTCCACCCCTCTTCTGTGGCGTGTGCTGATCGCGGTCGACCGCGTCGTCATCGGCGTGACCGGACGGCTCCACGTCACCGGCGACATCCCCGCGTCCCTGCGCGGTCGCCCCCTGCTGCTGGCCTCCAACCACATCGGCAACCTCGACCCGCTCGTGCTGGTCGCCGCGTGCCGCCGGATCCGCGTCGCGCCGAGGTTCATGCTGGCGGGGGGCCTGCTCGACGCCCCCGTCATCGGTCCGCTGCTCAAGGCGTCCGGTCACCTGCGGGTCGACCGGCGCTCGGCGAACGTCGGCGAGGCCATGCAGCGCAGCGTCGACGCGCTGCGCGAGGGCGGCGACCCGATCGCCGTCTACCCCGAGGGCCGCATCAGCCTCGACCCCGGCCTGTGGCCAGAACGCGCCAAGACCGGTGTGGCGCGGATCGCCCTGACGAGCGGCGCGGTCGTCGTGCCGATCAGCCAGTGGGGCGCGCACGAGGCCATGTACTGGGGCAACCTGCACCCGGAGGGCTGGCGCGACCTCCTGCCCTACGCGACCTCGTGGTGGCGCTCGATCCGCACCCGGCCCGCGCTGAAGGTCCACTTCGGCGCCCCGGTCGACCTGTCGGACCTGTCGGCGGGCCGGGCGGGCGACGCGCGGCGGGCCCACGAGCGGATCATGCGCGCCATCACGGCGGGCCTGGTGCCGCTGCGAGCTGACGAGCCGGACCTGCCGAGGTTCCAGGACCCGACCAGGCCGACGACGGGCAGCAGCCCGTGGCGCCCTGTCGACGACGCGGGGCACGGCTTGTCGGACAGCGGCTGACCGGGAAACCGCGTCACGCCGGGAATCGGGGTGACGCACGTCGGCGCGTGGAGGCCCTGGGGCTCCACGCGCCGACGGCGACTAGCTGTGCACCAGTTCGCGTTCCGGCTCGTCCGCCTCGGCGGGCTTGCGGCGGAAGCGCTCCTTGGTGTTCTCCACCACGGTGTAGAGCGTCGGCACCAGGACGAGGGTCAGCAGGGTCGAGCTGACCAGGCCGCCGATGACGACGATGGCGAGCGGCTGCGAGATGAACCCGCCGCTGCCGGTGATGCCCAGCGCCATGGGGGCCAGGGCGAAGATGGTCGCCGCGGCGGTCATCAGGATCGGGCGGAGCCTGCGCCTGCCGCCCTCGACCACCGCCTCCTGGATGCCCATCCCCTGTGCCCGGTACTGGTTGATCAGGTCCATCAGCACGATCGCGTTGGTCACGACGATGCCGACGAGCATCAGCACGCCGATCAGCGCGGGGACGCCCAGCGCGGTGTCCGTCGCGAGCAGCAGCGCGATGGCGCCGGTGGCCGCGAACGGGATGGACACCAGCAGGATCAGCGGCTGGACGAGGCTGCGGAACGTGACCACCATGATCAGGAACACGATCGCGATGGCCACGAGCAGCGCGAGGCCGAGGTCGCCGAAGGCCGCCTGCTGGTCCGCGCTGACGCCGCCGATGGAGAACGCGGCGCCCGCGGGCAGGGTGAGGCCGTCGAGCTTCTTCTGGAGCTCCGCCGTGACCGCGCCGATGTTCTGGTCGGTAGCGGTGGCCGACACCGTCGCGCTGCGGTCGCCGTCGACCCGCTTGATCTGCACCGGGCCGTCGACCTGCGTCACCGAGGCGATGTCGCCGAGCCTGAGCCCACCGGCCAGCGGCAGCGCCTTGACCTGCTCCAGGTCCGTCGGAGCGGGGGCGCCGCGCAGCACCACGTCCTGCTGCTCGCCGTCGATCGTGAGCTGCGCGATCGTCGCACCGCGGAACGCCTGCGCGACGAGCTGGCCGACCGCGGCGTCGGTGAGACCGGTCGGGGCCGCCGCCGCGCGGTCGAGCGTGATCTGGACGCGCGGCGCGCTGTCGCCGAGGTCGCTGGTCACGTCGGTGAGGCCCGCCGTGCCCTGCACCGCGTCGCGGACCTGGTCGGACGCCCGGCGCAGCACGTCGGTGTCGGCCGCCGTGACGGACACGGCCACGGTGTTGGCGTTGAACCCGCCGCCACCGCCGCCCGCGCCGACGGTGATGTCACCGGCGTCGGCGAGGGACCTGGTGCGCTCGCGGAGGTCCGCCTCGACGGCGGGCGTGTCGGTGCCCTCCCGCAAGGTGATCGAGAACGACGCGGTGGCCGAGTTCCCTCCGCCGCCGAAGGCCGCGAAGCCCTGCTGCGAGCCGATGGTGACCTGGTAGGTCTCGACGGCTTCGACCTCGCCGAGCACGTCCTCGACCTTCTTGGCCGCCGCGTCGGTGGCCGCGAGGCTGGTGCCGACGGGCATCTCCTGCTTGAGGCTCAGGGTGTTCTGGCCGGAGGAGTCGATGAAGTTGGTCTGGAGCAGCGGAACCAGGCCGAGCGTGCCGACGAACACGACCACGGCGATGAGCACCGTGGTCAGGCGCCTGCGCGTGGCGAACCTCAGGATCGGGACGTAGATCCGCTGGAGGACGTTCTTCCGCTCGCGCTCGGCGGCCTCGGGGCCGTCGTCCTTGCCCGGCTTGAGGAACCAGAACGCCAGCACGGGGATCACGGTCAGCGACACCAGCAGCGAGGCGACCAGCGCGACCGTGACGGTGATGGCGAACGCGGAGAACAGCTGGCCGATCAGACCGCCGACGACGGCGATCGGCAGGAACACCGCGACCGTCGTCAACGTCGACGCGGTCACCGCCCCCGCGACCTCGCGGACGCCGTCGAGCACGGCCCTGCGCTTGTCCTCGCCGTAGGACAGGTGTCGTTTGATGTTCTCCAGCACCACGATCGAGTCGTCGACGACGCGGCCGATGGCGATGGTCAGGCCGCCGAGCGTGAGGACGTTCAGCGAGTAGTCGCCGATCCACAGGGCGATCAGCGCGACCAGCACGGACAGCGGGATGGAGACCGCCGTGACGAGCGTGGAGCGGACGGAGAACAGGAAGACCAGGATCACCAGGACGGCGAACAGCAGTCCCAGCGCGCCCTCGGAGGTGAGGCCCTCGATGGACTTCTCCACGAACGGCGCCTGGTCGAACACGATCGTCAGCGCCGCGCCACCGCCGAGCGCGGAGGCGAGCTGCGGCAGCCTGTCGCGCACCTCGTGGGAGAGCGCGACGGCGTTGCCGTCCGGCGCCAGCGTCATCGAGATGCCGAGGCTGTCCTTGCCGTTGGTGCGGGTGATGGACGTGGCGGGCGCCGGCGTCCGCTCGATCGTCGCGACGTCGCCGAGGCGGGCACCGGACACGCGCAGCTCGCGCACCTGGTCCACAGTGGACAGCTTGCCGCCGACCTGGACGCTCAGGCTCTTGTCGCCCTCGGTCAGCGTGCCCGCCGGGATGGAGACACCGTTGGCGCGCAACGCTTCCGGGATGGCCGTGGGCGCGATCTTCGCCGCCGCCAGCTTGGCCGGGTCCGGGGTGATGGACAGGTTCTGCTTGCGGGCACCGGTCACGGCGGCTTCGCGGACACCGGTCAGCGCCTGGAGTTCCGGGAGGACGGTCTTGGAGACCTCGTCCGCCAGCTCGCGCTGGTCGGTGTCGGCGCTGACCGCGAGGACGACGGCCGGGAGGTTGTCGGTGCTGCCCGCGACGACCTGCGGGTCGACACCTTCGGGGAGCTGGGTGCGGATGCGGGTCAACGCCTGCTGGAGGTCGTTCACCACGTCCGCCACGGGCAGGCCGAAGTCGAACTGCACCTGGACGGTGGCGGCGCCGTCGCGGGACGTGGACGTCACGTCGGTGACGCCCGCCACGCCGCGGACGGCGGTCTCGATCGGCTTCGCGACCTGTTCCTCGACCAGCTCCGGGTTGGCGCCCTGGAAGGGGGCGATGACCACGGCGGCCGGGAACTCCAGCGAGGGCAGCAGTTCCTGCTTGAGGGACGGGATCGCGTAGATCCCGAACGCGGTGGCGATGATCGCCACCAGCGCTACCAGGGCGCGGTTGGCGAGGCTCAGTCTGGCCAACGAGGTCATGCGGCGACTCCAGCTAGACGTTTAGCCTGGGACAGATATTTAGCGCGAGGCGAAATATTATCCGACGTTGGTCGAGCTGTTACCTTCAGGTGGTGCGGGACGCGGCGAAGGCTCAACTGGTTGACCGGGTGGTACTGGCCCAGCAGCGGTTGCAGAGACTCGTCGCCTCTACCCACACGAACCCGTTGTTGCAGGTCAACCTGACCATGCAGCAGTTGAAGGTGCTGTTGATGCTGTCGATGGGCGGGGCTCGGTCGAGCCAGGAACTGGTGCGGGGACTCGGCGTCGGGTCCGCGACGGTGACCGGGTTGGTCGACCGGTTGGTCGCGCAGGGCCTCGTCGGCCGGCGGGAGGATCCGAGCGATCGACGGGTTCGGCTGGTTGAGCCTACCGAGGACGGGCGGGCTCTGGTGGCTCGGTTGGAAGCTGCCGGGACTGAGCACTTCCGGGGGTTGCTGGGGACGTTGGAGGGGGAGGACCTGCTGGCCCTGGAGCGGATCGTGAATCGGCTGGCTGAGGCTGCCGCCGATGAAGCTGCTCGGTGTGGGTGAGGTTGCTTCTGGCGTGCAGGGCTGGGCGGGACCCTTGTTTTGGGTATTCGACTGGGACGGGCCCAAAGGGCAGGAACGGGGCCTCGGGCCCGACCAATTTCAAGGGTCGAATCCCCCGAGCAAAATCGGCCACTGCTTCAGGACACTCGTCCCGCCCAGGTTGGCGAATGGCATCCGTTCAGCCGGAAAATGCCACTGGGGCCACCCTCAGGTGGCCCCAGTTTTGGCTTGTCTTGGTTTGTTTTCTCAGACCGGGATGATCGTGGGGACGATCATCGGCCTGCGCCTGTAGGTTTCCGCTACCCAGCGGCCCACCACGCGGCGCACCGCCTGGGCGATGCGGTGGGTGTCCGTGATGCCTTCCGCCTCTGTCCTCGACAGTTCCATTTCGACCAAGGACACCGCCTGGTCCAGTGCTTTCGGGTCGTCGGAGAAGCCTCGGCCGGAGACGGTGGGAGGGCTTACCGCGCGACCGTTGTTGCTGTCGATCGCGACGCTGATGGAGATGAAGCCGCCCTCGCCCAGGACCAGCCTGTCCGACAACGTCGACTCGCCCACGTCGCCCACCGAGAGGCCGTCGACGTAGACGTGGCCCACCACCACTCGACCCGCCACCGACGCTTTGCCGTCGATGAGGTCCACCACCACGCCGTCCTCGGCGATGACCACGTGTTCCGGGTCCACGCCGGTGCTGACGGCCAGTGCCGCGTTGGCGCGGAGGTGGCGCCATTCGCCGTGGACCGGCATGACGTTGCTCGGGCGGACCGCGTTGTAGAGGAACAGCAGTTCGCCCGCGGGCGAGTGGCCGGAGACGTGGACCTTGGCGTTGCCCTGGTGCACGACCGTGGCACCGAGCCTGGCCAGGCCGTTGACGACTCCGAAAACGGCGTTCTCGTTGCCGGGGATGAGGGAGCTGGCCAGGACGATGGTGTCGCCCGCCTGGATGGAGATCTGGCGGTGCTCGCCCCTGGCCATCCTCGACAGCGCCGACAGGGGCTCGCCCTGGGAGCCGGTGGAGACGAAGAGGACCTCGTTCTCCGGGAGGCGCATGGCCTCGTCCAGGTCGACGAAGAGGCCGTTGGGGACCTTGAGCAGGCCCAGCTCCGCCGCGATGCCCATGTTGCGGACCATCGAGCGGCCCACCAGGGCGACGCGGCGGCCGTGGGCGACCGCCACGTCCAGGACCTGCTGGACGCGGTGCACGTGGCTGGCGAAGCAGGCGACTATGACGCGCTGGCTCGCCTTGCGGATGACGTTGTCGAGGACCGGGCCGATCTCCCGTTCCGGGACCACGAAGCCGGGGACCTCGGCGTTCGTGGAGTCCACCAGGAACAGGTCGACGCCCTCGTCGCCCAGGCGGGAGAAGCCCGCGAGGTCGGTGAGCCTGCCGTCGAGCGGGAGCTGGTCGAGCTTGATGTCGCCGGTGTGCAGGACCAGGCCTGCCGGGGTGCGGATGGCCACTGCCAGTGCGTCCGGGATGGAGTGGTTGACAGCGAAGAACTCCAGGTCGAACGGGCCGTAGGAGCGGAGTTCGCCCTCCTTGACCTCGACGACCTTGGGGACCTGGCGGTGTTCGCGGCACTTGGCGGTGAGCAGCGCGAGGGTGAAGCGGGAGCCGACGACCGGGAGGTCGGGGCGGAGCTTCAGCAGGAACGGGACCGCGCCGATGTGGTCCTCGTGACCGTGGGTGAGGACGAGGGCGTCGATGTCCTCCAGGCGGTCCTCGATGGCGCGGAAGTCCGGAAGGATCAGGTCGACGCCCGGCTGGTCGTCCTCCGGGAAGAGCACGCCGCAGTCCACGATGAGCAGCCGTCCGGCGTGCTCGAACACGGTCATGTTGCGGCCGACCTCGCCGATGCCACCGAGGGCGACGATGCGGAGACCGCCCTCGGGCAGCACGGGCGGAGGCTGGGTGGGAACGTTCATGCAGAAACCCCAAGGGAAATGGCGGCGGCTGCGAGGTCGGCGGAGATGGAACCGATCTCGTCCGGCGTGGATGGCACCAACGGCAGCCTCGGGTCGCCCACGTCGACACCGCGCAGCCGCAGCCCCGCCTTCGCGTAGGTGACCCCCGGCATCCGGGTGAAGGGCTGGAGCAACGGCAGCAGGCCGTGGCTGATCGCCCGCGCTCCCGCCACGTCGCCCGCTTCGAAGGCGTCGATCATCGTGCGAATGCGGTCAGCGGCGAGGTGGCCGATCACGCTCACCACCCCGACGGCACCGACCGAGAGCCACGGCAGGTTCAACGGGTCGTCACCGGAGTAGTACGCCAGGTCGGTCGTGGCCATCACGCGCTGGCCAGCGTGCAGGTCGCCCTTGGCGTCCTTCACGGCGACGATGCGCGGGTGCTGCGCCAGTTCCTGGAGGGTGGCGACCTCGATGGGCACGATGGAGCGCGGCGGGATGTCGTACAGCATCACGGGCATGTCGACGGCGTCCGCGACCGCGGAGAAGTGCGCGACGAGGCCGCGCTGCGTGGGCCGCGAGTAGTACGGCGTGACCACGAGGAGGCCGTGCGCACCAGCGGCCTCGGCCCGCTGGGCCGCCAGGACGCTGTGCGCGGTGTCGTACGAGCCTGCTCCGCTGACGACGGTCGCGCGGTCACCCACGGCGTCGACGACGGCGCGGATCAGGTCCGTCTTCTCGCCCTCGTTGGTCGTGGGGCTCTCGCCCGTGGTGCCGTTGATCACGAGACCGTCGTTGCCCAGCTCGACCAGGTATTTGGCGAGCTGCTGCGCCTTGTCCAGGTCCACCGCCCCGTGGGCGTCGAACGGTGTGACCATGGCGGTGAGCACGCGGCCGAAAGGGCGGCCGGGTGAGGCGGTCGGGCATCCGGTCATGGGGCAAACGCTACCTCCAGTGCGCCCGCCCGTAACCACCGAGGTGGACGGTGGTGGTCGCCCCACGTGACCGACTTCACGCGGAGCGTTCGCCTCACATGCCCGTGTCGAGCCCCCGCACCGCCGCCACGGCCGCCTCGTCGCCGTCGAACTCGACCCGAACGGCCTTGCGACCCGACGCGAGCAGCACCAGTTCACCGGGCTCGCCGGTCACCACGACGGGCGTCGGGCCCTGCTTGAGGGTGACCGAGTCCCCGTTCGGGCGGCGGAACACGAGCCCGACGGGGCTGCTCCGGTAGGCGAACTTGCCGGTGAACCTGAGCATCTTCCACAACGCGGCGTCGCGGATCGGGTCGGGCGACCTCGGCTCCCACCCCTCGCGGGCGCGGCGGACGTCCTCGTGGTGGATGAAGTACTCCCCCGCGTTGACCAGCTCGTCGGCCAGCTTGTACGGCGAGAAGACCGGCGGTCCGGTGCGGACCAGGTCGACCAGCTCCGGCCACGGCTTCGCGGCGTAGCCGTCCTGCACCTTCCGCGTGTAGCCGGAGAGCGGCTTCAGGGCGATGCCGGGCGCGGCGTCCAGCCGCCGTTCGCGGATGACCAGGTGGGCGGCCAGGTCCTTCGTCGTCCACGGCGAGCACAGCGTCGGCGCCTCCGGCCCCACCTGCTCGAACAGATCGCTCAACTGCTTGCGCTCATCGCGTGCGAGACCCATGGGGGTGAACGCTACTCCTGGGTACCGATCAGGATTCCTCGACGACGATCGACTTGTCGATCTTGGCGCCGTCCGACCGCCACGCCAGGCAGAACACCTTGCGGTCGCCGGTGCCCCTGTCGGGGTCCCACGCCTTCGCGGTCGGCACGAGCGCGCCGAACTTGAGGTCGGACTTGTCGGTGTAGGAGACCCGGCCCGAGTTGAAGAACATCGCGCAGTAGTTCTCCGCGTACCCGCCCAGCGCCTCGACGCCGGGGTAGGTCAGGTCCTTCTTGGCGCCGAGCGTCTCGGAGTCGGCGAAGACCTGGATGTTGTGCGACGACGTGCACTCGACCTGGCTGCCGCTCTTGAACTGGGCGTCCTTCGCGAACCTGCCGTCCGAGCAGTACTTGTCGTACAGCTCGAACACCGGGATGTCGCCGGTCTCGCCGTAGGTCAGCGTCGGCTCGGCGGCACCGCCGCCCGCGGCCGTGGTGGTGAAGAACTTGTGCGTGTAGACGCCCCCGGTGAACACGGCGGCCGCGGCGACGGAGGCGGCGGCGATGAGCGCGACCTTGTGGGCGGTGCTCTTCCCCGGCGCGGCGCCCGGCGAGTTCGGGTAGTGCGCGGTCGTCGCCTGGGTGGGTGTGAAGCCGTGCGGCGGTGTCGGGTTGGCGGCGTGCCGTTCGAGCATGGCGCGCGCCTGCGGGCCGTTGAGGCGGGCGTTCGGGTCGCCCATCAGCAAGCCGGTGATGACGGCGGCCAGCACACCGTGCGCCCTGGTCAGGCGGGGTGTCTCGTTCATGATGGCGTGCAGCGTGGACGCCGTGGAGGCCCGCTCGTACGGGCTGACGCCCTCGATGGCGTAGCAGAGGGTCGCGCCGAGGGCCCACAGGTCGGAGGCGGGTGAGGCCTCGTTGCCGTGGATGCGCTCGGGCGCCATGTACGCGGGGGAGCCGATGAGGCTGCCGCTGGTGGTCAGGCGCGGGTCGTCCACGGCCTGGGCGATGCCGAAGTCCGTCAGCTTCACCCGGCCGTCGGGGCGGACCATGATGTTGCCGGGCTTCACGTCGCGGTGCACGATGCCCGCCGCGTGCGCCGCCTCCAGCGCGGACAGCAGCTGCTGCGCCATCGACGACACGCGCTCGGGCGGCATCGGGCCCTGCCGGTTGATGAGGGTCGACAGCGTCGCCGCCTCGACCAGCTCCATCACGATGTAGGTCATCCGGTTCTCGACGACCACGTCGAACACCGTCACCACGGCCGGGTCGTTCAGCCTGCCCGCCGCGCGCGCCTCGCGGAGCACGCGCTCCTCCAGGACGTGGCGCTCCTCGGTGGGCACGCCGTCGGGGAGGTGCAGTTCCTTGATGGCGACGTGCCTGCCGATGACGTTGTCCTGCGCCCGCCACACGACGCCCATGCCGCCGCGGCCCAGCTCCACGAGCAGGGTGTACCTACCCGCGATGACCCTGGGCTGCGCGGACACGCCTTGCTGTGGGTTCACCGACGCGACTCCTCAACCGAACGGACCAGCCGGACCCTAGCTGAGACCGTCCGGAGGGCCGCCGGGTTTCACGGATTCGTGATTTGTTGCTTCTATCGGCCGCGGCGGCTCCCGCGTTGCTCAGACCCCGACGACGTCGTGGCCCGCTTCGCTGAGGGCGAGCGCCGCCCGCTCCAGGTTCTCGCCCTTCACCAGCAGGTGGTCGGTGTCGTAGGTGGACAGCGCGAACAGGCTCACGCCCGCCGCCGCCAGCTCGCCGGACAGCGCGGCCATGATGCCGGTCAGCGTGAACTCCAGCGGTCCGCGGACCGTCAGCAGCCGCCAGCCGTGGTCGTCGGTGTCGGACACGGGCACGACCTCCGTCGGGCACACGATCGACAGCTCGTCCGGCGTCCGCGTGACCGACACCAGACCGGGCGCGTCCAGGAGGCCGGCGGGCACGGGTGCGTCCGGCGCCAGTCGGGCGACGCTGTAGTCACCCGGCCGGACGTCGACGACCAACCGCCTCACCGCGGCCCTCAGCCTTCGCTGACGAGCGGGCTGGACGCGACCTCGCTGCCGTCGGGCAGCGACGAGATGACGAAGTCGGCGAACGCGTTCGGCGCGGCCTTCTGGAGCTGGCGCAGGCACTCCACGGCCAGGTCGCGGATCTCCACGTCGGCGTGCTCCGAGGCCCGCATCGCGATGAAGTGCCGCCACGCCCGGTAGTTG
Source organism: Umezawaea sp. (assembly GCF_036375055.1). Lineage (GTDB taxonomy): Bacteria > Actinomycetota > Actinomycetes > Mycobacteriales > Pseudonocardiaceae > Umezawaea. The sequence continues at coordinate 122,515 of NZ_DASUSQ010000038.1, forward strand.
CCGGTGACGACGATCCGGGTCTCGGTCGCGTTGGGGAGCACCGAACGGGCGGCCTGGCGGGCCTGCTTGCGGCGCAGGGTCGCGCTCGGCACGTCGGCGAACTTCTCCTCCAGGCCCTTGAGGAGGTCGTTGTACGCGGACACGCTGGCCTCGGCCGCGGCCAGGAAGCGGGCGTGCAGCTCGGGGTCGTTCGCGATGGCCTCGGGCTCGACCATGGCGGCGTCGCGCTCGGGCACGTAGCGCTGCGAGAGCTGCGAGTACGAGAAGTGGCGGTGCCTGATCAGCTCGTGGGTGAGCGACCGGGAGATTCCGGAGATGTAGAAGCTGACCGTGCCGTGCTCCAGCACCGACAGGTGGCCGACCTCGAGGATGTGCCGGAGGTAGCCCTCGTTCGTGGCCGTCGCCGGGTTCGGCTTCTTCCACGACTGGTAGCACGCGCGACCCGCGAACTCGGCCAGCGCCTCACCACCGTCGGTGTCCGTGGACCAGGGGACATCCGCGGGTGGGATGAACTCCGTCTTCGCGATCAACTGCACCTTCGGCGACACCGTCTCGGTCACGACAACGGACCCTCTCTCCAGCTTCGATTACGCCGGGAAGCCTAGCCGCGCGACTGCCCGCGTTCGACCACGGGAAGTGACACCGGAGGCGACATCACGGATGACATCACAACTCCTTGACTGACATCACCAATGACGTCATAGTGGTGTCATGGATCTCTCGCCGTACATCGCATCGCTGCGCGAGGACCTCGCGACCGCCGCGTCCGCCGGGGACGACAACACCCGACGCACGGCCGCCGCGCTGTCCGGCGCGCTGGAGCCAGCCGCGCGGCTGGCCATCATGAACGCACTGTCCGACCTCGCCGCCGAGGTCACGGCCTCGCTGGACGACCGCGTGGTCGAGGTCCGGCTGGACGGCCGGGACGTGCAGGTCGTCGTGACCGGCGGCTCCGACGACTCCTCCCAGGAGGACGAACCGCGGCAGCAGGAAGTTCCGCCGCGCGGCTTCGGTGACGCCACGGGTGACATCAGCCGCATCACGCTGCGCCTGCTGGACGAGCTGAAGTCGAAGGCCGAGCAGGCCGCGTCGACCCAGGGTGTCTCGCTCAACACGTTCGTGTCGCAGGCGGTGGCAGGCGCGCTGAACTCGTCGCGCGGCGGCCACGGCCGCAAGGGCCAGTGGGGCCAGGGCGGCCCGTGGGGCGGCCACCAGGAATCGACCAAGGACCGCGAGGACAAGGGCGGCGGCGGCAAGTCGCAGGTCCGCGGCTGGGTACAGGGCTGAAGGGGAGATCGGTGGTCATGACCGAGTCAGATGTGGTGCGGCAGCAGAGTTTCGACGTGGACGGCGTGGTGGAGATCGACATCGCGCTGATCTCCGGCCGCGTGCAGGTGCACCTGGTGGACGAGCCGGGCGTGCACGTGGAGGTCCGCTACGACCCGTCCGCTGGCGAGTCCTGGACGGCGGGCCTGGGCGGCCTGCTGAGCTGGGTCAACGACCAGTTCGGCGGGGGCAGCCAGAAGCCGCCGCCGGTGGGCCCGGCCGAGGCGGTCCGCGACGCGCGGATCGACCTCGTGGGCCAGCGCTTGAAGGTGCAGTCCTCGAAGGCGCTGCCGCTGCGAGCGGTTCCGCTGTCGGTGGTCGTGCGCGCCCCGTCCGGCTCGCACGTGACGAGCAAGACCGGCTCGGCCGACGTGGCCGTCACCGGCGCCGCGGGCAGGCTGGACATCACCACGGGCACCGGCGACATCAACGCCGACCGCGCCGACGCGGCGGCCGAGGTCAACTCCGGCTCCGGCGACCTGCGCCTCGGCCCCATGCTGGCAGGTCTGCGGGCCAAGACCGGCAGCGGCGACGTGGAGGTGTCGTCGATCGGCGGCAACACGATCCTCTACACGGGCACCGGCGACGTCTGGCTGGGCGCGGTCCAGCACGACGTGCAGATCCGCACGGGCAGCGGCGACGTCACCGTCGCCGACGCGGCGTCGGGCCGCATCACCCTGGCCACCGGCTCGGGCGCCATCCGCATCGGCGTCCGCGCGGGCGTCAAGGCCCAGGTGGACCTCTCCTCCCGCTCGGGCAAGGCCCGAAGCGACCTCGACGTCTCGACCCAGGCTCCAGCGGAGGAGCCCAGCCTGTTCGTGACGGGCAGGACGGGCAGCGGCGACGCGCTGATCACCACGGCCAGCACCTGACCACACCCCGAGAAGCCAACGGCGTGCGCACCCCCGATGCGCACGCCGTTCCTTCATGAGGGCACAAAGCCCTGCACAGCAGCACAAGTCCTCACGCCGCACGACGAGAGCCGCCCTCAAGGGAAGCACTCAACCCGCCCCCGCGGGCTCCCGAGCACACCCTCCCCACCCGACCCGACCATCACCAACCCCAACGACACCAACGAATCCCCGCCAGCCAACCCTCACCCCACCGGCAGCACCACCAAATCCCCACCCACCGGCAGCACCACCAGACCCCCACCGGCACACCGACCTCACCGCACGACGGCGGCCAGCGCACCCGCCAGATCCCCCCGAGGCATCACCTCGACCCCCTCCAAACCCAGCCACTCGGCCATGTGCCTCAACTCCGCGGCCAGTTCCACCGCCACCCGCCCGCTCTCCCGGCCGGGCTCCGCGAACGCCCCCTGCACCCGCAGCACCCCCACCCCCCGGTCGGCCTTCAGGTCCACCCTGGCCACCAGCTCACCGTCCAACAGGAACGGGAACACGTAGTACCCGTGCACCCGCTTCTCCTCGGGCACGTAGATCTCGATGCGGTACCTGAACCCGAAGATCCGCTCCGTCCGGGCCCTCTCCCAGATCAGCGGGTCGAACGGGCACAGCAGCGCCCGCCCCGACACCTTCCTCGGCACCTTCGCCTCGACGTGCCGGTACGCCGGAGCCGCCCACCCCTCCACCGCGACGGGTTCGAGCACACCGGACTCCACGAGTTCGACCACCGCCCGCTGGCTGGCGCGCGGCGCCAACCGGTAGTAGTCCCGCAGGTCCGGTTCGGTCGCCACGCCCAGCGCCACGGCGGACCGCGTGACCAACCGCCGCGCCCCCTCGGCCGCGTCGACGCGCTGGGCCAGCACGGAGGCCGGGATCACCCGCTCCGGCAGGTCGTAGAGCCGCTCGAAGCTCTTGCGGGTCCCGGTCGTCAGCTCCCCCAGCCCGAACAGGTACTCGCACAGCTGCTTGACCTCCGACCGCCCCCACCACGGGCCGGTGGACCGGGGCCCCTCGCCGAGCAGCTCCCGCTCGATGGCACCGGCGCCGATCGGCCCCCGCTCCTTCACCACCCTCATGATCCCGTCGACCAGGCCGGGCGCCCGCTCGGCGATGGGGCGGTAGTTGGCCCACCACCCTGCGCGCTTCGCGCCGGAGTGCAGCAGCGGCCAGTCCTCCACCGGGATCAGGCTCGCCTCGTGCGCCCAGTACTCCACCAGCATCCGGGGCTTGCGCGCCGAGTGCGACCAGGCGGCGTCGTCGACCAGCTCCGGCGCGTACGACCCGAGCCTGCTGAACAGCGGCATGTAGTGCGCGCGCACGGCGACGTTCACCGAGTCGAGCTGGAGCAGCTGGACCCGCGACAGCACGCGGGACAGGTGCCGCCTCCCGGGTGGTGAGGCGGGCCGGGGGTCGGTGAACCCCTGCGCCCCCAAGGCGATCCGACGGGCCACGTCCGCTCTCATCGTCTGCACGGTCGAGATGCTCCCACCGACCACCGACAAGAACCGACGGAGGTCGGCGGGGCCTCGGTGAACCGGGTGGAGGTGCCGGTGCGGCTCGCGGGCCGAACCGCGTCAGGTCGCGATCGGTTGGCCGCGGGCAGGCACCGGTCGGCCGGACGGGGTCACCGGACGAGCCGGTGGTCGTCGACGCCCACCTCGGCGGGGCGACGTCCGGTCCGCTCCGCGTTCACCACCAGCACCACGGCGACCACGACCAGCGCGCCGCCGAGGAACTGGACCGCGCCGAAGTGCTCGCCCGCGACGACCACCCCGAGCACCACCGCGATCACCGGGTTCACGTAGGCGTAGGTCGCGACCGTCGACAGCGGCAGCCCGCCCAGCACGTAGACGTAGGAGCTGAACGCGAGCAGCGACCCGAACACGACCAGGTACCCCCAGGCCAGCCACGACGAGGTGGTGACCGAGCCGAAGTCGACCCGCTCCCCCGCCACGAGCCCGACCGCGGTCATCACCGCGCCGCCCACCAGCATCTCCACGGCGGACAGCGCGAACGGGTTGGCCGGGGTCGGCAGCCTGCCGCTCAGGAACGACCCGACCGACCAGCCGAGCGACGCGAGCAGCACCAGCCACGGGCCCCACCAGGCCGACCCGTGCGTGCCGCCGTCGGAGCGGCCGAGCAGGACCAGCACCGACAGACCGACCAGTCCCAGGCCGACGCCGAGGAACGTGACCGGTGGCGGCCGTTCGCCGAACGCCCTCCGCAGCACCACGACGTAGAGCGGGACGGACGCGATGAGCAGCGCGGCCAGCCCGGACGACACCTGCTGCTCGGCGACCACGACCAGGCCGTTGCCCCACGCGGGCAGCAGGAAGCCCAGCAGCGCGGCGGTGCCGAACTGGGCCCGCGTCATCCGCAGCGCCCCTCGGGACACCACGGCCACGACGGCCGCCAGCACGGCTCCGGCCAGCAGGAAGCGGACGCCGCCGGACAGCAGCGGCGGCAGGGACTCGATGGTCAGCCGGATCGCGAGGTAGGTGGAACCCCACACCACGTACACGACCCCCAGCGCGGCGTACTTCACCCGCTCACCGTGCCACGCGGCACCGGAGCGGACCCGCGGGCACCCCGCCCACTAGGTTTCCCCCATGGCCGAAGCCGCGGTGCGCCCCGCACAGCCCGACGACGTCGCGGTGATCACCCGCATCCACTTCGACACCTGGCGCACGGCCTACGAGGGCCTGCTGCCGCCGGAGGTGTTCGAGCACTTCGACTTCCCCGAGGCGGAACGGGCCTGGGCGGACGCCGTCGAGCACGCGCACGTGTTCCTCGCGACCGAGGGCGAGTGGGTCGTCGGGTTCGTCGTCGCGGGCTCCGCGCCGGACCAGGAGGTCCAGAACGCCGACGGTTCGCTGCCCGCCGACGCGGAGACGACCGCGCTGGTCAGCAGCCTGCTGGTCGAGCCGAGGTGGGGTCGGCGAGGGCACGGCGGGCGGCTCGTCGCCACGGCCGCGCACGCGCTGCGCGACCAGGGCGCGACCCGCGCGGTGGTGTGGGTGCCGGAGGCGGACGCGGCCTCGACGTCGTTCTACACGCGCATCGGCTGGGCTCCGGACGGCACCGTGCGCACGCTGGACGCCGGTGGGCGTCCGCTGCGCGAAATCCGGATGACAGGGGGCCTGGCCCTACTGCTGAGCCACTGATCTGCCGCTACCCTCGACCGAGTGGTCCTAGCCTGGTTGTGCCTCACGTTCGGTGTCGCGGTGGGATCGGCGATCCTCCCCGTCATCAGCATCGAACTGTTCGTGATCGGCCTGGTGACCCAGCAGCCCCACATCTCGTGCTGGTGGATCGGCCTCGCGGTGGGGGTCGGTCAGGTGCTCGGCAAGCTGGTGTACTTCCTCGCCGCGCGCGGGTCGCTGCACCTGCCCGCGTTCCTGCGGCGCGGGGAGAGGGCCGAGCGGCCCGCGTCGGAGTTCAGGCTCCGCTGGAAGGCTCGGCTGGAGGTCGTGCGGGTCCGCTGCCACCGGCACCCGCACTGGATGTTCGGCACGCACGCCGTCAGCTCCGTCGTCGGCCTGCCGCCGTTCATGTTCACCACCGTGCTGGCGGGTCTGGCAGGCATGTCGACGGCGCTGTTCGTGACGACCGGCGCGCTGGGCCGCTTCGCCAGGTTCACGGTCCTGGCGGCCTCCCCCGCGATGATGGCGGGCTGGCTGCACTGACTCGGACCTGCGGCCAACATGGTCCGAAATGTACTTCCTTGGGGCGGAATCCCTTGCCTGGTAGGCCCTTCCACCCCGTCGAGGGCACTACCTTCGAGCGTCATGGAGACGGATGACAAGCCTCCCGCGCGCCTCACCACCGCGCGGAGCCGGGAGCTCGGGCAGGAACTGCGCCAGGCGCGCAAGCACGCTGGCTTGGGGGGCACCGCTTTCTGCGAGGAGCTGGAGTGGTCGACCGCGAAGCTGAGCAAGCTGGAGATGGGCTGGCGCGGCACCAGCGACTGGGAGATCGGCACGTTCCTCGGCAAGAGCGGCGCGGACAAGGCGACCCGCGAGCGCATCATGCGGCTCGCGCAGGAACCGGACCTCGGCTACTTCGTGCGGCGCCACGCGGGAGCGACGTCGGACGGCCTGCTGTGCCTGGTGATGCACCAGCGATCGGCGTTGACGCTCACCAGCTACGACACCATGGTGGTCCCCGGCCTCCTCCAGTCCGTGGCGTACGCGAAGGCGCTGCTGGAGACGACGGGCGCGAACGGGTTCGACGACGTGGACGACCTGATGGTGGCGCGGCTCGACCGCCAGGAGCACCTGAGGGCGCGGGAGGACTCCCGGTCCACGTTCTACCTCCACGAGGCGGCGCTCCGGCTCGTCGTGGGCGGCCCGCGGACCATGCACGACCAGATGATGCGGCTCGCGTTCATGTGCGAGTGGCCGCACCTGACCCTGCGCGTCGTCCCGTTCACGGCTCCGGGGCACCCGGCCCTGCGGTACTCCTCGGCGCTGATGACGTTCCCCCGCCACGCGAAACCGCTGGTGTACGCGGAATCCGACCTCACGACGGTGTTCCTGGAGGAGGAGCGCGCCATCGCGTTCTACGAGGAGAAGCAGTCGGTGCTGGACGCGCTCGCGTTGAGCGCGGAGCAGTCGCACGCGGTCTTCCGGCACTGGGCGAACGTGTACGACCTCGCCGACGGCCGGGAAGCCGCGACCTCGAACTGAAGCGGTGTCAGGTCAACACGATCGACGTTCCGAAAGCCGTCGCGATGACCAGGAACGCGACCAGCAGCCGCACTCGGGTACCCACGGTGATGCCCTTCCATCGAAAGCCAACACCGTTACGATACGAACTGTCCACCGGACAAACCAAGTCGCAAAAGAGTGAAGGCCGGATGAACAAGAATTCATCCGGCTTTCAAACACGGGATCTTTCGGGATTTTCCACTCTGCGTGATGGAGCGATATCGCAGCGGGACGACCGCGGCGCGGTGTGACGACCCACAGCCGCTCCGTGACCGGTCAGACGGGGTGCGGCGACACCGCACCCACCTGTCCGCAGCCGACCGGCTCCACCGGACGAGTTCCGAAAAGGGGCGATCGGGACAATTCCACATGAGACGAGTTGCCCGATCAGCCGTAGAGCGAGATCGCTTTGCGCATCGTTTCGCGTGCCCGGCCCCGGTCGCCCGCGAGGTCGTAGGCCTGCGCCAGCCGGAACCACGAGCGCCAGTCGTCCGGCTCGGCCTCGGTCTCCACCCGGCGCTCCTCGAACCACGCGTCGGCCGCGTCCCGGTCGACGCGGCCGGACGGCCTGCGCGGCAACGCGCTCGTGTCCGGCAGCCCGCCCTCGTCGGCGAGCTGCCGGGCCATCTTCTCCGTCTTCAGGCCGAACCGCAGGTTCGTCCAGGCGATCCACGCGCCGACGAGCGGCAGGATCAGCACGCCGATGCCGAGCCCGACGCCCACCGGGTCGCCGGTGCCGATCAGCAGCACGCCCTTGCCGCCGAGCAGGACGAAGTAGACCACCAGCACGGCGGTCAGCAGCAGGGCGACGGACCGGGTCCTCATGCGGTCGTCACAGGTCCATGTACTCGTCGAGCCCCACGGCCAGGCCGGGGTGGTCGTGGATCGACCGCAGGGCCAGCAGGACGCCGGGCATGAACGACTTGCGGTCCAGCGAGTCGTGCCGGAGCGTCAGCGTCTCGCCCTCGGTGCCGAACACGACCTCCTGGTGGGCGATCAGGCCGGAGATGCGCAGCGAGTGCACCCGCACGTCCCCCACGAGGTTCCCGCGGGCCCCGTCGGCCTCCTGGGTCGTGGCGTCCGGCATCGGGGCCATCCCGGCGGCCTGGCGGGCCTGGGTGATGAGCCGGGCCGTGTGCGCGGCGGTGCCCGACGGGGCGTCCGCCTTGCGCGGGTGGTGCAGCTCGACCACCTCGGCCGACTCGTAGTACTTCGCGGCGATCTCGGCGAACCGCATGGACAGCACGGCGCCGATGGCGAAGTTCGGGGCGATGAGCACACCCAGCTCCGGCTTGCCCTCCAGCCACTCCGCGAGCGTCTGGAGCCGCGCCGCGTCGAACCCGGAGGTGCCGACGACGGCGTGGACGTCGTTGTCCACGCAGAAGCGCAGCGTGTCCATGACGACGTCGGGGTGGGTGAAGTCGACGACCACCTCGGCACGGGCGTCGACCAGCGTCGACAGCTCGTCGCCCGCGTCGATCCTGGCGACCAGCTCCATGTCGCCGCTCACCTCGACCGCGGCGCACACCTCGGCGCCGACCCGGCCAAGTGCGCCGATCACGCCGACGCGCAGCGGCCCGTCGGACTCGGAACGCTTCGTCAAGAGATCACCTCGTGTACCTGGGAGGGCAGGTCGTCCGCGTGGTCGAACGGGCCGACCACGGCGGCCGCGACCGGCCGTCGGAGCAGTTCCTTCGCCAGCTGGGCCACGTCGGCGGCCGTCACCTGGTCGATCCTCGCGAGGGTGTCGTCCACCGACAGGTAGTCGCTGTAGTTCAGCTCCCCCTTGCCGATGCGGGACATCCGCGAGCTGGTGTCCTCCAGGCCGAGCACGAGCCCGCCGCGCAGCTGGCCCTTGCCCCTGGCCACCTCCGCGTCCGACAGGCCCTCGTCGGCGACCTGGTGCAGCACCTCGCGGATCACGCCCGCGACGTCGCCGAGCCGGTCCGGCTGGCAGCCCGCGTAGACGGACAGGCTGCCGGTGTCCGCGTAGGAACCGATCGACGAGTACACCTGGTACGCCAGGCCCCGCCGTTCGCGGACCTCCTGGAACAGCCGGGAACTCATGCCGCCGCCGAGCGCCGCGTTGAGCACGTTGAGCGCGAACCGCCGCTCGTCGTGCCGGTCCAGCGCGCGGACGCCCAGCATCAGGTGCGCCTGCTCGGTGTCGTCGGTGTGCAGCACCAGCTTCTTCGCCTGCGCGATGCGCGCCCGCCCCGCGCGCGGTGCGACCGGGCTGCTCTCCCGCCGCAGCCGGTCGCCCAACGCCTTGCGCGCCAAGCGCATCACCTGGTTGTGCTCGACGTTGCCCGCGACCGCGAGCACCATCTTCGGCAGCGTGTAGCGGCGCTTGTAGAACGTGAACAGCGCGTCGCGGCTCATCGCGCCGATGGACTCCTCGGTGCCGAGCACCGGCTTGCCCAGGACGTGACCGCCCATCAGGGCCTCGGAGAACGCGTCGTGCAGCAGGTCCTCCGGGTCGTCGTCGCGCATCGCGATCTCTTCGAGGACGACACCGCGCTCGGTCTCGAAGTCACGTTCCTCGCACAGCGCCTCGAAGACGACGTCGGACACGAGGTCCATCGCCAGCGGCAGGTCCTCGTCGATGACGTGGGCGTAGTAGCAGGTGTGCTCCTTCGCGGTGAACGCGTTGAGCTCACCCCCGACCGCGTCGATCTCCTCGGCGATGGCCGCCGCCGTGCGGTTCGCGGTTCCCTTGAACAGCAGGTGTTCCAGGTAGTGCGCGGCGCCCGCGACCTCGGGGCGCTCGTCGCGCGAGCCGACCTGCACCCACAGGCCGACCGACGCCGAGCGCACCGTGGGGATCTGCTCGGTGATCACGCGCAGGCCCGACGGCAGCACGCTCCGGCGCACCGACGGTTCGAGCTGACGCGTCGTCCCCGGCTTCTGGAGGTGGCCGGGGGTTGCCCGGTTCGACGGACTCAGACGCGGACGGCCGCGAGTGCCAGAAGCACTCGCGGCCGCCGCCATGTCGCTGATCGTCACTGCGCCGCGGACTCCGCGGGCACGGGGGCGTCGGCGCCGTCGGCCGGAGCGGCCTCGGGAGCGGCGGTCTCCTCGGAGACCACGATGAGGCTGATCTTGCCGCGCTGGTCGATGTCGGCGATCTCCACGCGGAGCTTGTCGCCCACCTTGACGACGTCCTCCACCTTGCCGATGCGCTTGCCGCCACCGAGCTTGGAGATGTGGACCAGACCGTCACGACCCGGCAGCAGGGAGACGAACGCGCCGAACGCCGCGGTCTTCACCACGGTGCCCAGGAAGCGCTCGCCGACCTTCGGGAGCTGCGGGTTGGCGATCGCGTTGATCATGTCGATCGCCGCTTCGGCCGAGGGGCCGTCCGCAGCGCCGACGTAGATCGTGCCGTCGTCCTCGATCGAGATGTCGGCACCGGTCTGCTCGGTGATCGAGTTGATCATCTTGCCCTTCGGGCCGATGACCTCGCCGATCTTGTCCGTCGGGATCTTGACCGACGTCACGCGCGGCGAGAACGGGCTCATCTCGTCCGGGGCGTCGATGGCCTCGGCCATGACCTCCAGGATGGTGAGCCGCGCGTCGCGCGCCTGGCCGAGCGCCTTGCGCAGCACCTCGGACGGGATGCCGTCCAGCTTGGTGTCGAGCTGGAGCGCGGTCACGAACTCCTTGGTGCCCGCGACCTTGAAGTCCATGTCGCCGAACGCGTCCTCGGCGCCGAGGATGTCGGTGATGGCGACGTAGCGCGTCTCACCGTCGACCTCGTCGGAGACGAGACCCATCGCGATGCCGGACACCGGCGCCTTGAGGGGCACACCGGCGTTCAGCAGCGACATGGTCGACGCGCAGACCGAGCCCATCGAGGTGGAGCCGTTGGAGCTCAGCGCCTCGGAGACCTGGCGGATCGCGTAGGGGAACTCGTCGCGCTTGGGCAGCACCGGCATCAACGCCCGCTCGGCGAGCGCGCCGTGGCCGATCTCGCGGCGCTTCGGCGACCCGACCCGGCCGGTCTCACCGGTCGAGTAGGGCGGGAAGTTGTAGTGGTGCAGGTAGCGCTTGTGCGTCTCCGGCGTCAGGGAGTCGATCTGCTGCTCCATGCGGAGCATGTTCAGCGTGGTGACACCCAGGATCTGGGTCTCGCCGCGCTCGAACAGCGCCGAACCGTGCGCCCTGGGGATCAGCGCGACCTCGGCACCCAGCGAGCGGATGTCGGTCAGGCCGCGGCCGTCGATGCGCACGTTGTCGCGCAGGATGCGCTGGCGGACCAGCTTCTTGTTCAGCGAGCGGAACGCCGCGCCGATCTCCTTCTCGCGGCCCTCGAACTGCTCCGCGAGCTTCTCCAGCGTGGCGGCCTTGACCTCGTCGATGCGCGACTCGCGGTCGGCCTTGCCCGCCACGGTCAGCGCGGCGGCGAGGTCGCTGGACGCGGCCTCCTCGACGGCGGCGAACGCGTCCGGCTGGTAGGCCGGGTACGTCGGGAACACGCCGGTCTCCTTCGCCGCGACGCGGGCCAGCTCGGCCTGTGCCTCGACGAGGACCTTGATGAACGGCTTCGCGGCTTCGAGACCCGCGGCCACGACCTCCTCGGTGGGGGCGGTCGCGCCCTCGCCGATCAGGTCGATCACGTTGTCGGTGGCCTCGGCCTCGACCATCATGATCGCGACGTCGTCACCGACGACGCGGCCGGCGACGACCATGTCGAACACGGCCTTCTCCAGCTGCTCGTAGGTCGGGAACGCGACCCACTGGCCCTCGATGAGGGCGACGCGGACGCCACCGATCGGGCCGGAGAACGGCAGGCCCGCGAGCTGCGTCGACGCGGACGCGGCGTTGATCGCCACGACGTCGTACAGGTCCTGCGGGTTCAGGCTCATCACCGTGATGACGACCTGGATCTCGTTGCGGAGGCCGTCCACGAAGGACGGACGCAGCGGCCGGTCGATCAGGCGGCAGGTCAGGATCGCGTCGGTCGACGGGCGACCTTCGCGGCGGAAGAACGAGCCGGGGATGCGGCCCGCGGCGTACATGCGCTCCTCGACGTCCACCGTGAGGGGGAAGAAGTCGAAGTGCTCCTTGGGGTGCTTCGACGCCGTCGTGGCCGACATGAGCATCGTCTCGTCGTCCAGGTAGGCGACGACGCTGCCCGCGGCCTGCCGCGCGAAGCGGCCGGTCTCGAAGCGGATGGTGCGGGTGCCGAACTTGCCGTTGTCGATCACGGCGGCGGTCTCGTGGACCTCTACTTCAGTCATGCAGTGAACTCCTCGTTCGTCTTTTGGCCGCAGCGCGCTCGGGCGCGGGATCGCGGTTCGGACGAGGCCGGTCTTCGATCGAAGTCCCCTGGCGTTACGCGAGCGCCCCTTGGCGCTCAGCCCGTCCAGGGAACCACTACCGAGGACCGGCGAACTGGTCGTCCCGTTTCGCGGCGTGCTGGCCCTGTTGGTTCCTCTTTGGATCTACCCGGTCCTGGTTCTCGCCCTGTAGTGGGTTCTACACCGAAACCGGGTCGTACGCCGAGGGGGAGCGACCGAAGCCGGCCACTCCCCCTCGGTGCGTGTCAACGACGCAGACCGAGACGCCCGATGAGCGAGCGGTAGCGGTTGATGTCCACCTTCGCGAGGTAGTTGAGCAGCCGGCGGCGGCGGCCGACCAGCAGCAGCAGCCCGCGACGCGAGTGGTGGTCGTGCTTGTGGGTCCTGAGGTGCCCGGTCAGGTCGCTGATGCGCTTGCTCAGCAGCGCGATCTGGGCCTCGGCGGAGCCGGTGTCCGTGTCGTGGACGCCGTACTCGGTCAGGATGGTCTTCTTCTGGTCAGTGGTCAGTGCCACTAGGTGGGTCTCCTTGTGCGTGTTCGGTTCCGTGCGGCCCCACCAGGGAAACGGATGGGGTTAGTCGGTACTGGCCGCCACGGAACGCAGCCAGACCCAACTGTCGAGGTTACCAGGCGTGTACCCGACCGGAGTGCCCGGCGTGCTCGACCGCACTGCGGCTGCACGGCACGACGTGATCGTGGAACGGAGGGTGACGCCAAGTCCACCCGATTCAGCGACCCTTGCCGGCTCGCCGGAGCAGTTCGGCCAGCGCGGGGAAGTCCTCGCCGAGCACGTCGGCCGCCTGCGACAGCTCGCGGCGGTCCGCGATGCGGCGCAGGCTCGACAGCACGACGGCCTCGGTGTCCACGCCGTTGACCGGCAGCGAGTCGCGGCTCACGGTCGGCTTGGAGAGCCGCACGTCCTCCAGCGCGCGCTGGAGCGCCTCGGGGGCCCCGGTCGCCACGTCGGGCGTGAGCACCTTGCGTTCGAGCATGATCATCCGGGCCAGCACGGACGGGTTGCCGATCTTGGCCCGCCGCCCGGACATGACCTGGCTGAGCATGGGCGCGCTGATCCCCAGCACGTCGGCGAGCTGGGCCTGCGACACGCGGAAGGCGACCACCAGCCGGCGCACCCGGTCACCCAGGGGCTCCCCGTACCACTCGCGCTGCAACGCGATGTTGCGCTGGACGATCTTGTGGTCCTCCACCTGCCGCGCCTCTCCCCGTCCCAGCGTCCGCATCATTCCCTGCCGGGCATCTTGCCAGGTCTGACCGTGCCGCAAGTGCGCTTTCAGGCTTGTGCCCCGCCCAGGCCGAGCAGCGCCCCCACCTTGTCCACGTCGCGGTGCATCTCCACCACGAGCGCCTCACCGCTGTCGAACGTCAACTGGCCGCGGACCCTGCTGACGAAGTCGAGCGCCACGCGCTGGCCGTAGAAGTCCTCCTGGACGTCGAGCACGAACGCCTCCACGCGCCGTTCCCGCCCGGAGAACGTGGGGTTCGTGCCGACCGACACGGCGGCCGGGAGCTTGCGGCCGTCGGAGTGGATGAACCAGCAGGCGTAGACCCCGTCGGCCGGCACGGCGGCGAACCTGGTCATGGACAGGTTGGCGGTGGGGAAGCCCAGTTCACGACCCCTGCCGTCACCCCTCACCACGATGCCGTCGAGCCGGTGGGGCCGTCCGAGCGCCGCCGCCGCGGCGGCCACGTCGCCCGCGTCGATGCAGGCTCGGATGTAGGTGGAGGAGAAGGTCACCGCGTCGTCGCCCGACTGCGTGTCTGTCACTAGGTCCGCTCCTTCGGTGACGAAACCGAACCGCTGGCCGAGGTGGCGCAGGAGGTCGACGTTGCCAGCGGCCTTCTGCCCGAACGTGAAGTTCTCGCCCACGACCACGGCCGCCACGTGGAGCTGGTCCACCAGGACCTCGTGGACGAACTCGTTGGCGGGCATCCTGGAGAGCTCCACCGTGAAGGGGAGGACGCAGAACACGTCCACGCCGAGCTGTTCGACCAGCTCGGCGCGCCTGCGGAGGGTGGTGAGCTGCGCGGGGTGGCTGCCGGGGCGGACGACCTCGGACGGGTGGGGGTCGAAGGTCATCAGGACGCTGGGGACGCCCCGCTGGTGCGCGAGTTCGACGGCTCGGGCGATGAGCGCCTGGTGCCCCTCGTGGACCCCGTCGAAGACGCCGATGGTGACGACGCAGCGGCCCCAGCCGCCCGGTAGGTGATCTAGTCCTCGCCAGCGTTGCACGGGTGGGAGCGTACGGCGCGAGGTGGGTGGGGGTCGGGTGTGGGGTTGGGTGGGTGCCGCCGAGGTGGGAAGACGGTTCGCCGTAGGTGGTCGGCCGTGCGGCCGATATGACTCGGGGACCCCTCGTTCACCCCTTTGACCGGGACAGGGGGCAGCCTCGAAAACCTGCCCGATCACCAGTTTCAAGGCTCAAATCGCCAGGTAGAGTCAACCGCTGCTCCACCTCCAGCCCATGACCACAAGTCGGTCGACAAGCTCTAGAACTAGGCCCCCACCTGCTCGAACACGCCTGCTCTTTCCGGCAGCACCCAAGCGCGGTCGATTTCCCCTGGGGGATCTGCCCCGTGAAATTTGTCGGCTCAGGGCTTCCCACCTGCCCTTTTCGGCCCGACGAAGGGGCAAATCGAGGGGGCCCGGGTCACATCGACCGCACCCACGACGACCAAGCCCCCGACACCCGGACGTCACTCCGACCGAACATCCCGCCCAGCCTGGATGATCGTGCTCCGATCCCCGGCCGTGGCGGTCTGGGTCACCGACCGGTCGACGTACGACCCACCGATCGTCCCGACCTGCACCACGTGCCCGACCGACCCGAGCACGCTGTTCCGCACCCCGTCGGACTCGGTCCCGGCCTCGACGGCGGCGGGCGCCGACCGGACCTTCATCGCCACCCCGACCCCCACCCCGGTGAGCGCCACGACACCCACCCAGGCCCAGGGTTCCGTCATCAGGTCCGTGGCCACGTTGACGAGCACACCCGTCGCCGACGTCACCACTCCGGCCGCGGTCGGCCACACCCACCTCGCCATGAGGACCAACGGTAGCTACCCGGCGGGGGAGAGGACTACCACCGACCTGGCGACACCGCCCTCGTCCTTCGCCAGCGCCACGACGTGGCCGTCGGGCCCGAAAACACCGTAGGTGCCGTCGAACCCCCCTGCCGGGAGCCGCTGGCCGTGCGACAGGGCGACCACCTCGGCCGGTTCGATCTCCCGGCGCGGGAACGCGGTGGCGACCGCCGAGTCCAGGTCCAGGGACAGACCGGGGTCGGTCTCCAGCTTCTCCAGCGTCCTGGCCACCCTCAGGTCGAACGGGCCCACGCGGGTGCGGCGGAGCGCCGCGAGGTGGCCGCCGACACCGAGGTCCGCGCCCAGGTCGCGGGCCAGCGCCCGGACGTAGGTCCCGGAGGAGCACTCGACCATGACGTCCAGCTCGGTCGTGGTGCCCTCGCGGCGGATGGACAGGATGTCGAAGCGGTGGACGGTGACCGGGCGCGGGGGCAGGTCGACCTGTTCGCCGTCGCGGACCCTGGCGTAGGCGCGCTTGCCGTCGACCTTGACCGCGCTGACGGCGCTGGGCACCTGCTGGATCGGGCCGGTCAGCTTCGCGACGCCCGCGCGGACGGCGTCCTCCGACACGGTCGAGGCGTCCACTGTGGACAGCACCTCGCCCTCGGCGTCGTCGGTGGTGGTCGACGAGCCGAGGCTGATCGTGGACAGGTAGGCCTTGCTGTCCAGGGCGAGGTGGCCGAGGAGCTTGGTGGCGCGCTCGATGCCGAGCACGAGGACACCGGTGGCCATCGGGTCCAGCGTGCCCGCGTGGCCGACCTTGCGGGTGCCGAGGATCCGGCGGACGCGCGCGACCACGTCGTGGGAGGTCATGCCGTCCGGCTTGTCGATGACGACCAGACCGGGCGGGACGGAGGGGCGGGACTGGCGAGGAGTTGCGGACACGAGCGAGGATCTTAGGCTGCGGTGTAGGCGTCCCAACGCCTGCGCCGCAACTGGACCGGTACGTCCTCGCCCCTGGCCTCCGCCTCGAAGACCGCCGTGCGCGCTCGACGCCACCAGACGGCCGTGCGCCACACCCCGACGACCAGCACCACCGCGAGCGCCAGGAAGGCGATCCGGTAGGCCTGGGCGGGCGGCAGCCAGTCGAACAGGTCGAGCAGCACACCGACGGCGAGCGCGGACGCGGTGACCGCCGCGAAGCCTCCGACGTTGACGACACCCGTGGCCGTGCTGACCCGGTGCATCGGGTTGTAGTCGCGGGCGAGCGCGAACGCGATGCCGGAGATCGGGCCGCCGAGCGACAGCACCAGGAACGCCGCCGGCACGACCGGCGCGGGCACGACGCCGCCCGGCCAGGCCAGCAGCACCGTCCAGACGACCAGCGCCGCCGCGAGGAACCAGCCCGCGATCGGCATGCGCAGTTCCGGCTTGCGGGCGATGACCGAACCGAGCACCGGACCCGCCGCGATGGCGCCGATGACGAGCAGGCCGAGGGTGGAACTGGCCGCGGAGCGCGACATCCCCTGCGCCTCCACGAGGTACGGGAATCCCCACAGCAGGCCGAGCACGGCGGGCGTGGACATCGTGGAGAAGTGCGTCCAGAAGCCGAGGCGGGTGCCGGGGACGCGCCACGCGTGGACGACCTTGCGCAGCACGGTGCCGAGCGGTTCCGGTTGCAGCACCGGGACGACGACGCCCGCCGGGACGTCGCGCAGCCGCCAGAACGCCACCGCGGCGTACGCGGCGGTCACCAGGCCGGCGACGAGGAACGTCCACGTCCAGCCCGCGCCGCCGAGGAGCAGGGTGAGCGGGACGGTGGCCGCGAGGTTGCCCGCGCCGCCGAGCGCGGCGGAGATCGAGACGATCACCGGGAAGCGCCGGGCCGGGAAGTGGGCGGCGGCCAGGCGCAGCAGGCTGACCCACGTCATGGCGTCGCCGACGCCGAGGACGGCGCGCGAGGCGAGGCCGAGCGGGTAGGAGTCCGCGATGGCGAACAGGACCTGGCCGGTGCCCATCAGGAGGGCGGCGGCGGTGAGGACGCGGCGCGGGCCGAAGCGGTCCACGAGGAGGCCGGTGGGGATCTGCATCAGGGCGTAGAGCCCGATCTGGAGCACCGTGAAGGTGCCCAGTGCGGCGGGGCCGACCCCGAACCGCTCGCTCGCTTCCAGGCCCGCGACGCCGAGCGACGTGCGGTGGAACAGTGCGGCGACGTAGACGACGATGGCGGTGGTCCAGATCAGCCACGCTTGCTTCGTGGCGCGATCGACCGGCAAGGCACGCTCCTCGGGTAGTGGGTTCACCCAGTACATCGAAAACACTTGCCTGCTGGTAACGATTCCGGGTCGTGCCGTCCGACACATCCCACCTATCGGACGGCGCCCACCACCGACCAGTGCTCGGACCTGGTCCGCACGACCAGCGTGACCAGGCGCAGCAGCATGAACAGCGACAGGCCGGTCCAGATCCCCACCAGGCCCCAGCCGAACGCGAGCGACGCCCAGATCATCGGCAGGAAGCCGATCCCCGCCGACAGCAGCGTCGCCGTGCGCAGGAACGCGGCGTCGCCCGCGCCGAGCAGGACGCCGTCCAGCGCGAACACCACACCCGCGACGGGTTGCAGGGCCACGAAGAACCACCAGGCGTGCGGGATCTCGGCGAGGACGCCCGCGTCGGTGGTGAAGACCTTCGGCAGCACGCCCGCCAGCGCGGCGAAGACGACGCCGAGACCGATGCCGAAGACGAGCCCGTAACCGGTGATCTGCCAGGCGAACCGGCGCGCCTTGACCCGCTCCCCCGCGCCGAGCGCGGCGCCGACGATGGACTGGGCGGCGATGGCGAGCGAGTCCAGCACCAGCGCGAGGAACATCCACAGCTGGAGGACGACCTGGTGCGCGCCGACGGCGGCGATGGACGTGCGGGCGGCCACCGAGGCGGCGGACACGAAGCAGGCCTGGAAGGCGAGGCTGCGGACGATCAGGTCGCGGCCGAGGCCGAGCTGGGCGCGCATGAGGGCCGGGACCGGTCGCAGCGCCACGTCCTCGGCGAACAGGGCGCGGAAGAACAGGCACGCCGACACGACCTGGGCGACGACGTTCGCGATGGCCGACCCCTCCAGGCCCAGACCGGCCGGGTAGACGAGCAGCGGGCACAGGACCGCGGACAGGCCGTTGCCGAGCAGCACGTACCGCAGCGGGCGGGCGGTCTCCTGCACGCCGCGCATCCAGCCGTTGCCCGCCAGCGTGACGAGGATGAACGGGGCGCCGAAGAGGGCGATCCTGATCCAGCTCACGGCCGCCGAGGCGATCTCGCCGTCGCCCGCCAGCAGCCGGGCCAGCGGGGCGGCGAAGAGCTGCCCCAGGCCGATCAGCAGGACGCCGACGCCCAGCGCCAGCCAGGTGGCCTGGACACCCTCCGCGACGGCCTCCTGGCGGCGACCGGCGCCGTGCAGGCGGGCGGCGCGGGACGTGGTGCCGTAGGCGAGGAACGTGAGCTGGGCGGCCACCTGGGACAGAAGCACCCCGCCCAGCGCCAGGCCCGCGAGCGGCAGGGCGCCGAGGTGGCCCACCACCGCGGTGTCCACGAGCACGTAGAGGGGTTCGGCGGCGAGGACTCCGAGCGCGGGCACGGCGAGGCCCAGCACCCGCCGCGGCGGGACGCGGTCGTCGGTCACGAGCGGGCGAGGGCTTCCACGAGGTCGGTCAGCACCTGCTCGGCCGGGCCCTTGGCGGTGAAGCCCGCGGCGTGGCGGTGGCCGCCGCCACCGAGCAGCTGGGCGACCTCACGCACGTCGACCTCGCTCACCGAGCGCAGCGACACCGACCAGGTGGACGGGCGGAGCTCCTTCAGCACGGCCGCGACCTCCGCCTCCTGGGCGGTGCGGATGAGGTCCACGACGCTCTCCACCTCCTCCGGGCGCAGCCCCTCGGAGTCCTCCAGCGTGACGACCGCGTGCACCAGGCCGAGACCGCCCGCCGCCTCCCGGTCCAGGGTGGCGCGGCTCAGGACGGAGGCGAGCATGTTCAGGTAGCCGAACGGGTGGCTGTCCATCAGCGGCCGGGCGACGGCCTCGGCGTCCACGCCCGCGTCGATCAGGCGGGCGGCCACGAGGTGGGTGGCGGCGCTGGCGTGGCGGAAGGACCGGGTGTCGGTGACCAGGCCCGCGTAGACGCAGCGGGCGATCGGCTCGTCGACCTCGACGCCCATGACGTCCAGGAGCCGCAGCACGACCAGCGCGGTCGCCTCGGCGCGGTCGTCCACGACGTTCACCGTGCCGAAGCCGGGGTTGGAGACGTGGTGGTCCAGGACCACGACCTCGCCGCCCGCCTCGATCGTGGCGGCCACGCGGTTGCCCAGCGGTCCGAGCCTGCCGACGCTGCCCGCGTCCAGCGCCACCAGCACGGGCGGCGCGGCGGGGATGTCGCCCGCGGGCACCAGCAGGCCCGCGACGTCCAGCCCCCGCAGGGTCTCCGGGACGTCGGCGGGTGCCCCGAAGGAGACGCGGACCGCGACGCCGCGGCGGTGCAGGGCCAACCCGAGCGCGAGCGCGCTGCCGAGCGCGTCGGCGTCGGGGTTGACGTGGGCGAGCAGCGTGACGTCGGTGGCGGTCGCGAGCACGGCGGCGGCCGCGGCCAGCTCGGCGGTCAGGTCTTGGGGCACTGCGACACGTTAACTCCGCCGAGCGGATCGGTGCTGCTGAAAATTGTGCAGGTGGTCACTCCAACCACGAACGGGCCGACCCCCGGAGGGATCGGCCCGTTCGTCGGACGGTCAGCTCTTCGACGGGTCGTCGCCGTCCTCGTCGTCGTCGGCGTCCTCGCGAGGCGCCTTGTACGGGTCCGCCTCGCCCGCGGGCTCGGCGCCGATGGCGATCTTGGCGACCTTCTCGTCGCGGTGACGAGCCCTGGCCAGCAGCTCCTCCATCCGCCGCGCCTCGTCCGGCACGGTGTCCGTCATGAACGCCAGCGTGGGCGTGAACCGCACACCGGTCTGCGCCCCGACCATGCTCCGCAGCACGCCCTTGGCGCTCTCCAGCGCCATGGCCGCACCCGCGTAGTCCGGCTCGGAGTCGAGCTTCTCGCCGAGGACGGTGTAGTAGACGACGGCGTCGTGCAGGTCACCCGTCACCTTGGTGTCGGTGATGGTCACCCTGGCGAGCCGCGGGTCCTTGACCTCGTGTTCGATCGCCGACGCGACGATCTGCGAGATCCGCTTGGCGAGCTTGCGAGCCCGTGCCTGATCGGCCACGGTGTTCTCCTCTTTTACTCGTCCTCCGGACCAAGCAGGCGATGCCTGGCGGAGAGCAGTTCGACTTCGGGTCGACCGGCCACCAGGCGTTCGCAGGAGGCCAGCAGATCCCTGACATGGTCGGCGTCCGCGGCAACGGCCGCCACCCCGATCAACGCGCGGCGGTGCAGGTCGAGATGACCCGCCTCGGCCGCGGAAACCTCGAATTTGCGCCGCAGCTCCGCCACGACGGGGCGGACCACGGAACGCTTTTCCTTCAACGAGTGGACGTCGCCGAGCAACAGGTCCAACTCGAGCGAACCGACGAACACAGGCATCACCGTGGGGTGCAGCGGTAGCGGGCAAAGGTGCGGGGCCGCCCGGAAGGACGGCCCCGCACCTGCACCCTCGACTATCAGGCGCGGGGCTTCTCGCGCATCTCGAAGGTCTCGACGACGTCGCCGACCTTCAAGTCGCTGTAGTTGCCCAGCGTCAGACCACACTCGAAGCCCTCGCGGACCTCGGTCGCGTCGTCCTTGAACCGCCGCAGCGAGCTGATCGGCAGGTTCTCCTGGATGACGTTGTTGTCGCGCAGCAGGCGGGCCCGCGCGTTGCGGCGGATCTCGCCCGACAGCACCATACAACCGGCGATCGTGCCGACCTTGGAGGACTTGAACACGTCGCGGATCTCCGCGCGGCCAAGCTGGACCTCTTCGTACTCCGGCTTGAGCATGCCCTTGAGGGCCGCTTCGATCTCGTCGATCGCCTGGTAGATCACCGTGTAGTAGCGGACGTCGATGCCCTCGCGGTTGGCCAGCTCGGTGGCCTTGCCCTCCGCACGGACGTTGAAGCCCAACACGATGACGTTGTCGGCGATGGCGAGGTTGATGTCGCCCTCGGTCACGCCACCGACACCGCGGTGGATGACCCGCAGCTCGACGTCGTCGCCCACCTCGATCTTCATGAGCGCGTCCTCGAGTGCCTCGACGGTACCCGAGTTGTCGCCCTTGATGATCAGGTTGAGCTGGTTCGTCTCCTTCAGAGCCGCGTCCAGGTCCTCCAGGCTGACCCGCTTGCGCTTGGAGGCGTTCATGGCGTTGCGCTGACGTGCCTGGCGGCGCTCGGCGATCTGGCGGGCGACCCGGTCCTCGTCCACGACGAGGAACGTGTCACCGGCGCCGGGCACCGAGGTGAGGCCGATGACCTGCACCGGACGGGACGGGGTCGCCTCGATGACGTCCACGTTGTGCTCGTCGACCATCCGACGGACACGGCCGTAGGCGCCACCGGCGACGATCGAGTCGCCGACGCGGAGCGTGCCGCGCTGGACCAGGACGGTCGCCACCGGGCCACGGCCGCGGTCGAGGTGCGCCTCGATGGCGACGCCCTGCGCTTCCATGTTCGGGTTGGCCCGCAGGTCGAGCGAGGCGTCGGCGGTCAACAGGATGGCCTCCAGGAGGCCGTCGATGTTGATGCCCTGCTTCGCCGAGATGTCGACGAACATGGTGTCGCCACCGTATTCCTCGGCCACCAGGTTGTACTCGGTGAGCTGCTGCCGGATCTTGTCCGGGTTCGCGCCCTCCTTGTCGATCTTGTTCACCGCGACCACGATCGGCGCGTTCGCCGCCTGGGCGTGGTTGATCGCCTCGACCGTCTGCGGCATGACGCCGTCGTCGGCCGCGACCACGATCACCGCGATGTCCGTGGACGTCGCGCCACGGGCACGCATGGCGGTGAACGCCTCGTGACCGGGGGTGTCGATGAAGGTGATCAGGCGTTCGTTGCCCTCGAGCTCGGTCCGCACCTGGTACGCGCCGATGTGCTGCGTGATGCCACCGGCTTCGCCCTCGTGCACCTTCGTCTTGCGGATGGTGTCGAGGAGGCGCGTCTTGCCGTGGTCGACGTGACCCATGACGGTGACGACCGGCGGTCGGATGACCAGGTCCTCCTCGCCACCGGCGTCGTCGCCGTAGGTGATGTCGAACGTGCCGAGCAGGTCGCGGTCCTCTTCCTCGGGGGAGACGACCTGGACCTGGTAGTTCATCTCGGAGCCGAGCAGCTCCAGGATCTCGTCCGACACGGACTGCGTGGCCGTGACCATCTCACCGAGGTGGAACAGCACCTGCACCAGCGAGGCCGGGTTGGCGTTGATCTTGTCGGCGAAGTCGGTCAGCGAAGCGCCGCGCGGGAGGCGGACGACCTCGCCGGAACCCTTCGGCAGGCGAACGCCGCCGACCGAGGGGGCCTGCATGTTGTCCATGTACTCCTGGCGCTTCTGGCGCTTGGACTTGCGTCCACGACGCGCAGGGCCACCGGGACGGCCGAAGGCACCAGCGGTGCCACCACGACCGGCGCCACCACCACCGGGACGACCGCGGAAACCGCCGCCACCACCGGCCGGGGCACCGCCGCCACCACCGGGGCGGAAGCCGCCACCAGCGCCACCGCCGCCGCCACCAGCGCCGCCGGGACGGAAGCCACCGCCACCGCCACCGCCGCCACCGGGACGGAAGCCGCCACCGGCACCGCCGCCGCCACCGGGACGACCGCCACCGCCACCGCCACCACCGGGACGGCCACCGCCGCCACCGGGGCCGGGACGACCGCCGCCGCCACCGGGACGGGGAGCGGGCGCCGGGCGACCGGGCATCATGCCGGGGTTCGGGCGAGGAGGCATCGAGCCGGGGTTCGGACGCGGGCCGCCGGAACCGGCGGAACCGCCGGGACGGGGACCGGCCGGACGGCTGTCACCGGGCTTGGACGACGGACGGCGGTCGCCGCCGTCGCGCTCACCCTGGTTGCCGCCGCCGCCACCGGGCTGGCCGCCACCGGGCTGGCCACCGGGACGCGGGCCGGACGGACGCGGCGCGGGAGCGCCACCGCCGACACCGAAGGGGTTGTTGCCGGGCCGCGGCGGACGGGGTCCGGCGGGCTTCGGCGACTGCGGCTTCGGCGGAACCACGGACGGGCTCTGCTGGGCCGCGGGCTGTGCGGGCTGCTGCGGCTGCGGCGCGACGCGCGGCCCCGGACGGGGACCGGCGGGGCGCTGCGGCTGCGAGGTCGGCGCGGGCGCCGACGGGGCGGCGGCCGCCGCGGGGGCGACCGGGGCCTGGGGCTGCGCGACCTTGGGCGCGGGGGCCACCGGAGCGGGCGCGGGGGCAGCGGCAGCGGGCTGCTGCTGCGGCGCGGGCTTCGGGGCGGGCGGCTTCGGGCCGGGCATCGGGCCGGGACGGCCGGGGACCGGACCGGGGCGACCGGTCACGGCGGGCTTGGGTTCGGACCTGGTCTCAGGTGCCGACGACTGGACGGACGGGGCCGGTGCGGGGGCAGACGGCTTCGGCGGGCCGGGACGGCCTGCCGGCTTCGGCTTCGCATCGGTCTTCGAGTAGGCGTCCCTCAGACGGCGGGCCACCGGGGCCTCGACCGTGGAGGACGCGGACTTCACGTACTCGCCCTGGTCGGCGAGCTTCGTGAGTACTTCCTTGCTGGTGACGCCGAGCTCTTTCGCGAGCTCGTGCACACGGGCCTTCCCTGCCACTGCACTCCTCTGGTGATGAGGCCGGCGGCAGTCCCGTCGACCTCGTCTTAACGTCGCGCGTTCATGTCTTCAGCTTCACGGCTGACTCATGACGGGTCGACCTGCTTCCCTACTCCTGCTGGTCGCGGGGCGATCCCGCGACCGTCTTCACATGCTGCTCGACGTGATCACGCACGTGATCGACGGCGAGCGGCCCCTGGACCCGCAGGGCCCTGGGGAACGCTCGTCGCCGTTCGGCGTTCGTGAGGCAATCGAGATCAAGGTGCAACCAAGCGCCCCGACCCGGCAACCGGCGGCGGGTGTCCGGAACAAGAGTCCCGTCCGCCACCACCACGCGCAGCAGCTCGGAGGGCGACGTCCGAGCGCGGCATCCAATGCACGTACGAGCTGGGCCGATGTGCGTTGCTACCGATCCCCGACGGTCAACCACTGAGTAGTCTATCCCCTGCTGCTCATTCAACCGAACCGGATGCGGTCGCCCCGGCCGGTGCGGCACCCGCCGCTTCCGCATCACTGCGGATGTCGATGCGCCATCCGGTCAGCCGCGCGGCGAGCCGGGCGTTCTGACCCTCCTTGCCGATGGCGAGCGACAACTGGAAGTCCGGCACCACGACGCGCGCCGTCTTGGCGCGTTCGTCGAGCACCGTGACAGACACAACCTTGGCCGGTGACAAGGCATTCCCGACGAACGTGGCCGGGTCGTCGGAGTGGTCGATGATGTCGATCTTCTCACCGGCCAGCTCGCTCATGACGTTGCGGACGCGCGCCCCCATGGGCCCGATGCAGGCGCCCTTGGCGTTGACACCGGACACGGTCGACTTCACCGCGATCTTCGAACGGTGACCCGCCTCACGTGCCACCGCGGGGATCTCCACGGTGCCGTCCGCGATCTCCGGGACCTCCAGCGCGAAGAGCCTGCGCACGAGGTTCGGGTGCGTCCGGGACAGGGTGATCTGCGGGCCGCGCGCGCCGCGCGAGACGCCGACGACGTAGCACTTGAGCCGCGAGCCGTGCTCGTAGGTCTCGCCGGACACCTGCTCGGCCGGGGGCAGCACGCCCTCGGTGTCGCCCACCTGGACGACGACCATCCCGCGGGCGTTGGCCCGCGCGTCGCGCTGGACGACGCCGCCGATGATCTCGCCCTCCTTCGCGGAGAACTCGCCGAAGGTGCGCTCGTGCTCGGCGTCGCGCAGGCGCTGGAGGATGACCTGCCGGGCCGTGGTCGCGGCGATCCGGCCGAAGCCCTCGGGGGTGTCGTCCCACTCCTCGGCGACGGTGCCGTCGGGAGCGAGGTCCTGGGCCAGCACGCGGACGGCGCCGGTCTTCTTGTCGATCTCCACGCGCGAGTGGGCGTGGTGGCCCTCGGTGTGCTTGTAGGCCGTCAGGAGCGCGGTCTCGATGGCTTCCAGCACGACCTCGAAGGGGATGTCCTTGTCCCGTTCGATCGCGCGGAGAGCAGCGATGTCGACGTTCACCTCGACTCCTCCTTCGATTCGTTGTTGTCGTCGTGCTGCCCCGGTTCGAGGAGGGACAGCTCCGCGACGGGGGCGGGCTTGAACTCGATCTCCACGACGGCGCGCTCGATCGTGCTGTACTCGACCCGGCGCAGCTCGCCCTTGACCAGCAGCACGACACCGGTGTCGTCGGACTGCCCGACGCGGCCGAACCACTCGACCGAATCGGGCTGCTTGACCTTGACGAGCCGGAGCTTCGCGCGCCGCCAGTGGCGCGGCTTCGTCAGCGGGCGGTCGGCGCCTGGCGACGTGACTTCGAGCGTGTACGGACCTGCCATCAGGTGGTCGACTTCGTCGAGGGCGGCGGCGACGGCGCGGCTGGCCTGGGCCACCTCGTCCAGTCCGATGCCGTGCTCGGCGTCAACGACCACCTTGACCAGCCTGCGACGCCCAGCCTGATGCACGTCGAGCAGTTCGAGGTCGAAGCCGATGGCCCCGACCGCCTCCTGCACGACGGGTTCTAGCTGCGCGGCGAGGTCTCCGCGCGGCGGGCTGGACATTTGGTTACTCCCACAAGTCTCAGGTGCAGTACACGGGCATGGGAACCCCGGCCGACGCTGCACTCGCCGGTCGTGGTCGCCCAGACTATCTCGTTCGGAGACCTTCCACGGCCACCGTCGATCACGGGCGGCTCTGGCAGGATCGGTACACGTGATCGCCGAATCCCGTGGTCCGCTGCTCAGCCGACGCCGGGTGCTGCTCGCCGCAGCGTCCGCGCCGTTGGCAGTCGCGTGCACCACACCGCCGCCCGCCCCACCGCCACCCGACCCGCTGGCCGACCTGGTGGTTCAAGCACGCGCGGACGCGGCGCTGGCGACCGCCGCGGGGGCGACCGAGGTGGCCGAGGCCCGCACCGAGCACGCGAGGCTGCTCCAGGCCGAGGTGGACCGCGCGCGGCCGAGCGGGCCGTCGTCGTCCCCAGCTCCCTCCAGCACGTCCGCCGCTCCCCCGCCGTCGAGCGGCACGCCGGAGCAGGTCGTCGAGGCGCTGCGGGCCGCTCAGCAGGCGGGCGCGGAGCTGGTGGCGACCGCGCCCCCGTACCGGGCGGGTCTGCTCGGTTCCGTCGTCGCGGGCTGCGCCAGCCTGGTGGAGGTCCTGTCATGACCCAGCCGTCGTCCGCCATCGCCCCGGCGAGCGGCAAGCCGACCGGGGACGCCGTGCAGGCCGTGCAGGACGCGCTGGCGGCGGAGCACGCCGCCGTGTGGACCCACGGTCTGGTCAGCGCGTTCGTCGAGGAGGCGCAGCAGGTCGCGGAGGGCGCGAACGCCCACCGGGCCCGCCGCGACGCGACCGAGCGGCTGCTGCGGGACGTGTCGGCCCAGCCGGTGCCGCCCGCGCCCGCCTACCTGCCGCCCGCGCCGGTGACCGACGCGCCGTCGTCGATCGCGGCGCTGGTCGCGGTGGAGGTCGACGCGTGCGTCGCGTGGCGCGGGGTGCTGGAGCGGACCGAGGACCCCGACCTGCGGCGCACCGCGCTGGACGCGCTCACCGCGAGCGCCGTGCGGGCCACCCGCTGGCGCAAGACGGGCGGTCTGCTGCCCGCGGCGCTGGTCCTGCCCGGCACCGCGGTCGGCTAGCCCGCCAGGTCGGCGGCCAGGCGGAAGGCGTCCGCGCTGATCCGCTTCATGAGCTTGTTGTGCTCGGCCTCGTCCGGCCCGTGCTTGACGGTGTCGGACTCGACGATGACGACCTCGCGGTCCTGGAGCTTCGAGGCGAAGCCGCCGGACGCGAGGGTCTTCAGCTCGGGGACCTTCGCGACGCCCTCGCGGACGAGGTCGTTCACGTTGCCGGTGCCGTCGGCGCTGGTCAGCTCCTTGAACTTGGCCGCGTCCTGCGCGTTGCGCAGGGTCACGACGGACACCGAGGTGTAGGCGGTGCGGCCGTCGTCCAGCGTGGTCGTGTAGAGCTGGCGGACCAGCTTCTCGCACGGGTTCGCGGTCAGGAAGTCCTTGGTCGGGCCGTAGGCGTGCTCGGCGCACCCGGTGACCTTGAGCGGCACCGGGACCTGCTCGGACTTGGTGAACCGGAACTCGCCCTCGGGCGCGGTGGACGTGGTCGCGGCGGGTGTCGTCCTGTTGTCGCCGGTCATGGAGTCGATCAGCAGCCACACCAGCGCGGCCACCAGCGCGACGGCGACGAGGCCGAGCGCCTTGAACGGCAGGTTGCGCTGCGCGGGGGGACGCGGTGGCGGGGGTGGGGGCTGGTGGCCGATGACGTTGGTCGCCATCAACGAGTCCAGCTTGCCGATCTCCGAACGCCACAGCGGCGCGGTCTCCGACGCCCCCGGAGGGTGAATCCGGGGTAGCTGCTGCGTCACCTCTTCGGGTGACTCCTTGGGGGCCGACACAGGACGAAACGGTAACCGACGGCGGTCACCTGAGCGCTTTGAGCACGAGGTCGACGTCGTCGCGGGTGGTGTAGAGGTGGCACGCGAGCCGGACCTTCCCGGCCCGGACGCTGGCCTTCACACCCGCTTCCACCAGGCGTTCCTCCGCGCCTGGGCGATCAACGGTGACGATCGCCGAGTTCGAGGGGGGCAGGCCGAGACCGGCGAGGAGTTCATTCGCGATCCCGATGTCGTGGTCGCGCACGGCCGCCAGGTCCAGTGACGCCAGCCACGGCAGGGCGACGGCCGCACCGACGTGCGCCAGCCAGACGGGTGATGTGTCGAGCGCTCGCGCGGAGGACGCCAGGCGGAGCGGGAGGTCGTAGGTCGTCGCCCACCGGTCCTCCCCCGCGTACCAGTTCGCCGTGATCGGGACGGCCGACGCGAGCGCCTCCGGCCGTCCGGCCAGCCACGCCGACCCGCGCGGCGACAGCAGCCACTTGTAGCCCGCGGCGACCACCCAGTGCGCCCACCCGACGTCCAGCGGGAGCCAGCCGAGGGCCTGCGTCGCGTCCAGCAGCACCGGGACGCCCGCGGCGCGGAGCCCGTCGAGGTCGGCGACGCGCCCGTCGGCGGACTGCACGACGCTGACCGCCACCAGGTCGTACCCGCTCGCGGCGTCCACCAGCTCGTCCGGCCCGACCTCGGTGACGGCGTGCCCGGCGGCGGCGAAGGGGAACGTCAGGCTGGTGAACTCGCCGCGCACGGTGAGCACCCGCGAGCCCTTCGGCAGGCTCGCCGCCACGATCGCCACGAGCTGCGACACCGAGGCGCCGATGGCCACCTGCTCGGTCGGCATCCCCACCAGCCGCCCGAACGCCTCGCGCCCGGCGGCCACGGCGGCGTCGAACAGCGGCGGCTGGTCGAGGCCGCCCGCCCACCGCCGCACCGCGTCGCCCACCGCGTCGGCCACCGCCCTGGGCGGGACGCCGATGCTCGCGGTGTTGAGGTACCCGAGAGGGACGTCGAACTCCCCGCCGAAAGCGCTGCGCACGACCCCGACGGTACCCACGCCGCTCACGACATCCGCAGCACGTTCCGCGTGACCCGCCCGGCCTCGTCCGAGCAGAGGAACGCGATCACGTCCGCCACCTCGCCCGCCTCGGCGACGCTGAAGCGGGCCCGCACCTCGTCGTTGACCCAGCCGGTGTCGGTGACGGGCGGGTGCACGACGTTGGACGTGATGCCGTGGTCCCGCAGCTCGGCGGCGGCGGACATGGCGTAGTTCTCCAGCGCCGCCTTGGCCGCGCCGTAGGACACCTCGCCGGGGAAGCCCCGCGGGCTCCCGGACGTGAGGCTGACGATCCGGCCCCAGTTGCCGCCGCGGGCGACGTGCCGCCGGGCGAACTCGGCGATCAGCAGGGCCGCGGCGCGGGCGTCGACGGCGAACTGCGCGTCGAACGTGCTCGCGGTGACGGGGTGCTGGACGCGGCCGAACTGGTCGGTGTCGTCGGTGAGGAACGTGTCCTGCACCCAGCCCGAGGCGTTGTTCACCAGCACGTCGACGGGCCCGAAGACCCGCTCGGCCTCGTCGAACAGCTCGGCGGCGGTCTCGGGCCTGGCCAGGTCGGCCTCCACGGCGTGCGCGCGGCCGCCCAGCGCGGTGATCGCCTCGACGACCTCGTCGGCCCCGGAGCCGCGGCTGGTGAAGTAGGCCTCGGGGATGCTCGGGTCGGGTTCCGGGTCGAGGCGCAGGAACGCGACCAGGACGTTCACCCCCCGGCCTGCCAGCGCCTTCGCGGTGGCGGCTCCGATTCCCTGGTTCGCGCCGGTGACGACGGCGGTGTGGATCACGTGGGCGATCGTGCCCCACCGATGTGCCGCGCGCACCCGAATTGCCTACCGTGGTCGGGGTGCGCAGCGAAGAGATCGAGATCAGGACCGGGTCTGACGAGGTCGTGCACGACCTGACCTCGGCGGCCGAGCGGTTCCTGGCCGACGTGGACGGCGACGGCCTGCTGCACGTGTGGGTGCCGCACGCGACCGCGGGCCTCGCGGTGCTGGAGACCGGGGCGGGCAGCGACGACGACCTGCTGGCGGCGCTGCGGGAGCTGCTGCCCGCCGACGGCCGCTGGCGGCACCGGCACGGCACCCCCGGCCACGGCCGCGACCACGTGCTGCCCGCGCTCGTGCCGCCGTACGCGACGATCCCCGTGCTCGGCGGGGTGCTGGTGCTCGGCACGTGGCAATCCATCTGCCTGGTCGACACCAACGTGGACAACCCCGTCCGCAAGGTCAGGTTCAGCTTCCTGGCCGGGTAGGGCCGCCGTTCGGAGAATTCCGTGGCCGTCGGTGCCGCAAGGTAGGTTCGGTCCGTGACGCATCCAGGGGACGGGCAGGGCGGTTGGGGAGGCCAGCAGGGCGGCTGGGGGCAGCCCCAGTACCCGCCCACCGGCGGTTTCCCCGCGCAGCAGTCGCAGTACGGCGGTCTCGGGGTGTTCTCCGGCGGTCCGCCCGAGCAGCCGAAGCGCCCCCGCTGGCCGATCATCGCCGCCGTCGTCGTCCTCGTGCTGGCCGCGGGCGGACTGACGACGTACTTCGTGACCCGCGGGTCGGACGACCGGGCCGTGACCACGTCGTCCACCGGGAGCGCCCCGTCGACGTCGTCGAGCGCGCCCACGTCGTCCTCCAAGGCCGCCGCGAAGTGCGAGCCGCACGCCGACGGGTGGACCTGCGTGGCCGTGCCCGCGCTGGCCTACAGCTACGACATCCCGAAGGCGTGGAAGTCCACGAAGGCCACCGGCTCGATCGAGGGCCTGCCGGACGTGAAGCTGACCGGCGTCTCGACCTACGGCGACTACGAGTGCGGCGGCAAGACCTACAACCGGGGCAACACCGGTGGCGTCGTGCTGCCCCAGACCGACGCGGGCGCGACGGCGAAGGACGTCGCCGCGAAGCTGAGCGCCCAGTACTACCAGTCCGGCGCCGCCACGGTCGCGGTGAGCGAGCCGCGCCCGGTGACCGTCCCGAACACGAAGGTGACGGGCGTCCTGGTCGACTCGGTGATCACCACGACCGGCAACGAGTGCCTGGCGTCGAAGGGCGCGATCAAGGTGCTCGTGTTGCAGGGCAACAAGAACCTGCACCTGTTCATGGCGAACGGCGACCTGGAGGGCGGTCCGTCGAGCGCGCCCGCGCCGCTCACCGACGCCGACCTCCAGGCCATGGTCGACTCCGTCAAGCCGTTGGAGGGCTGAGCGTGAAGACGCTGGTGCTGTGGGACATCGACCAGACCCTCATCGACGCCAAGGGCCTCGGCCACAGCTGGTACCAGGTCGCGCTGCACGCCGCGACCGGCCTCGAACTGCGCCACGTGCCGAGCTTCCCCGGCCGCACCGAGATGGCGATCTCGCGCGAACTCCTGACGCTGCACGACCTCGACCCCACGGACGAGCTGATCGCCGTGCTGCACAGGGAGCTCATCGCCGTGGCGGAGCGCGAACACCCGCTCCTCGCGACCCGCGGCCGGGCGCTCGCGGGTGCGGCGGAGGTGCTGGAGGCGTTGGCGCGCAGGGCCGACGTGGTGCAGAGCGTCGTCACCGGCAACCTGGTGGAGATCGCCAGGCACAAGCTCGCGGCGTACGGCCTCGACTCGCACGTCGACTTCGACATCGGCGGCTACGGCTCGGTCTCCGACCAGCGGCCCGCGCTGGTCGTGGAGGCCATCCGGCTGGCGACCGAGAAGCACGGCCACGACTTCCCCGTCGACTCGGTCGTCGTCCTCGGCGACACCCCGCACGACATCACCGCCGCGCTGCACCACGGGGCGGTCGCGATCGGCGTGGCCACCGGCCGCTTCACCGCCGCCGAACTGGAGGAGGCGGGCGCGCGGGCCGTGCTCGCCGACCTGTCCGACACCGAGGCCGTGCTGGCGGCCGTCCTGCCGTCGTGACGCAGCCGAACCGCGAGTTCCTGCGCACCACGTTCGGCGAGGACCCGGAGCGCTACGACCGCGTCCGCCCCACCTACCCGCCCGCCCTGTTCACCGACCTCGCCCCCGGCGGGCGCGTGCTGGAGATCGGCCCCGGCACCGCCCAGGCCACCCTCCCCCTAGCCCTGCTGGGCTGCGAGGTCACCGCGGTGGAGCTGAGCCCCGCCCTGGCCGCCGTGGCCGCCCGCAACCTGTCCGACTTCCCCGCCGCGGAGGTGGTCGTCGCGGCCTTCGAGGACTGGCCCCTGCCCGCCCGGCCCTTCGACCTCGTCCTGTCGGCGACGGCGTTCCACTGGCTCGACCCGGCCGTCCGCACCGCGAAGGCCGCCGACGCCCTCCGCCTGGGCGGCAGGCTGGCGATCATCTCGACCCACCACGTGCGGGGCGGCACCGAGGCGTTCTTCGCGGACGCCCAGCGCTGCTACGAGCGCTTCGACCCGGACACCCCGCCGAACCTGCGGTTGCGGGAGGCGGCCGACATCCCCAGGGACACGGCGGAGTTCGACGAGGCCCCCCGCTTCGGGCCGGTGTCGTTCCACGACCACACGTGGGAGCGGACCTACACCAGGGCCGACTACCTCGACCTGCTGCTGACCTACTCGAACCACCGCGCCCTGCGCCCCGACCTCCGGGCGGGGCTGCTGGCGTGCATCGGTGGCCTGGTCGACGGCTACGGCGGCAGCATCACCAAGCGCTACCTGACCCGGTTGGCCGTGGCGCGGCGCACGACCTGACAGGAGGTTCCCGATGGGTCCGTTCGACGTGCCGCTGGACGACGAGCGCACACAGCTCGACGCGTTCGTCGAGGAGTACCGCCGGGCCGTCGAGGCGACCCTCGACGGCCTCACCGAGGAGCAGGCCCGCCGAGGGCTCGTCCCGTCGGCGACGACGCTGCTCGGGCTGCTCAAGCACGTCACGTGGATGCAGCGGGTGTGGTTCGAGGAGTGCGTCGGCGGCACGTCCCGCCGGGAACTCGGCCTGGTGCGGGACCCGGACGAGTCCTTCCGGCTCTCCGCCGACGACACGATCGCCTCGGTCACGGCGGCCCACCGGGAGGCGTGCGCCACGGCCAGGACCACGGTCGCGGACCTGCCGCTGGACACCGTCGTGACCGGCCACCGGTCCGGGCCGCGCACGCTCCGCTGGGTGTACCTCCAGGTGCTGCGCGAGCTGGCCCACCACTGCGGGCACGCCGACGTCCTGCGCGAGCAGGTGCTCGCCGGTTGATCGAACCCGCCCCGCCCGCGAACGGGCGGGGCGAGCCGGACGATCAGCCGCGCGCCAGCTCCACGAGGTGCTGCACGACGGCGTCGACGGCGACGTCGGTGCGGTCGCCCGACCGGCGGTCCTTGACCTCGACGACCCCGTCCGCCAGGCCTCGCCCGACGACCAGGATCGTCGGCACGCCGATCAGCTCGGCGTCCTTGAACTTCACGCCGGGGCTCACCTTGGGACGGTCGTCCAGCAGCACGTCGAGGCCTGCGGCGTGCAGTTGCCGCGCCAGCTCCTCGCCACCGGCGAGCAGCGCCTCGTCCTTGCCCGCGACGACGAGGTGCACGTCGGCGGGGGCGACGTTGCGGGGCCAGATGATGCCCTTGTCGTCGTAGCTCTGCTCCACGATGGCCGCGACCAGCCGCGAGACGCCGATGCCGTAGGACCCCATGGTGATCCGGATCGGCTTGTTGTTCGCGTCGAGCGCGTCGAGCCCGAACGCGTCCGCGTACTTGCGGCCGAGCTGGAAGATGTGGCCGATCTCGATGCCGCGCGCGGCCTCCAGCACGCCGTGGCCGTCGGGCGAGGGGTCGCCCGCGCGGACCTCGGCGACGTCGATGACGCCGTCGGCGGTGAAGTCGCGGCCCGCGACGAGGTCGACCACGTGGTGGTCGGCCTTGTCCGCACCCGTCACCCAGGCCGTGCCGCGCACGACGCGCGGGTCGACCAGGAAGCGGACGCCGTTCGCGAGCAGCGCGCCCGGCCCGATGTAGCCCTTGACCAGGAACCCGTTGCGGGTGAAGTCGACGTCTTCGAGCAGCGCCACCTCGGCGGGCTCCAGCGCGGCTTCGAGGCGCTTGAGGTCGACCTCGCGGTCGCCGGGCAGGCCGATCGCGAGCAGAGACCAGTCCTTCTCGCCCGGCTTGCGGGTCTTCACGAGCACGTTCTTCAACGTGTCCGCGGCCGTGAACGTGCGACCGAGGTCGGCGGCGTTCAGGTGGTCGACCAGGGTCTGGATGGTCGGCGTGTTCGGCGTGTGGTGCACCTGCGCGCCGGGCTTGTCCTCAATGGACTGCTCGGGCGGCGCGGGGGTCGTGACGGCCTCGACGTTCGCGGCGTAGCCGGACTCCGTGCTGCGCACGAACGTGTCCTCGCCGGTCTCCGCGACCGCGAGGAACTCCTCGGACGCCGAGCCGCCCATCGCGCCGGACGTCGCCGACACGATGACGTACTCCATGCCGAGGCGTTCGAAGATCCTGATGTACGCGTCGCGGTGCGCCTGGTACGACGCCGACAGGCCCTCGTCGGTGAGGTCGAACGAGTACGAGTCCTTCATCAGGAACTCGCGACCGCGCAGGATGCCCGCGCGGGGGCGCGCCTCGTCCCGGTACTTCGTCTGGATCTGGTAGAGCGTGACCGGGTAGTCCTTGTACGAGTTGTACTCGCCCTTCACGGTGAGGGCGAACAGCTCCTCGTGCGTGGGCCCGAGCAGGTAGTCGGCGCCCTTGCGGTCCTTGAGGCGGAACAGGTTCGGCCCGTACTCGGTCCACCGGTTCGTCGCCTCGTAGGGCTCCTTCGGCAGCAGCGCGGGGAACTGGATCTCCTGCGCGCCGAAGGCGTCCATCTCCTCGCGCACGACGTTCTCGATGTTGCGCAGCACGCGCAGACCCAGCGGCAGCCAGGTGTACCCGCCCGGTGCGACGCGGCGGACGTAGCCGGCGCGGACCAGCAGCTTGTGGCTGGGTACTTCGGCGTCAGCCGGATCCTCGCGCAGGGTGCGGAGGAACAGCGACGACATCCTGGTGATCACGATGGGTACTCCTCGTGGAGAACGGTGTCCGAACAGAGTAGTGAAGACCGTTGCCCCAGTTCCAACGGGTAACGCGTTGGGCCCCCGTCGGGCCCCGCGGTTCGCACTGGTCGTGGGCCGCGCGACGAAAAATGTCGGACCCCGCGCCTACCGTCTCGGGCATGACGCTCACCATCGGCATGGTCACGATCGACACCAGCGACCCGCACAAGCTCGCGGAGTTCTGGACCAAGGCGCTCCGCACCACGGTCCAGCACGACTGGGGCGAGTTCCTCGTCCTCGCGCCCGCCTCGGAGGGCGCGGTCCAGCTCGGCCTGCAACGGGTCGACACCGTCGCGCCCGGCAAGAACCGGGTCCACTTCGACATGCACGTCGAAGACCGCCCGGCCGAGGTGCTCCGGCTGGTCGAGCTGGGTGCCTCGGAGGTCGCCGAGCACACCGTTCCGGGGCTCACCTGGACGGTGCTGGCCGACCCGGACGGCAACCAGTTCTGCGTCGGCCAGCCCGGTTGACGCCACCGACGGGTAACCGCTGCCCCTCGACGCGTGGAGTTTCCGGCCGAGGCCGCACGCCGTGAGCGCGCCGCCGTCCTGGCCACCGTCGAGGGGGTGACGGACGCGGAGTTCGACTCCGCGCCGACGCTGTGCGCGGGCCGGGCGCCCGGGGACGTGCCGGCCCACGTCATCGGCACCGACCGGGCCACCTACCGGGAGGGAGTGGTCATCAGCCTGCAACTGAACCGGAGAGTCCCGCACCGCCGCCTGGTGCCCGAGGCGGGGAGGGCGTCCGGGCGGGGTCCTGCGGTGAGCGGACCCCGTGAGGCGCTCGGGTGTGGCTGGCGAGCCGGGACGGGGTAGCGGCTGCTGGTGTTCGGCCGGTAGGCGACCCGCTGGTGGGTGGGTCTGACGGGCCGGGCCAGCCGAGTCGGGTCGGGCTGGGCCAGATCGGGCCAGGCC
>NZ_DASUSQ010000039.1:0-79645 GCF_036375055.1 Umezawaea sp.
GTCCGACTTGGGCGTCAGGCTGTAGACCAGCCCGACCAGCCGTTCCTCCGGCACCGGCCGGGTGAACGACGTCACGACCACGCTGACCACGATGTCGACCGCGAACGCCACCCCGGCGCCGAGGAAGCTGGCGCCCTGGCCCGGCAGGTCGAGCACGCCCGTCTCCGCGAGCACGAACACCGCGACCGCCGCGACCGTGCCCGCGACCAGGCCGGCCCAACCGGCCGCCGCCGACATCCGCTTCCAGAACATGGCCAGGATGAACGTGGCGAACAGCGGCGCGTTGAAGAACGAGAACAGCGCCTGGATGTAGTCCATGATGTTGCCGTAGCCCGACGCGATGAACGCCGTGCCGATCGCGATGATCGTGCCGCCGATCGTCGCGAGGCGGCCGACCCGCAGGTAGTACTCGTCCGGCCGGTCCTTCTTGACGTAGTCCTGCCACAGGTCGTAGGTGAAGACCGTGTTGAACGAGCTGACGTTCGCGGCCACACCGGCCATGAACGACGCCAGCAGACCGGTGATCGCGATGCCGAGCATGCCGTTGGGCAGCAGCTCGCGGATGAGCAGCGGCAGCGTCTCGTTGTAGGTGATGCCGCCGGAGTCGCCGCCCTCGTTGAGCGCCTGCACCTGCGGGATCACCACGGCGGCGATCATGCCGGGGATGATGATGACGAACGGGATCAGCGCCTTGGGGAACGCGCCGATGATCGGCGTGCGCCGCGCGGCCGACATGCTCTTCGCCGACAGCGCCCGCTGGACCTCGGCGAAGTTCGTCGTCCAGTAGCCGAACGAGAGCACGAAGCCGAGGCCGAACACGATGCCGATCACGCTGAGCACCGGGTTCGAGATGCCGGTCAGCTCGGTCGCGGGCCAGGCGCCCAGCTCCTCACCGGCGCCCTTCGCGGTCAGCTTGTCGACCAGCCCGTTCCAGCCGCCGACCTTGTGCAGGCCGACGATCGTCAGCGGCAGCAGGGCCGCGACGATCACGAAGAACTGGAGCACCTCGTTGTAGATCGCGGCCGACAGACCGCCGAGGGTGGTGTAGGTCAGCACGACCAGCGCGGCGATCACGATCGACAGCGGGATCGGCCAGCCGAGCAGCAGGTTCAGCAGCAGCGCCAGCGCGTAGAGGTTGACGCCCGCGATCAGCACCTGGGCGAGCGCGAAGCTCAGCGCGTTGACGAGGTGGGCGCCGGTGCCGAAGCGGCGGCGCAGGAACTCGGGGACGCTGCGGACCTTCGAGCCGTAGTAGAACGGCATCATCACCAGGCCGAGGAAGACCATGGCCGGGATCGCGCCGATCCAGTAGTAGTGCACGGTCGGCAGGCCGTACTGCGCGCCGTTCGCCGCCATGCCCAGCAGCTCGATCGCGCCGAGGTTGGCCGAGATGAACGCCAGGCCCGTCACCCACGCGGGTAGCGAACGGCCGGAGAGCAGGAAGTCCAGGCTCGTCGAGACGGAGCGTCTCGCCATCACACCGATGCCCAGGACCACCGCGAAGTAGATGACCAGCAGGATGTAGTCGAGCGGATTCGCGTCCAGCCGAAGATCCGCCTGAGCCAGCACGGGCACCAGGGCCCACCTCCCCGAACGAGCCAACCAAACCAACAAACTCACACAAAAAGCATCAGGAGTGGACGCTACCGCAGAGCGTTGCCACTGCCTCGACCGGACGCTAGTTCACCTCGGACCTGCGCGCTGATCAGTGATCGCCCAGTCGGGATTTGAACGCGACACCGCACATCCCCGTACTTCCCGTCGTAGCCAACGCACAGTGACGTGAGGTGATCGATGTGCCCCTCCTGACCGCGAACGGTGCCGCGTACTCGGCACGGGAACTGACCCCGTGGGAACTGGACGAGTACACGAAGGGCGGTGGCTACGACGTCCGCTTCCTGATCCGGGGCATCGGCTACCCGGCGAGCCCGAAGTGCGTGAGCCACTACCCCGGCTCGCTCGACCGCCACCGCGCGGCGGGCCGGGTGGTGCTGCTGCGGCACCGCGTCGGGACCGACGACTTCGCGGGCGGCTGGGACGCGGGCCAGGCGCACGCCCGCGCGGCGCTCGCCGACGCGCGCATCGAGGGCTACCCCGAGAACCTGCCCCTGATCTTCACCTGCGACCGCAGGCTCGACGAGGTCGACCGCGACGAGATCCCCCTGTCCACCGCGCTGTCCTACCTGGACGGCGTCGCGGACGTCATCGGCTTCGACCGCACGTGGTGCTCCGGCTACGCCGACCTCGTGCACGTCGCCCAGGACATCGGCGCGGCGGCCGGGTTCGTGCTGCGCGGCCCGGAAACCGGTGTGCGCGACGGCATCGCGTTCCACCGCTCCGACGGCGAGCGCATCTTCCCCGGCCGGATCGAGGCCGACCTGCTCAAGGCGTACGTCGATCTCGACGCCTTCGAAGGAGACGACTTCCTGATGGGCTTGGAACCCTGGCAGCAGGAGCGCATGTACGACCGGATCATGTCGATGAGCGCGGGCGTGCCCGGCGAGAGCTTCAACGGCCGCCAGTTCGAGCACCACGAGCAGCGCCTCACCACGATCGACCACAAGCTCGACGTCATCGGCGGGGTGCTGACCAGGCTCGCGATGCGCGACGGCGGCCTCGACCTCACCGACGAGGAGACGGCGATGCTCGCGTCCCGGCTCGGCTCGCCGACGACGTCGGACCTCGGCGACCTGGCCGACCACCTCTCCGCGCACCTGGACCTGGGGCGCGACACCGTGTACCGGGTCCTGGAGGAGCTGTACCAGCCGTCGACCGTGCGCGTCGTGAAGCACGGCCGCACCCCGGCGCACGCCGCCGACGACCTGTCCGGGCAGGCGTCCTGAACGCCGGAGGGGCCATTCGAGTCGGGCCACTCGACGAGGTGAGGCGTCATGACGGCTTCCTGGGTGATCTCGGCGCTGCTGGTCGCGGCGGCGGCAGCGGCGGCGGCGGCGCTGAGCCGCCGCCTGCACCGAAGACGGGTACGGCGGCGGACCGTGGCCAGGGTCCGCAAGGCCGTCGGGAAGTGGCTGCGCCCCCTGCCGGTCCGCCGGTACCTGCTGGACCCCGAACGTCAACGAGCCAGAGCGAGCTGAACCGCCCGACCAGGGAACGGAGGTCGTCGACCGCGATGTTGCAGATCCGGACGCCAGTCCAGGACAAGCCTCTCCCCCCGCACCACCCAGCACCGGAGGACCGCACCGGCCGACAGTTTGGACGGGACATGACCGCAGGCCCACGAGAGCGCTTGATCGACAGCACCATCGCCCTGATCCGCAGGAGGGGTGTCCACGCCACCGGCCTGACCGACCTGCTCAGCCACAGCTCCACCGCGAGGCAGTCCATCTACCAGCACTTCCCCGGCGGCAAGGCGGAACTGGTCGAGCAGGCCACGAAGGAGGCCGGGCGCCAGATGGTGGCCCTGCTGGACACCTTCGACGACAACCCGGTCGACATGGTCGACGGCCTCGTCACCTGGTGGGAGCACGAGCTCAACACCTCGGACCACACGTCGGGCTGCCCCGTGCTCGCCGCGGCCCTCGCCCCGTCGCCCGCGGCGGGCCGGGTGTTCGCCGCGTGGGAGAGCCGCTTCACCGGCGTGCTGGTGCGGGCGGGCCTGCCGCAGCCCGCGGCGGCGTCGCTGGCCACGTTCACCCTGAGCGCGCTGGAGGGCGCCATCGTCCTGTCGCGGGCGGCGTCGTCCACCCGCCCGCTGGACGACGTGCGCACCCAGCTGACGATGCTGCTCAGGGCCCAGCTGCCCGCGCGACGGCCGGACCAGGCGCCGCGGCCCCCGGAACCGACCCCGATGCGCACCCCGCAGGCCTGGTCACCGCCGTCGGCGACCCCGAGGCCGACCCCGCCGAGCCACCAGCACGCGGTCGACGCCAGGAGCGGCTGGAACGGCTACCGCGGATGAGCCGGCGACCCGCCCCCGGCACCGGGGGCGGGCTCGACGATCAGAACAGCCGGAACTCGTCCGACTCGATGCCGCGCAGCGCGTCGTAGTCGAGGATCACGCACCGGATCCCCCGGTCCTCCGCCAGCACGCGCGCCTGCGGCTTGATCTGCTGCGCCGCGAAGATCCCCCGCACGGGTGCCAGCAGCGGGTCCCGGTTCAGCAGCTCCAGGTACCGGGTCAGCTGCTCGACGCCGTCGATCTCGCCGCGCCGCTTGATCTCCACGGCGACGGACACGCCCTTCTCGTCCCGGCACATCAGGTCCACGGGGCCGATGGGGGTGGGGAACTCGCGGCGGACCAGCGACCAGCCCTCGCCGAGCGTCTGCACGTGCTCGGCCAGCAGCTTCTGCAGGTCCGACTCGACCCCGTCCTTCACCAGGCCGGGCTCGGGACCCAGTTCGTGCTTCGAGTCGTGCATCACCTCTTCCAAGGTGATGATCAGCTTCTCGCCCGCCTTGTTCTGGACGATCCACATCCCGGGGTCCTCGATGAGCCAGCACGGGGGGCTCATCCAGTTCAGCGGCTTGAAGGCGCGGTCATCCGAGTGGATGGACACGGACCCGTCCGCCTTGATCAGCAGGAGTCGGTTGGCCATCGGCAGATGAGCGGTGAGCCTGCCGACGTAGTCGACCTGGCAGCGAGCGATGACGAGACGCACCCGCGACAGGCTACGGGGTGCCACGGGAGATCCACAGCCAGGTACCGTCGCTCGCCGTACCGGCCCCCGGACCGCTGCCGCCCGCCGAGCCCGCGCGGCGCGGACCTGGTGGTGTACTTCGGCTACGGGCGTCGGCGGTCGGCGCAGGCAAGGGGAGTGTGAACGTGGACTCGCTCGGATCGCGTCAGGTGTACGCGAACGCGTGGATGACCGTGCGGGAGGACCCGATCCGCCGCGCGGACGGCAGCACCGGCATCTACGGAGTGGTGGACAAACCGGACTTCGCGCTGGTCATCCCGCTGGACGGCGAACGGGTGAGGCTGGTCGAGCAGTACCGGTACCCGATCGGGATGCGGCGCTGGGAGTTCCCGCAGGGCACCGCGCCGGACCGGGCCGAGGAGTCGCCCGCGGTGCTGGCGGAGCGCGAGCTGCGCGAGGAGACCGGTCTGCGGGCCGGGGAGATGGTCGAGCTGGGCGTCCTGGACGTGGCCCCCGGCATGACGAGCCAGCGCGGCAGGGTGTTCCTCGCCACCCGGCTCGTCGAGGGCTTCCACGAGCGGGAGCACGAGGAGCAGGACATGCGCTCGGCGTGGTTCGCGCGGGGCGAGTTCGAGGCGATGATCACCCGCGGCGAGATCACCGACGCGCAGTCGATCGCGGCGTACACGATGCTGCTGCTGCACGAGCACTCCCAGCCGTGATCACGCGGGTCACGGCGGACGTGCCGTCCGGCGAACTCGCCGACGTCCTGCTGGACGCGGTCGGGGGCGGCGCGTCCGTCGGCTTCCTGGCGGGCCTGGAGCGCGCGGCGGCCGTCGAGTGGTGGTCGGGCCTGGCGCCCGCCGTCGCGGACGGCACGCTGCTGCTGTGGACCGCGCGGGTCGACGGCCGGGTCGTCGGCACCGTCCAGGTCCGGCTGGCGACGATGCCGAACGCGCGCCACCGCGCGGAACTGGCGAAACTGCTGGTGCACCGGTCCGCGCGCGGCCGGGGGATCGGTCGCGCGCTGATGGGCGCCGCCGAGCGCGGCGCGGCCGACGCGGGCGTCACGCTGCTGGTGCTGGACACCGAGACCGGCAGCCCCGCCGAGGGGATGTACACCTCGCTGGGGTGGACGACCGTCGGCGTGATCCCGGACTTCGCGCTCGATCCCGAAGGGAAACTCGCGCCCACGACCGTCCTGTACAAGGTGGTCACCGGGTAAGCGCAGGTACGCCGGTCGTCGCGGTCCGTATTACCACCGCGACGCCGAGTGAGATAGGGGCTGTGGGCGCGGCGCGGAACTGCCACAGTGGTCAGCGTGCCAAACCCCGCTGAGGCGCCGGAGCCGATCCGACTGCTCGTCGTCGAGGACGACCAGGAGACGGCGGCCATGCTGGCCGAGCTGTTCGCGAGCGAGGGCTACGAGGTCGACGTGGCGCTGGACGGGCAGCAGGGGCTGCACCTCGCGCTGAGCCGCAAGCCGGACATCATGGTGCTGGACCGGGGCCTGCCCGCGATCGACGGCCTCGACCTGATGGTCCGGCTGCGGCGGGTCGGCGTGACCGCGAAGATCCTGGTGCTGACCGGTCGCGGCGAGGTCGCCGAACGGGTGCGCGGGCTGAACGCCGGGGCGGACGACTACCTCGGCAAGCCGTTCGACCTGGACGAGCTGATCGCCAGGGTGCGGGCGCTGCACCGAAGACACCTGGAGCACACGGACCTGCTCCCGCTCGGCCAGGGCCACCTCGACCTGCGGCACCGCGAGGTGCTCACGTCGCGGGGTGGCGTGGTCAAGCTCTCCGCGCGCGAGTGCGAGCTGCTGCGCACCCTCGCCGTCGCCCCCAACGCCATCTGCCGCCGGACGGACCTGCGCACGCAGGTGTTCCCGGAAGCCACCTCGGAGTCCATAGTGGACACATATGTGCACTACCTGCGCCGCAAGCTCGGGCGCGAGGCCATCCGCACCGTGCACGGTCTCGGCTACCGCGCGGGGTCGGTCTGATGACCGTGATCACGCCGGAACGCGCCGCGCTCGGCAGGGCCCGCTGGTCGCTCACCGCTCGGCTCACGCTGCTGACCACGGTGATCGTGCTGCTCGTCGAGTGCGTCATCTTCCTCGTCACCGCGAACATGCGCGAGAACGACACCCGCCGCGACCTGCTGTGGACGGTGGCGCACTCGTCGCTGTCCAGCCCGCCCGCGTGCACCTGGCTGGTCGTCGAGCGCGACGGCGTGGTGGCCGGGACGCCCGGTCTGCCCGCGGGCTTCCCGCTCGTGGAGAGCCTGCGCGACGCCGACGTGCCGCGCTTCGAGGAGGTCGACCGCGACGGGCAGCACTACAGCGTGCTCACCCAGCGGCGGGGCGACGAGGTCGTGCAGGTCGTCTACGACGAGCGGTTCCACCTGATGGAGCGGCGGAACCTGCTGGTCGCGTTCGGCGTCGCGCTGCTCATGACCGCGCTGGCGGTCGCCGCGGGCGTGGCGACGGCCAGCCGGTTCCTGTGCGAGAGGGCGATAGCGCCGTTGAACGAGGCGCTGGCCCGGCAGCGGCGGTTCGTCGCCGACGCGAGCCACGAGCTGCGCGCGCCGCTGACCCAGCTGCACACCCGCGCGCAGCTGCTGGCGCGCAAGGCGGACGCGCTGGAGTGCCCGGAGGCGCTGGCGACCGAGATGAGACGACTGGTCAACGGCACCCGCCAGCTCGGGGACGTGGTCGACGACATCCTCCGCTCGGCCCTCTCGGGCGAGCAGCCGCGGACGGACGTGGTCGACCTGGCCGAGGTGGCCGACGAGGTGGTCGCGGCGGAGGACGCGAGGGCCGCCGACACGGGTCTGGTGCTGGAGGTGCTGCGCGGGCCGGGCCAGTTCCTGGTGCCCGGCGCGGAATCCGCGCTGCGCCGCGTGGTGACCGCCCTGGTGGACAACGCGATCGGCCACACACCGCCGGGCGGCACCGTCGTGGTGGCGCTGGAGGCGCCGACCGCGGCCGTGGTCCGGCTGTCGGTGCGCGACAGCGGGGTCGGCTTCGACCAGGCGGACGGGCGGTCGCTGTTCGAGCGCCTGCACCGCGGCACGGCCGGGCGCGGTCAGCGGTTCGGCATCGGCCTGTCGCTCGTGCGCGAGGTCGTGGAGGCCCACGACGGCACGGTGACCGCCGTGGGCGAACCCGGCGCGGGCGCGGTGTTCACCGTGGACCTGCCCGCCGTGCAACCCGCGATCCCGCTGCCCCGCGGCGAGTCCGCCTCGGCGGCGCGCGCGGCCCTGTACTGGGCCAGGGGTGCGGGGCTTCACATCGCCCGGCGGTAGTCGACGACCCGGAACGGCGGCACGGGCCGCCGGGCGCGGAAGCGCTCGTCCGAGGCGGAGGTGACGAGTTCGGCGGCGATGGTGGCCAGCGGCGACCCGAGCTGCCACGCCAGCATCGTCCGGCACCACAGGGGTTCGTCGGTCAGGTGGCGGAACACGACACCGGGCACCGGACCGGTGCTCGTCGGGAACAGGCCGACGGTGGTACCGGAGCCCACGATGGTGGCCGCGGTGCCGTGGTCGGTGCCGAAGTGGCGGAACCGGGGCGCGAACCCGGCGCGCTCGCACGCCGTCCGCAGGCTGTGCCGGAGCCCGCCCGCCTTGTCGGTCGGCGCGATCCAGTCGTACTCGGCGAGGTGCGCGAGCCGGAGCCGGTCGCGCCCCGCCTCGGGGTGGTCGACGTGCAGGCCGACCAGCAGCGGTTCGACGCCGAGGTCGCGGACGACGAGCCGGTGCGGGCGGGGCGCCGGCGCGTCGGGGTACTCGGTGATCACCGCGAGGTCGAGCCGGGCCGTGCGCACGAGTTCCACGACGGCGTCGGAGTTCGCCTCCACGTAGGTGACCTGCTCGTGCTCCGGCAGCAGCCCGCGCAGCGCCGCCGCGACGGTCGAGATCCACGGGCTGTCCACCCCGCCCAGCCGCACCACGGCGCCGGAACCCCCGCTGTGCGCGCGGGTCCGCGCCGACGCGATGAGGTCGTCGAACCTGGCGATCAGCACCCGCGCGCCGAGCAGGACGTGGGTGCCCAGCTCGGTCGGCTCCACCCCGTGCGGGCGCCGGACGAACAGCGGCGCACCGAGTTCGCGCTCGATCCGGCCCAGCTGCGCGGTGAGGCCGGACTGGGCGATCCGCAACGCGGCGGCGGCCCGGCTGATGCTGCCCGCCTCGGCCACCGCGACGACGACCTGAAGATGCCGAAGTCCCAACTCCATGACGCCCTCACCTGTCCGGTCGGAAACACCTGATGACGAACGCGACCCCGACCAGGGACAGCAGCGTCGCCCAGATCGAGGAGGTGTACATCGCTTGCAGG
This sequence comes from Umezawaea sp., assembly GCF_036375055.1. Lineage (GTDB taxonomy): Bacteria > Actinomycetota > Actinomycetes > Mycobacteriales > Pseudonocardiaceae > Umezawaea. The sequence goes on from NZ_DASUSQ010000039.1 coordinate 8,941, forward strand.
AACGCGTGGTCCGCGGCGTCGACGAGCCACGGCTCGCGCACGGCGGCGGCCACGGCCCTGGCGCCCTGCGCCGATTCCCCGGCCTGGTCGCGGACGGCGTCCGGCAGCCGCGGCAGCGCGGGCGCGATCTCCCGGTGGTAGCTCGCGGTCAGCACCGAGCCGAGCACGGCGGTGCCGAGCGCGCCGCCGACCTGCCGCACGGCGCTGTTGATCGCCGAGCCCGCGCCCACCACGCGGGGCGGCAGGACGGCCATCATCGCGGTGGTGATCGGCGCGCTGATCAGACCCATGCCGAAGCCCTGCACCAGGAGCACCACCACCAGCAGCGGGATGGGCGTGCCGCGGTCGAACGCCAGGTAGCTCGCGAACGTGGCGATGGCCAGCAGCATCCCGCCGACCACCGTCCAGCGGACCGTGAGGTGGTCGGTGATCCGCGGTGACACCAGGTTGCCGACCACGATCCCGACGGCGGCGGCGACCATCACCAGGCCCGCGCCCAGCGGCGTCAGGCCGCGGATGCCCTGGAGGTAGAACGCGGTGGCGAACAGCTGGCCGGTGAGGCCGAAGAACGTGAACAGCAGCGCGGTGCTGCCGCCGGTGAACTGCCGCACGGCGAACAGCCCCACGTCGAAGCTCGGGTGCGCGGCGGAGCGCTGCACCAGCACGAACCAGGCCAGCAGCAGGACGCCGAGCACGAGCGGCACGAGCACGCCGACGGCCGCCCAGTCCGCGCGCTGGCCGCCCTCGATGATCCCGTAGACGAGGCTCCCCAGGCCCAGCACGGAGAGCACCAGGCCGAGCGGGTCCAGCGGTCGCCGGTCGGCGAAGCGCAGCCGTGGCACGAACAGCACCACACCCACCAGGCACGCGAGCACGATCGGCACGTTGATCAGGAACACCGAGCCCCACCAGAACCGGGCCAGCAGCGCACCGCCCAGCACCGGGCCCAGCGCGACGCCGAGGCCGCTGGCCGACGCCCACAGCGCGATGGCCCTGGACCGCTGGGCCTCCGACGTGGTGCGGACGATGATCGCCAGCGTGGCGGGCATGAGCAGCGCGCTGCCCAGCCCCATCAGGCCCCGCGTCGCGATCAGCTCCACGGCGCTGCGGCTGAACGCCGCCAGCGCGGACGCGACCGAGAACAGCAGCAGGCCCGCGAACAGGGTGGCGCGCGGGCCGTAGCGGTCGCCGAGCGCCCCGCCCGCGAACATCGCGGCGGCCAGCACCAGCGAGTACGAGCTGCTCGCCCAGGCCAGCTCCCCCGCGTTCGCGCCGAGGCCGCGCACCGGGTCGGCGAGCGTCTCCATCGCGATGTTCAGGATGGAGTTGTCCAGCCAGAGCAGCGTCTGGGCGGCGACCGCCACGGCGACGACCGCCCAGGTCCGCGTGCTCCTCCGCTGCTCCTCGGCGATGCCGGAAACCCTTTTCACAGTGCTAGCGCCCGCTTGCCCTCGACGACGATCCGCGCGTACGTGGCCACCCTTCGGCCCAGGTATTCGGCGGTGTCGAGATCGGCCTTGTGCATCAGTTCCGGTCCTTCATCGGTGTTGGACTGCGCGGCGACGCCGTGGGAGAAGCCCAGCCTGTTCAGGTCGTGTTCACTGCCTTTGGTGGAGTTCCAGCCGGAACGCAGGCCGAGGTTCACCCACACCATTCCGTGCTGGGCCGCGAAGGTCGTGAAGTATCCGAGCGTCCCGGACTTGTCCCCCGCCTTCGCGCCCGAGTTCGTGAAGCCCGCGGCCAGCTTGTCCTGCCAGCGGCGGGTCAGCCAGCGCCTGCTGCTGGCCTCGGCGAACCGGTGGAACGCGGCCGAAGCGGACCCCATGTACGTGGGGGCGCCGAAGATGACGGCGTCCGCGTCGTCGAGCTGGAACCACTGCTCAGGGGTGATCTCGTCGACCGCGATGGCCACGACGTCGGTGCCCTCGACCGCACCGGCGCCCCGCCGCACGGCCGCGGCGAGCTTGCCCGTGTGACCGCGCCCGTCGTGGCAGGCCACGACCAGGTGCACCGGACCCGTCGACTCGCCCAAGGCGACCTCCGCTCTCCGTCGGGACTGGGAACACCGTGAATCTGCCAGGAGAAAATGAGAAAGTTCTTAGAGCTCCGACACGTTTGCGAACCGTCCGAATGGCGGTACGCGCACTAGGCCTGTCCGGAGACGTAAACAGGGGTCGATTCGGGTGAACCGCCATAACTGCCGAGTTATCGGCAAGAGTTATTTGTCCGGCCTCAACGGCCGTCGCTAGCCTTGGCGACCAAGCGATTCCATTCACTTCCTTCGCTGAACCCAGTTTTCGAAAAGGAGGTGTAGACGGCATGACGAATACCGGGAAGCTATTCCGGATGCGCCGGTTGTCCTCGGCGAACGACGGAAGGCACCTGTTCGTCCCGTTGGACCACAGCGTCTCCGACGGCCCGGTCGTGCCCCACGACCGGTGGCACGACCTGCTCCGCGACCTCGTGGAGGGCGGTGCCGACGCGATCATCGTCCACAAGGGACGAGCACGTCTGGTGCCACCGCGGATCCTGGCGGCGTGCGCGCTCGTGGTGCACCTCAGCGCGGGCACCGCCCACGCCGCGGACACCAACGCCAAGGTGCTCGTCGGCGACGCCGAGGACGCCCTGCGCCTGGGCGCCGACGCGGTCAGCGTGCACGTGAACATCGGCTCCGACACCGAGGAGCGGCAACTGGCCGACCTCGGCGCCGTGGCGACGGCGTGCGAGGCCTGGGGGCTGCCGCTGATCGCGATGATCTACCCGCGCGGCCCGCGGATCGTCGACCCGCACGACCCGGCGCTGCTCGCGCACGTGGTCAACATCGCCGCCGACCTCGGCGCGGACCTGGTGAAGACCTCGGTCACCCTGCCCGTGCGGCGGATGGCGGAGGTCGTGGCGAACTCGCCGGTCCCGGTGCTCGCGGCGGGCGGCCCGACCGACGGCTCCGACCTCGTCGCCTACGCCACCGAGCTGATGGCGGCGGGCTGCTCGGGCCTCGCCGTGGGGCGCAAGGTCTTCACCTCGCCCAACCCGGCGTCGCTGGTGGCCAGGCTGGCCGCCGTGGTGCACGCCCCGGAGCACCAGGCAGACCTCTCCCGAATCCCCTCGATGACGACAGGTGCTCTATGACGCTCGCTTGGATCGACCTCCGGACCGTGGCCCCCCAGCACGTGGAGGGCGTCGTGGACGCCGCCATCCACTCGCGGCTGCACGGCATCGTCTCCGACGACCCCGCCGCGCTGGCGACGCTCCCCCCGACCATCGCGAGCGTGCTGGTGGGCGCCGAGGACGAGGGGTTCACCGGCATCACCGCCACCGTCGTCGCGGACCAGGCCGAGCTGGACGCGCTCGTGCTGGCCACCGGCGACCGCGAGGACGTGGCCGCGTGGGTGGACGTGCACGACGACCGCACGCTGCAACTGGCCTGCGCCGCGGCCGTCGCGCTGCCCTACAGCGTGGTGCGGTTCGCCGACCCGACGAAGATCCCCCTGGAGATCGTGCTGGCGGCGGCCGACCGCGCGCCCGGCAAGCTGTTCACGGTCTGCGGCGACATCGAGGAAGCGTCGATCGTGGTCGACGTGCTGGAGCGCGGCTCCGAGGGCGTGATGCTGGCGCCGAAGGACGCGACCGAGGTGTTCGCGCTGAGCCGGATGCTGGAGGCGACGAGCCCGAAGCTGGAGCTGGCGACGCTGATCGTCGACCGGATCGAGCACCACGGCCTCGGCGACCGGGTGTGCGTCGACACCTGCACGCACTTCGAGGAGGACGAGGGCATCCTCGTCGGCTCGTTCTCGACCGGTTTCCTGTTGTCGTGCAGCGAGACCCACCCGCTGCCGTACATGCCGACCCGGCCGTTCCGGGTCAACGCGGGCGCGCTGCACTCCTACGTGCTCGGCCCGGAGAACCGGACGAACTACCTGAGCGAGCTGCACTCCGGCAGCACGGTCCTCGCGGTCAACTCCGAGGGCCGCACCCGCCGGGTCGTGGTCGGGCGCTCCAAGCTGGAGTCGCGTCCGCTGCTCAGCATCACCGCGCACTCCGTCGACGGCGTCGTGGTCAGCCTGACCGTGCAGGACGACTGGCACGTCCGGCTGCTCGGCCCCGGCGGCAAGGTCCGCAACGTGACCGAGCTGCGGCGGGGCGACGAGCTGCTCGGCTACCTGGCGACCGACCAGCGGCACGTGGGCATCCCGATCGGCGAATTCTGCAAGGAGAGCTGATGGGCGGCGGAATGCGGGTCCTCCTCGACGAGCTGTTCGAGGCGCATCCGGGTGAGAGGCCCTACCTCGTGCACGACGAGCGCGTGGTGGACCGGCAGGAGGTCCGCACGTCCGTCGCCGCGGAGGCCAAGGTGTTCAGCGGTTTCGGCATCGGTGACGGCTCCACGGTGCTCGTGCAGGTGCCGTCGAGCCGCACCCAGGTCGAGGTCGTGTTCGCGCTGTGGTCGCTGGGCGCGCAGGTCATGCTGGTCGACCACCGGCTCGCGCCCGCCGAGGTCGACGCGCTGCGCACGCTGTGCCGCCCGGAGTTCACCGTCCGGGCCACGGCGGGCGGGCGGTTCGCGATGGCGTTCCAGCCGACCTACGAGCTGGTGACCAAGCACCACCGCGACGGCGAGAAGGCCGCGACCGAGCACCGGCTGATCCAGTTCAGCTCCGGTTCGACGGGGCTGCCCAAGGTGATCGGCAGGACGCCCGCCTCGCTCGCGGCGGAGGTCGAGCGGTTCACCCTCGTGGAGGGGATGCCGAAGGCCGGGGAACGGGTGCTGCTGCTCAGCTCCACCGCGCACAGCTTCGGCCTGGTCGCCGGGTTGCTGCACTCGCTGGCGGCGGGCGCGGCGGCGGTGTTCACGCCGCGGCTGTCGGCCAAGGACGTGCTGGCCACGGCCGAGCGCCACGACGTGCACGCGATCTTCGGCACGCCGTTCCACTACGAACTGCTGACCACGGCGAAGACCGTTCCGGTGCTGCCGTCCCTGCGGGCGGCGGTGTCGGGCGGCGAGCTGATGCCGACCGGGGTCGCGGAGGCGTTCCGGGAGCGGTTCGGCGTAGGTCTCGGCGAGTCCTACGGCACGACCGAGACCGGCGTGATCGCGATGGACGTCAGCGGCGACCTGCGGCCCTCGGTGGGCAGGGCTGCGCCCGGCGTCGTGCTGCGGGTCGAGCAGGGCGAACTGGAGGTCGAGCTGCCGGAGGGCTCCCCGTACCTCCGGGGCTCCGATGTGGACAGGTACGCGGACGGCTGGCTCCGCACGCACGACCGGGCGTCGCAGGACGCCGGGGGCGCCGTCCGGCTGCACGGCCGCAGCGACTCGCTGGTGGTGATCGGCGGGCTCAAGGTCGACCTCCTGGAGGTCGAGTCCGTGCTGCGCCAACACCCCCGCGTCACCGACGTGGTCGTGGTCCACGCCGGGTCCATCGAGGCCTACGTGTCCGTCGACGAGGACGGCCCCGGCGCCGGGGAGCTCGTGGGCTGGTGCCGCGAGCGGCTGGCCGCCTACAAGGTGCCGAAGCTGGTCCGGGTCCTGCCCGCGCTGCCGCGCACGCCGAACGGGAAGTTGATCCGCCGCACGCAGACCCTGCGCGGCGCCGTGCCCGAACCGTCCTGAACTCCCAACACAGAAGGGGTTGGCCGATGCCGACGCTCGAGAACGAGATCCGCGACTTCATCGTCACCACGGTGGTCAAGGACATGAACCACCCGATCGCCCCCGACGAGGTCGACCTCGCGAGCCCGCTGGGCAGCGGCGGGATCGACCTGGACTCCCTGAGCCTGATCGAGCTGACCATGCGGCTGGAACGGCGGTTCAACGTGCAGTTCCCGGAGACCGACATCGAGCCGCTCGGCGCGATGACGCTGGGCGAGCTGGCCGCCGACATCGTGGAGCGGGGCGCCACGGCATGACCACACGGGTGGAGATCACGACGGCGGTGGTGAGGGAGCTGCTGTCCGATCCCAAGATCTTCCCGGAGCTGCCCGCCGACCTCGACGAGGACGCCGAGCTGGCGCTGGACTCGCTGGGGCTGGTGTGGTTCCTGCACCAGCTCGGCACGAGGTACGACCTGGTGATCGAGCCGGAGGACGAGCACCTCACGGAGTTCGGCTCGCTGCGCGGCATCACCGACTACCTCAACCGGGTGCGGGCGGGCGAGTCGCGCGATGGCTGAGGTGGTGGTGACCGGGTACGGCGTGCGGACGGCGTTCGGCCGGGGCGCCGACGCGCTCCGGCGCGGTGTCTTCGGCGGTGTGCCGTCGTTCGCGCCCACCACGCGGTTCGACACCGGCCCGTACCGGACGCCGTTCGCCGCCACCACCGGGACCGACGAGCCGGACTCGCAGCGGGACGCGCTCGGCGACTGCGTGGACGAGGCCGTGGAGATGGCCGGGTTCACCGCCCGCGACGACACGGCCGTGCTGGTCGGGACGTCGGGCGACTTCGCCGTGCTGACCCGGTTCTGGCGCGGTGAGGCGGGCGTCGACGTGGCCGACACCGTTCCCGCGCACCTGGTGGACCTGCTGGCGGCGCGGATCGGGGCGGCGGGGCAGCGGCTGGCGTTCACCAACGCCTGCGTCGCCTCGGCGTCGGCGGTCATCCACGCGTGCGGGCTGATCGCGTCCGGCAGGCTGGACTCGGCCGTCTGCGCGGGGGCCTACCTCGTCGAGGAGGAGGTCTTCGCGAAGTTCGACTCCGGGCGGGCCCTCTCGCGCGACGGCGTGGTCCGGCCGTTCAGCGCGGACCGCAGCGGGCTGCTGCTCGGCGACGGCGCGGCGGCCGTGGTCCTGGAGTCGGCGACGTCGGCTCGACGCCGGGGCGCGCGGCCACTGGCCACGGTGGTCGGGTGGGGCGCCGCGTCGGACGCCTTCCACGTCTCCAGGCCGCACCCCGGTGGCGCGGGGCTCGCGGCGGCCGCTCAGCGGGCTCTGCGCCGCTCGGGCGACCCGGACGGACTGCGGGTCGACTACGTGAACGCGCACGGCACCGCCACCAAGTTCAACGACCCGGCCGAGACCCGCGGTCTGCACGAGGTGTTCGGCGCGCGGGCCGACCAGGTGCCCGTCAGCTCGACCAAGAGCACGACCGGGCACCTGCTGGAGGCCGCCGGGATCGTGGAGTTCGTGATCACGCTGCTGGCGCTCACCGACGGCGTGCTGCCGCCGACCGCGAACTTCACCGGGGCCGACCCGTCCTGCGACCTCGACTACGTGCCCAACACCCCCCGCGACGCCGACGTCCGGCGCGCGATGAGCGTCAACGCGGCGTTCGGCGGGGCCAACACCGCACTCGTGCTGGAGCGCCCGTGACGACAGCCACCAGCGGATCCCCGGTGTCGGGGTTCATCGAGTCCGCGTTCAACCCGCTCGTGCACGAGGTGGCGAGCCGGTGCCTGACCGACCGGCCGGGCGACGGCACGCGGACGGCGATCGTGCTGGGCAGCACGATCGGCGACTCCACCACGACCGACCTGGCGAGCACGCTGCTGATCGGCGGCCAGGTGAGCAACCCGCTGCTGTTCATGCAGGCCACCGCTAATGCCGTCCTCGGCTACCTGAGCAAGGAGTTCGGCATCACCGGGCCGCTGGTCGCGCTGTCCGCGCTGACCGACCTCGGCTCCGCGCTGCTCGACACCGCGGCCCTCCTGCTGGACGACGAGGAGCTGGACCGGGTGCTCGTCGTCGGCGTCGAGCTGACCGGGAACGACCGCACCGCCGCGGCCTCCCTGGAACTGGGCCTGGACGTCCCCGCCGAGGACTTCGCGGTCGCGCTGCTGGTCGACCGCGACACCCCGCCCGGTGACACCGCCGGGTACGACCTCCGACGACTGGCTGGAAGGCCGACACCATGATCAGCAAGGCGGAACGCGCTCAGGTCCTGTCGGACGCGACGCTGGGCGCGGGCAACGTGATCCACCGGATGAAGGCCTACGGCCGTCCGATGGACGAGCAGGTCCTGTGGACCGACGGCACCTGGCGGGCACCCGACGGGAGCCACCCGACCGTGCTGACGCTCGGCGACCTGCACGCCGCCGTCGAGGTCTACGCGTCCTGGTTCCACGCGCGGGGCGTGCGCCCCCGCGACCCGGTCGCGATCCAGACGCGGTCGAGCACCGAGTTCGCGGTCAACTTCCTCGCGCTGACCTCGCTGGGCGCCATCCCGTCGTTCGTCAACGGCAACCTGCGCCCGGAGATCGCCCGCGAGTACGTCCGCCGCCAGGGCGCGGTCGGCGCGGTGGCCGACACCGAGCACCGGGCGACGCTCGCCGACGGCGACCTCGACCTCGGGTTCCTGGTCACCGCCGCGGACATCGGCCCCGCGGGCCCGCTGCCGGAGGGCTACCCGTACCGGCACCACTCGACCGACCCGATCATCATCTCGCACTCGTCGGGCACGACGGGGATGCCGAAGGCCGTGCCGCACACCCACGAAACCCTGCTGTACGCCCAGTTGCACCGGTTGAGGCTGTCGGTCGGCGGCGCGATGGGCAGGCTGCTGGTGGCGCTGCCGGGATCGCACAACGCGGCGGTGTCGGTGATGATGTTCGGCTTCCTGCTGCGCTCACCGGTGATGCTGCTCTCCAGCCAGCGCGGCGCCGACGTGCTCGACGCGGCCGAGGAGTTCCGCCCCACGACCATCTTCGCGTTCGCCGGGACGTACGGCGAGATGGCCGCGGAGGACCTGGCCGCGCGCGACCTGGACAGCGTCGAGGCCTGGTACAACACCGGCGACGCCGCGCACGAGGCGCACGTCCGCGCGCTGATCGCGCAGGGCAGCCACCTGGAGGTGGGCGAGGACTTCCAGCGGGTCCGCGTCCCCGGCTCGGTGTTCACCGACGGCCTCGGCTCGTCGGAGACCGGCTACTCGATCTTCCACAACGGGCACAAGCCCGGCAGCTCCCGGTACGGCCGCTGCATCGGCAAGCCGATCAGCTTCGCCGAGGCCGCGGTGCTGTCCGAGGACGGGCAGCCGCTGCCCGCGGGCGAGGTCGGCAGGCTGGGGGTGCGCTCCCCCACGCTGACGCCGGGCTACTGGAACGACTCCCTGACGTTCCACCGCCTGCGGCTCGGCGGCTACTGGCTGACCGGCGACCTGTCCGTGCGCGACGAGGAGGGCGACTTCTACCACCTCGACCGCGCGCCGGACGCGATCCGGACTGCGGAGGGCATGGTCTTCAGCACCCGCACCGAGGAGCTGCTGCTGGCCGAGCTGCCCGCGCTGGCCGACTGCACGGTCGTCGGCGTGGCGCCGGAGGGCGTGCGGGCCGACTGGGACGGCGACGGTGTCGCGGACGCCTACGTGCTGCTGCAACTCGCCGACCCCGGCGACGCGACCGACGAGGCGGAGTGGACGGAGCTGGTCAACGGGGCGTTGCGGGCCGCGGGTCTCCCACCGGTGACGAGGGCGCTGCGGATGGACGCGACCGACGTGATCAAGGGCGCCACCGGCAAGGTGCTCAAGCGGCTCATGCGCGAGCGGTTCCAGGAGCAGATCGCGGGCGGGGGACGGGGATGACGGCGGTCGAGGAGACCGACGCCACGACCCGCGCGGACGTCCTGGACGTCTACCGCGCGTGGTGGCTGCACGACGCCCGCTGGTACCAGGGCGTGGCGCGGAGGTTCGGGCACGCCGCCGCGAACGAGGTCAACGCCGAGGCGCTGCGGTACGTCGCCATGAGCATCGGCCGCAAGGTCCTGCGCCAGTTCGGCGGGAAGCCCGCGCGGGACCTGGACGAGCTGCGGCTGCGCTACGACGCCTGCGCGGACCGGACGTTCCCGTACGAGCTGCGGGACCTGCGGTGCGCCGTGGTCGACGACGACGCGGTCGAGGTGGTGATGCGGCAGAACTTCGCGGTCACCATGGTGCGGATGGCGGGATCGCTGGAGGGCTACGAGTGCCCGTGCACCGAGGTGCACGCCGGGTGGTCCGACGGACTGGGCGTGACGCTGGTGGAGAACTGCGCGACCGGGTGCCTGCGGCACGGCGACCCGGCGTGCAGGCTGCTGATGCGCGTCGCGCCGGAAGGGGGCTGAGCCGTGCGGGTCGTCGTCGCGGGAGCCACCGGGCTCATCGGGAGCGCGCTGCTCCCGCTGCTGGGGGACAGGGGCCACCACGTGGTCGCGCTGGTGCGCGACGGGTCGAGGACCGTGGCGGCGGACGAGGTCGTCGTCGCGGACGCGCTGGACCCGGTCGCCGTGCGCGTCGCGCTGCGCACGGCCCGGCCGGACGTCGTGGTGCACCAGCTGACCGCGCTGCGGCCGATGAACGCCGAGGCGATGGAGACCACCGCGCGGCTGCGCACCGAGGGCACCGCCAACCTGATCACGTCCGCCAGGGAGGCCGGGGCGCGCAAGCTAGTGGTGCAGGGCATCTCGTTCGCCACGGCCCCGCTCGGCGACCCGGTGCTCGGCGAGGACGCGCCGCTGTACCTGGACGCGCCGGACCCGACGTGGGCGAGGACCGTGCAGGCCGTGGCCGAGATGGAGCGGCTCGTGCTGGGCACGCCGGACCTCGCGGGCACGGTCCTGCGCTACGGCACGCTGTTCGGCGCGCAGACCCAGTACGACCCCGACGGCCCGTTCGGCGCCAGGGTCGGCCGGGGCAGGCTGCCGATCCCCGAGAACGCCGAGGGCGTCACGTCCTTCCTGCACGTCCGGGACGCGGCGCTGGCGGCGCTGTCCGCTGTGGACGGTGACGCCACCGGGGTGTTCAACGTCGCCGACGACGAGCCCGCGGAGGGCTCGACGTGGCTGCCGGAGTACGCGCGGATGCTCGGCGGCCCACCGCCGCGCGCGCTGCCGTCGGACATCGCCGAGAAGGTCCTGGGCTGGGTGACGAACCACCAGCTCACCGCCATGCGCGGCGCGCGGACCGACCGGGCCCGCACGGAGCTGGGGTGGAAGCCGACGGTGTCGTGGCGGCGGGGGTTGGCGTCCGGATGAGCCTGCGGATCTGCCTGGTCGGCGCGGGGCCGCGCGGGACGTCGGTGCTGGAGCGGATCTGCGCCAACGCCACCGACGGCCTCGCGGTGGAGGTGCACGTCGTGGACCCGTTCCCGCCCGGTCCCGGTGGCGTGTGGCGCACGCACCAGCCCGACCACCTGCTGATGAACACGGTCGCGTCGCAGATCAGCCTGTTCACCGACGACAGCGTGCCGTGCGAGGGGCCCGTGGTGCCCGGTCCGAGCCTGCACGAGTGGGCGCGGATGGCGGTGGACGGACTGGTCGACTGCGGCGACCCCGACCAGGCCGCCGCGCTCGGCCCGGACGACTACCCGACCAGGGCGTTCTACGGCCGCTACCTGGACTGGGTGTTCCAGCGGCTGGTCGCCACCGCGCCGGAGTCGATCACCGTCGTGGTGCACGCGGGCACGGCGGTCGCGGTCGACGACACCGAGGACGGACACCAGGCCGTGACGCTGCTCGACGGCACCAGGCTGATCGGCCTGGACGCGGTCGTGCTGGCGCTCGGCCACGGCCCGCTGGCCCGCAGCCGCGAGCACGACGAGAACCGCCGGTTCGCGCTGCGGCACAAGCTCCGCCACGTGGAACCGGCCAACCCGGCCGACGTGGACCTGAGCGGGATCGCGCCGGGCACGGCGGTCGCGGTCCGCGGCATCGGCCTGAACTTCTTCGACTACCTGGCCCTGCTCACCGTCGGCCGCGGCGGTGCGTTCGAACGGGGGCCCGACGGCCTGCGGTACCTGCCGTCCGGCCGGGAACCGGTGCTGCACGCGGGTTCCCGGCGCGGCGTGCCGTACCACGCCCGCGGCGAGAACCAGAAGGGCGCGCACGGCAGGCACCACCCGCGCTTCCTCACCGAGACGGTCGTCGCGGGGCTGCGGAAGCGCGCCGAGTCCGGTGAGCCGGTCGGCTTCCGCGACGCGGTGTGGCCGCTGGTGGACCGCGAGGTCCGCGCCGTCTACTACAGCCTGCTGGTCGAGTCGGCGCACGGCGACGCGGAGGCCTTCCTCCAGGCGTTCGTCGAAGGCCCTCCCGAGGACGACGACCACCTGCTGGAGCGGTACGGCGTCGCCGAGCGGTGGGACTGGGACCGGGTCGAGCGCCCGCAGGGCGACCGCGCGTTCACCGACGGCGCCGACTTCCGCCGGTGGCTGCTCGACCACCTCCGCCACGACGTGCGCGAGGCCAGGCTCGGCAACCTGTCCAGCCCGCTCAAGTCGGCGCTGGACGTGCTGCGCGACCTGCGCAACGAGATCCGGCTCGTGGTGGACCACAGCGGCATCAGCGGCGAGTCCTACCGCGACGAGCTGGAGGGTTGGTACAACCCGCTCAACGCCTTCACGTCGATCGGCCCGCCGGTGCGGCGGATCGAGGAGATGATCGCCCTGGTCGAAGCGGGTGTCCTGCACGTCGTCGGTCCGCGGGTCCGCGTCCGCCGGTCCACCGCGGACGGGGTGTTCCTGGTCGACTCCGAGGCGGTCCCCGGCCCGCCCGTCCGCTGCCGGGCGCTCATCGAGGCCCGGCTGCCGGACGTCGACCTGCGGCGCAGCGCCAACCCGCTGCTGCGCTACCTGCTGACCACCGGCCGGTCCCGGCCCTACCACGTGGGCGGCTACGAGAGCGGCGGCCTGGCCGTGACCGAGCGGCCGTACCGCCTGGTCGACCGCGACGGCGCGGCGCACCCGGCCAGGTTCGCGTTCGGCGTGCCCACCGAGGGCGTGCACTGGGTGACGGCGGCGGGCATCCGCCCCGGCGTCGGCTCCGTGACGCTGGAGGACGCCGACGCCATCGCCCGAGCAGTGCTGACCGTCCACCACCAGTGCAGGAGCGTGAGCGCTTGAGCCGCACCGATTCCGGACTGCTGGCCCCGACGTGGTCGGGCACGCCGGTCGAGGCCACCACGTGCGACGAGGCGTGGCTGCGGGCGATGCTGGAGGTGGAGGCGGCGCTGGCCCGCTCCCAGGCGAAGCTGGGACTGGTGCCCGCCGCGCACGCCGAGGTGATCACCAAGGCGGCCGGGGCGGGCGGGCTCGACGTCGTCGCGCTGGCCCACGCCTCCCGCGCCGCCGCGAACCCCGTGGTGGCGCTGGTCCCCGCGTTCACCGCGCTGGTCGCGGCGAACGACCCCGAGGCCGCCGAGCACGTGCACCGGGGCTCCACCAGCCAGGACGTGCTGGACTCGGCGGCGATGCTCGTGTCCCGCCGCGTGCTCGCGCAGGTGGACGGCGACCTGAGCCGGGTGGCCGCCGCGCTGGCGGCGTTGGCCGAGGAGCACCGCGACACCCTCGTGGCGGGTCGGACGCTGACCCAGCACGCCGTGCCCACCACGTTCGGCCTCAAGGCCGCGAGCTGGCTGCAACTCGTGCTCGACGCCCTCGCCAGGGTCCGCTCGGTCGCGTCGGCGGGCCTCCCGGCGTCGCTGGGCGGAGCGGCGGGAACCCTTGCGGCGTACGGGGAGTTCGCCGAACTGGAGGGTGGCCTGCCGCTGGGCGGCGTGGAGCTGATCGCGCCGTTCGCCGAGGAGCTGGGGCTGGCCGAGCCGGTGCTGCCGTGGCACACCGTGCGCACGCCGATCGCCGACCTGGGGGCGGTGCTCAGCTTCGTCACCGGCGCGCTGGGCAAGTTCGCGGTGGACGTGCAGACCCTGTCCCGCACCGAGATCGCCGAGGTGGCCGAGCCCGCCGCCGAGGGCCGCGGCGCGTCCTCCGCCATGCCGCAGAAGCGCAACCCCGTGCTGGCCACCCTCATCGTGTCCGCGGCCCGCCAGGTCCCGGCCCTGTCGCTGGTGCTGGCGCAGTGCATGGTCGCCGAGGACGAGCGCCCGGCGGGCGCGTGGCACGCCGAGTGGCAGGCCCTCCGCGAAGCCCTGCGGCTGACCGGCGGCGCGGCGTTCACCGCCGTGGAGCTGGCCGAGGGCCTGGAGGTCGACGTCGACCGGATGCGCGCCAACGTCGACCTCACCCGCGGCGCCATCGTGGCCGAGCGGCTGGCCGTGGCCCTCACCCCCGTCCTGGGCAAGGCGCGGTCGAAGTCCCTGCTCACCACGGCGTCCGCCACCGCGGCGGCCACGGGTTCACCGCTCGGCTCCGTGCTGCGCGACCTCCCGGAGCTGGCGGGCGTGGACCTGGACGACCTGCTGGACCCGGCCCGCTACACCGGGGCCGCGGGGCCGCTGGTCGACCGCGTCCTGCTCCGCTACCGCAACTACACCGGCGCCTGAACCCGCACCCGCCGCAGCCCCGGCGTCACGGCACCGACGACCGCGACCGCCACCACGCACAGCACCCCGCCGCTCACCAACGACACCGCGCCCGACGTCGCCCCGGCCACCAGTCCGGCCCGCACGTTCCCCACGTCGGGGCCTGCGCGGCCCACGATCTGCTCGGCGGCGGCCACCCGCCCCAGCATGGAGTCGGGCGTGCGCAACTGCACCAGCGCCCCGCGCGACACCACGGAGGCGGTGTCCGCCGCCCCCGCCAGCACCAGGAAACCCAGGCCCACCCACGGATTGGTGGACAGCCCGAACAACGCCACCGAAGCGCCCCAGCCCAACGCCCCGACCAGCATCACCACCCCCGGCCGCGCGAGCCGCGTGAACGTCCCGGAGAAGACCGAGGCCACCACCCCGCCGACGGCGACGGCCGTGAGGAACAACCCGAACGTCCTGGGGTCCCCGCCGAACCGCTCGGCGTTGACCAGCGGGAAGAGGCTGATCGGCATGGACAGCACCATCGCGGCCAGGTCGGTCAGCAACGCCCCGCGCACCACGGGCTCGCGCACCAGGAACGCCAACCCGTCCACCACACCGCGCACCCCCGGCCGCGACGGCTCACCCTCGGGCAGCATCACCGGCAGGCCGAAGGCCCCGTAGAACGCCACCCCGAACGTCACCACGTCCACCAGGTAGCACCCGCCGACCCCGATCCACCCCACCAGCACCCCACCGAGCGCGGGCCCGACCAGCATCGCCCCCTGGAACCCGATCCGCTCCAACGCCAACCCCGCGGCGATGTGCTCCCTGGGCAACAACCGCGGGATGAACGTCCGGGACGCGGGCCCGCCGCCCGCCGAGAAGCACCCCTGGAGGGCGACCAGCACCAGCACCCACCCCACCGGCAGGCCACCGACGAACCCCTGCACGGCCAGCAGGACACCGCAGCCCGCCTGACCGACCAGCGTGACCAGGTAGAACCCCCGCCGGTCGACCCGGTCCACCAACGACCCGGCGAACAGCCCGAACAGCACGAGCGGCAACGCCATCGCCAGCCCGACGGCCCCGGTCCACACCGTGCTGCCGGTCATCGACCACACCTGGAACAGCACGGCCACCAACGTCATCTGGCTGCCGAAGCCGGAGAACACCCGCCCCACGAACAACCGCCGGAACACCGCGACCCTCAAGGGCGCGACGTCCAGCAGCACCCGCCCGAGCACCACACCACCCACCTCCCCAGCACGTCACAACGGATTTCGCGCAGCACGAAGACGCCGGTGGTCCCACCGGCGTCCTGACCAGATCAACGAACCGCGGCCCGGCACACCCGGTGGGCCACGGCCTTCACACCCCGGTCGACCGGGCCGCCGACCTCAGCCCCACTCCGGATCAGCGGCCAGCTTCTCCGCGATCCGGTCGTGGAAGCTCTTGCGCCCCAACACTTCCTCGACGTCCCGAACCACCCGCACCAGCGGGTAGGGGATCTCCTCCTCGATCTCCGCGATCACCGCCTCGGTGGCCCGCCACTCGGCCGCCAACCGCCCGACGACCGCCTCGGCACGAGCGGTCAGCACCACCTTCTTGCTCCGCGCGTCCGCCCCGGCCGCGGTCGCCACGAACCCGGCGGCCCGCATCGCGGCCACCTTCTGGCTCATGGCCGAGTGCGTCCGCCCGACCACCTCGGCCAGCTCGGTGATCGTCATCGGCCCGCGCAGGCGCAGGCGGATCAGCTCCATGACCCAGTTCGGCTTGAGGCCCTCGATCGCGGCCTCGCGGTACAGCCGCTCGATGTCGTCGTCCATCGCGGCCAGGAGGTGCCGCAGCGGACCCCAGTGGCTCACCTCGGTGGGATCGTTCACCGGACAACTGTAACAGCACTTATACAAGCACTGTTACATCAATCGGTCCACACCGGCGCCCGCTTCTCCAGGAACGCGGCCCGCCCCTCCACCGCCGACGGCGTCTGCGCGGCAGCGGCCATGACCTCCACCGCGATGGCGTAGGCGTCCGCCTCGGGCCGGTCCAGCTGCGCGTACAGCGTCTGCTTGCCCACCGCCTTGCTGGCCCGCGACCCACGGGTGGCACGGGCCAGCAGCGCGTCCACCGCCGGATCCAGCTCCTCGCCGGGCACGACCTGGTTCACCAGCCCCCACCGCTCGGCGGTCCGGGCGTCGACCACGTCCCCGGTCAGCGCCATCTCCATCAGCCGCTTCCGCCCGATCGCCCGAGCCACCGGCACGGCGGGCGTGTGGCAGAACCAGCCCGCCTTCCCGCCGGGCAGCGCGAACCCGGCCCCCTCGGCCGCCACGGCCAGGTCGCACGACGCCACCAGCTGGCACCCGGCGGCCGTGGCGAGGCCGTGCACCCGAGCGACCACCACCTGCGGCACCGACTCGATCGTCCGCATCAGGTCCGTGCACAGCGTCAGCAGCTCCCGAACCCCGTCCAGGTCCCGCGCCGCGACGTCGCCGAAGTCGTGCCCCGCCGAGAACACCGGCCCGGCCCCGCCGAGCACGATCCCCGCGGCCCCGCTGGCCGCGGCCTCGTGGAACGCCCCCAGCAGCTCCGTCAGGTGTTCGAACGACAGCGAGTTGCGCCGAGCCGGACGGTTCATGGTGATGCGCACGACGTCATCGGCGTGGGTCACGAGCACGTGCTGGTAGTCGGCCATGACGCGACGTTAGCGCGACCGCCTACCCCGCGACCCGGAACGTGCGCCGGTAGGCGTCCGGCCCCACCCCGAGTTCCGCGCGCAACCGCCTCCGCAGGTTGGCGGACGTCCCCAGCCCCGAGCGCTCGGCCACGCGGTGCACCGGCAGGTCGGTCGTCTCCAGCAGCCGCTGCGCCAACCGCACCCGCCGCACCAGGAGCCACCGCCCCGGCGTGCTGCCGGTGGCGTCGACGAACACCCGGTGGAACGTCCGCTCGCTCAAGCCGGAGTGCCGGGCCAGGTCCGCCACGGAGAGGGGCTCACCGAGCCGACCCACCGCCCAGTCCACCGTGGCCGCCAGGCCCGCCTTGGCCACCCGCCTCGGCACCGGCGTCTCCGCGTACTGCCGCTGGTCCCCCTCCCGCACCGGGGGCACGACCATCCGCCGGGCGACGGCGGCGGCGACCTCGGCGCCGTGGTCCCGGCGCACCAGGTGCAGGCACAGGTCGACACCGCCCAGCACCCCGGCGGAGGTGTGGACGGGGCCGTCTGAGGTGAACAGGACGTCCCGCCGCACCCGCGCCCCCGGCGCCGCGGCGGCCAGCTCGTCCAGCACCCGCCAGTGCGTGGTGGCCGAACGACCGTCCAGCAGGCCCGCCGCCGCCACCACGAACGCCCCGGAGCACAACCCGGCCACCGCCCCCGTGGCGGCCCGCAGCGCCTCCACCGCCGCGGGCGGAACGGCGGCGAACGGGTCACCTCGGCCCGGCACGACCACGAGGTCGCAGTCCACCAGCCCGTCGAACCCGTGCGTGGCCTCCAGCGACCCGATCGGCGCGAGCGGCGTGACCACGCGGCCCTCCGAGCAGAGCCGCACCTCGAACGGCGGGACCCCGGAATCGGTGCGGTCGATCCCCCAGACCTCGCTCACCACCGACACGTCGAAGATCCGGCTGTCCGGCAGCAACAGGACCCCGATGGTGCGCATGGCAGGAAAGTACCGCAACGCGCACCTCCTGCCACTCCCCCGAGCCCGCCCCGACCGCCGACAGTGGGACCCGTGACAGCTCTGATCCTGATCGACGTGCAGCGCGGCTTCGACGACCCGGCCTTCTGGGGCAGGCGCAACAACCCGGACGCCGAGGCCAACATCGCCGCGCTGGCCCGCGCGTGGCGCGGCCCGCTCGTCCTCGTCCGGCACGACTCCGTGAAGCCGGGTTCACCGCTGGCCCCCGGCACCACCGGCAACGCCTTCAAGCCCGAACTCGACGGGCTGCGACCGGACCTGGTGTTCGCGAAGACCGTCAACTCCGCGTTCCACGGCGAGGCAGACCTGCACGCGTGGCTGACGAAACGCGGCACCACCGACGTCGTGCTGGCGGGCGTCCAGACCAACACGTGCGTCGAGACGACCGCCCGCGTCGGCGGCAACCTCGGCTACCGCGTGGTCGTCCCGGTCGACGCCACGTTCACGTTCGACCTGGAGGACCTCAGCGCCGACCAGTTGACCGCCGCCACGGTGGCGAACCTGCGTGGCGGCGGCTTCGCGGAGATCACCAGCACGAAGGAGGTGCTGGACGGCCTCTAGGCGAGACCGCGGAACTCGCGGACCACCGTGACGATCTCGTCCATGATCTGAGTCAGTTCGTAGTCCTTCGGCGTGAACACCCTGGCCACGCCGCGTTCCTTGAGCTTCTCGGCGTCGTCGGGCGGGATGATCCCGCCGACGATGACCGGGATGTCACCCGCGCCTGCCTCGCGGAGGCCGTCGACCACGGCGGGCACGACCTCCAGGTGCGAACCGGACAGGATGGACAGGCCGACGACGTGCACGTCCTCCTGCACGGCGGCGGAGGTGATCTGCGCGGGCGTGAGCCTGATCCCCTGGTACACCACCTCGAACCCGACGTCGCGGGCCCGGACGGCGACCTGCTCGGCGCCGTTGGAGTGACCGTCCAGTCCCGGCTTGCCGACCAGGATGCGCAGCCGCTCGCCGATCTCCTCGCCGGTGGCGCGGACGCGGTCGCGCACCCGCGCGATCTCCGTGCCCGCCTCGCCGGACGCCGACGCGGCCGAAACCCCCGTCGGAGCGCGGTACTCGCCGAACGTCTCGCGCAGCGCCTGCGACCACTCGCCGGTCGTGACACCGGCCTTGGCGCACGCGATGGTCGCCTCGACCAGGTTCGCGTCGGTCTTCGCCGCCGCGCGCAGCGCCGTCAACGTCGAGTCCACGAGGGACTCGTCGCGGCGGGCCCGCCACTCGCGGATCGCCTCAACGGCTTGGAGTTCGACGATCGGGTCGATCGTCTCGATCGCCTTCGCGCCCTCGGCCTGCAACGGTGACGGCTCGCTGGTGGCGAACCTGTTCACGCCCACCACGACGTCCTCACCGGACTCGACCCGGCGGCGGCGGTCGGCGAGCGAGCTGACGAGCGCGGACTTCATGTACCCGCTCTCGACGGCCGCGACCGCGCCGCCCATCGCCTGCACGCGGTCGATCTCCTCGCGCGCCCCGGCGACGATCTCCGCGACCTTGGCCTCGATCACCTTCGAGCCCTCGAAGATGTCCTGGTACTCCAACAGGTCCGTCTCGTAGGCGAGCACCTGCTGCATCCGCAGCGCCCACTGCTGGTCCCACGGGCGCGGCAGGCCCAGTGCCTCGTTCCACGCCGGCAGCTGGATCGCGCGGGCGCGGGCGTCGCGGGACAGCGACACGGCCAGCATCTCCAGCACGATCCGCTGGACGTTGTTCTCCGGCTGCGCCTCCGTCAGCCCGAGCGAGTTGACCTGCACGCCGTAGCGGAACCGCCGCTGCTTCGGGTCCGCGATGCCGTAGCGCTCGCGGGTGATGTCGTCCCAGAGCTGCGTGAACGCCCGCATCTTGCACATCTCTTCGATGAACCGCACACCCGCGTTCACGAAGAACGACATGCGCGCGACCACGTCGCCGAACCGCTCCGGCGGCACCTGGCCCGAGTCGCGCACGGAGTCCAGCACGGCGATGGCCGTCGACATCGCGTACGCGACCTCCTGCGCGGGCGTCGCGCCCACTTCCTGGAGGTGGTAGCTGCAGATGTTGATCGGGTTCCACCTGGGCACGTTCGACACGGTCCACGCGACCATGTCCGTGATCAGCCTCAGGCTGGGGCCGGGCGGGAACACGTAGGTCCCGCGGGACAGGTACTCCTTGATGATGTCGTTCTGCGTGGTCCCGGCGAGCTGGTTCGGGTCCGCGCCGTGCTCCTCGGCCACGCTGACGTAGAGCGCCAGCAGCCACATCGCCGTCGCGTTGATCGTCATCGACGTGTTGGCGCCGTCGAAAGGGATCCCGTCGAACAGCCGTCGCATGTCGCCGATGTGGCTGATCGGCACGCCGACCTTGCCCACCTCGCCCTTGGCGAGTTCGTCGTCGGGGTCGTAGCCGGTCTGCGTCGGCAGGTCGAACGCCACCGACAGACCCGTCTGGCCCTTGGCGAGGTTCCGGCGGTACAGCTCGTTGGACGCGGAAGCGGACGAGTGGCCCGCGTAGGTCCTCATGACCCACGGGCGGTCCCGCTCCCGGTCGGCCGGGTACGGCAAGACAACCTCCCGGAGGCCGGTGACGACGTTGTTGCCCGTAGCGTACTGACCAGTAACACCGCGTCCACGTGCCGTTGCTCACTGAATCGGTCCTGGGCACCCGGTGGTGGACGCGCCGCCGCCCCCGGTGGACCCCCCACCGCCCGTCCGCACTCCGAGGGGCTCAGGCACGGGCTCGATCCAGAACCTCCGTAGGATCGCCCATCAGGGGCAAGCGTTGAGGAGTTCTCCAGTGAGTGAGCATTTCCGGGTACACGGCGGGGCGCGCCTGGTCGGCGAGGTCGACGTCGTCGGGGCGAAGAACAGCGTGTTGAAGCTGATGGCGGCGGCCCTGCTCGCCGAAGGCACCTCGACCATCACGAACTGCCCCGAGATCCTGGACGTGCCGCTCATGGCGGACGTGCTGCGGAGCCTCGGGTGCGTCGTGGTCATCGAGGGCGATGTGGTCACCATCACCACGCCGGGCGAGCTGAACCACCGCGCGGACTCCGAGGCGATGGGCAAGCTGCGCGCCTCGGTGTGCGTGCTCGGCCCGCTCGTCGGCCGCTGCAAGCGCGCGGTCGTGGCGCTGCCCGGCGGTGACGCGATCGGCTCGCGCCCGCTCGACATGCACCAGGCGGGCCTGCGCAAGCTCGGCGCCACGACGGAGATCGAGCACGGCTGCGTCGTCGCGAACGCCGAGGGCCTGCACGGCGCCCAGATCTGGCTCGACTTCCCGAGCGTCGGCGCGACCGAGAACATCCTGATGGCCGCGGTGCTGGCCAAGGGCACGACGGTGATCGACAACGCGGCCCGCGAGCCGGAGATCATCGACATCTGCCGGATGCTCCAGCAGATGGGCGCCAAGATCGAGGGCGCGGGCACGTCCACGCTGACCGTGCACGGCGTCGACAGCCTCAACCCGACGCAGCACCGCGTCGTCGGCGACCGGATCGTCGGCGCCACGTGGGCGTTCGCCGCCGCCATGACCCGCGGCGACATCCGCGTCCGCGGCGTGAACCCGCACCACATCGACCTCGTGCTGGAGAAGCTCCGCATGGCGGGCGCCGAGGTCACCACCTACGAGGGTGGCCCGGACGAGGGCTTCCGCGTGGTGCAGGAGGGGCGGCCCAAGTCGGTCGACTTCGTCACCCTGCCCTACCCCGGCTTCGCGACCGACAACCAGCCGTTCGCCATCGCGCTGTCCACGGTCTCCGAGGGCACGTCGATGATCACCGAGAACCTGTTCGAGGCCCGGTTCCGGTTCATCGAGGAGATGATCCGCCTGGGTGCCGACGCCCGCACCGACGGCCACCACGCCGTCGTCCGCGGCGTCGAACGCCTCTCCAGCGCCCCGGTGTGGGCGTCGGACATCCGCGCGGGCGCGGGTCTCGTGCTGGCGGGCCTGTGCGCCGACGGCGCCACCGAGGTGTACGAGATCTTCCACATCGAACGCGGCTACCCCGGCTTCGTGGAGAACCTCCGCAAGCTCGGTGCCAGCGTCGAGCGCGTCAGCGGCTAGTGCCGTGACCGGACTCGGTCCCCGAACGCGGGTTCGGGGACCGAGCACCGGGTCGGCGGTCGAAGCGCCCGGTCCCGACGGTCGCCGGAACCGGTCCGCGGGGTCGTCGGACGGCCTGGCGGTACCGGGGTGCGCGCGTGCTCGGCGCGCCCCGTCCCGCTTCACGCCCGTGGGCGCGCGCGACTCGACGCGGCGGGAGCGCGAAGACCTGCCTACACGTCTCGCAGCAGCAGCTTCGCGTCCGGCACGTCCACCGGGAACACCATCACCCGGTAGGCGCCCGGCTCCGCGCCCCGCACCGCCGTCGCCTTGATGCCCGCTGTTCGCAAGCGCTTGGCCAGCACCCGCGCGGCCTCCTCGGTCGGCACGACGGCCACCTCGTTCAGCAGGCCGAAGTCGTCACCGGTGTAGTCGGGGACAGCCCGCCGGTCGTTGCCGAACGCCCACCGCAGCACCCCCGCCAGCAGGCCGAGGACCACGATCAGCACCAGGGTCTGGATCCACGCGTTCACACCGCCCATCCTCCGCCTCCGCGATCACCGACGCAGCCACCGCACGGATCACCGAACTAGAGTGCTGGGCATGGCGGTTCACCTCACCAAGATCTACACGCGGGTCGGCGACGACGGCACGACCGGACTCGGCGACTTCTCACGGGTGCCCAAGACCGATCCCCGGATCGTCGCGTACGCGGACGTGGACGAGACCAACGCGTCCCTCGGGGTCGCGCTGGCGCTCGGCGCGCTCGCCGAGGACGTCCACGAGGTCGTCCAGAAGGTGCAGAACGACCTGTTCGACGTCGGCGCGGACCTGTGCACGCCGATCGTCCCCGAGCCGGAGCACCCACCGCTGCGCGTCACGCAGGTGTACGTGGACCGGCTGGAGGGCTGGTGCGACGAGTACAACGCGCGCACGGGCAAGCTGGACTCGTTCATCCTCAACGGCGGCACCCCCGGCGCCGCGCTGCTGCACCAGGCGCGAACGATCTCGCGGCGGGCGGAGCGCAGCACGTGGGCGCTGCTGGAGGCGGACGCGGAACGCACGAACGTGCTGACCGCGAAGTACCTGAACCGGCTGTCGGACCTGCTGTTCATCCTGGCGCGCGTGGCCAACCCGGACGGCGACGTGCTGTGGAAGCCGGGGCAGAACGCCTAGCAGGCCTCGGCCTGACCGGGATGCCGCCGAGGCGAGCGACCGCTCACCTCGGCGAGCGGGGTGGACCGGACCAGTCCTCTTCCCGTGCGCGCAGTTCCTCGAACGCCGCCGATTGCCGCTTCCCGCGGTCGTGCTGCTCTTTGAGCACGTCGGCCGCGCGCAAGCGGGTGTGGGGACCGACCTCGTGGGAGGGGATCTCGCCAGCGTTGATCTCGCGCATGAGGGCGGGGCGCGACACGCCCAGCAGGTGCGCCGCCTCGGTGGTGGTCAACTCGAACTCGGCGGACCTCGCGTCGACCGTGACGGCGTGACCCCGCGCCACGGCGTGGACGACCCTGGCGATGATCTCCGACAACTCGACCGGCACCGGGACGGCGGAGCCGTCGTCCACTTCGGCGGTGAACACCACGCCGTTCGAGGGCAGCGCGCTCATCAGCGCCGTGGCCTGCCGCCGACCGCGTTCGCCCGCGAACAGGAGGTCGTTCCCGATGGCCATAGCAGGCAGGACGCCTAACTGGCCCAGGGAATGGAACGGCCCGGAGGCGCTGACTCAAGCCAGGACAGGAATCCTGTCAGCGCGTCCGGGCCCATCGCGATCTCGATCTCGCTCCCCGTGGAACTGCGGCACCGGAGCACCGTGGAGCCCGCGGGCATCGCGTAGGTCTCCGAGGCGGCCGGTTCGCGCCGGTCGTCGATCTCCAGGCCTTCGCGGGTGATGATCTGGTTCGGACCGGAGCCGAGGCTCAGGACGCGGAACCAGACGAACTCATCACCCTGGTAGCGGCCGACGCCGAGGTGCCAGCCCCGGCCGCTGTCGTCCTGGCGCAGGCGGAGTGCCACGTGCACGCCGCCCGCGCGGAGCAATCTGAGTCGGCGCCAGGCGAAGTACGCCAGGCCCACGACCACCACGAACAGGACCACCCCGACAATCTCGGCGATCCCCACGGCGATACCCGCTCGTCCGCGTCCGGTCTCAGGCCGGGTGTCCGGCGGCGCGCAAGGCGGCGAGTGCCCGCCCTCGCTGGACGTCGTCCGAGTCCTTCGCGGCGGACCGCGCCTGCTCGACGTCGATCTCGTCCGCGAGTTCGGCGTCCTCGGCGAGCACGCTCACCGCGGAGCCGGTCACGGACAGGAACCCGCCGTAGACGGCGGCGGTCACCAGCTCGCCGTCGGTCGTGCGGATGCGGACCACGCCACCCTCGACCAGCTGGCCGAGCATGGGCTCGTGGCCCGGAAGTACGCCGATCTCGCCCTCGGTCGTCTGGGCGACCACCGACGTGGCCGTGCCCGACCACAGACGGCGTTCAACGGCGACCAACTGGACGGTCATCTCGGCCACGCGTATCTCCCTCGTCGACTGGAGTCGAACCGCAGTCTAAACGGTCGGGTGACCACCTCGCCGCCCCGGCCTGGTCACACCGCCCCGATCGGGGGCCTGCCAGGCCCGACGGCGGCTCGCGACCTCGGCGGCCCGGCCGGTGTCCGGTGGTCCTCGGACCCGGTCGCGGTCCCCCTCCGCGCCGCGTACCCGCTGCGCGGCGAGGATCCGCGGTGCTCGTCCTGCGCTTCCCCGGCACCGCGCAGGTGCTGGTGAGGTCGTGACCTCCTTCCTCCCCGCTAGGCGTCCACGCGGGTGCGGGAGCCGATGGCGAACACGGCCCCCGCGCCCAGCGCGGCGACGAGCGCGAAGGCGTAGAAGCCCCACGGGTACGCGACGCCCGCGGTCAGCAGGGCCCCGCCGAGCAGCGGTCCGCAGATGGCGCCGACGCGGCCCACACCCGCCGTCCAGCCGAGTCCGGTGGCGCGGTTCGCGTCGGAGTACACGCGGCCCACGTAGGCGTACACCAGGACCTGGGCGCTGAACACGAAGCAGCCCGCGACGAGCACGGCGGCGTACACGCCGACGCCGGGGAGCTTCACGCTCAGCAGGGCCAGCGCCACCGCGGCGAGGGCGAACCAGGCGGTGGTGGAGCGCCGGACGCCGAAGCGGTCGGCCACGTACCCGGCGACGAGCAGGCCGATCACGGCGCCGATGTTCAACGTCAGCAGCAGGCTCAGCGCGGCGCCGAGCGGGTAGCCCGCGGCGCGCATGATCTGCGGCAGCCACGTGTTGAGGCCGTAGACGAGCAGCAGGCCCATGAAGGACGCGACCCAGAACGCGAGCGTGGCGCGCACGAGACCGGGCTTGAAGATCGACCCGATGACGTCCTTGACGGGGGCGGGTTCGAAGGCGCGCGACTCGGGCAGGGTGCGCCACATCAGCGGCACCAGGACGAGCGCGGGCGCGGCGCCGATGACGAACAGGGCGCGCCAGCCGAACGACGGGATCACCACGATGCCCAGCAGGGCCGTGAAGACCGCGCCGACGTGGTAGCCGGTCATGATGAACGTGGTCGACCGGCCGCGGCGGTCGACGTGGGAGAACTCGTTCACCAGCGCGATGGCGGTCGGCAGGCAGCCGCCGAGGCCGATCCCGGCGAGGAACCGCAGCAGCCCGAACGCGAGCACCGACGGGGAGAACGCGCACAGCAGCGTGAAGAGCGAGAAGCTCGCCACGGCGAGCACGAGGGCCTTGCGCCTGCCGATGACGTCGGTGACCGTGCCGATCGCGAGCGCGCCGAGCATCATGCCCACCAGACCGACGGTGGAGACGATCGACGCGCTCGCGGGCGTGAGGCCCCAGACCTCGTCCTGGAGCAGCACGGGCAGCACGGTGCCGAGCACCACGAGGTCGAACCCGTCCAGCAGCACCGCCGCCCAGCTCAGCGGCAGGACCCAGCGGTTGGTGGACATGGCGACCTCCGGTGCTCAGAAGGGCAGGCCGACGTAGTTCTCCGCGAGGCTCGTGGCAGCGGCGGACGACGTCGCGGTGTAGCGCAGTTGCGAGAGCTGGAGCCGGTGGTGGTAGTCCTCCGCGCCCGGTGTTCGGTGCAGCATCGTGGTCATGTGGTTGGAGAAGCCCTGCGCGCGCCACACCCGGCGCAGGCAGGTGTCCGAATAGGACTCGACCAGGTCGGTCTCGCCCCTGTTCAGCAACGCGGACAGCGCACGGGAGAGCACCAGCACGTCGGCGATGGCGAGGTTCATCCCCTTGGCGCCGGTGGGCGGCACGATGTGGGCGGCGTCGCCCGCGAGGAACAGCCGTCCGTGCCGCATCGGCTCGGCGACGAAGCCGCGCATCGGCGTGATGCCCTTCTCGATCACCGGCCCCTCCTGGAGCTCGAAGCCGTCGTCGGTCTCCAGCCGCAGGTGCAGCTCGTCCCAGATGCGGTCGTCCGACCAGTCCTCGATGCGCTCGTCCGGCTCGACCTGGAGGTAGAGCCGGGTCACCTCCGGCGAGCGCATGCTGTGCAGCGCGAACCCGCGCTCGTGGCTGGTGTAGATCAGCTCCTCGTGCGACGGCTCGGCCTTGGCCAGCAGACCGAGCCACGCGAACGGGTAGACCTGCTCGAACGTCCTGAGCACGGTGTCCGGGATGGCGCCGCGGGAGACGCCGTGGAAGCCGTCGCAGCCCGCGACCACGTCGCACTCCAGCTCGCCGCCGTCGAACGTGATCCGCGGCCGGTCCGTCTCGACGTCGTGCACGGCCACGCCGGACACCTCGAACCGGATGTCGCCGCCCGCCGCGAGCCTCGCCGCGATGAGGTCCTTGACGATCTCCTGCTGGCCGTAGACGGTGATCGTGCTCCCGGTCAGCTCCGTGATCGGGATGCGGTGGTCCTCGCGGTCGAACCGCAGCGAGAACCCGTGGTGCGGTAGTCCCTCCCTGTCCATCCGGTCGGCGAGGCCGACCTCCCTGAGCAGGTCCGCGGTGGGCTGTTCGACGACGCCCGCCCGCACCCGCCTCTCGACGTAGACCCGGCTGCGGGCCTCCAGCACGACGGAGTCGATGCCTTCGAGGTGCAGCAGGTGGGACAGCAGCAGTCCCGCGGGTCCGGCTCCGATGATTCCGACCTGGGTACGCACCCGGGACATCGTGGTGGGGGTCCGCTGTCCACAGCGAGTGGACTTTCCACTCACCGGAAGGCCATCCTGGACGGGTGACGACACCGAAGTCCGTCGCGGGGCGGCTCTTCACCCTGCTGAGCGTCTTCTCCGAGCAACGACCGTCCGCGAACCTGTCCGAGCTGAGCCGCAGCGCGGGCCTGGCCCTGAGCACCACGCACCGCCTGGTGAACGAGCTGGTGGAGTGGGGTGCGCTGGACCGGGACGACGAAGGCCGCTACCACGTCGGCCTGCGGCTGTTCGAGCTCGCGGCCCTCACACCGGGCAGCCTCGGCCTGCGGGAGCGCGCCCTGCCCTTCCTGGAGGACCTGTACGAGGTCACGCACGAGAACGTGCAGCTGGCCGTGCGCGACGGCCTGGAGGCGGTCTACGTCGAGCGCATCTCGGCCCACAACGCCGTCAACGTGGTCACCAGGATCGGCAGCAGGCTGCCCGTCCACGCGACCGGGGTGGGGCTCGCGATGCTCGCCCACGCGCCGCCCGACGTCCAGGAGCTGGCCCTGCACAGCCCGATGCGGACGTTCACCCCCAAGACGATCTGCACGCCGTCCGCGCTGCGGGAGAAGCTCGCACGGGTGCGCCGCGAGGGGTACGCGGTCAGCGACGGCCAGATCGAGCTGATCACCCTGTCCGTCGCGGCACCGATCCGGGGGCCCGACGACGGCGTGGTGGCGGCGGTGTCGATCGTGGTGCCGAACGAGGGCACCGACGTCGCGAGCCTCGTGCCGGCCGTCCGGGCGGCGGCGCGGGGGATCTCCCGCGCGCTGCGGGCGCCCAGCGCGGTGCGCTCGCCGTCGCGCGGCACCCCGACCTGAGCGGAGCGCACAGCGACAAGGCCACCCCCGCGAACGGGGGTGGCCTTGTCGGGTGGAGCGGAAGAACTACTCGCCTGCGAGCTTCTTCGCGTTGGCCTCGACGTCGTCAAGACCGCCGCAGCTGAAGAACGCCTGCTCGGGGTAGTGGTCGAACTCGCCCTTGCAGACGCGGTCGAACGCCTCGATGGTGTCCTTGATGGACACGAACGAGCCGGGCTGACCGGTGAACTTCTCGGCCACGATGAAGTTCTGGCCGAGGAAGCGCTCCAGGCGACGGGCGCGACCGACGAGGACCTTGTCCTCCTCGGACAGCTCGTCCATGCCCAGGATGGCGATGATGTCCTGGAGTTCCTTGTACTTCTGGAGGATCCGCTTGACCTCCTGCGCCACGCGGTAGTGCTCCTCGCCGACGATCGACGGCTCGAGGATCCGAGACGAGGACGACAGCGGGTCCACCGCGGGGTAGATGCCCTTCTGGGAGATCGGACGGGAGAGTTCCGTCGTCGCGTCCAGGTGGGCGAAGGTCGTCGCCGGGGCGGGGTCGGTGTAGTCGTCCGCGGGGACGTAGATCGCCTGGAGCGAGGTGATCGACTTGCCGCGGGTCGACGTGATCCGCTCCTGCAACTCACCCATCTCGTCGGCCAGGGTGGGCTGGTAGCCCACGGCCGACGGCATGCGGCCGAGGAGGGTCGAGACCTCGGAGCCCGCCTGGGTGAAGCGGAAGATGTTGTCGATGAACAGCAGCACGTCCTGGCCCTGGACGTCGCGGAAGTACTCCGCCATCGTCAGCGCGGACAGGGCGACGCGCATGCGCGTGCCCGGCGGCTCGTCCATCTGACCGAACACCAGCGCGGTGTCGGAGAGAACGCCCATCTCCTCCATCTCCAGGAGGAGGTCGGTGCCCTCACGGGTGCGCTCGCCGACGCCCGCGAACACGGACGTGCCGGAGAACTCGCGGGCGATACGGGTGATCATCTCCTGGATGAGCACCGTCTTGCCCACGCCCGCGCCGCCGAACAGACCGATCTTGCCGCCCTTGACGTACGGGGTCAGCAGGTCGATGACCTTGATGCCCGTTTCCAGGATCTCGGTCTTGCCCTCGAGCTGGTCGAAGGCGGGCGCCTTGCGGTGGATGCCCCACTGCTCGCCGTCCCGGCCGAGGCCGGGCTCGTCGAGGCAGTCGCCGAGGGCGTTGAACACGTGGCCCTTGACCACGTCGCCCACCGGCACCGAGATGGCCTTGCCCGTGTCGCGCACCGGCGCGCCGCGGACCAGACCGTCGGTCGGCTGCATCGAAATCGTGCGGACCAGGTTGTCGCCGAGGTGCTGGGCGACTTCCAGGGTCAGCGTCTTGGCAACGGCCTCGAACGTGATGTCCGCGTTGAGGGCGTTGAACAACTCGGGAACCGCGCCGCGCGGGAACTCCACGTCGACCACGGCACCAATCACCCGGACCACACGGCCGGTGCGGGTGGTGGTGGCAGTAGCACTCATGTCACTCATCACTTCCTGCGCCACCGGTAAGCGCGGAGGCGCCACCGACGATCTCGCTGATCTCCTGGGTGATCTGGGCCTGACGGGCCGCGTTCGCCTGCCTGCTGAGCGTCTTGACGAGCTCGGTCGCGTTGTCCGTCGCGGCCTTCATCGCCGTCCGCCGCGCGGCCGACTCCGACGCCGCCGACTCCAGCAGCGCGGAGAACAGCCGCGTCTTGAC
Organism: Umezawaea sp.; assembly: GCF_036375055.1. GTDB lineage: Bacteria > Actinomycetota > Actinomycetes > Mycobacteriales > Pseudonocardiaceae > Umezawaea. Next base: position 38,530 of record NZ_DASUSQ010000039.1, read on the forward strand.
GTACTTCGGCAGCAACGCGCCGAGGAGCGTCTTCGCGTCCGGCTCGAAGTCGTAGATCGCCACCGGACCGGTCGGACGGGCGTCGTACTCGACGTCCATCGGCGCGATCCGCTTGGCGACCGGCGACTGGCTCAGCATCGACTTGAACTCGGTGTAGACGACGTGGATCTCGTCCACACCGCCCTCACCCTCGATGCCGGCCAGGAACGCGTTCACGACCGCGTCGCCCGCTTCGGCGGCGTTGACGTAGAGCGGCGTCTGCGAGAAGCCGGTCCACGCCTCCGCCACGTCGCGCTGGCGGAACTTGTAGTACCCGACGGCCTTGCGGCCGAGGGCGTACAGCACGGGCTCCTTGCCCTGCGAACGCAGGAGGGCGATCAGCTCCTCCGCAGCCCTGAGCACGTTGGAGTTGTAGCCACCGCACATGCCCTTGTCGCTCGTCACGACCAGAACAGCGGCGCGCTTGGGGTTCTCGCGTTCCACCAGCAGCGGGTGGTCCAGGTTCGCCGAGGCCTCGGCCAACGCGGAGAGCACGTTAGTGATCTCGTCCGCGTAGGGGCGCGAGGCGGCGACCCTTCCCTGCGCCTTGGCGAGACGCGACGTGGCGATGAGCTCGTACGCCTTCGTGATCTTCTTGGTCGAGTTGACCGTGCGGATCCGTTGGCGCAGCTCGCGAATCTGTGCGGCCATGGCCTACGTCACTTCTCCGCCGGAGCGGGTCGGTTGACCTTCACCGACTCGTGTCCGACCTTGTCGGCGTCCATCGCCTTGGCGTGCGACTCGGGAACGACCGAGGAACCGTCCGTTGCGGTGAACTGCTGCTTGAACGCGTTGACGGAGTCAACGATGGCCTGCTTGGCGTCGTCCGGCAACTTCTTCGTCTCGCGGATGCCCGAGAGGATGTCCGCGTTGTTGCGCCGGACGTACTCCAGGTACTCGGACTCGAAGCGGCGGATGTCGCCGACCGGGACCGAGTCCAGGTAGCCCTTGGTGCCGAGGAAGATCGAGACGACCTGCTCCTCGACGGGCACCGGGGAGTACTGGCCCTGCTTGAGCAGCTCCACCAGGCGACCACCGCGGTCGAGCTGGGCGCGCGACGCCGGGTCGAGGTCCGAGGCGAAGGCGGAGAACGCCTCCAGCTCGCGGAACTGCGACAGGTCGAGGCGCAGCGAGCCGGACACGTCCTTCATCGCCTTGATCTGCGCGGAGCCACCGACGCGGGAGACCGAGATACCCACGTTGACGGCCGGGCGCACACCGGCGTTGAAGAGGTCCGACTCCAGGAAGCACTGGCCGTCGGTGATCGAGATGACGTTGGTCGGGATGTACGCCGACACGTCGTTCGCCTTGGTCTCGATGATCGGGAGACCCGTCATCGAGCCCGCGCCCATCTCGTCCGACAGCTTCGCGCAACGCTCCAGCAGGCGCGAGTGCAAGTAGAAGACGTCGCCGGGGTAGGCCTCGCGGCCCGGCGGGCGGCGCAGCAGCAGGGAGATGGCGCGGTACGCCTCGGCCTGCTTGGTCAGGTCGTCGAACACGATCAGGACGTGCTTGCCCTGGTACATCCAGTGCTGGCCGATGGCCGAGCCGACGTACGGGGCCAGCCACTTGAAGCCCGCGGAGTCGGAAGCCGGAGCCGCGACGATCGTCGTGTACTCCAGGGCGCCCGCCTCCTCCAGCGCGGCCTTGACGCCCGCGATGGTGGAGCCCTTCTGACCGATGGCGACGTAGACGCAGCGGACCTGCTGCTTCGGGTCGCCGGATTCCCAGGCCTTCTTCTGGTTGATGATCGTGTCGACGCAGACCGCGGTCTTGCCGGTCTTGCGGTCGCCGATGATCAGCTGGCGCTGGCCGCGGCCGATGGGGGTCATGGCGTCGATCGCCTTGATGCCCGTCTGCATCGGCTCGGCGACCGGCTGGCGCTGGAGCACCGACGCGGCCTGGAGCTCCAGGGCGCGGTTGTCGTCGGCGACGATGTCGCCGAGACCGTCGATGGGGGCGCCCAGCGGGTTCACCACGCGGCCGAGGAAGCCGTCGCCGACGGGCACGGAGAGCACCGTGCCGGTCCGCTTGACCTCCTGGCCTTCTTCGATCTTGTCGAAGTCACCGAGGATGACCGCACCGATGGTGCGGACCTCGAGGCTCAGCGCTACTCCGAGAACCCCGCCGGGGAATTCCAGGATCTCGTTCGTCATCGTGCCGGGCAGGCCTTCGACGATGGCGATGCCGTCGTAGGTCTCGGCAACGACACCGACCTCTTCCCGGTTGACCTCCGGGGAGTAGCTCGAGACGTACTTCTCGATCGCACTGCGGATCTCGTCCGACGAGATCGTCAGCTCCGCCATGTCGTTCCTGCTCTCACTTCGTTCAAGGGAAAGGGGCTTGGTGAAGCCGCGGTTCCGGTTTTTGGTCAGCCGGCGAGGTCGCGGCGGAGTGCCGCCAACCGACCAGCCACGCTTCCGTCGATGACCTCGTCGCCGATCTTGATCAGCAGGCCACCGGCGAGCGAGGCGTCAACCTCGACGTGCAGTGCGATCGGTCGTGAGTAGATCCTGGTCAGGGTCGCCGAGAGGCGCTCCTGCTGCTCCGCGCTCAACTCGACCGCGGAGCGGACGTGGGCCACCGAGCGTTCACGGCGCTTGGCCGCGAGGTCGGCGAGCCGCATGAGCCCGTCGACGACGTGCGCACCGCGGGGCTCGCGCACGAGCTGGTCGACCAACGTCTTCGTGACCGGTTCGACCTTGCCCGCGAGCAGGCTGTCGACGAGCTCGACCTTGCGGGCGGGCTCGACCGAGTGGTCGGACAGCACCAGTTCGAAGTTCTGCGACCCCGCGACGATGCGGCCGAGCCGGAACAGCTCGTCCTCCACCGCGTCGAGGCGGTTGTCCCGCTCGGCACGGACCAGCAGCGCGGTCTGGGCGAGCGACTCGACGCCGTCGACCAGTTCGCGGGGGCTGGACCACTTCGAGGTGACCACCGCGACGAGGACCTGGAGGGTCCCCGCGGAGACCTGGCCCGACAGCAAGCCCTTCACGAGCTGCTCGCGGCCCGCGCGGTCGGACGAGGAGTCGCCGAGCGCGCGCCGCAGCTGCGGCTGCGCGGTGAGCAGGCTCACCACGGAGAAGAGTTCCTCCCCGAGGGTCGACAGCTCGTCGGCGTCGGTCGTGGCGTCGACGAGTTCGAGCAACCGCAGTTCAGCGGCCGCCAGAGCCTCTCGACTCGCTGCGTGGAACGTCATCGGCGTCCTCTTACTTGGTCGCCGGCGCCGCTACGGCGTCCAGCTCGTTGAGGAAGCGGTCGACAGTGCCGCGGCGACGGGCCTCGTCCTCCAGCGCCTCGCCCACCACCTTGCCCGCCAGCTGCACGGCAACCTTGCCGAGGTCGGCGCGGAGTTCCGCGACGATCTGGGCGCGCTGCGCGTCCAACTGGTGCTGGCCCTGCGCGACGATCCGCGCGGACTCGGCCTGGGCCTGCTCGCGCAGCTCCTCGACGATCTGCGTGCCCTCGGCGCGCGCGTCGTCCCGGATGCGGGCAGCCTCGGCGCGAGCCTCGGCCAACTGCTCCTTGTACTCGTCGAGCATCTTCTGCGCCTGCGCCTGGGCCTGCTCGGCGCGTTCGATGCCGCCCTCGATCTTCGCGGCGCGCTCGGAGTAGAGCGCTTCGAAGCGGGGGGCCACGAACTTCTGCATGACCCAGAGCAGGAGCAGGAAGGCGATCAGGCCGAGGATGAGTTCCGAGGTGTGCGGCAGCACGGGGCTCGGTTCCTCTGCGGCCAGGATCAAGGTGTTCACCACGACGTCTCCCTACGCGATGAGGCCGGTGATTAGGCCGAAGCGATGAAGAAGAGCACGAGGCCGATCAGGGCGAGCACCTCGACGAGCACGAAGGTCGTCCACGCGATGTTCATCAGCGGGCCACGGGCCTCCGGCTGACGAGCGGTGCCGTTGATGACCGCGGCCCAGATGAGACCCACGCCGATGCCGGGGCCGATCGCGCCGAGGCCGTAGCCGATGAGGGCGAGGCCCGGGTTGATGTTGACTGCCTCGGCGGCCTGTGCAAGAACCATGCTCACTTGCGTATCCCTTTCGAACTCGCTCCGCGGATGGCGCGGAGCGGGGGCTTGGTGTTGTCGCTCAGTGGTCTGAGGCCAGCGCCATACCGATGTAGCTGGCGGACAGCAGGGCGAAGATGTAGGCCTGGATGACCTGGATCAACGCCTCGAGGAACGTCATCGCGATGGCGAAGGCGAAAGACAGCAGCGAAACAGGCTTCAACGCGCCGCCGGCTTCGAGGAGCAGGTACTCACCGGCCAGGGTGAACACCAACAGGATGAGGTGACCCGCGAACATCGCGGCGAACACTCGGATCGCCAGCGTGATCGGGTTCATGATGAACTTCGAGAAGAACTCGATCGGCGCCAGCAGGAGGTAAACCGGCTTCGGCACGCCCGGCGGGAACAGCTGGTTGCGCAGGTAGCCCACGAAACCGTGCCGCTTGAACCCGACGAAGTGGTAAACGGGGTACACCACGAGCACGGAGATCGCGAGCGGGAAGCCGATGTGCGACATCGTCGGGAACTGGATCAGCGGAATGATCCCGAAGAGGTTGTTCACCAGGATGAAGGTGAACAGCGTGACGATCAGGGGCACGAAGGGCTTGAAGTCCTTGCCACCGATCTGCTCACGCGCGATCGAGTTGCGGCCCATGTCGTAAACCGACTCGGCGATGAACTGGAACTTGCTCGGCACCAGCTTGAAGCTGCGCGTGGCGAGCAGGAAGAACACCGCGATGATGATGACCGACAGAACGACCAGCACCATCGGCTTGGTCACTTCACCGAAGATCGGTGGCAGGAAGAAATCCTTCGCACCGGGGGGAACGAACTCTCCACCCTCGGCCAGCACCAGCTCGCCCACTGGGCTCCTTCCGGTTCTCCCGGCCGGCGTTCACTCCGCCGGGGGAATCGTCACGATCAGGACTTAACGTACCTTACGGACCGCAGACACCTGCCAGCGGCACCCCCCTCGGCCAAGCCGGAGGAGGGGGCGTTCAGGTCTGCGGGCGAACCATATCAGCCGGTAGGGACTTCCCGGACGGGCGTACGGCTTAAGCGGCGTCACCGGGCGCCGCGGGGATGACGTTGGGCGTCCTGGTCCGCTTGGACGCACGCGCCTCGGTCCCCGCGGTGACCAGAATCGTCGCCACCATCGTGATTGCCACCGAGTTGGTGTGCAGGAACTCCACATCGCGCAGCAGAATCATTACTCCGAGCAACACCAGCATCTTGAGCATGAATCCGCCGAGTGCCGCGGCCATCACGAAGTGCACTTCCAGAGCGGCGGTCCGGTGCATCAACCACAACGTCGCCAAAGAAGACGCGATGATCACCACGCCGCCGACCAGGGCACCGACCGCTCCGGGAACCCCGTTGAGCACCCCGAACACCACGACGGCCAGGACCACCGTGACCACGGTCGGGATGAGCGCACCGCGGAACATCGCGCCCGCCAGGTTGCGCACCACTCCGGCATGAGTCAGGCCTTCGCTGGTCTCGCTCATGCCACCGAGTGTAAGAGGTTGGATTTCCACCCTTTCGCGCAGGTGGTGATTCGGGTGTGGCAGGTGAACCGCGCATGAAGGTTCGGCGAGCAATTGCCGCCGCGTTCACGTCATGCGGTCGAGGTGCAGCAGCAGGGGGCACGGGTCGACGGTGGTGAACCCACCGGTGACGGCGGGCGACTCCTCGTAGCCGCCGCCCTCGACGAGCCGCCCCGCCACGAGCGAGACCGGCCCGGCGATGTCGACCATCCAGTAGTGCGGCACGCCCGCGTCGGCGTACTCGGTCCACTTCGCCACGGTGTCGGTGCGCCGCGAGTCCGGCACCACGATCTCCACCGCCACGACGACCTCCGACGCGCGGAACAGCCCGGCCTCCGCGCGGACCCGCGCCTTCGCCGAGCGCAGCGCGACGACCAGGTCGGGGCGGCGGGAGAACCCCGGCTGGTCGGCCGGGGCGAGTTCGAGGTCCACGTCGACGCCCTGGAGCACCACCAGCGGATCGGGGAGCTGCGGCCGGAGCTGGTAGTACAGCTCGGCGGAGGCGAGGTTGTGGTCGGGCGTCGGGCCGGGCGAGAGCAGCAGCCGCCCCTCGACCAGTTCGGCGTACCCCGTCCCGCACTCGCCGAGTTCCGCGTACTCGGCGATGGTGAGCAGGTGGTTGGCCGCGCCGTTCACTGGCCGCGCCGGACCTCGCGCAGTCGGGGGATCGCGCTGACGAACAGCGCCACCAGCAGGCCGAGGCCGAAGCACCAGGCCACCACGCGTACGTCGAACAGGGTGAGGGCCACGGCGCCGAACGCCAGCACACCGGCCCACAGGTAGATGAGCAGCACGGCGCGGCGCTGCGAGTGGCCGATCTCCAGCAGCCGGTGGTGCAGGTGCATCTTGTCGGCGGAGAACGGGCTCTCGCCGCGGCGGGTGCGGCGGACGACGGCCATCATCAGGTCGAGCAGCGGCACGAACAGCACGGCGGCGACGACCAGCAGCGGCGACAGCAGCGCGAGCAGGTCGGGGGCGCCGAGGCTGGCGTAGTTCAGCTTGCCGGACGCCGACGTCGTGGCGGCGGCGAGCATGAGGCCGATCAGCATCGAGCCCGAGTCGCCCATGAAGATGCGCGCCGGGTTGAAGTTGTGCGGCAGGAAACCGAGGCAGGCGCCCGCGAGCGTGGCCGCGATCAGGGCCGGCGGGTACGCGCCGACGTCGCCCTGGTTCTTCGCGAGCAGGCCGATGGAGAACGCGCACGTGGCCACGGCGGCGATGAGGCCGATGCCCGCGGCGAGGCCGTCGAGGCCGTCGACGAAGTTCATCGCGTTCACCATCGTCACGGCGAGCAGCACGCTCAGCAGCGCGCCCTGGTTCTGGTCCAGCGACAGCAGCGAGCCCGTGCCCGCGCCGTTGTCGCCCCACGGCACCCAGAACACCAGCCACTGCAAGCCGAACAGCACCAGCAGACCGGCCGCCGTGACCTGGCCCGCGAGCTTGGTGAGCGAGTCGAGTTCGAACCGGTCGTCGAGCACCCCGACGAGCACGATCACGCCGCCGCCGACGATGACGGCGTACGGGTCGTTGGAGAAGTCGAACGCCGAGCGCAGGACCGGCAGCTGGTGGGCGAGGAACATGCCGCCGAGGACGCCGCCGTAGATGGCGAGGCCGCCCATCCGGGGCATCGGCTTGACGTGCACGTCGCGCTGCCGGGGGTAGGCCACGGCGCCGATCTTGAAGGCGAACACGCGGACCAGACCGACGAGCAGGAAGGTGACCACCGCGGCTGTCAGGCAGACGAGGAGGTATTCCCGGACGGGGAGGACGGTTGACGCGGAGACAGGCAGCTGGCCCACGGCTGGAGGCTAACCCCTCGGTGAGGCCGGGTGAGCGGCGATGAGTGCTGGTGCCACCGTACTCGCAAGATCAAGATCCACTAGTGGGCGACCTCGACTTCCAGGCCCAGCACCTCGGACACCGCGCTCACCGGCACGGCACCCTCCCGCAGCACGACCGCCTCGGGGCCCGTCAGGTCGACGATCGTCGAGGCCACGTTCTCCCCCGACTCGCCGCCGTCCAGGTACACCGGCACCGACTCACCGAGCTGGTCGCGCGCGTCGACCGCCGTCGCCGCGGGCGCGAAACCCGTCTTGTTGGCGCTCGACACGGCCATCGGCCCGACCTCGCGCAGCAGCTCCAGCGCGACCGGGTGCAGCGGCATGCGCAGCATCACGGTGCCCCTGGTCCGGCCGAGGTCCCACGACAGCGACGGCGCGTGCGGCAGCACGAGCGACAACCCGCCCGGCCAGAACGCCTCGATCAGCGCGCGCGCCTGGCGCGGCACGCTCAGCACCAGCCCGTCGATCGTCGTCCACGACCCGACGAGCACCGGCACGGGCATGTCCGGCCCGCGCCCCTTCGCCTCCAGCAGGGAGCGCACGGCGGCCGCGTCGAACGCGTCGCAGCCCAAGCCGTACACGGTGTCCGTCGGGAAGACGACCAGTCGTCCCGACCGCACCGCGCCCGCGGCCGCCGCGAGGCCCGCCGCGCGGTTGTTCAACTCGCTGGTGTCGTAGACCGTGCTCACCCGGACCAGCGTAGTGATCCCCCGGTCCCGCGTCTCGACGTGGGCGACCCGGAGTCGCGGGGCGCGCGGTCCGGCCATCCGGGCTCGGCCGTTCCGACTGCTTTCGCCCGCGTTCGGGAATGCGTTGTTCGGGAGGCGCAAAAATGCGGCCACGCATTACCCGATCGGTTTTTCGGATCCCCCGAACGGGCGTAACCCCGTGAACTCGGTCCCGGTGCGAGTTCCGCTCGGTACCGTCACCGGTCGAGTACGGAGTGTGATGCGGGAAAGGGGTCCGTGTTGGCCGGGGAAGACAGCGCCGCCGCGGCGCAGACCGTGCAGGCCTACGCGTTCGACCAGTACCGGCGGCAGGGCGGTGGCTCGTTGGCGAGCCTGCTGACCATGGGGATGAGCGACGTCATCGCCGCCGCGCGCGCCATCGGCGCGGCCACGGAGGCCCAGGCCCTGTCGGTGGACCCGCACGTGGTCGACGCGATGCTGAAGAAGCTGACCGAGATGCAGGACGAACTCGCCAAGATCAGGCAGCGGGCGTCGATCCTCACCACGGCCACTCCTCTCGGAGGCGGATACGCGGAAGCCGTCGGCGCCGTGAACAAACAGGTCGGCACCCAGGCCGCAGGCGAGGTGATACCGGATCTCGTGAAAGCGATCGACGATCTCAAAGCGGAATTGAAGAAGAGCCGATCCTCGTACCAGAACGTCGATGGCGGCCAATCATCCACGTTCAAGAACCTCTGATGGAAATGACGAATCAGCCATGAACCGCACTTTCGTGACGCTCCTGGTCGCCGCCACGACCCTCGCGCTGTTCGGAGGGGGCTGCTCCGTAGAACAGACGGGAAATGCTCGATCCGAGGCGACGACGGAGACCTCCGGTCCACCGAGCAGCGCCTCGGGGGCGGGGGCGTCGGTCTTGGCCGACGTCAAGCCCTGCGATCTCCTGTCCCCCGGGGAAGCCGCGCAACTCAGCCTCCCCACGCCGGGAGAGGCCCGCAAGACCGCGGGCGGGCAGAGCTGCGAGTGGATCGACGCGAACGGCGGGGTCACGGCCAACGTCCTCCCCGCCAGGAGCGTCGAGGACCTCGACTACGCGGGGGCCAAGGCCACCTCGATCAAGATCGGGAAGTACGAGTCCTCGAAGGTCGAGGCACCCAACGGGGCCCTGGACCTCTGCCACGTGGTGATCTCCGTCGCCGACTCGGCCAGCGTGCAGGTCGTCGGCGGCGTCAAGCCGTCCTCCACCGACACCGCGGCGGCCTGCGAGCGGGCCACCAAGGCCGCTGAGCTGATCGCCCCCAAGCTGCCCTGAATCTCCGACCCTCCTGAAGTGGGGATGCACCATGGCCCGTACCAAGCCCGTCGTTCCGGAGCCGACGGCGAACTACCCGGCACAGGAGCACGTCGAGCTGAAGCGGCAGGTCGAGGAGAAGTTCAACGCCACCACCGCCGCTGAGATCGCGGACGGGTGGAGGGACGTCGGGCGGCAGTTGACCGAGCTGGCGGTGGACTTCAGCATCATCGTCAACGGGTCGCGGGGCGGGTGGACCGGTGCGGCGGCCGAGAGGGCTCGGAGCGCGCTGGCGAAGGTCGGGTCGTTCAGCGACGCGACCGGGGAGCACTTCACGTCCACCGGGAACGCGTTGCAGCAGCAGACGAACGCCGCCGACGAGGCGAAGACGCGGATGCCTCCCCCGGTGCCGTACGACCCGGAGAAGATGTTCGCCGACGCGCTGGCGAGCGGGAGCATCCTCCAGGTCGGTGCGCTGGCGTTCACGGTGCCGGTGCAGCGGGCGAAGTCCGAGGCCGCCAAGGACGAGGCCGTGGCGGTCATGCGGTCGCGGGACGACGCGTTGCGCTTCGCCACGGCGTCCATGCCCGAGTTCGCCGAGGTGCCGTCGGTCATCCGGGAACGGGGGGTCGTGGATCCCACGACGACGACCTCGTCGGTGAACACCCGCACGATCGACACCAGCGGCGGGGTGGGAACGACCGGTGTCAGCGGGAACGCGGACACCGGAACCACGGGCAGCGGGATCGGCGGCAGTGGGATCAAGGACGGCGGGATCAGATACGGCGGGATCAAGGGCGGTGGGGTCGGTGACGGGACCACCGGCGCTTCCTGGGCGGGCCCGCCCACCCCCACGCCACCTCCCCCGTCCACGCCGCCGCGGCAGAACGGCCAGCCCGCGCACTTCCCCGGTCCACAGCCACCGGTCGCTCGCGATCCCCGCACCGGACGCCCGCTGCTGCCCGGCGGATCCGGCGCGGGCGGAGGCAGGACGGGCAACGCGGGCCGTCCAGGCACGTCCGGTCGGGCCCCCACGACGGGATTCGGGCCGACCGGCAGCGGCTTCGGCCCCCCTGGCGCCGCCGCGCCGCGAAGCACCACGGGACGCGGGCGGGGCACGGCGGCAGCGGCCGGTGGCGGCGCGAGCGGTGGTGCCGCGGCCGGTGGCGGCGCGGGCGGTGCCAGGGGTGAGGGCGGCGAGGACCTGGAGCACCAGGCGAAGTACCTCGTCCCCACCGACGAGCACTTCGGCGACAACCGGATGGTCTCCCCTCCGGTGATCGGCGGATGAGCGGGATCGCCACGCTGTCGCTGCCCGCGTTCGAGGTGCTGTGGGAGGACCTGCGGTTCGGTGGTCTGCCGCACCCGCTGGAGATCCCCCAGTACGGCGACACGCTCGACGAGCGCGCCCGCATCCGGGCGGCGGTGCACACGGACCTGGAGCACCGCGGGCTGGTGCGGCGCGGGCGGCCCGAGCCGGACCTGGAGGACGCGCTGCGGCTGCTGGCCAAACCGGACCTGCGGGTGGTGGCGATGGGGATGCCGAACGTCGAGGAACCGGTGCTGCTGCGGGCTTGCCTGGTGGCACGCGGCGACTACGCCGTCCTCGTCGTCCAGCACGAGCTGTCCGTGTCGCTGACCCCGGTGCCGGACGACGCGCTCGCGGCCGCGGTCGTGGGTGTGCTGCCGCCGCGCCGCCGCGGTCCCGGCAAACCGGTGGCGGTGCCGGTGGCGGCGGTGGACCGGCCGGAGCGCGACGGGGTCGGGCGGGCCGTGGTGTCCGAACCGATGGTGGGGACCGGCCACTTCGCGATCGGCGACGAGGTCGTCACCTGGTTCGACACCCGCGCCGGGCGCTACGTGGCCGTGCCCGCGGGCGACGGCTGGCTGACGGTGGCACCCGCCGACAACCAGGACGTGGCCCGGCACCTCGGCCGCGCGCTGGCCGAGGCGGGCCGCCGTCCTGGCGCCAGGTAGGGGACCACCGTCAGCGACCCGTGCTCAGGTGGGCGGGTCTGCGCACACCGCGGTGCGCGCCGGTGGTGCGGAGCAGCCAGGCGAACGCGCACAGCAGCACGACGGACAGCAGCACGCCGACGCTCACCAGTGGTCCGCTGCCCAGCAGGCCGCCCGCCACCAGCGGGACGACGCCGAACACCAGCAGCAGCGCGGCGAACGCGGGCACGGCGCGCTGACCGGTCCGCGGCTCCCGAGCCCGGTTGCGCCTCTTCAGCGCCACGGCGAAGTCGTCCAGCTCCGAGTCGCACGTGTCGAGCGCCAGGATGCGGTCGGCGATCCCCTCCACGATGACGACCCCGCCGGGACCGAGCATCCGGCGGACCTCGACCGCCCTGGTGGCGAGCGCGTAGCCGAGGTAGTGGCGCAGCATCGTCGTGCCCTCGGCGGACCACGCCTTCTCCACGAGGCGTTCCAGCTCCGCCACCGCGCGGGTGGCACCGTCCTCCTCACCGATCGCCGGGAAGAGGGCGCGGGCTTGCTCCAAAAGGCGACAATCCTTCTGGGGTTCTACGCAGCGCAACCATTCGAGCTGCGCGTTGAGCCATAATCGGAATTCGGACCACTCGTCCGGATTATTGACAGACATCGAACTCCTCACCGAATAGACGGCGAGCAATTCTGCCAGAAAAATGGGAAATACGCACTCCCGCGACAGTCGAACGGGTGAAAGCGCGCCACCGCGCGGACTATTCCACCGCAGCCCTCCCACCAGCGCGAACGGTGGTCCGCTAGACCTTTCGAGCAGTCGCGAATCGGGGTCGGCCCGCCAGGTCGCGGTGGTCGGCCACGTCGGTGAGGACCCTCCGCGCGCTCAGCAGCGCGGGCACGGATTCGCCGTGGCTGTCGTCGTGCTCGATCGCCACCACACCGTCCGAGCGCAGCAGGCGGGCGGTCAGCGCCACCACCGAGCGGATCACGTCGAGCCCGTCGGCCCCGCTGAAGACGGCGGCGTGCGGGTCGTGGTCGGCCACCTCCGGCTGCACGGGGGTGCCCTCCGGGACGTACGGCGGGTTGCACAGCACCAGGTCGACGGTCCCCTCCAGGTCCACCAGGACGCCGGGGGCGGTCACGTCGCCTGCGTGCAGGCGGATCGGCGTGTCACCCGCCAGCACGCGGGCGTCCGAGTTGTGGCGCGCCCAGGCGAGGGCGTCCACGTCCTTCTCGACGGCGTGCACGGTGGCGTCCGGCCGGGCGTTGGCGGTGGCCAGGGCGAGCACGCCGGAACCGGTGCACAGGTCGACCACCACCGGCCGGTCGACACCCCTGACCTGCCGCAGGGCCCAGTCCAGCAGGAACTCGGTCTCGGGTCGGGGGATGAAGACGCCGGGGCCGACGTCGACCGTGATCGCGCCCATCGGCGACCAGCCGAGGATGTGCTGGAGCGGCACGCGCTCGGCGCGCCTGCGCACCAGCTTGTGCAGGGTTTCCAGCACCTGCTGGTCGACCATGGGGATGAGGGGCAGCCGGGACCGCTCGACCCCGAGCACGTGGGCGGCGAGGTACTCGGCGTCGACGCGCGGACTGTCCACACCAGCCGCCGTCAGCATGCGCTCCGCCTCGACGAGGGCGAGGCGGATGGGCTGTCGGTTCATGCGCGGATGGTAGTCGTGGTGCCGGGTCGCAGCGCCCGGCACCACACGTCCGTGAACTCAGAAGTTGATCATGTGCCCGGCCAGGCCGTGCACCGCTTCCTTGACGGCTTCGCCCAGCGTGGGGTGCGCGTGGACGTTGCGGGCGACCTCGTGGACGGTCAGGTCCCACTGCTGGGCCAGCGTCAGCTCCGGCAGCAGCTCCGTCGCCTCCGGGCCGATGATGTGGGCGCCCAGCAGCTCACCGTGCGTGCCGTCGCTGATCAGCTTCACGAACCCGCCGGGCTCGTTGAGGCCGTGCGCCTTGCCGTTGGCGGTGAACGGGAACTTCGCCACCTGGACGTCGTAGCCCTTCTCCCGCGCCTGCGCCTCGGTGTAGCCGAAGCTCGCGATCTGCGGCTGGCAGAACGTGGCGCGCGGGATCATCACGTAGTCGAGTTCCATCGTCTCGGCGTCGCCGATGGTCTCGGCGGCGACGATGCCCATGGACTCGGCCGCGTGCGCGAGCATCAGCTTCGCCGTCACGTCGCCGATGGCGAAGATGTGCGGCACGTTGGTGCGGCAGCGGCCGTCGATGGCGATGGCACCGCGGTCGGTCAGCTCCACGCCGGTCTTCTCCAGGCCGTAGCCCTCGACGCGCGGCTGGAAACCGATGGCCTGCATGACCTTGTCGGCCTCCAGGACCTCTTCCTCGCCGTCCTTGGTGACGGTGACGCGCACCTTCGGGCCGGACTCGTCGATCGACTCGACGCGGGTGCCGGTGCGGACCTCGACACCGAGCTTGCGGTACCGCTTGGCCAGCTCGGTGGAGACCTCGACGTCCTCCAGGGGCACCATCCGGTCGAGGAACTCGACGATGGTGACCTTCACGCCGTAGTTGTGCATCACGTAGGCGAACTCGACGCCGATAGCGCCGGCGCCGGCGATGATGATGCTCTCGGGCAGCTCCTCGCTGAGGATCTGCTCCTCGTAGGTCACCACGCGGTCGCTCTTGGCGGTGCCGGGCAGCATCCGGGTCGTCGCGCCCGCCGCGATGATCGCGTGGTCGAACGTCACCGTCTCGCCGTTGACGACGATCGTGTGGTCGTCGGTGAACTCGCCGCGCCCCTGGTACTCCGTGATGCCGTTCTTCTTCATCAGGAAGTGCACGCCCTTGACGCGCCCGTCGGCGACCTTGCGGCTGCGCTGGAACGCCACGCCGTAGTCGAAGCTGATCGTGCCGTCGACCTTCATGCCGAACGCCTTCGCCTCGTGGTTGACGATGTGCGCCAGCTCGGCGTTGCGCAGCAGGGCCTTCGAGGGGATGCAGCCGACGTTGAGGCACACACCGCCCCAGTACTTCTCCTCGATGATCGCGGTCTTCAACCCGAGCTGGGCCGACCGGATCGCGGCGACGTACCCTCCAGGGCCCGCACCGAGGACCACGACGTCAAAGTGTGCGCTCATGCCACCACACTAGGTGCCCAACTGCTCCGAGAAGAACTGGAGCGACCGACGCCACGCATCCGCTCGGGCGGCCGCCGTCGCGGGCGGTGCGCCACCCATCTCGAACACCACGTCCGGGCCGGGGACGAGCACGTCCGTCGTCGGCCGGTAGGGCGGTCCGGCGATCAGGTGCCCCGCGTCCGGGTAGACCACGTGCTCGTACGGGAAGGGGTGGTCGTGCTCGTCCAGCCGCTGCTTGGCGATCTCGCTGAGCGCGGTGGACGGCCAGCTCCGGTCGTCGCCCGCCGACAGCAGCAGCACGCCGCCGAGGATGCGCTCGACCGGGATGACCGTCTCCTCGGGAACGCCGTCGGTCAGGTCGAACGCCCGCGCCAGGCTCGTCGGCACGTCGTCCACCACGTCGGCGCGCAGACCGTCCGGAACGGAGCAGGGCAGGTAGGGAAGGGCCTCGCCCTTGAGCGTCCACGACGCCGCCTCGTGCTGGAGGACCTGGAGCAGGTTGCGACCGGGGCCGATGCCCTGGGTCACGACCCCGCTGCCGACCACGCTGACCACGGCCCGGACCTCGGGGAACGTCGCGCCCACCAGCAGCGCCGCCTCGCCGCCGCGGGAGCCGCCCAGCACCCCGATCTCACCCGCGCGGGCGGACAGGTAGGCCACGGCCCTGCCGAAGTACTCCAGCGGCACGTCGACCAGGTGGTCCGGCACGCCAGGCGCACCGAAGTAGGCCAGCGCCAGCGCGGTGAACCCGTGGCCCGCGAGGAGCGCCGCGTCGAGTTCGCGCAGGCCGCCCTCGGAGCCGCCGAGCACGATCACGCCGGGGTAGGTGTCCCCGTCGTCCGGCTCGAACAGCACGCCCGACAGCCCGTCGGAGTCCACCACCGTCCGGCGAACGCCCTCGGGCACGGTCAGGCGCTGGAGTTCGACCTTGCCGACGCCGTCGACCTCCAGCAGCGTCGGACCGGGCTCGCCCGCGACCCGCCGGAGCGACCAGAACAGGCCCATCGGGTCCACACCGGAGTAGTCGCCCTCCAGCGGGGCGTGCCGGGTGAGGTCGACCACACCGCGCTCGTCCGCCGCGAACACCGCGGACGACGAGCGGTCACCCGTGGTCAGCGTGATGGTCGCGCGGGAATCGGGGGGCAGGCCGACCACGAGCACGTCGACCGGGCTGTCCAGAGGCGCTTCCTGGGGATTGACCAAGATCTCGGCCATCTCGCGCCTCCTCGACAGTCACGTACCAGCGAGCCGCTCCGCCCGGTCGGCCGCCGCGAGCGCGTCGAGAACCGCGTCGAGGTCACCGTCGAGCACCTGGTCCAGGTTATGTGCTTTGTACCCAACCCGGTGGTCGGAGATGCGGCTTTCCGGGAAGTTGTACGTCCTCACCCGTTCGGACCTGTCCACCGTGCGGATCTGGTTCTTGCGGGCGTTGGACGCGTCCTGCTGCGCCTGCTCCTCGGCCAGCGCGACCAGGCGGGACTGGAGGACGACCATGGCGCGCGCCTTGTTCTGGAGCTGGCTGCGCTCGTTCTGGCACGACACGACGATGCCGGTGGGCAGGTGCGTGATGCGGACCGCGGAGTCGGTCGTGTTGACCGACTGCCCGCCCTTGCCGGACGAGCGGAACACGTCCACCCGCAGGTCCTTCTCGTCGATCTCGACCTCGACGTCCTCGGTCTCCGGGAACACCAGGACACCGGCGGCCGACGTGTGGATGCGCCCCTGCGACTCCGTCACGGGCACCCGCTGCACGCGGTGCACACCACCCTCGAACTTCAACCGCGACCAGACCCCGTCCGGGGTGTCGACCTTGCTCTTGATCGCGACCGTCACGTCCTTGAACCCACCCAGGTCCGAGTCGGTGCCGTCGAGCACCTCGGCCTTCCAGCCGTGGCGCTCGGCGTACCGCAGGTACATCCGGAGCAGGTCGCCCGCGAACAGCGCGGACTCCTCGCCCCCTTCGCCGGACTTGATCTCCATGACCACGTCCGACGAGTCGTGCGGGTCGCGCGGCAGCAGCAGCTCGGTGAGCCTCGCCTCCAACTGCGGGATCTTGACCTTCAGCTCCTCGGCCTCAGCCGCGAACGCCTCGTCCTCGGCCAGCTCCGACGCCGCTTCCAGGTCCTCACGGGCCTGCTCAAGATCCCGAACAGCCCTCACGATCGGCCCCAGCTCGGCGTACCGCTTCCCCAGCCTGCGCGCGCCCGCCTGGTCGGCGTGCACGGCCGGGTCGGCCAACTGCCGCTCCAGATCGGCGTGCTCGGCGAGCAGGTCCTCGAGCGGCTGGGGCTGGTTCACGACGACTCCCGTGGCTTCGTTGCACTTTCTGAACAGACGAAAACGGCGCCCGACCCGAGCCGCGTGGGCTCGGGCAGGACGCCGTGAACGAAGCTACTTGGCGCGCTTGCCGTAACGGGCCTCGAAGCGCGCGACCCGACCACCGGTGTCGAGGATCTTCTGCTTGCCGGTGTAGAACGGGTGGCAGTTCGAGCAGACCTCGACGTGGATGGACCCGGAGGTCTTCGTGCTGTGCGTGGTGAACGCGTTCCCACAGCTACAGGTCACATCGGTGGAGATGTACTGCGGGTGGATACCAGTCTTCAACGTCTTGTCCCTTTCACGTGTGGCCGCCGGGTCCCCAGGATTGGGGTGAACCGGAGCCGGACCCGACTAGAGAGTCTGCCAGATCGCCTGACGAAGACGAAAACGCCGGCACACGTTCGATTGTTCCCGAACACGACACGTGACCCGGACCACTGGTACACGTCCGTTCGCCGCTGCCCAACGCCCGTTCAGCGCAAGCCGTGGCCGTTCGACTGCTCAACGCAGCACGTCAGCGCCTCAACACGCACAATTGCGCGGTGCTTTGTGCCGCCGGACGCCCGCTGAGCCTCACGACGTGGCTGGCGGTCCCGTACCTGTTCAGCACCGCCGTACTGGGCCTCACCGGCCTGGCAGGCGTCCTGCTCGGCCACACCTCGGGCGAGTTCACCACCCTCTCGACCCCCGTCTTCGGAGCGGCGACAGCGGTAGCGGCAGCAGCGGGCTCCTCGGTCACCTGGCAGAACAGGTGGCAACAGCGCTGGCTCAGATGGCTGTACCCGGGGTCCGTACTAGCAGTGGGCGTCGCCGCGGACGGCGTACGCCTACCAACACCACTGGCGCTGGGCCTGGGCGTCCCCACCATCGCCCTGCTGGTGCACTGGTACCTGCGAGAACGCAGCCGCAGCAAGGCCCTGGCAGCAGAGGGCACCCACACCCACACCGGCTGCTAGACCACACCCCCAGCCCTCACCGCCCGCTCGGAACCATCTGACCAGCAGTTTCCGGTCTCCAGCTCACCGCGACCCCGAGCGCTTCCGGCCCCCATGCCCAAACCCGACCCCCAGAGCCCCGACAAAAAGCGCTCATCGTGGCTCGTGACACTCGCGCACCGGGGTTACCCACCCACAAAAAACCAGGGCCGCCCCCGCACGGGAACGGCCCTGGCCACAACAGTCACACTCAGACGCCCTCGTTACCAGGGGTCGTCTTGGCCACCTGCATCAGGAACTCGATGTTGGTGCGGCTCTTCCGCAGCCGGTCCATCAGCAGCTCAATGGCCTGCTGGCTGTCCAACGCGTGCAGCACCCGGCGCAACTTGTGCATGACCGCCAACTCGTCCGGCGACAGCAGCAGGTCTTCCTTGCGGGTACCGGACGGGTCGACGTCCACGGCCGGGAAGATCCGCTTGTCGGCGATCTTCCGGTCCAGCTTGAGCTCCGCGTTGCCGGTGCCCTTGAACTCCTCGAAGATCACGCTGTCACCGGCGGAGCCGGTCTCCACCAGCGCCGTCGCGATGACGGTCAGCGACCCGCCACCCTCGATGTTCCGCGCCGCGCCCAGGAACCGCTTCGGCGGGTACAGGGCCGTCGAGTCGACACCACCGGACAGGATGCGACCGGAAGCGGGCGCGGCCAGGTTGTAGGCACGGCCCAACCGGGTGATCGAGTCGAGCAGCACGACCACGTCGTGGCCCATCTCCACGAGCCGCTTGGCCCGCTCGATGGCCAGCTCGGAGATCGTCGTGTGGTCCGACGGCGGCCGGTCGAAGGTGGAGGCGATGACCTCACCCTTCACCGAGCGCTGCATGTCGGTGACCTCTTCCGGACGCTCGTCCACCAGGACGACCATCAGGTGGCACTCGGGGTTGTTGGTGGTGATCGCGTTGGCGATCGCCTGCAACACCGACGTCTTGCCCGCCTTGGGCGGTGAGACGATCAGCGCGCGCTGCCCCTTGCCGATCGGCATCACCAGGTCGATGACGCGCGTGGTGAGGATGTGCGGCTCGGTTTCGAGGCGCAGTCGCTCGTTCGGGTACAGCGGCGTGAGCTTGGTGAAGTCGTCCCGGTTCTTCAGCTGGTCCGGGTCCAAGCCGTTGATCTTGTCCACCCGCACCAGCGGGTTGAACTTCTGCCGCTGCTGCTCGCCGTCGCGCGGCTGCCGGACGGCACCGATCAGCGCGTCACCGCGACGCAGCCCGTACTTGCGGACCAGCGACAACGACACGTAGACGTCGTTCGGGCCCGCGAGGTACCCGGACGTGCGCACGAACGCGTAGTTCTCCAGCACGTCGAGGATGCCCGCGACGGGGAGCAGCACGTCGTCGTCGCGGACCTCGGTGTCGGGTGCGCCGGGGGCGCCGCCCTCGACCCGCCCGCCACGGCGGCGGCGGTCGCGGAAGCGACGGCCGCGACGACCGCCCTCCTCGTCGTCGTCCTCCACCACGGTGTTCGACCGGTCGTTCTGCCGGTTGTCGCCCCGGTTGTCGTTCTGCCGGTCGCCCCGGTCCTGGCGGTTGCGGCCCTGACCGCGGTCACCGCGGTCGTTCCGGTCACCGCGCTCGGAGCGGTCGCCCCGGTCCTGCCGGTTGCCGCGCTCGGAGCGGTCGCCCCGGTCGGGACGCTCGCCCCGGTCAGGGCGTTCGCCGCGGTCCGGGCGTTCGCCCTGGTTGCGGTCGCGCTGCGGCTGGTCGCGCTGAGGCTGGTCCTGCTGCGGACGCTCGACGGCGGGCGCCTCGGCGGGGGCGGCCACGGTGTTCTCCGGGCTGCCCGCGGCGCGACCGGAGGACCGGCGACGCCGGTTGTTGCGACGGCCGCCCTCCTCCTCACCGGTGGTGGCGGGTGCCTCGGCGACCTCGAGCTGCTGCTGCACCGGCTTCTCCACCGGGGCCTGCACGGGCTTCTCGACGACCGGAGCGGCCACGGGCGCCTCGGCGACCTTCGCGGCGGGCTTCTCAGCCTTGGCGGGCGGGGTCGAGGTGCTGGCCCGACCGGAGGTACCGCCCTGCTTTTCCTTGATCGCCGCGATGAGGTCGCCCTTGCGCAGACCCGCGGTGCCGTTGATGCCGAGTTGGCCCGCGAGCTCACGAAGCTCCGCGAGCACCATGCCGGACAGACCAGCCCGCTTGCGCGGGGCGCTGCCGTTGGAAGGGGTGGACAGGGCGTTCTCCTCGGCTCCAGTACTGGCAGCGGCGTCGGGAGCAGCGTCGCTGCTCAACAAATCGGTGTTGCTCACACAAGTCCTTCCTGACCGGACCCCGCCTCCTACGCGGCCCAGCGGACCTGCCGTCCGACGGAATGCGGAACAGCAGTTCGTCCGATGAAGACGGATTCGACGCGGCGATTGCGCACTTGCGACGACGTCCGTCGGCACGGGACTTCTCGGTCACACGGCGATCGGGTGCCTTTCAGCCTCGACCCCGCCCTTGCGGCACAGGGTCCCTGGCTGGCTGGAATGCGACCCGGAACGACTGTCCGGGCACGGCACCGGCGCCCGTGCGCGCGGTGACTGATCGCCTCCGAGGGTAGACGCAGGCCGGTGCGGGTGCAACAACCGGGTACCCCCGCGTGGCGCCGTCAGCCAAGTGGACGAACGCGCACGCCGGTCGTGTCCACGGCCGATCGCCGCACGTCGAAGCCGGTGACGTCGACGCCGACGGGGAGTTCGCCGTCCTTCGGGAGCGCCAGCACCGTCGGACCGGCCCCCGACACCGCCGCGGCCACTCCGGAAGCCCGAAGTTCCCGGACGACCCGGATCGTCCCCGGCCACGCGGGTTCCCGGTACGGCTGGTGGAGCCGATCGTCCATGGCGGCGAGCAGCAGCGAGGGATCGCAGGTCAGGGCGTGCACGGCCAGCGCGGAACGGCCTGCCGCGAACGCCGCGTCGGCGTGCGGGACCACGGCGGGCAGCAGCCCCCTCGTGGTCTTGGTCGACGACTCCTCCTCGGGCACCAGCACGACCGGCCGGAGGTCGGTGTGCGGGTCCAGCCGGACCGCCCGGTACCGGTCGCCCTCGGACCACGCGATCACGACGCCGCCGAACATGCTGGCAGCGGCGTTGTCGGCGTGCCCCTCGAACTCGGAGGCGAGTTGCAACGCGGCCGTGTCCAACTCGCGACCGGCGAGGCCGTAGGCGGCCGCGACACCCGCCACGACCGCGGCGGCCGACGAGCCGAGTCCACGCGAATGGGGGATCGTGTTGCGGCAGTCGAACTCCAGGCCGGGCGGGCTGGAGCCGAGCAGCTCGCAGGCCGCGCGGAAGGCCCGCACGACCAGGTGGGTCTCGTCGGTGGGCACGTTCTCGCCACCCTCGCCGGACACGCGCACGGCGAGGCCGGAGGCCACGACCCGGACGTCCACCTCGTCGTGGACGGCCAGCGCCATGCCGAGCGCGTCGAAGCCCGAGCCCAGGTTGGCGGTCGAGCCGGGCACGGTGACCCGGACGGCCGAGGTCACGCGAGTTCCAGCGCGGACGCGACCGCGCCGGGGTCGACCGGCACCGGCTCGACCGCGGCCATGCCGAGCAGGGCGGTGTCCGGGTCCTTCAGGCCGTGGCCGGTGACCGTGCACACCACGACGGAGCCCCTGGGGAGCCTGCCGTCGGCGGCGGTCGCGAGCAGGCCCGCGATGCTGGCGGCGGACGCGGGCTCGACGAAGATGCCCTCGCGCGCGGCGAGCAGCCGGTAGGCCTCCAGGATCTGCTCGTCCGTGACCGCCGCGATCAGGCCGTTCGACTCGTCGCGGGCCGTGACGGCCCCGGTCCACGAGGCCGGGCTGCCGACGCGGATCGCCGTGGCGATGGTCTCCGGGTTCTTCACCGGCTCGCCCAGCACGAGCGGCGCGGACCCGGCGGCCTGGAAGCCGTACATCCTCGGCGTCGACGTCGTGACGCCGTCCTTGGCGTAGTCCTGGTAGCCGCGCCAGTACGCGGTGATGTTGCCCGCGTTGCCGACCGGGAGGCAGTGGAAGTCGGGGGCCCGGCCGAGCACGTCGCAGATCTCCCACGCGGCGGTCTTCTGGCCGATCAGCCGCACCGGGTTGACCGAGTTGACCAGCGTCACCGGGTACTCGGCCGCGGTCTTGCTCGCCAGTTCGAGGCAGTCGTCGAAGTTGCCGTCGATCTGGAGGATCTTCGCGCCGTGCATGACGGCCTGGGCCATCTTGCCGAGCGCGATCTTGCCGCTGGGCACGAGCACGGCAGCGGTCAGACCGGCCTTCGCGGCGTACGCGGCGGCCGAGGCCGACGTGTTGCCCGTGGAGGCGCAGATGACCGCCTTGATGCCGCTGGCCAGCGCGTACGTCATGGCCACGGTCATGCCGCGGTCCTTGAACGAGCCGGTCGGGTTCGCGCCCTCGACCTTGACGAGCACGCGGCTGCCGGTCAGCTCGGAGAGGTGCTCCGCCTCGACCAGCGGGGTGCCGCCCTCGTGCAGGGTGACGACCCGTGCGCCGTCCGGCAGGTCGATGCGGTCGCGATAGGCGTTGATGATGCCCGGCCAGCCGGGTCGCACGCCTGCCTGGATCGTCACTGTTCTTCGCCCTCCACGCGCATCACGCTGACCACGTCCCTCACCACCGGGAGACCACCGACCTTGTCCACAGTGGACCGGAGTGCCGCGTCGGACGCGGCGTGGGTGACGATCACCAGGCTGGCGTCGTCGACCCTGCCCTCCTGCCGCACGGCGGCGATGCTCACGTCGTGCTCGGCGAACACGGCCGCGACCTGGGCGAGGACGCCCGCGCGGTCGGCCACGTCGAGGCTGATGTGGTAGCGCGTCGGCGTCTGGCCGATCGACCGCACCGGCAGGCCCGCGTAGGCGGACTCGCGGGGGCCGCGACCGCCGACGACCCGGTTGCGGGCCACCGCGACGAGGTCGCCGAGCACCGCGCTGGCCGTCGGGGCACCGCCCGCGCCCTGGCCGTAGAACATCATCTCGCCCGCCGCGTCGGCCTCGACGAACACCGCGTTGAACGCGCCGTTCACGCCCGCGAGCGGATGGCCGCGCGGGATCATCGCCGGGTGCACGCGGGCGGCGACCGACTCGGTCGTGGTGCCGTCCTCGGCGACCTCCGTGACCCGCTCGCAGATGGCGAGCAGCTTCACCGTGCGGCCGAGGCCCTTGGCGGCGGCGATGTCGGACGCGCTGACCGCCGAGATGCCCTCGCGGTGCACGTCGGCGGCCGTGACCCTGGTGTGGAACGCGAGCGAGGCGAGGATCGCGGCCTTGGACGCGGCGTCGAAGCCGTCCACGTCCGCGGTCGGGTCGGCCTCGGCGTAGCCGAGCCGCGAGGCCTCCTCCAGGGTTTCGGAGTAGCTCGCGCCGGTCGCGTCCATGCCGGAGAGGATGAAGTTCGTGGTGCCGTTGACGATGCCCATCACGCGGGTGATCCGGTCACCGGCCAGCGACTCCCGCAGCGGGCGCAGCAGCGGGATCGCGCCCGCGACGGCGGCCTCGAAGTAGAGGTCGGCGCCGGAGGAGTCGGCCGCCTCGAACAGCTCGCCGGAGTGCTCGGCCAGCAGCGCCTTGTTCGCCGTCACGACCGACTTGCCGGAGCGCAGGGCGTCCAGCAGCAGCGTGCGGGCGGGCTCGATGCCGCCGATGACCTCGACGACGAGGTCGACGTCCGACGCCACCAGTGCGGCGGCGTCGGTCGTGAGCAGGTGCGCGGGCACCTCGCGGTGCTTGTTGGGCTTGCGCACGGCGATCCCGGTCAGCTCGACCGGGGCGCCGATCCGCGCGGTCAGGTCGACGGCCTGGTCGGTCAGCAGCCGGACGATCTCAGTGCCGACCGTGCCGCAACCCAGCAGTGCAACCCTGATCGGTTTACCTTCCGGCACCTTCAACCTCCAAGCGGAACAGGTCGTCCTCGGTCTCCCGGCGCAGGAGCAGGCGCGCCTCGCCGTCGGTCACCGCGGCGAGCGCGGGCCGCGGCAGCCGGTTGTAGCCGCTGGCCATGGAGTAGCAGTAGGCGCCGGTGGCGGCGACCGCGAGCAGGTCGCCCGGCGCGAGGTCCTCGGGCAGCCAGCAGTCGCGCACGACGACGTCGCCCGCCTCGCAGTGCTTGCCGACGACGCGGCACAGCACGGCCTTCGTGTCCGGGTCGACGGCGCGCGACACCAGGCGGCAGTCGTACACCGCGTCGTAGAGCGCGGTGCGGATGTTGTCGCTCATCCCGCCGTCGACGCTGACGTAGCGGCGGCTCTGGCCCGCGTCCAGCTCGACGTCCTTGATCGTGCCGACCTCGTACACGGTGACCGTGCCCGGTCCGACGATCGCGCGACCGGGTTCGACCGCGATCAGCGGCATCGGCAGACCCGCGTGCTCGGTCTCCTTCCGCACGATGTTGTGCAGCTGGCGGGCCAGTTCGGCGGGCGGCGGCGGGTCGTCGTCCGGCGTGTACGCGATGCCGAGACCGCCACCGAGGTCCACGGTGGTCAGGTCCTGGAGCTTCTCGGCGCCGTGCTCGACGTGCAGGTCGGCCAGCAGGCCGATCACCCGGCGGGCGGCGATCTCGAAGCCGCTGGCGTCGAAGATCTGCGAGCCGATGTGGCTGTGCAGGCCGATCAGCCGCAGGCCACCGGCCTTGAGCACGCGGCGCGCGGCCTCGGCGACGTCACCGGACGACAGCGAGAAGCCGAACTTCTGGTCCTCGTGCGCGGTGGCGATGAACTCGTGCGTGTGCGCCTCGACACCGACCGTCACCCGGATCATCACCGGCTGCACGACCCCGCGGTCGCGCGCGATCTGGTCGAGCCTCGCGATCTCGAAGAACGAGTCGACCACGACCGCGCCCACGCCCGCCTCGACGGCGGCGACCAGCTCGGCGACCGACTTGTTGTTCCCGTGCAGCGCGATCCGCTCGGCCGGGAAGTCCGCCCGCAGCGCGATGGCCAGCTCGCCGCCGCTGCACACGTCGATGCTCAGGCCCTCCTCGGCGACCCAGCGGGCCACCGAGACGCTGAGGAACGCCTTGGAGGCGTAGTGCACCAGCGTGGGGTCGCCGAACGCGCTGGCGTGCTCGGCGCAGCGGGCCCGGAAGTCCGCCTCGTCCATCACGAACAGCGGCGTGCCGTACTCCTGGGCGAGGTCGCGGACGTCGACGCCCGCGAAGCGGACGACGCCGTCCTCCCCGCGTTCGGCGTTGCGCGGCCACACCTGGGGGTGCAGGAGCGCGATGTCGTCCGAAGTGGACGGCCTGGACCCGGCGGTGTTGCCGGGGGTCATGACGTCGGCGTGCCGGGGACCGGCGGGGTGCGCGCGCATCACATGCGCTCCAGCGCCGTGACGCCGAGCAGGCCGAGGCCGTTGGTGAAGACCTGACGAGCGGCCAGCACGAGCTGGAGCCTGGCCTGGTGCACGGGGGTGATCTCCTCATCGCCTCGGGGCAGCACCCGCAGGTCGGGCGTGTCGTAGAACCGGTGGGTCACGCCCGCCAACTCCTCCAGGTAGCGGGCCACGCGGTGCGGCTCGCGCAGTTCGGCCGCCGCCGCCACGACGCGCGGGAACTCCCCGAGCGTGCGGACCAGGTCGCCCTCGCGGTCGTGCGTGAGCAGCTCGAAGCGGTCGTTCGGCTCCAGGCCGAGGTCGGCGGCGTTGCGGCGCACCGACGCGATCCGCGCGTAGGCGTACCGGACGTAGTGCACCGGGTTGTCGTTGCTGTTGCGGCGCAGCAGGTCGAGGTCGATGTCCAGCACGGAGTCGACCGACGACCGGACCATCGCGTACCGGGCGGCGTCCACGCCGACCGCCTCCACCAGGTCCTCCATGGTGATCACGGTGCCCGCGCGCTTGCTCATCCGCACCGGCTTGCCCTCGCTGACGAGGTTCACCATCTGGCCGATCAGCACCTCGACCACGGCCGGGTCGTCGCCGAGCGCCGCCGCGGCGGCCTTCAGGCGCCCGATGTAGCCGTGGTGGTCCGCGCCGAGCATGTAGATGCACAGGTCGAAGCCGCGCGAGCGCTTGTCCTGGAGGTAGGCGATGTCGCCCGCGATGTAGGCGGGGTCGCCGTCGCTCTTGATGACGACCCGGTCCTTGTCGTCGCCGAACTCGCTGGACCGCAGCCACCAGGCGCCGTCGGAGAAGTAGAGCGCCCCGGACTCCTTGAGCGCCTCGACGACCTTGTCGACCGCGCCGGAGCGGTGCAGCGAGTCCTCGTGGAAGAACACGTCGAAGTCGGTGCCGAAGTCGTGGAGGGCCTGCTTGATCTCGGCGAACATCAGGCCGACGCCGATCCGGCGGAACACCTCGGCGCCGTCCTCGGCCGACAGGGCGCTGGGCTCCTGCTTGATCACCTCGGCGGCGATGTCGGTGATGTAGCCGCCCGCGTACCCGTCCTCGGGGGCGGGCTCGCCCTTGGCGGCCGCGATCAGCGACGACACGAACCGGTCGATCTGCGCGCCCGCGTCGTTGAAGTAGTACTCGCGGGTCACGTCGCCGCCCCGCGCGGACAGCACCCGGCCGAGCGCGTCGCCGACCGCGGCCCAGCGGGCCCCGCCGAGGTGGATCGGCCCGGTCGGGTTCGCCGAGACGAACTCCAGGTTGATCTTGGTCTTGGCCAGCTCGTCACCGGTGCCGAACGCGTCACCGCCGGTCAGGACCTCGCGCAGGATCGCGCCCTGCGCGTCCGCGGCGAGGCGCAGGTTCAGGAATCCGGGTCCGGCGACCTCGACGGAGGCTATGGCGTCCGTCCCGGTCAACGCCTCGGCGAGCCATCCGGCCAGGTCACGGGAGCCGACACCGAGTTTCTTGCCGATCTGGAGCGCCAGGTTCGTGGCGTAGTCGCCGTGGTCGGGGTTGCGGGGTCGCTCGATGGTCACCGCGGGCGGCAGTGCGGCGGTGTCCAGGCCACGGCCGGACAGCACGTCCACAGCCGTCGCGCGGACCAGTTCAGCGAGCGCAGCGGGAGTCACCCGCAGAAGTCTAGGGAAGCGTTCGCGCTGGTCTCGACCGGGTTGACCCGTCCCGGAGGGTGGGATGGACGGGGTCCGCACCGACAGGTGGCAACTGTTGACGAACACCCTGCGCCACCGAGGGTTGACGGTGATCAGACACGGTGTCCCTACACTAACCGGCGGCAGTCCTCCGGCGTCGTGCACGGATGACATGAGATCTGAGGCGGACATGGTCAGCGGCAAGAAGACTAAGGCCAACCGCGGGAGCGTGCAGGCGGCACGCGCGTCCGTGGTGGCGAGCAAGCCCAAGCCCTGGGGCACCATCGTCGCGGTCATCGCGGTGGTCGGTCTCGCGGTCGGTGTGTTCGGGTACGCGTACTCGAAGATCGACGCGCAGAACGCCAAGGCGGAAGCACTCGCGGCGTGGACTCCCTCCGACACGAACAAGGACCCGTCGGACAAGATCGCGGGCGTCGTGAAGAAGGAGTACGAGGCGAGCAAGCACGTCGCGTCGACCCAGCGCGTCGCCTACGACCAGAGCCCGCCGTTCGGCGGCCCCCACGACAACGTCTGGGCCGACTGCATGGGCACCGTCTACGCGACGGGCGTCCGGACCGAGAACATGGTCCACGGCCTCGAACACGGCGCCGTGTGGATCGCCTACAACCCGGACAAGGTCACCGGCGAGGCCCTCGACAAGCTGAAGAACCGCGTCACCGGCCAGCCGTACACCCAGATGTCGCCGTACCCCGGCCTCGACAAGCCCATCTCCCTCCAGTCGTGGGGCCACCAGCTCAAGCTCGACAGCGCCGACGACGAGCGCATCGACCAGTTCATCCAGTCCCTGCGCCGCAACCCGAACACCTATCCCGAGGTCGGCGCGGCCTGCGACTCGACCAGCTTCCCGGTCGACAGCCCCCCGCCGTTCGTCGCGGAGGCACCCGGCCCCGACGCCGTCCCGATGACCGGTGGCACCGCCGCCGAGGGCGAGGGCAACCCGGCCGACCCCGCCGCGACCGGCGCGACCGACCCGGCCGCGACCGGAGCGGCCGACCCGTCGGCCAGCGCGCCGGCGGGCGCACCGAGCACCACACCGAGCAGCTGATCCCGTGATGGCCGACACCGAGCAGGACGCGGGCGCGACCGAGCACGTCCAGGACGACCGTCCGAGCGGCGGTCCCACCCTGGCGAGGACAGTGGTCATCACCGCTGCCGTGCTCGCCGTGCTCCTGCTCGGTGCGGCCATCGGGCTGCTCATCAAGCTGCCGGGTTCGTCCGACGCCTCGGTCCCCGCGCGGGACTCGGTGGACGTGGGCTTCGCGACCGACATGGCCGCGCACCACCTCCAGGGCGTGCAGATGGCCAACATCGCGCGCGACCGGACGACGACCGTCGAGATCAAGCAACTCGCCTTCGACATCTCCAGCACGCAGTTGGAGCAGATCGGCCGGATGAAGGGCTGGCTGTTCCTCTGGGGCATGCCCGAGCAGTCCGCGGACGGCACCCACATGAAGTGGATGGAGTCCTCGTCCGAGCACGCGCACTCGACGGCGGCGGCGGGGTCGGGGTCGGGGTCGGGAGCCACGGGGATGCCAGGGATGGCTTCGTCCGAGGATCTGGTGAAGTTGCGTTCGTTGAGTGGCGTTGAGTTCGACACCTACTTCCTGCAACTCATGTTGCGGCACCACGTCGGCGGGGCGCCCATGGCGGAGTACGCGGCTGATCATGCTGGGCAGAGTGTTGTTCGGGTGTTGGCGGACAACATGTTGAAGTCGCAGAACAGTGAAGTCGAGTACATGAAGCAGTTGCTGACGCAGCGCGGGGCTGTGCCGCTGCCGCAGAACTGATTGTTGAGTTGCTTCGTCATGGGCAGGATTGTTTGAGCTGGTCGGGTGTTCGGCTGATTTGACTTGGGGACTCCTTATTTGAGCCTTTGATCGGGCCAAAAGGGCAGCCACAAAAGCCTGCCCGATCACTAATTTCAAGGCTCAAATCCCCAAGCAAAACCGGCCGCGCCGTGTTGCGCACATGGCCACAGGCAGTCAATCGACCCACATGCTCGCTTGCCACCCGTGCAGCCTTTCCTTTCCTCGGTTCGGTTTGGCTTGGCTTGGCTTGGCTTGGCTTGTCCCGGCCTGCCAGTTCAGCCGACTGATCCGACGGATCACGCCGATCCTGCGCTGGCGACCGAAGGACTTCGGCCTCGACCTGCTCGTTACCGCGTTGCTGGTGGACGGCACGCTCATCCCGATCGGCCACCGGCTCGGGCGCCCGGAGCTGCGCTCGGGGCGGCGGCACCGGTCCGGGATGACCGTGCAGGTCGCGGCCGACCTGGCCGGTCGGGTGATCACCGCTTCCTGCCCGGTGTCGGGCAGGAACTGCGACCTCGAAGCGTTCCGCGCCTGGGCCTGCCCGACCGACTGGACACCCGCGACACCGTCGCGGACAAGGGCCACCAGGGTACGAGCATGATCACCCCGACCAAAGAGCCCAAGAACCGCGAACCCGACTCGCCGCGAACCGAGTGCTGTCCGGAATCAGATCCGCAATCGAACGCGCCATCACCCACCTGAAGAACTGGAAGACCCTCGGCACCGGCTACCGCGGCCGACTCGCCGAGCTCCCGGCCTTGGTCCGCACGATCATCCGGTTGGAGCGGTTCCGAACCTTCTGATGGACGAATCTGCGCATAACGCTCTCGGGGGATCTGCCCCTTGCCCTGATTGATCGGGCAGGTCATCACCACCTGCTCCTTGGCCCGATCACAGGGCCAAATCCAGGATCTCCAAGTCAAATCAACCGCGCCCGAGGGAACCGCTCTTCACCCAACCATCGCCCCGCTCCCTCCAGCCACCCACATGGGCACAGGTCTCCCCGCCGCCAACGCCTCCGCCCGAACCACCTGTATTCGGTACGGCGTCAACCGCAACGCCGCGAACCCCACCGACCCTGGCCCGTCCGGCCACAGCACTGCCGGGTCGTACCCCTTGGCCAGCGCCTCCCACGCCTCCGCCAACTCCCCCTCCGGCACCCACGACGCCTCACAATCCAGGAACGCCGCGTCGTGGTCCGGCGACCAGTAAGCGCACGTCAAAGCTGGTCGCGCGGCCAGGTGCGCCACCTTCACCGGCGTCCGACGCGTCCCCACGACGCCGGTCATCGCGGCGAAGTCCCACACCGGGTGCATCACCCGCGAGCGCGGTCGCCCCGAACGATCCGTCGTGCTCACCACGCTCCACACGATGCGCTCGACGATCTCCGCCAGGTCGCCGACCAGCTCCGCCCGCTCCACCCGGTACGTCTCCACCATCACCACTCCTCAACCAGGGTTGTGCAACTGCGGTTGAGCATTCCATGATTTCGGCGTGGACGCCACTCCTTTGCGTGAAGACCTGACGCTCCTGCTCACCGCCCTCACCGCGTGGACCCAGGACGAGGTGGTGCGGCACCTGGACTCCGAGGGGTTCGGTGATCTGCGGGTCTCGCACGGGTACGTGTTCCAGCACCTCCAGGCGGGTCCGGTGACGGTGCGGGAGCTGGCCGAGGCGATGGGGGTGACGGCGCAGGCCGCGTCGAAGTCGACCGGTGAGCTGGAGCGCATGGGGTACGTGACCCGGACTCAGGGCGCTGACCTGCGGGTGCGGATGATCGAGCTGACCAAGGCCGGTCGTGACGCCATCCTCGCGGGACGGCTGGCGCGGGCCGGGGTGAACGCGGAGATGCGGCTGACGCTGGGTGAGGACGCGGAGGTGTTCGACAAGGCCCTGCGGACGTTGGCCGAGGCGACCGGGGCGCTGGAGGAGCTGGCGAAGCGGCGGCTGCGCCTGATCGGCTGATCGGACGGCGCTACCCACCGGTAGTACCGTCAGGAGTTCACCTTTCGGCTCCTGGGAGGTCAGCGATGACCGCAGTGGACCCCGAGAAAACCGGTAGCGACAAGAAGGTCGACGAACGGGCGGCGCGGCAGGTCGCCGAGCAGGCCCGTGAAACGGGATGGCGGCGTCCCAGCTTCGGCAAAGAGCTGTTCCTCGGCCACCTCCGGCTGGACCTGATCCACCCGCACCCGCGCGGGGACGCCGAGGGCAGACGGGCGGGCGAGGAGTTCCTCCAGCGGCTCGGGCACTTCTGCGAGAAGGAGCTCGACGTGCGGCTGATCGAGCGCGAGGCGCGGATACCCGATTCGGTGTACGCCGGGCTGAAGCGGCTCGGGGCGTTCGGGATGAAGATCAAGGCGGAGTACGGCGGGCTCGGGCTGTCGCAGGTCTACTACAACAAGGCCCTGATGCTGGTGGGGTCGGTGAGCCCGGCGATCGGGGCGCTGCTGTCGGCGCACCAGTCGATCGGCGTGCCGCAACCGCTGGCGCTCTTCGGGACGGACGAGCAGAAGCGGGAGTTCCTGCCGCGGTGCGCGGCGGGGGCGATCAGCGCGTTCCTGCTGACGGAACCCGACGTCGGCAGCGACCCGGCCCGGCTCGGCACGACGGCGACACCGACGCAGGACGGCGAGGCCTACCTGCTGGACGGTGTGAAGTTGTGGACCACCAACGGTGTCGTGGCCGAGCTGCTGGTCGTGATGGCGGCCGTTCCCGGCAAGGGGATCAGCGCGTTCGTCGTGGAGGCGGACTCCCCCGGCATCACGGTGGAGAACCGCAACGCGTTCATGGGTCTGCGCGGGCTGGAGAACGGGGTCACGCGGTTCCACCAGGTCCGCGTGCCCGCGGCGAACCGGATCGGCGAGGAGGGCGCCGGGCTGAAGATCGCGCTGACGACGCTGAACACCGGTCGCCTGTCGCTGCCCGCCCTGTGCGCCGCGGCGGCGAAGTGGTCGGTCAAGATCGCGCGCGAGTGGTCGTCGGAACGGGTGCAGTGGGGTCTGCCGGTCGGCAGGCACGAGGCCGTGGGCGGGAAGGTCGCGTTCATCGCCGCCACGGCGTACGCGCTGGAAGCCGTGGTGGACCTCAGCAGCGAACTGGCCGACGCGGGCGCGAACGACATCCGCATCGAGGCCGCGCTGGCGAAGCTGTACGGCTCGGAGATGGGCTGCCTGGTGGTGGACGAGCTGGTGCAGATCCGCGGCGGCCGGGGCTACGAGACGGCCGAGTCGATGGCGGCGCGCGGTGAGCGGGGCGTCCCCGCCGAGCAGGTGCTGCGCGACCTGCGGATCAACCGGATCTTCGAGGGCTCGACGGAGATCATGCACCTGATCATCGCGCGGGAGGCGGTCGACGCCCACCTCGCGGTGGCGGGCGACATCATCGACCCCGAGGCGGATCGGGGCCGCAAGGCCAAGGCCGCGGCGAAGGCGGGCGGTTTCTACGCCAGGTGGCTGCCGACGCTGGTGGTGGGCAGGGGGCAGGTGCCCGGCTCGTTCGCCGAGTTCGGTCCACTCGCGACACACCTGCGGTTCGTGGAGCGGTCGAGCAGGAAGCTCGCGCGGCACACGTTCTACGCGATGTCGCGCTGGCAGGGGAAGATGGAGCGCAAGCAGCGGTTCCTCGGCCGGGTCGTGGACGTCGGCGCCGAGCTGTTCGCGATCAGCGCGACGTGCGTGCGCGCCAAGGCGGACGGCGGCAACGCGGCGGAACTGGCGGACGCGTTCGCCAAGCAGGCGCGGGTGCGCGTGGACGAGCTGTTCGAGCGGCTCTGGACCAATTCCGACGACTCCGACGTGCGGCTGACGAAGAAGGTCATGGCGGGCGAGTTCTCCTGGCTGGAGGACGGGGTGCTGGACCCGTCGATCCCCGGCGCGTGGATCGCGGACTCGACGCACCACGAGTCGAGGGCCGACGACGTGCACCGGTCGACGCCGAGCGGGTGACCGTTACACGGGACAGGCGGTTGGTGTTGGCGCGGCGCCTGTCCCGTGCGGTCGTGAGGGGCTACGTCCCCCGCATCCCTTCACGACTCCCCGGTGCAACGGATCTAGATTCTCACCCTCCAGGAGGAGGCCCTGGTAACGCTAAGCCACATTTGACCCGGCGCGCCTGCGACGATTGGGTGAATCCCAAGGTGAGAGCTTCTCGCCTAATGTCAGAGAGTGATCGCTTCGCGCTGGTCGAAGACCAGGTCACGCGCCGCGGTGAGCCCCACGGCGAGCGCGCCACTGAGCACGGCCCCGTCCCCCAGCTCCCCCGCGACGATCCTCGGCACGAGCGGCGTCGTGCGGCGCAGGGCGAGGTCCATCGGCTCCTGGAGCAGCTCGATGTTCGTGCCGACGCCCCCGCTCAGCACGACCAGCTCCGGGTCCAGCACGGCGCTCACGGACGCCACCAGGTAGGCCAGCCGCTCGGCCTCGTCGTGCACGACCTCCAGCGCGCGGGTGTCGCCGGACTTCGCCAGCACGAACACCTCGCGGGCGCTGCGCACCTGCGTCAGCCCGATGGCCTTCGCCCGGTCCACGACCGAGTGCGCCGCCGCGGCCCCCTCGAACTGGCCCCGCACCCGCGGGTCCTCCTTGGACTCGGGGTACGGC
Source organism: Umezawaea sp. (assembly GCF_036375055.1). Taxonomy (GTDB): domain Bacteria; phylum Actinomycetota; class Actinomycetes; order Mycobacteriales; family Pseudonocardiaceae; genus Umezawaea. Next base: position 71,688 of record NZ_DASUSQ010000039.1, read on the forward strand.
AGGTAGCCGACCTCGCCCGCGGCCCCGTGCGCGCCGCGGAAGAGCTGGCCGTCGATCACGATGCCCATGCCGATCCCCGTGCCGACGGTGACCGTGACGAAGACGCCGATGCCCTTGGCCACGCCGAACTCCATCTCGCCGACGGCGGCGAGGTTCGCGTCGTTCTCCACCACGAGACCGGGACCGAGCACGTCCTCCAGCTCGTCCAGCAGGCCCTTGCGCTCCCAGCCGGGCAGGTTCGGCGCGTGGTGCATGCCCCGGCCCCGCGTGTCCGGCACACCGGGGCTGCCGACCACCTTCGTGATCACGTCGTCCAGTTCCAGACCGGCGTCGTTCACCGTGCGGACGGCCAACTCGCGCACCTTCCGCACGAGCGAGTCCGCCGACCGGCACCGGTTGCGCTCGTCGACCCGCGCGATGACGGACCCCGCGAGGTCCGACACGGCGGCCCGGATGCGCTGCCTGCCGATGTCCACGCCGAGCACGTGCGCGGCGGCCGGGTTGGGCTCGTAGACCACGGCCGACCGGCCGGGCCCGGCCGTCGTCCGGCCCACGGGTCTCACGAGTCCGTGGCGCTCCAGGTCGAGCAGGGCCTGGCCGACGGTGGGCTTGGAGAGGCCGGTCTCCTTGGCGATCTGGGGCCGCGTCGACGGCCCCTCCAGGCGGAGTCGGTCGAGCACCGCGCGCTGGTTGAGCGCCCGCATCCCAGCGGGGGTGCCCACCTGAGGCGCTTTCCGCACGTTCAACTCTTCCTCCGTCACGGCAGTGGCTGCGATTCTAGTTCCGGAACAGCTCGACGACGGTGGCGCCACACCCACACCCGTACAGGCACTTGGAGCAGCAGGTAGACAGGTCAGCGGACAATTTGGTCAACCAATCTTGACAACGATGTCAGGGAGCGGTTGTGCTGTCGCGCGGGTCGAGCATCGAGTCAACCGGAAGGCGTGCGCAATGGGGCACATGCGGGCGAAGAGAACCCGTTTGGCGCTGGTCGGCGTCACTGTCACTGCAGTGGTCATGGGTAGCGTGGGAAGCTGGTCGCCCGTATCGGCCGCACCGGAAGAGCCAGCCGTGAGCGCAGACCTGTTCTCGTCCTCCTTCGAGGAGGGTCAACCTCAGCCCAAGTGGGCGAGCACGGTGGAAACCGATGCCCAGGGCAACCCCAAGGCGTCGGGCGTCAACGGCGCGGACTCGGTGAGCATTCCCGGCAACGTGACCGACAAGGTCGTCGGCGTGCGGGCGAACTCCGAGAACACGGCCAGCGACGAGGTGAAGGAGAACCTCGTCGACGGGAACGTCAGCTCGAAGTGGCTGACGTTCACCAGCACCGGCTGGGTGCAGTTCCAGTTGTCGGAACCGACGCTGGTGAAGCGGTACGCGCTGTCCTCGGCGAACGACGCGGCCGAACGCGACCCGAAGAACTGGACCCTGCTGGGTTCCACCGACGGCCAGACCTGGACGACGGTCGACACCCGCGCGGGCGAGGTCTTCCCGGAGCGGCAGCAGACCAAGGTCTACGACTTCGAGACCACGACCGCCTACTCGCACTACCGGCTGGAGATCACGGCCAACGCGGGCGGCGTGAACCTGATCCAGCTCGCCGAGGTGCAGTTCTCGGACGGCTCGGCCACGCCCGCGCCGGACAACATGCGCACGACGGTGGGTGAGGGCGCCACCGGCGGCTACAACGCCAAGGGCAGGGTCGGCTTCACCGGCGTGAAGGCGCTGCGCTACCAGGGCACGCACCTCGCCGAGGGCCGCGGCTACTCCTACAACAAGGTGTTCGACGTCGACGTGCCGGTCACCAGGACGACCGAGCTGTCGTACCTGGTCTTCCCGAGCTTCATGACCGACGACCTGAACTACCCGAGCACGTTCACCGCGGTGGACCTCGCGTTCTCCGACGGCACCTACCTCAGCGACCTCGGTGCGCGCGACCAGCACGGGTTCGAGCTGTCCCCCAGGGGCCAGGGCGCGTCGAAGGCGCTCTACACCAACCAGTGGAACCGGCTCGCGTCGGTGATCGGCTCGGTCGCCGCCGGCAAGACGATCAAGCGCATCCTGGTCGCGTACGACAACCCCGAGGGGCCCGCCAACTTCAACGGCTGGTTCGACGACATCACGATCAGGTCCGCACCGTCCACTCCGGACTACCAGCGGCCGACGGACTACGTCCGCACCACCCGCGGCACCAACTCCAGCGGTTCCTTCTCGCGCGGCAACAACTTCCCGGCCACGGCCGTGCCGCACGGCTTCAACTTCTGGACCCCGGTGACGAACGCGAGCTCCACGAGCTGGTTCTACGACTACGCCAAGTTCAACAACAGCGCCAACCTGCCGACGATGCAGGCGTTCAGCACCAGCCACGAGCCCAGCCCGTGGATGCGCGACCGGCAGACGTTCCAGGTGATGCCGTCGACCGGGACGCCCACCGCCGACCGGGCCGTCCGCGCCCTCCCGTTCAAGCACGAGAACGAGACGGACAAGGCGCACTACTACAGCGTGAAGTTCGAGAACGGCATGCGCACCGAGATCGCGCCGACCGACCACGCCGCGGTGTTCAGGTTCGGCTTCACCGAGAACACCTCGAACCTGGTGTTCGACAACGTGAACAACAGCGGCGGGCTGACGCTGGACGCCGCGACCGGTGTGGTGTCCGGCTTCTCCGACGTCGGCCTGTCCTTCGGCGCGACCCGGATGTTCGTCTACGGCACGGTCGACCAGCCCGTGAAGGCCGCGGGCAAGCTGACCGGCCAGGGCCGCGACAACGTGGCGGGCTACTTCCAGTTCGACACCAGCGCGCAGAAGACCGTGCACCTGCGGATCGCGACCTCGCTGCTGAGCGTCGACCAGGCGAAGAAGAACCTGGAGCTGGAGATCTCGCCGCAGGACACGTTCGACTCCGTGAAGCAGCGCGCGCAGCAGGCGTGGGACGAGCAGCTCGGCATCATCGAGGTCGAGGGCGCCAGCGAGGACCAGCTGACCACGCTGTACTCCAGCCTCTACCGGCTCTACCTGTACCCGAACTCGACCTTCGAGAACACCGGCTCGGCCGCGGCTCCGGTCTACAAGTACGCGAGCCCGGTGAGCCCCGCCACGGGGCCGAGCACGCCGACGCAGACCGGCGCCAAGATCGTCGACGGCAAGATGTACGTCAACAACGGGTTCTGGGACACCTACCGCACGACGTGGCCCGCCTACACCCTCTTCACGCCCTCGAAGGCCGGTGAGCTGGCCGACGGGTTCGTGCAGCAGTACCGCGACGGCGGCTGGGTGTCGCGGTGGTCCTCCCCCGGCTACGCGAACCTGATGACGGGCACCAGCTCCGACGTCGCCTTCGCGGACGCCTACGTCAAGGGCGTCACCAACCTCGACGCGCAGGCGACCTACGACGCGGCCGTGAAGAACGCGACCGTGACGCCGCCGAACGACGACGTCGGCCGCCACGGCCAGGCCACGGCCGGGTTCAAGGGCTACACGTCCACCACGACGAAGGAAGGCATGTCGTGGGCGATCGAGGGCTACCTCAACGACTACGGCATCGCCACCATGTCGAAGGCGCTGTACGACAGGGCCGCGGCGAACGACCCGCGCAAGCAGGAGTACCTGGAGAACCACGAGTACTTCACCAACCGCGCGCTGAACTACGTCAACATGTTCGACCCGGCCACGGGCTTCTTCCAGGGCCGCAACCCCGACGGCACGCGCCGGGTGCCCGCGGCGGACTTCAACCCGCAGGAGTGGGGCTACGACTACACCGAGACGAACGCGTGGAACCAGACGTTCTCGGTGCCCCAGGACGGCCAGGGCCTGGCGAACCTGTACGGCGGCCGTGAGGGCCTGGCGAAGAAGCTCGACGAGTTCTTCTCCACGCCGGAGACGGCCAAGTTCACCGGCTCCTACGGCGGTGTCATCCACGAGATGACCGAGGCGCGGGACGTCCGGATGGGCCAGCTCGGGCACAGCAACCAGATCTCGCACCACATCAGCTACATGTACGACTTCACCGGCCAGCCGTGGAAGACGCAGGAGAAGGTCCGCGAGATCACCCGGCGGCTCTACCTGGGCAGCGAGATCGGGCAGGGCTACGCGGGCGACGAGGACAACGGCGAGCAGTCGGCGTGGTTCCTGTTCAGCGCGCTGGGCTTCTACCCGCTCCAGATGGGCAACTCGACGTACGCGGTCGGGTCGCCGCTGTTCACCAAGGCGACGCTGAAGCTGGAGAACGGCAAGAAGCTCGTGGTGAACGCGCCGAAGAACAGCGCGAAGAACATCTACGTGCAGAACCTCAGGGTCAACGGCAAGGTCCACGACAAGTCGTACCTGAACCACGACGTGCTCGCGTCCGGCGGGACCCTGGACTTCGACATGGGCCCCAACCCGTCGAAGTGGGCGACCGGCGCGGACTCCGTGCCCCCGTCGCTCACCAAGGGCAACGAGGTCGCGAAGCCGTTGCGCGACATCAGCACCGCGGGCACGTTCACCGGTCCGGCGGCGGTGGTGGACGACACCTCGCTGACGCAGGCCGCGGTCGACGCGCTCCAGGTCGACCTGCCCGCCACCAAGGAACGGGCCGAGTACTACACGCTGACCTCCGGCACGGCCGCGGGTGACGCGAAGAACTGGGTGCTCAAGGGCTCGTTGGACGGCAAGACGTGGACCAAGGCCGACGAGCGCCAGGACCAGAAGTTCTCCTGGCGCCAGCAGACCCGCGCGTTCAAGATCGCCAAGCCGGGCTTCTACCGGTACTACCGCCTGGAGATCGCGGGCGGCGCCACCCTGTCGGAGTTCGAGCTGCTGGCCAAGCCCCCGGTGACGGCCACAAGGACGATCACCGAGCCGGTCGGCGGACCGTTGACCGTGACGTCCGGCGTGACGGTGGTCGACGGCGCGACGATCAGCGGGCCGGTCACCGTCAACGCGGGCGCGTCGCTGTACGTGTTCGGCGGCAAGGTGAACGGGCCGATCGCGGCCAACGGCGCGGGCGCCGTGGTGCTGGTGGACTCCGAGGTCGGCGGACCGGTCACCGTGACCGGCTCGAAGACCGGGGTGAACATCGAGAACACCAAGGTCGGCGGACCGGTGAGCATCGTGAACAACAAGGCGCCGGTGGTGCTCGCGGCGAACAGGATCGGCGGGCCCATGAGCGGGAGCGGGAACAGCCCCGCCCCGGTCAACAACGGGCTGCCGAACGAGGTCCAGGGTCCGAAGGCGGGGCAGCTCGCGGGCCTGTAGCACGTCGCTGGTAGAAGGGGGAGCCTCCTGGTGGAGGCTCCCCCTTTCGCTTCACCAGGACATCTCGCGGCAGCGCTGGGCCGAGTCGCCGGGCTCGACCTGGAGGGTGGCGTGCTCGATGTGGTACCGCTCGGCCAGCAGCGCCTGCGCGGTGCGCAGCACCTCGGCCGGGTCGACGTCGCGCTCGATGCTCAGGTGCGCCGACGCCACCTCCATGCCGGAGGTCAGCGTCCACACGTGCAGGTCGTGCGCCTCGGTCACGCCGGGCAGCGTCGCCAGGTCGGCCTGCACGGCGGCGACGTCGAGGCCCTCGGGCGCGTGCTGGAACAGGATGTGCAGCGCGTGGCGGGCCAGCTTCCACGTCCTCGGCAGCACCCACAGGCCGATCGCGACACCCGTGATCGGGTCGGCGTAGCGCCAGCCGAACACTAGCGTGACGAGGCCGCTCAGCAGCACGCCGACCGAGCCGATCAGGTCGGCGAGCACCTCCAGGTACGCGCCCCGGACGTTGATGCTCTCCTTCGCGCCGCCGCGCAGCAGGAGGAAGGAGACGACGTTGGCGCACAGACCGAGCAGCGCGGCGAGGATCACCGGCAGCGCGGGCACCGAGGGCGGGTCGCCGAAGCGGCCGACCGCCTCGTAGACGACGTACCCGGCGACGCCGAACAGCAGCACCGCGTTCGCCAGCGCCGCGAGGACCTCCGCGCGGTACATGCCGAACGTCCGGTTGAGCCCCGTCGTGGCGCGGCGGGCGACCATGATCGCGGCCAGCGCCATGCCGACCCCGAGCACGTCGGTCAGCATGTGCGCGGCGTCGGAGATCAGCGCCAGCGACGACGTCGCCAACCCGACGGCGAACTCGACCACCATGAAGACCGCGCCGATGCCGAAGGCGATCCACAGCTTGCCGATGTGCTTGCCCGAAGCGCTCGCCGCCTCCGCAGGCGGCACACCGTGCCCATGCCCGTGACCCATGCGAGCAACATATAGCGACATGCGCATGTGTGCAATGTGACCGACTACTGACGCCAGGTAGGCCCCGCCAGGCGTCCCAGCACGCGGACGGCCTTCGGCGACAGGCGGCTGCCGAACCGCGCCAACCGCGACTCCGGAGTCACCGCCACCACCAGCCGATTCTGCCGAACAGCGCGGACCACCGCGGTGGCGACTCGCTCAGGTCCGTACCCGCGCAACTGGTAGGTCCTGGTCACCGCGTCCCTTTTCACCCGTTCGGTGTCCGCGTCGACGCCCGCGAACGTGGCGCTGCGGGTGATGTCGGTGTGCACGATGCCGGGGCAGATCGCGCTGACCCCGATCCCGTTGGGCTTCACCTCCTCGGCCAGGCACTCCGCCAGCATCAGCACGGCGGCCTTCGTCGCCGAGTACGCGGGCAGCGCCTTCGACGGGAAGTAGCTGGCCATCGACGCCGTCACGACGACGTGCCCGCCCTCGCCCCGCTCCACCTGGAGCGGCAGGAACGCCCGCACCGTGTGCACGACGCCCCACAGGTTCACGTCCACCACGCGCCGCCAGTCGGCCTCGGACGTGTCCAGGAACGCCCCGGCCACCACCACGCCCGCGTTGGCCATCACCACGTCCGGCACCCCGTGCTCGGCCCGGATCCGCTCCGCCACGGCGTGCACGGCCGCACCGTCGGCCACGTCCACCTCGTACGCGTGCCCCCGCACCTCCCGCGCCGTGCGCGCCGCGGCCTCGCCGTCCACGTCGAGCGCCAGCACCTCCGCCCCGTCCACCGCGAACGCCAGCGCCGTCGCCCGCCCGATCCCGCTGCCCGCCCCGGTGATCACGACCAGCTCCCGCCTCGCCGGCGTGCCGTCGACGAACTCGGTGATCATCCGCGCCACCGCCGCGGGGTGCGTCCGGGGCGCCCAGTGCGACGCGTGCAGCGACCGCCGGGTCAGCTCCGGCACCCACGGCTCCGCCGCGTCGAGGTGGCCGGCCTTCACGAACGGGTCGCGCCGCAGTTCCACCTGGAGCACCGGGACCGACACGGTCACCGGTTCAGGGGACTTCCCCACGTTCGCCCGGTACAGCCCCAGCCCGTTGACCAGTTCCCGGTGCTGGGCGCGCAGCAGCCTCCGCACGGTCCTGCTCCGCCACACCAGCTCGGGCACCACCGGCACCCGGAAACCCGCGATGTACCAGGAGTGCCTCAGCAGGTTCAGCACCTTCACCGGGTGCCGCCGGTTGCGCCGCACCCAGTCGCTGACGTGCCCCAGCGACGGCCCGGAGATGCTGGTGAACGACGCGAACAGCTCGGGGTACCGCTCAACGGCCACCCAGGCCTGCGTGGACCCCCAGTCGTGCCCGACCAGGTGCACCTTCCGACCGGGCGCCACGGCCCGCACCACAGCGGCCAGGTCCTCCCCCAACCGCTCAACCCGGTACCCGCTCAGCTCAGCGGGCCGCCTAGACCCCCCAGACCCGCGGGTGTCGTACCGAACGACGTGGAACCGCCCCACCAACCCCGCGACCACCCCGTCCCAGACGGCGGAGGTGTCAGGGAACCCGTGCACCAACACCACCACGGGCGCACCGGCCTCCCCCTCCTCCAGCACTCGAAGCCGCAGGTCACCAGCCACAACCGAACGTTCCCGCACCGGCTCCATGCCACCCGAGGGTAGGGGGTGAAAACCCGTGCCGACAGTGCGCTAGGATCATTCCAACAGCTACGGCCCCCGTAGCTCAGGGGATAGAGCACC
>NZ_DASUSQ010000040.1:0-37270 GCF_036375055.1 Umezawaea sp.
TGGGAGAAAAGTCCGGTGGTGCGCGGATACCCGTGCCGCGCGTCGCCAAACCACATCGGGCAGGATTCGTGCCATGTCCTTGCGCCTGCACGCCCCGGTGGTCCTGCCCTGCGATCCGACCTGCAGCGTCCTGCGGGACGCGGTGGTCGACCTCTCCGACGAAGGCCGCATCACGCACACCGGTCCGGCCGCCACCGCACCCGCCTTCGACGGCGAGGTCCGGAAGCTGACCGGCATCCTCATGCCCGGCCTGGTCAACACCCACGCCCACAGCCCCATGACCGTGCTCCGCGGCCTCGGCGGCGACCTGCCGCTGCTGCGCTGGCTGCGCGAGGCCATGTGGCCCGCCGAAGCGAAGATGACGCCGCGGGACAGCGGCGCCGGGATGCTCCTCGGCGCGATCGAGATGCTGCGCAACGGCGTCACCACCAGCGCCGAGATGTACTTCCACGGCGAGAACCTGGTCGAGTCCGTGCTGGCCGCGGGTTCCAGGGCCGTGGTGGGCCTCGCCATCCTCGACCTGCCCGGCATGCCGTGGCGCCCGATGGCCGACGCGGTCGACAAGTGGATCGACGCCGACGGCCTCCGCTTCGGCCCCGGTGACCGCGTCGAACTCGGCTACGGCCCCCACTCCGCGTACATGCTGTCCCCGGAGGCGCTGGGCGAGATCGCCGCCGCCGCCCGGTCCCGCGGCGCGCTCACGCAGATCCACGTCGCCGAGGCGCCGAACGAGGACGAGGCCCAGCGCGCCTCGCACGGCTCCGTGCCGCGGCTGCTGGAGCAGGCCGGTGTCCTGCGGGGCCGCGTCCTGTCCGCGCACTCCGTCCACCTCTCGCCGGAGGACATCGCCATCTACGCGGCCAACGGCGTCGGCGTGGCCCACTGCCCCGGCTCGAACACCAAGCTCGCCTCCGGCATCGCGCCCCTGCGGGCGTACCTGGACGCGGGTGTCGCCGTCGGCCTCGGCACCGACGGTCCGGCCAGCAACGACGACCTCGACCTGTTCGAGGAAGCCCGCCTGGCGGCGCTGCTGGCCAGGGTCTCGGCGATGGACGCGTCCGTGGTCCGCGCGGCCGACGCCCTGCTCCTCGCCACCCGCGGCGGCGCGGCGGCGCTCGGCCGCGACGACATCGGCGTGCTCGAAGCGGGCCGCTGGGCCGACGTCGTGCACATCGACGTCGACGACCCGGCGTTCGCCACCGGCGTGGACGCCCCGGACGACCAACTGCTGGCCAACCTCGTGTGGGCGTCCGGTTCGCGGCGGGTGCTGGACGTGTGGGTCGCGGGCGAGCAGGTCGTCGCGGGCGGCGAGAACACGCGGGTGGACCGCTCGGAGGCCCAGGCGGCGGTCGGCGCGGTGTCGGCACGGCTGCGGGCGTAGTCCTTCGTCAACTCCTGTGCGACACCCGCGCCCCGGCCGGACAGGTACCGGTCGCAGGGCGGACGAAGGGGTGCCACGAGCGGTGATGAAGATCCAGAGCGGCGTTCCCGCGCTGCCGCGGGCAGCACGGCGCACTCTGGTAGGTCGGAGGCCCTTCGACGCGCGTCGAAGGGCCTCCGCTCGTCAGTGCGCGCGCGGCCGGACGACGATCTCGGTGAGGTGCGCGTCCGGGCCCGCGAGGACGGCGGCGGCGACCGCGCGGCCCACGGAGTCGGCCTCCAGGTAGAACCGCGGCTCGTACTCGCCGCCCTCCTGGGCGCGGACGTCGCGCTGCATGTCGGTGTCGACCCGGCCGGGGTGGACGGACGTGACGCGGATGCCGTGCTCGCGCTCCTCCTCCGCGCGCAGGGAGTCGCCGAAGGCGCGGAGGGCGTGCTTGCTGGCCGCGTAGGCGCCCCAGTTCGGGTGGGCGTGCAGGCCCGCGCCGGAGTTGATCAGGACCACCTGGCCGCTGGTGGCGCGCAGCGCGGGGAGCAGGAGCCTGGTCAGCTCGGCCACGGCGAAGAGGTTGAGGTCGAACGTGCGGCGCCACAGGTCCGGCGGGGAGTCGACGACGTGCCCCAGCTCGGTGACCCCCGCGCTGTGCACCAGCACGTCGAGGCGCCCGATGGACGGGACGGCCTCGGCCAGCGCGGCGTGGTCGGTGATGTCGACCTGCCACGGGCGGGCGTTGGGGAGCGAGGCCGCCAACGCCCCGAGGGCGTCGGCGTCACGTCCGCCCAGGAGGAGTTCGTGGGTGTCGGACAGGGAGCGGGCGATGGCCGCGCCGATGCCGCGTGAGGCGCCGGTGATCAAAGCGACAGGAGACATCCCTGAACCCTAGGGTCAGGTGGGTGGACACCGAACCGCGCTCCCGCGTCGTGCGGAAGGTCGCGCTGCGACTCGTTCCGTACCTGTGCCTGCTGTACTTCGTGAACTACCTGGACCGGGTGAACATCGGGTTCGCCGGACCGAACGGGATGCGTGAGGAGCTCCAGCTCACGGCGACCGCCTTCGGGTTCGCGTCGGGCATCTTCTTCGTCGGCTACCTGCTGCTGGAGGTGCCGAGCAACCTGGCACTGCACCGGTTCGGGGCGCGGCGGTGGATCGCGCGGATCATGGTCACCTGGGGCGTGCTGGCGACCGCGATGGCGTTCGTGCCGAACGGGTCCGTGCTGATCCTGCTGCGGTTCCTGCTCGGCGTGGCCGAGGCGGGCTTCTTCCCCGGCATCATCCTGTACCTGACGTACTGGTTCCCGGCGTCGGAGCGGGCGCGGGTGGTCGCCCTGTTCATGGCGGCCGTGCCGATCTCGTCGGCGTTGGGCGCGACCACGTCGGGTCTGCTGATCGAGGCGGGCGACGGGTGGCTCGGGCTGTCCGGCTGGCGGGTGATGTTCCTGGTCGAGGGCCTGCCCGCGCTGGTGCTGGCCGTGGTCACGTGGTTCTACCTGACGGACCGGCCGTCGGACGCGAAGTGGCTGACGGCCGACGAGCGGCGGTGGCTGGCCCGTGAACTGCTGGAGGAGCAGCAGCGCACGGAGGCCGAGCACCACTGGCCGTTGCGGAAGGCGCTGACGCACCCGCGGATCCTGGCGCTGGCGTTCGTGTACTTCGGCGTCGTCTACGGCCTGTACACGCTGGGGTTCTTCCTGCCGACGATCATCGCGGGCTTCGAGCAGCAGTTCGGCACGACGATGTCGGTGGTGGAACGCGGGCTGGTGAACGCGATCCCGTACGCGATCGGCGCCGTCGTGATGGTGCTGTGGGCGCGGCACGGCGACCGGACCGGTGAGCGGACGTGGCACGTGGCGCTGCCGGTGCTGGTCGGCGGGGTGGCGATCCCGATCGCGCTCCACCTGGGCAACCCGGTCGCGGCGATGGTCGCGGTGACCGTGTGCGCGGTGGGGGTGTGCGCGGCGCTGCCGACGTTCTGGGCGCTGCCGTCGAGCTTCCTGACCGGCGCGGCCGCGGCGGGCGGGATCGCGCTGATCAACTCGCTGGGCAACGTCAGCGGGTTCGTCGGCCCGTACGTGACGGGCTGGCTGCACGACCTGACCGGCACGCAGCGCGCCGGGCTGTGGGTGGTCGGGGTCTGCATGGTGACGGCCGCGCTGGTCGTCCTGCGGCTCGGTCGAGCCGCGGGACGACCGGCGGATCAGGCCGACTCGTAGAAGGTGCAGAGGGCGGTGTAGGGCACGGACACCTGGGCGTCGGGCTCGCACGTGCCTGCCGGGGCGACGCCGCCCTCGGTGTTCAGCCGCTGCACGTAGGTCGCGCCGCCGAGCAGGCCGTCGCCGCGCACGGCCTTGGCCTTGAGCAGCAGCTCCGGGATCGCGCCCGGCCGGTCTACCTCGGCGCCGTCGACCGCGGCGGCCTCGACCGCACTCCCGTCCACGGTGGACACCCGCACCGGGCCGCGCGAGTGCGGCACGACGGGCTCGGCGTCCTCGTCGGCGACCCTGACGTCCTGCTTCTCCGCAGCCGGGGAGGAGGACGGGGCGCGCTCGTCGCCGCACGCCGACGTCACGCCCGCCAGCGCGAGGGCTCCGAGGGTCGGACCGATGAGCTGGACACGCTTCACCGTGCACTCCTGGGGGATGGCCGTTGGGGGGGAACCGGCTGTCCGCGGTGCAGCCACCCGTGACACGGGCGGTCGTTCGGCGTGGTTCAACCGAGGTGTGTGGCCGCGGGCGCAGGGGTCCGCGGCCACCGTCTCGAACGGACTCAGCCGCAGATGCGGCCGTTGTCCTTCTTCCACGCCACCACGACGGACGGGCGCGGCTGGCTGGTGCCGCCGTCCGGCCAGTGCGACAGCGGGTTGTCGGCGCTGGCGCCGGTGATCTCACCGGGGTGCTGCACCGAGACGAGGATGAACCGGTCGTTGATCACCGGACCGCAGGTCTCCGCCCCCTTGGGCACCGTCAGGAACTGCTTGACCCGCCCGCGGTAGCGCCCCTCGACCGGCACGGCGAACAGGCCGTCGTTGGAGCCCAGCGCGTTGCCGTCGGTGGAGATCCACAGGTTGCCGCTGCTGTCGAACGCCACGTTGTCCGGGCACGAGATGGGGCTGACCTGCGTCTTGTCGTAGCCGCCGAAGTAGGTGTCGGCCGTCGCGGGGTCGCCGCAGACCAGCAGGAGCGTCCAGCGGAACGTGGTCGCGGTCGCGTCGCCGCGGTTCTCCTCCCACTCCAGGACGTGACCGTTGCGGTTGCCGACCCTCGGGTTGATCTCGGTGCCCGCCTCCTTGCCCGGCTTGCCGCGGTCGGTGTTGTTGGTCAGCGCCGCGTACACCTTGCCGGTGCGCGGGCTGGCCTCGATGTCCTCGGGGCGGTCCATCTTGGTGGCGCCGACCTTGTCCGCGGCGAGCCGCGTGAAGACGTACACCTCCTCGGCGGTGAAGCCGTCCACGAACGACCGGTCGCCGCTGACCAGCTTGAGCCACTCGCCGGTGCCGTCGAAGTGGCCGTCGGCGGGGAGCTTGCCGGTGCCGTCGATCTCGGCTGCCGGGCTGTTGCCGCTGAACCGCGCCACGTACAGCGTGCCGTCGGAGAGCAGCTTCTTGTTCTGCTCGCGGGCCCGGCGGCTGTCGCCCTTCACGATCCTGTTCTTCGACACGTACTTGTAGATGTAGTCGAAGCGCTCGTCGTCGCCCATGTACGCCACGACCCGGCCGTCCTTCGCGACCCGGATGGTGCAGCCCTCGTGCTTGAACCGGCCGAGCGCGGTGTGCTTGACCGGCGCGGAGTCCTTCTCGTGCGGGTCGATCTCGACGATCCAGCCGTGCCGGTTGAACTCGTTGGGCTCCTGCGCGAGGTCGAAGCGCTTGTCGAACCGCTCCCACTTGCGCTCGGTCGTCGCGCCGGGCAGGCCGTAGCGGCTGGCGCGGGCCTTGGCGACCGGGTCGGTGATCGCGGCGCCACCGGCGAAGTAGCCGTTGAAGTTCTCCTCGCCGGACAGGATCGTGCCCCACGGCGTCACGCCGCCCGCGCAGTTGCCGAACGTGCCGAGCACGCGCTTGCCGGTCGGGTCGGTCGACGTCCTCAGGTACTCGCTGCCCGCCGCCGGACCATCGACCGCGAACGGCGTGGTGGCGGTGATGCGGCGGTTGTACTTGCGGTCCAGCTTCGGCACGAGCTTGCCGCTGCGGTGGTCCTGCTCGACCACGACGACGGAGAAGCCGTGCCCGGCCCACCCGATCCTGACCTGCGCCTCGGTGGGGTTCTCGGGGTCGTAGCCCTTGTGCAGGAACGGTTCCGTCGTGTACTCGTGGTTGCTGCCCATGAGCCAGCGGTTCCAGCCGTCGAGCGGGACCAGGCCGCAGAAGTCGTTGTTGTAGCCGAACTGCATGGCCTGCGCCTCGGGCGTCTGGTTGTCGAAGTCGAACGCGGGCGCGCCCGGCACGACCGGGTCGCCCCAGCGGATCACGACGGCGGACTCGTAGCCCTCGGGCGTGACGATCCGGTCCTCGGTGTTCGGCGCGACGGCGGTGAAGTTCAGGCCGTCCTTGCGACGGCCGCCGCCCAGGTCGGCGTCGATCGTGACGTCCGGGGCTGCGGCAGCGGCGGTGCCGGTGCCGAGAGCGGTCGCACCGGCGCCCGCCACCGCGAGGACGGCACCCGCCTTGAGCACGCCGCGACGGCTGACGGCCTCGCGGACGACGTCGCCGAAGTAGGTGTTGTCCGAGGTGTTCGGGGCGTCGTGCGCGCAGGCGTTGGCGCAGCGGTAGAGGCAGGTCGTCTCCGACCGCCCCAGCGGGTGGTTGGGCAGCAGCAGGGGGAGCAGGCGACGAGCCCGATCGGCGGGTGCGGACACGCGGACCTCCGTGGTGGATCGGTGGGAACCGGCCGACCGTAGGAGGACAAGCGGATGTCCAGCGGACATCGAGGTGAACGCAGGACGAACACCCGCCGATCAGGGCACGTCAGGACCCGATCTCGTCCGGCTGGCGCCGCCCCTGCTTCCACACCGCGACCACGGACGGCCTCGGCTGGCTCGTGCCGCCGTCCGGCCAGTGCGACGCCGGGTTGTCCGCCGTCGCCCCGTCCACCTCACCGGGGTGCTGCACGCACACCGTCACCACCCGCTCGGTGATGACCGGCCCGCACGTCTCCGCACCGCGCGGCACCGTGAGGAACTGCTTGAGGTGACCGCGATGCGGCCCCGACACCGGGACGCCGAACAGGCCGTCGTTGTTGCCGTTGAGGGCGGCGCCCGAGTCGCTGGAGATCCACAGGTTGCCGTGCGGGTCGAACGCGACGTTGTCCGGGCTGGAGATCGGCGACACCTGGTCCTTCGGGAAGCCCGCGAAGTAGGTGTCCGGCGCGGCCGGGTCGCCGCACACCAGGAACAGGTTCCAGGAGAACGACAGCGCGAGCGCGTCGCCCCGTCGTTCGGTCAGCTCCAGCACCTGGCCGTGCTTGTTGAGCACGCGCGGGTTCGGCTCGGTCGCGCCCTCCTTGCTGTCGGGCTTGCCGCGGTCGACGTTGTTGCTCAGCGCGCAGTAGACGACACCGGTCTTCGGGTGCGCCTGGATGTCCTCTGGCCGGTCCATCTTCGTCGCGCCGACCTCGTCGCCCGCGAGCCTGGTGAACACGTAGACCTCCTCGGCGGTCATGCCGGGGACGAACGACCTGTTCCCCGAGGCCAGGGGGATCCACTCGCCGGAACCGTCGAAGTTCCCGTCGGACGGGAGCGTGCCGGTGCCGTCGATCTCGGCGGGCGGGCTGTCGCCGGTGAAGCGGCCGACGTAGAGCGTGCCGTCGTCGAGCAGCGTCATGTTGTGGCGCCGCGCGGCCCTGCTGTCGCCCTTGCGCATCCTGCCGTTGGAGATGAACTTGTAGATGTACTCGAACCGCTCGTCGTCACCGGAGTACGCGACGACCCGGCCGTCGTCGGCGACGCGGATGTTGGCGCACTCGTGCTTGAAGCGGCCGAGCGCGGTGTGCTTGACCGGTGTGGAGTCCGGGTCGTTCGGGTCGAGTTCGACGACCCAGCCGAACCTGTTGACCTCGTTGGGCTCCTGCGCCAGGTCGAACCGCTTGTCGAACCGCTCCCACTTGCGCGTGGTGGCCGTCCCGGTGACGCCGTAGCGGGTCAGCCTGGGGTCGTTGCGGCCGGCCGCGTTGCCGAAGTACTGGTTGAAGTTCTCCTCGCCGGACAGGATCGTGCCCCACGGGGTCACGCCGCCCGCGCAGTTGTTCAGCGTGCCGAGCACGCGCTTGCCCGTCGGGTCGACCGAGGTCTTGAGCAGGTCGCTGCCCGCGGCCGGCCCGCGCACCTCGAACGGCGTGGTCATGGTGAACCGGCGGTTGTACCGGCTGAACGACGGCGTGAGCTTGCCGGAGAACGGGGTCCGCTTCACCATCACGACGGACAGGCCGTGCGCCGCCCACGCGATGCGGACCTGCTCCTCGGTCGGGTCGTCCGCGCTGTAGCCGCGGAACATCATCGGCTCGGTCGTGTACTCGTGGTTGGTCACCAGCAGGTTGACCAGCCCGAGCGGGTCCTGCGGCAGCAGCGCGGCGAAGTCGCAGTTGAAGCCGAACCGCTTCTCCTGGAGGGCCGCGGTCTGGTTGTCGAAGTCGAACTCCGGCACGCCGGGGAACAGCGGGTCGCCCCACCGGATCACGACGTGCTGCTGGTAGCCCTCGGGCACCACCACCGCGTCGAGCTGGTTCGGCGCGACCGGCGTGAAGTCGAGGCCGCGCGGGGCCTTCCCGCCGCCGCGGGCGGCCTGGGCCTGGTCGGTGGTGGACGGGTCGGCGGGGTCGGCGGCGGCGACGGCCGGCAGGCCCGTCCCGACGCCGAACGCGACGACCGCGCCCGCCCTGATCGCGGTCCGCCTGGAGATGAGCTGCTGGACCACGTCGCCGAGGTAGCTGTTGCCGGACGTGTTCGGCACGTCGTGGAAGCACGCGTCGCCGCACCGGTATTCGCACGTCAACGCGGCGCGGTTGCTCGCGTGGTTGGACAGCAGGGGTAGGTGTCGCACTCGAACGCCTCCTACGATCAGTCCTGAGAACCCACTGACCGTAAGTCGTCGTTCACCTTTTGTTAACCGACTGCTTCGTCCCCGACGAGAACGGCTTCGGCGGGCAGCACGTGGACGTCCGGCCGCGGCCCACCGATCGACAGGAGTCCGGCGGCGACCGCGCACAGCACGGCGGCGGCGACGAACGGCGCGTGCGGCGAGCCGAACCACTCTGCGACGTGGCCGACGAGCGTCGCGGCGGCGGCACCGCCGAGCCAGCGCAGGAAGTTGTAGCCCGCGCTCGCGACCGGGCGCGGAGCAGGGCTGATGCTCATCGCGGTGCCGGTGAACAGGGTGTTGAGCAGGCCGGACACGACACCGCTGAGGATCACGGCGACGACCAGCACGGTCTTGTCGTCCACGCTCATCACGAGCATCAGCGCGGCGAAGCCGATCACCGCCAGCACCGTCGCGCGGCGCTCGCCGAACCGGGCCGCCAGGCGCGGGGCCAGCACGACACCCGCGACGGCGACGCAGAGGCCCCAGCCGAAGAACACGAGTCCGATCTGGACGGCGCCCCAGCGCAGCACGAACGGCGACCAGGCCAGGACCGTGAAGAACGCGGCGGTGTACAGCGCGGCACCGGCCGACGTGCGGAACAGGCCACCGTGCCGCAGCGCCCGCAGCGGGTCGAGCAGGCCGACCCCCGCGCGCTGCTCGGCGGCGTCGGACGGCAGCATCGTCGCGCACAGCACCAGGGCGACGGCCATCAGCGCGGCCGTGCCGAAGAACGGGCCGCGCCACGAGATGCCGCCCAGCAGCGCGCCGAGCAGCGGTCCGACCGACAGGCCGATGCCGAGCGCGGCCTCGTACAGCAGGATCGCGCCCTTCTGCCCGCCCGAGGCGGCGCCGACGATCACCGAGAGCGCGGTCGCGATGAAGAACGCGTTGCCGAGCCCCCAGACCGCCCGCAGGCCGACCAGCTGGCCGATCGACCCGGCCAGCGCGCACGCCAGCGTGGCCACGACGATCAGCACCAGGCCGGTCAGGACGGTGCGCTTGGCGCCGAAGCGGGCGGCCATCGTGCCGGTGAAGAGCATCGCCAGCACCTGCACGCCCAGGTACGACGAGAAGAGGAGGGTCACCTGGGAAGGCGTGGCGTGCAGGCCTTCCGCGATGGACAGCAGGATCGGGTCGACCAGGCCGATGCCCATGAAGGCGATCACCGCGGCGAACGCGGTGATCCACACCGTGCGGGGCTGGCCCTTGACCGCATCGAGGAGTTTCGGGTGTTCGCTCACGTTTAGCCATGCTAACTTATTTCGCTTCGCTAACCTAAGTACATTGGCTCACAGGTACGGTCTGGACCGTGGAAGCAGTGGTTTTCGACCTCGACGGCGTACTCGTGGACTCCGAACGCATGTGGGACGAGGTGCGACAGGCGTTCGCCGCCACCCACGGAGGGACGTGGCTGGCCGACTCGACACGGGCCATGCAGGGCATGAGCACCCCCGAGTGGGCCTCCTACCTGGTGGACGAGGTGGGCGTGCGGCTCTCACCGGAGGCCACCGCCGAGGGCGTCGTCGACGAGATGGCCGCCCGCTACGCCCAGGGCCCACCGGTCATCGAGGGCGCGGTCGACGCCGTGCGCGCCGTCGCGGCCCGCTGCCCCGTGGCCATCGCCAGCTCGTCCCCACCCGTCCTGATCAGGGCGTTCCTCGAAGCGACCGGCCTGTCCAGCCTGGTGCCCGTCGCACTGTCCAGCGAGCAGACCGGCGCGGGCAAACCGGCCCCCGACGTCTACCTGGCCGCCGCCCGCGAGCTGGGCGTGGACGCGACGACGTGCGCCGCCGTGGAGGACTCCACGAACGGCCTGCGCGCCGCCCTCGCCGCGGGCATGACCGTCTACGCCATCCCCAACCCGCACTTCCCACCGGACCCGGCGGTGCTGGCGACCGTGACGGTGGTCGACTCCATCACGGCCCTGCCGGACGCGCTCCGCTGACCGTTGTTCCACGTGGAACCAACACGCGGGTGACCTGACCAGCCCCAACGACCAGCAGACGCGAATTTCGAACGCGCGTTCGATAGGATGCCGCAGTGGTGGACCGACGTGAACACGCAGCCCTGCTGCTGGCGCTCCGCGCGAGCGGCAGGCCGTGGGCCGACGTCACCAGGGTCGTCGAAGAGGCCGGGTCGGCCTTGTCCGTGCTGGAGAACCTGCTGACACCGGATCAACCGGCCCTGGACCAGGCCGAGTGGGATCCGACCGCGGCGCTCGACGCGGCGGAGCAGGAGATCGAGGGCTGGCAGGCGGAAGGCATCCGGCTGACCACCGTGCTGGACGACGACTACCCGTTGCAGTTGCTGATGGTGCACCAGCGGCCGCCGCTGCTCACCTACCGGGGACAGTTGGATCCGATCGACCAGCACGCGGTGGCCGTGGTGGGCAGCCGCGCGGCGACCTCCCGCGGGCTCGCCATCACCAGGGAGGTCGCCACCCTCCTGACCAAACAGGACATCACCGTGCTCAGCGGCCTGGCGGCCGGTGTCGACACGGCTGCGCACCGTGCGGTGCTCGACGCGGGCGGGCGGACCGTGGCGGTCGTGGGCACGGGGTTGCGCCACTGCTACCCGGCCTCGAACGTCGAACTTCAGACCGGGGTGGAACGAACAGGGGCGGTGATCTCGCAGTTCCTGCCCGACGTCGGACCCGCGAAGCGCAACTTCCCGATGCGCAACGCGGTGATGAGCGGGTGCGGTGTCGCCACGGTGGTCGTCGAGGCCGGGGAGCACAGCGGAACCCGGATCCAGGCCCGGCTGGCCCTCGAGCACGGCAGGCACCTGTTCCTGATGCCGGAGGTCGCGACCGGGACGACGTGGGGTCGCGACATGGCCACGCGCCCGAACACCACGGTCCTGACCGGTCCGGACCACCTGGTGGAGGCGGTCGCCGAGCTCACGGCCGACGTGTCCGAACTGGTGCAGTTCTGACAGTGGTGAACACGGTCACGCGGCTGTCCGAGCCGTACGAGAACTTCCTGCTGCGACCACCGAGCGCCGGACCCGGCGTGTGCGCCACGTGCTGGCGCGACGTGGCGTCCGGGACGCACTGCGACCGCTGCCGCGAGCACGTGGCCGCGGCGCCCCACCTGCTCGCCGACGTGGTCGTGCCGATAGCGCTCGCCGTCAGCGGGAAGCAGTTCGCCGACGAACTGGGCCAGTACAAGAACTCCCGGCGCCACGACGTGCGGAGGAGGCTCGGCCTCGGATTGGCCGCGGTCGCCGAGCGGTTCACCGCGACGCACGAGACCTGTCTGGCGGGAGCGGGGCGGTTCGACATCGTCACCACGGTCCCCAGCGCGAGGGGACGTGCTCCCCACCCGCTGGCCACCATCGTCGGCAGGACCATGAGCACCACCAGGGAGCGGTACCGCGCCCTGCTCGAACCCGGTTCGAGGACCGCGGCCGGTCGAACGTTCGCGGTAGACCGGTTCACCTGCTCGGAGCCCCTGTCGGGACGGCGCGTCCTCCTCGTGGACGACACCTGGACCACGGGCGCCAGCGCCCAGTCGGCAGCCGCCGCGCTGAGGCTGGCGGGCGCGAGCACGGTGGCCACCCTCGTGCTCGGCAGGCGGTTCGACGTGGAGTTCCAGCCGGAGCTCTCCGCGCGCTACCTGGCGAGGGCGGGCGCGCGCCGGTTCGACTGGGAGACCTGCTGCCTGTGCCAGGAACCCTCGGGGTGGCCCAACGCCTAACCTCCCCACCATGACTGATCGAGTTGCGGTGGTGACCGGTGCGGCACAGGGCATGGGGCGGCGGATCGCCGAGGTGCTCGGGGCCGAGGGGTACGCGGTGGTCGGGTTCGACCTCCAGGAGACCGACGGCGGGGTGGCGGGCGACGTGGCGTCGGCCGCCGACGTGACGCGGCTGGTGGAGCACGTGCGGGACCGCCACGGCCGGGTCGACGTGCTGGTCAACAACGCGGGCATCGCGGGCATCACCCCCTTCGAGGACACGTCCCCGGAGGTGTGGCAGCGGATCATGGAGGTCAACCTCACCGGCCCGTTCCTGCTCAGCCAGGCGTTCGGCCGGATGATGCTCGCCCGGAACGAGGGGTCCATCGTCAACATCGCCTCGGTCGCGGGGCTGAGCGGCGTGGCCGACCGCGCCGCCTACAACACCAGCAAGCACGGTCTGATCGGCATGACCAGGACCCTCGCCGTGGAGTGGGGCGGCAGGGGGGTGCGGGTCAACGCGGTGTGCCCCGGCTGGGTCAAGACGGAGATGGACGTCGAGTCCCAGGCCGGTGGCCACTACGTCGACCAGGACATCACCGACCACGTCCCCGCGGGCC
Organism: Umezawaea sp.; assembly: GCF_036375055.1. Lineage (GTDB taxonomy): Bacteria > Actinomycetota > Actinomycetes > Mycobacteriales > Pseudonocardiaceae > Umezawaea. The sequence continues at coordinate 12,748 of NZ_DASUSQ010000040.1, forward strand.
GGTTCGCGGTGCCGGACGACATCGCCCAGGCCGTCGCGTTCCTCGCCGACCCCACCCGCAGCGGTTTCATCAACGGCGTGGCACTGCCGGTCGACGGCGGCTGGACGGCCGACGGGTCGTGGCAGTCGCTGCGGCTGTCGAAGCGCTAGACGCCCTGCCAGGGCGTGCACACCTCGTACCGGCGCGCGCTCACGAGCGTCCACCCGGCGGCGCACGCGCGCACGGCCCGCGTGTCCGGGCCGATCCGGCCCGTCCCGCTGACCGCGGTCAGCTCGCCGGTGCCGGACGTGGTCTTCTCGGCCATCGTGATCGGCTCCGGCCACTGGTCCCGGCGCTGCTGCACGGACACCGTGAGCCACGCGGTCGCGGTCGGGGTGGCCGAGAGGAACCGGCCGCTGGCGTAGAAGTCCTTGTCGGTCAACGACAGCACCTCGACGCACAGCTCGTTCTTGTCCGACGTCGGCGGCTCCAGGCACGTCGGCGCGGCGGCGGCGGTGGCGGTCGGCGTGAACAGGCCGGTCAGGAACACGGCCACCAGCATTGGCTTCAGCATGAGAAGAACCCCCTGCGCCGCAGGTTAACGACCCGCGGCGCAGGGGGTGTACGGAAGACGTGCGACTAGCGCTCGGCGTCGCCGCGGATGAACGCCTCCACGGCGAGGTGCGCCTCGGAGTCCGAGTACTGCTCCGGCGGCGACTTCATGAAGTACGAGGACGCCGACAGGATCGGGCCGCCGATGCCCCGGTCCAGAGCGATCTTCGCGGCGCGCACGGCGTCGATGATGATGCCCGCCGAGTTCGGCGAGTCCCACACCTCCAGCTTGTACTCCAGGTTCAGCGGCACGTCGCCGAAGGCGCGCCCCTCGAGCCGGACGTAGGCCCACTTGCGGTCGTCGAGCCACGCCACGTAGTCCGACGGACCGATGTGGACGTTGCGCTTGCCGAGGTCGCGGTCCACCTGGGACGTGACGGCCTGCGTCTTGGAGACCTTCTTGGACTCCAGGCGCTCCAGTTCCTTCATGTTGAGGAAGTCCATGTTGCCGCCCACGTTGAGCTGCATGGTGCGGTCCAGCTGGACACCGCGGTCCTCGAAGAGCTTCGCCAGCACGCGGTGCGTGATGGTGGCGCCGACCTGGGACTTGATGTCGTCGCCGACGATCGGCACGCCCGCGGCGCGGAACTTCTCGGCCCACACCGGGTCGGAGGCGATGAACACGGGCAGCGCGTTGACGAACGCCACACCGGCGTCGATCGCGCACTGCGCGTAGAAGCGGTCCGCGTCCTCGGAACCCACGGGCAGGTACGCGACCAGCACGTCCGCCTCGGTGTCGCGCAGCACCTGGACGACGTCGACCGGCGCCTCGTCGGACTCCTCGATGGTCTCGCGGTAGAACCGGCCGAGACCGTCGTAGGTGTGGCCGCGCAGCACGGGTACACCGAGCGGCGGGACGTCGGCGATCTTGATCGTGTTGTTCTCGCTCGCGCCGATCGCCTCGGACAGGTCGCTGCCGACCTTCTTGGCGTCCACGTCGAACGCGGCCACGAACTCGATGTCGCGCACGTGGTAGTCGCCGAACTGGACGTGCATCAGCCCTGGCACCTTGGCGGACGGGTCGGCGTCCCGGTAGTACTGGACCCCCTGCACCAACGAAGCCGCGCAGTTGCCAACCCCGACGATGGCCACCCGAACAGTGCGGCGTTGTGCGCCCATGCCGAGTCCTCCTTTTGGTTCTGCTGTGGTTGTGCCCCTGATGGCGGCGGTCACTCTTCGGTCTTCCGCTGTTCGGCCTGCTCGTGGGCGATGAGCTCGTTGAGCCACCGCACCTCGCGCTCGGTCGTGTCCAGCCCCATGCGGTGCAGCTCGCGGGTGTAGCGGTCGATCCGGTCGCTCGCGCTGCCCAACGTGGTGCGCAAGCCCTCCCGGCGCTCCTCCACCCGCCTGCGCCTGCCCTCCAGGATCCGCATCCTGATCTCGGCGGGCGTGCGGGAGAAGAAGGCCAGGTGGACACCGAACGAGTCGTCGTCCCACGTCTGCGGTCCCGCGTCGACCAAGAGCTCGGCGAACCGCTCCTTGCCCTCAGCGGTGATCCGGTAGACCTTCTTGGCCCGTCGGCCCCAGGCCCGCACGTCTTCCTCCGGCGCCTCTTCGACGATGAGGTGGGCGCGTTGCAGACGCCCCAACGTCGGGTACAGCGTGCCGTAGGAGAACGCCCGGAAGGCCCCCAGCAGTTCGTGCAGGCGCTTCCGGAGTTCGTAGCCGTGCATGGGTGCCTCGTGCAGCAGGCCGAGGATGGCGAAGTCCAGCACGAGTCACCTCCCTACCTGAGCCCCGATGGGTGAACTCAGTATATCGGCCCGATACATCTGCGCCTCCTGTTGAGTGTGTGCTGTGGCACACCGTGATATCGGATTCACCGACGCTGCCCTGAACGGACCACCGGTGGCGGGCGGTCGCCACGTACTCTTGTCGCGTGGTGACCCAACGACAGGTCGTGGACTACGCGTTGCAGCGCCGTGCGCTGCTCGCCGACGTGCACTCGGGCCGGGTGGGTACCATGGAGGTCTGCGATGCGAGTCCATACCTACTCCGAGCTGCGAAGTTCCACGGTCAGCCGAGCGACGTCACGTGCCCGGTGTGCCGCAAGGAACCGCTGACTCTGGTGTCCTGGGTCTACGGCGAAGAGCTCAAGCACGCCGCCGGTTCCGCGAGGACCGCGGACGAGCTCGGACGGATGTCGAACCTCTACGAGGAATTCACCGTGTACGTCGTGGAAGTCTGCCGCACATGTAGTTGGAACCACCTGGTGCAGTCATACGTCCTGGGGACGCGTGGTCTGAAAACTCAGAAGCCACGCCGGAGGACCGCGGCGGAGTGAACCCGCTCCGTCCGCTGATCGCCGTAACCGAACACCTGCGGTGTGTGACCACCGAACCGCGCACGCGCGTGCGCCGGTCTGGGAGGGCCTTTTCGTGAACGACCAGCATGACGACAGGCAACGTGGCGGCGAGCCGCAGTGGCCGACCGGGGACGACCCGGACGGCGGCGCGGCGGGCAGGCGTCACGGTGCCCAGGATCAGCCGGATGATCGAACCGGCGCTCGGAACCCGTCGCACGGCGAGAACCGGCCCCCCCGACCGGGCACACCGCCCGGCGGTTTCCCGCGCCCCCCGCAGGGCGCCGTTCCCCCCCGTCCCGGCGGGCGCCCCGGCACGCCGCCCGGTGACTTCCCCCGCCCGCAGCAGGGCCCACCGCCCGGTGCCATGAACCAGGGCCCGCCGCCGCGCGGTCCCCAGGGCGGCCCCGGCGGCCGTCCTCCGCTGCCTCCCCCCGGCGGTCCCCGCAGGCCCCCCGTGCCACCCGGCGCGGGCGGGCCCGGTGGTCGTCCCCCCATGCCCCCCGGCGGTCCGGGCGGTCCCCGCCCCGGTGGCCCCGGTGGTCGTCCCGGCGGCCCCGGCCAGCCCCCGCCGCCCACCAACAAGCCCGACGAGCTGACGGACCTGCTCCAGCCCGTCCAGCCCTCGGTGAAGCGCGAACCCGACCTGCTCACGCACCGGGAACCCGACGAGCCCGCGATCTTCTACGGCGACGAGTCCCTCGAGGAGGACTACGACGACGAGGAGGAGCTGACGGACGAGGAGGAGCGCCGCTTGCGCAAGAAGCGGATCTGGCGGCGCGTCCGCCGCATCTCCTACGTGGCGGCCGGCCTGATGGTCCTGACCCCGGTCGTCGCCTTCGCCATCGCCTACCAGGTCGTCGACGTCCCCGACCCCGCCGTGGTCGCCGAGGGCCAGCAGAAGGCCGTCACGATCTACTACGCGGACGACTCCGAGATGACGAAGATCGCGCCCCAGGGCGCGAACCGCGAACTGCTGGCGGTGGACGACCCCGCGCTGACCGAGGACGTGAAGCACGCCATCTTCGCGGCCGAGGACGCCACCTTCGAGACGAACCCCGGCTTCGACACCAAGGCCATCGCCCGCGCCGTGTGGATCCAGGTCACCGGCGGTGAGAGCGGTGGTTCCGGTCTGACCCAGCAGTACGTCAAGAAGGCGACCGAGAACGAGGCGCCCACGCTCTCCAGGAAGTTCACCGAGGTCGTCAAGGCCTACAAGATGAGCAACCAGAAGGGCAAGAGCGAGATCCTCGCGGCGTACCTGAACACGATCTACCAGGGACGTTCGGCGTTCGGCATCAAGGCCGCCGCGAAGATGTACTACAACAAGGAGGTCCAGGACCTCACCGCGTCCGAGGCCGCCCTGATCGCGGGCATGATCCAGAACCCCAGCCGGTCCGAGGAGGAGGCATACCCGGTCAGCCGCTGGAAGTTCGTGATGGGTCAGATGCTCGAGAAGAACTGGATCACCCAGGAGTACTACGACTCCCAGACCTTCCCGAAGCCCGTGCCGCTGGCCGACGTCCAGCAGAACGCGCTGGAGGGTCCCCCCGCCCACATCCAGGCCCAGGTCGAGGCCGAGATGGCGAGCGCGGGCATCGACATGACGATGGAGAAGGCCCTCAAACTCGGCATCAAGGTCTACACGACCATCGACCCCAAGATGCAGCAGTCCGCCGACACCGCGGTCAAGGAGGTCATGGAGGGCCAGCCGGACAACCTGCGCTACTCGCTGACCGCCATCGACCCCGGCACCGGCGCGGTGCGGGCCTACTGGGCGGGCAACGACGGCTTCGGCATCGACTACAACAAGGGCACGCTCCAGGAGCCGGGCTCCTCGTTCAAGCCGTTCGACCTGGTCGCAGCGCTCCAGCAGGGTGAGGGCGTCGGCGAGGTCTACGACGGCAGTTCACCGCGGAAGTTCCCCGGTCGTGAGAACAACCCGGTCAAGAACGCCGCCGGTGTCGCCTGCAACGTCCCCAAGCAGTGCAGCGTCCGCGAGGCGATGGTCAAGTCGGTGAACACCGTGTTCTACGACATGGCCGTCAACAAGGTGGGCACCGGGAAGGTCGCCGAGGCCGCGTTCCAGGCCGGCATCCCCGAGGAGGTCTCGATCGCGGGCGGCGAACCGCAGAAGCTCCTGGCGGGCGAGAACGGCGACGGCCCCGACGGCAACATCTCCATCGGCGGTGGCAAGACCCTCGTGCGCCCGTTCGACATGACGTCGGCGTACGCGACCTTCGCGGCCAGGGGCACCTACCACGAGCCGTACTTCATCACGAAGATCGAGGGCCCGGACGGGAAGCTGCTGCACCAGCACGCCGACAAGTCCCGGTCCGCGTTCGACCCCGACCCCGCGAAGAGCGAGCAGATCGCGGACAACGTCACCGACGTGCTGAAGGACATCCCGAAGGCCTCCCCGCGCACCACCTGCGCGGGCGGCCGGGAGTGCGCGGGCAAGACCGGCACGCACGAGCTCGACGGCGTCGACAACTCGAAGGCCTGGATGGTCGGTTACGTGCCGACCCTCGCGGCGGGCGTCTACATGGGCACCGAGGCGGGCAACGTCGCCCTCCGCAACTCCCAGGACGACCCGATCTTCGGTTCGGGCCTGCCCGGCCAGATCTGGAAGAGGTTCATGGACCTGGCGCTGGACGGCGTGCCGAACGTCCAGTTCCCGAAGGCCAAGATGATCGGCCAGTCGGAGCCCCCGAGGCCGTCGCCCCCGCCCGCCCCGTCCACCACGACGACCACCCCGACCACCACCGAGCCGCCGCCGACGTCCGAGACGTCGGAGACCTCGACGACCTCCCAGACGCCGTCGTCCGGCAGGCCGCCGGGCTGCCTGCCCGGCTTCTGCCCGCCCAGCGGCACCAGCACGTCGACGCAGACGAACGGCGCCGGACCCGGCGGGGGTGGCAGGGACCCCGACGATCCCTGATCCAGCGCGATGACGATGGGCCCGACGCACCGCGTCGGGCCCATCGTCGTCTGCGGACCCGCCGCGGGCAGTCGGCGCGAGTTGACCCCGACGTGATCAGGCAACCCGTAGCATCCGGCGGGTGTCCAGCCCATCGGATGTCCAGAACTCCAACGCAGACGACACGGACTCGCTCGGTCCGGACGAGCGGGTCCTGCCCACGTGGACGGAGCCGCTGGCGAAACAGGCCAGCAAGCCGTTCGGCGGCCCGGTCGGCCGCCACGCCTCGATCGGGCGGCACTGGTTCTGGACGCCGCTGCGGGTCGTGCTCCTGCTCACCGTCGTGACGCTGTCGCTGGCGTGGTTGCAGAAGTCGCCGTGCATCCAGCAGTACGTCGACGAGAAGGGGCAGGTGCAGCTCGACTGGCGGGGGAGCCGCCAGTTCGTGGCGCTCTGCTACTCCGACGTCGTGCCGCTGTACACGGCCGAGCGGATGGACCAGCCCGGCACGTTCCCGTACCGGACGTCGTGGATCGACGACGAGGGCAAGCCGACGGCGCACGTCCGGTACATGGAGTACCCCGTGCTGACGGGCCTGTTCCAGTGGGTGAACGCGCGGATGGCGCAGGGGTGGATCACCCTGGCGCAGTCGGGCTGGCTGCCCGCGCCGATGACGGTGATCGTCTACTTCAACCTGACCGCGTTCTGGCTCGCGCTGGCGTGGCTGGCGACGGCGTGGGCGGTCGCCAGGCTGGCCAGGCGGCGGGTGTGGGACGCGGCGGTCGTGGCGCTCTCACCGCTGGTGGTGGTGCACGCGTTCACGAACTTCGACACGATCGCGGCGGCGTTCGCGACGACCGGGATGCTGGCCTGGGCGCGGAAGAAACCGGTGCTCGCGGGCGTGCTGCTCGGGCTGGGCGGCGCGGCGAAGCTGTACCCGCTGTTCCTGCTGGGGCCGCTGCTGATCCTGTGCTGGCGGTCGGACCGGGTGCGCGAGGGCATGACGACGGTGGCGACGACGCTGGCGACGTGGGCCGCGGTGAACCTGCCGATCGCGCTGCTCTACCGGCCGGGGTGGCAGGAGTTCTTCCGGCTGAACGCCGAGCGCGGCGTCGACCCGGACTCGCTGTACAACGTGGTGGCGCAGTGGACGGGCTGGCAGGGCTTCGACCCCGGACTGGTGCAGGGCCAGGTGCCGGAGGTGTTGAACACGGTGAGCGCCGTGCTGTTCGTGCTCTGCTGCGCGGCCGTCGGGTTCATCGGGCTGTCCGCGCCGACGAGACCCCGGCTGGCGCAGCTCGCGTTCCTGGTGGTGGCGGCGTTCCTGCTGACCAACAAGGTGTGGAGCCCGCAGTACTCGCTGTGGCTGGTGCCGCTGGCGGTGCTGGCGATCCCGCGCTGGAAGCTGCTGTTCGCGTGGATGGCGGTCGACGCGCTGGTGTGGGTGCCGCGGATGTACTTCTACCTCGGCACCGACCACAAGGGACTGCCGATCGACTGGTTCCTCGGCACGGTGCTGCTGCGCGACGCCTTCGTGGTCCTGCTGTGCGTGCTGATCGTGCGGGAGGTCTACCGGCCGTCGCTCGACCTGGTCCGCCGGGCCGGTGAGGACGACCCGGCGGGCGGGTTCCTGGACGGGGCTCCGGACCGGAGGGTGCTGAAATTGCCGAAGGCGCGGGAACCCGCGCACCAGGCGAGGGTCTGACCACGCCGCTCGGCCCCGGCGGGTGCGCCGGGGCCGAGCGGGTCAGTCCCGCCGTCCGTCGTGGACGGCCGCGTGCTGGTCGAACGCGGCCTCGTCGTCCTCGGTGTCCGTGACCGTGTCGCGGGCCCGCAGGAAGACGTAGAACAGGACCACGAGCAGCGCGGCCCGACCCCAGACGCCGATCACCACGGCCTGCGCGGAGAAGCCGTCGTAGATGCCCGCGGGCTGGCCGAACTCGATCGCGTAGTACCAGCGGAAGATGCCGATCCCCATCGCCAGGTCGGCGGCGAAGTACGCGAACGCCCAGCCGAGCGGGATGCGCATCAGCACGAACATCGGCACCAGCCACAGCGTGTACTGCGGCGAGTGCACCTTGTGCAGCAGCAGGAACCCGCACAGCATCGCGGCGGACACCGGGATCCACGGGTACACGCCGTCGCGCAGGTACCGGCGCCAGCCGATCCAGCAGGCCGCGACGAACGACACCCCCATGCACACCGGCGACAGGACGCTCACCAGCGACTGCATGGCGTCGTCCGACATGAACGGCCGCATGCCCCAGTACCAGATGGAGTTGGTCGTGATGTCGACCCGGCGCTGGCCCTGGAACTCGAACGACGCCAACCAGCCCTTGTAGCCGAAGAGCGCGAACGGCAGGTTGACCAGCACCACGGTGATGATCGACGCCAGCGCGACCCGGACGGCGCCCGCCCAGTCGTACCGCTTGCCCGCGGGCATCTCCCGGCCGCCGCGACCGCCGGTGAGGACGTAGAGCATCAGCGGCAGCACGAACAGCGCCGGGTAGATCTTGAACGCGAACCCGACGCCGAGCAGCACGGACGCGGCGACGGCCCGGTCGATCAGCGGCCGGTCGGCGCCGAGCCCGCCCCAGCCCCGGTGCACCACGTAGACCGCGGCGACGGCGCACAGCACCACCGGCAGGTCCCAGTTGTGGAACGCGTAGAGCACCATGGGCGGTCCGATCGCCCACAGCAGGGCCCGCCACCGCGACAGCTTGCCCAGCAGCCACGCCGTGGCCAGGCCGAACGGCGCCATCAGCAGCGCCGAGAACAGCAGGAACCCGGCGTCGGTGTCGGTGAAGATCGCGCCCGCCCAGATGAGCAGGCCGGTCAGCACCGGGTACTCGACGGTGCCGCCGATCAGCACGCCCTTGGCGTTGATGTCGCCGTGCACGTACGGGAAGACGTGCCGGTCGACGTCGCGGCCGATCCACAGGTGCTGGATGTCGGAGTAGCAGACCTCCTGCTTGTTGCGCTGCTCGTAGTCGGGCTGGCTGCGGCCCCACTGGTCGAACGACGGTCCCGTGCAGCGGTCCTTGTTCGCGAAGCCGATCATCAGCGTGAGCCCGCAGAGCAGCACGAGCACCGCCATCGCGGAGCGCCCGAAGTGGTTGGACCGAGGCCCGTCGACGTGCTCGGGCACAGCGGCCACCACTTCCTGAGCCATGCTCACCGGCCGACGTGCTCGCGCAGGAACGCGATGTCGGCGGCTTGGCCCTCGTCGGGTGTCTCCACCACGGCGGGGGCGTCGGCGGCCGCCAGGACGGCGACCAGCTGTTCGGGCGGGATGGTGCCGGACGCGATGTTCGCGTGCCGGTCACGGGACGACGCGAACTCGTCGCGCGAGCTGTTGAGGTGCACGAGGTCGATCCGGCCGGTGATGGCCTTGACCCGTTCGACGATGCCGACCAGGTCCTCACCGGCGGCGAACGCGTGGCAGGTGTCGAGGCAGAACCCGGCGCCGAAGTCGCCGACCTCGTCCCACAGCCGCTTGAGCGAGTCGAACCGGCGGGCCATGGCGTTGTCGCCACCGGCCGTGTTCTCGATCAGGATCGGCACGTCGAAGCCACCGGACTCGGCCTGGCGCTCGAAGAGCTTGCGCCAGTTCGCGAACCCCTCGGCGGGGTCCTCGCCCTTGGTGACGTGGCCGCCGTGCACGATCAGCCCCTCGGCGCCGACGGCCTTGGCGGCCGTGGCGTGCTGGGCCACCCCCTTGCGGGAGGGGATCCTGATCCGGTTGTTGAGGGACGCCACGTTGAGCACGTACGGCGAATGGACGAACACTGCGATGTCCGAGGCGAGCAGCTCGGCGGCCTGCGGGTGCGGTTTGGGGGCTTTCCAGCCCTGCGGGTCGGCCAGGAAGAACTGGACGACTTCCGCGCCACGGTCCGCCGCGGCGCCGAGCGGGTCGTCGTCGCGGACATGAGCCCCGATGCGCATGACCATGCAGGGTAGTCGGCTTCGGTAATGCGCTGCCGCCCCACCGTCGATACGGGGTTCGGGGGGACTACCGCCGAACAGCCCGTGGACTGCGTCACCACCAGGACCTACGCTCGTTACTTGAAAGTAGGAAACGATGGGGAGGCAGGACATGCGGACCCGACCCACCCGGCTGTTCGGAGCGGCGCTCGTGGCACTCGTGATCGGTGCCCTCGGCGCCGCCGCAGGTCAGGGCACGGCTTCGGCGGCTGAACCGGTGGTCGTGGGCAGCTGCCGGACGACCGTCGAGGGGGCTCCCGGCACGCCGGTGGCGCTGAGCCCCGGCGCCGTGGTCGACCCCGTCGTCAACCTGGTCCGCGCGATCCCGCTGCTCGGCCCGCCCCTCGCGGAGCCGCTGCGCGGGGCGTTCACGGCGCTCCCGCCGATCCCGATCGGCGCGATCCCCACCGGGACCGGTGCCATCACCGGCGGCGAGATCGCCACCAAGGTCGTCGCCGAGCTGGCGAAGATCCCCCTGCTCGGCCCCGTGATCGGCACGCTGGGCGCCTCGGTGCAGCAGACCCTGTCCGCCACCTGCGGGGTGACGGTGAAGGCGGTCAACGCCGTCGTGGCCCCCGTGCAGGACGGCACGGACGCCATCGCCGACGCCTCGGAGCAGGCGGCCGGCCAGCTCCCCGGCGCACCCCAGCCGCAGGTCCCCCCGCCAGGCGGCCAGCCGGGCACCGGTCAGCCCGGCACCGGCACGCCCCCCGGCACCGGGACGGGCACCACGCCCGGCCAGCCCGGTCCCGGCAGCATCTTCAGCCCGGTCGGCGGCGTCGGCCCCGGTGACGTGCCGCTGTACGGCCCGAACGGGCTCGGCGCGAACTTCGGCCGCGTCCCGATGTTCGGCTACGGCTCGCTGCCGTTCGCGACGCCCGGCCTCTTCTCGCCCTCGCCCGGCGTCCGCTACGGCGGCCAGGTGCCCGGCTACACCCCCGGCTACGGGCTGCCGTCCACGGACAGCGGCACCGTGCAGACCGCGGGCCGCGCCCAGGCGCTGCCCGGCACCGGGAAGATGGGCGGCGTCGCCGTTCCCGTGCTGCTCGCGGTGCTCGCGCTCTCGTGCGTGACCGGCGCGCTGGTGCGGACGTGGGTGCTGCGCCGTTCAGCGGCTTGACCCCTGGACCGGACCGCTGCTAGCCGCTGGTAGGCTTCGCAGGTTGCTGACGCGACGACCCTCCTGCCACGGACAGTCCGTGGCCGCGAGTCCACAGGAGGTGAGTGGTCCTCATGCGTCATTACGAAGTGATGGTCATCCTTGACCCCAGTCTCGACGAGCGCACTGTCGCACCGTCGCTGGACAACTTTCTCAACGTCATCCGCACCACTGGCGGGAACGTGGAGAAGGTGGAGGTCTGGGGCAAGCGCCGGTTGAGCTTCGAGATCAACAAGAGCAGCGAGGGCATCTACGCCGTCCTCGACCTGACCTCGACTCCCGACGCGGTGAAGGAACTGGACCGCCAGCTGGGCCTGCAGGAGACCGTGCTGCGGACCAAGGTCATGCGGCGCCACCCCGCCAAGTCCACCAAGGCTTCGGTGAAGGCGGCCAAGAACGCCGCCAAGGCCAAGGTCTGAGGCAGGGGCTCCCGACATGGCTGGCGAGACGACGATCACGGTGGTCGGAAACCTGACCGCCGATCCCGAACTGCGCTTCACCCAGTCCGGCGCCGCGGTGGCGAGCTTCACCGTGGCGTCCACTCCCCGCACGTTCGACAAGGCGTCGGGCGAGTGGAAGGACGGCGACGCGCTGTTCCTGCGGTGCAACGTGTGGCGCCAGGTCGCGGAGAACGTGGCCGAGTCGCTCACCCGTGGTTCGCGTGTGCTCGTGTCCGGACGGCTGCGCCAGCGTTCCTTCGAGACGAAGGAAGGCGAGAAGCGCACCGTCGTGGAGCTTGAGGTCGACGAGATCGGCCCCTCGCTGCGCTACGCGACCGCGAAGGTCAACAAGGTCAGCCGTGGCGGGGGTGAGGGCGGCGGCTTCGGCGGCGGCTCCTCCGCTCCCCGTGGTGGCGGCGCTCCCGCTGACGACCCCTGGGGCTCCGCCCCGGCGGCGAGCAACAGCGGTGGCGGCGGCTTCGCCGACGAGCCCCCCTTCTAGACCGCGCACCGGTCACCCAGACAACCCACACCGCGTTTACCCAGGAGCACACACATGGCCAAGCCGCCTGTGCGCAAGCCCAAGAAGAAGGTCTGCGCCTTCTGCAAGGACAAGAGCGCCACTCAGATCGACTACAAAGACACCACCATGCTGCGGAAGTTCATCTCCGACCGCGGCAAGATCCGCGCGCGCCGCGTGACGGGCAACTGCTCGCAGCACCAGCGCGACGTCGCCATCGCCGTGAAGAACTCGCGCGAGATGGCGCTGCTGCCCTACACCTCGACCGCCCGCTAACTCAGAGAGAGACGGAGCCCAGAACATGAAGCTCATCCTCACTGCTGACGTGAGCGGCCTTGGTGGCCCCGGCGACATCGTCGAGGTCAAGGACGGTTACGGACGCAACTACCTGCTGCCCCGCGGTCTGGCCATCGTGGCCACCAAGGGCGCGGCCAAGCAGGTCGAGGTCATCCGCCGTGCCCAGGAGACGCGCCGCGTGCGCGACCTGGACCACGCCAAGGAGATCAAGGCCGCGCTGGAGAACCTCGGCGCCGTGGCGCTGAAGGCCAAGTCCGCGAAGGGCTCCGGCAAGCTGTTCGGCTCGGTCACCACGTCCGACGTGGTGTCCGCCGTCCGTTCCGCCGGTGGTCCGACGCTGGACAAGCGCGCCATCGAGCTGGCCGGTCACATCAAGACGACCGGCAAGCACGCGGTGACCGTCCGGCTGCACCCGGAGGTCACGGTCTCGCTCTCGGTGGACGTGTCCTCCGCCAGCTGAGCACCGCAGACGCACACCGACAGCGCCGTTCGCCCGGTTCGCCGGGCGGGCGGCGCTGTCGCTCGTTCGTCGTAGTCGCGGCGTAGCCGACGGCCTGTGGACAGACCGCTGTGACAGGCACCCCGCGACACGCCGAAAAGCGAGTTACACGCGACACGCCGCACCAGTGACCCACAACTTTTTCCACAAGTTGTACACAGCCTCTGAGCTGCGGCTTTTTCTGTCACACACCAAGTTGTACACAGGTTGTCCCCACCTTCTCGGCCCGGTGTGGCCAGTTGGCGCCGGTCATCCACAACTTGTCCACCGACTTGTCCACAGGCAGGTTTGCCTACTCCAGTCGGGTGGCTCTAGCGTCCGGGACACGTCCCCCGGTGCTCGCTGTGAGTTGCAGCCCGTGCTGCGAAGAATTGTCGGTGCCTCGGGGTACAACGGACGTCGGACAGCTCGATGCGTGGAGGTGAGGGCGCGGTGGCGCTGGTGGACGACCGAGGGATGGCCGAACCCAGCTTCGAACGGCAGCCCCCGCAGGACCTGGCCGCGGAGCAGTCGGTCCTCGGCGGCATGCTGCTGAGCAAGGACGCCATCGCCGACGTCATCGAGGCGCTCGCGCCGACGGACTTCTACCGTCCCGCGCACCAGGCCGTGTACGACTGCATCCTCGACCTGTACGGCCGCGGCGAGCCCGCCGACCCGATCACCGTGTCCGCCGAGCTGGAGCGCAGGGGCGAGCTGCTGCGCGTCGGCGGCGCCCCGTACCTGCACACGCTGATCGCGACCGTGCCGACGGCGGCCAACGCCGGGTACTACGCGGAGATCGTGGCCGAGAAGGCCGTGCTGCGCAGGCTCGTGGAGGCAGGCACGCGGATCGTGCAGCTCGGCTACAACGGTGCCGAGGGCGCCGACGTGGACGAGGTCGTCGACCGGGCCCAGGCCGCCATCTACGAGGTGACCGACCGGCGCACGACCGAGGACTACGTGGTCCTCGAAGACCTGCTCCAGCCGACCATGGACGAGATCGACGCCATCGCCTCGCGCGGCGGCAACTCCAGCGGCATCCCGACGGGGTTCGCCGACCTCGACGAGCTGACCAACGGCCTGCACCCCGGCCAGATGATCATCGTCGCGGCCCGGCCCGGTGTCGGCAAGGCGCTGGCGCTCGACACCCCGCTGCCCACGCCGACCGGCTGGACGACCATGGGCGAGGTGCGCGTCGGCGAGCGGCTGATGGGGGCCGACGGCAGGCCGACCAGGGTCGTCGCGGCGACCGAGGTGCTGGTCGACCGCCCGTGCTTCGACGTGGAGTTCAGCGACGGCACCGTGATCACGGCCGACGCGCGGCACCAGTGGCTGACCGAGTCGTGCAGCGCCACCGGCGGGTTCTGGGCGATCCGCACCACCGAGCAGCTCCACCGCAGCAGCGCGCGGCACTCCGTGCGGCTCGCGTCCGGCTGGAACCTGCCCCACGCACCGCTGCCCCTGCCGCCCCGCACGCTCGGCGCGTTCCTCGCGGGCGCGGGCGAGCTGGCGTTCGCGGCGTCGGACCTGACCGACGACGAGGTGCGCACCGCCAAGGAACTCGGTCTGGCGGACGAGCCCCACATCCCCGTCGAGTACCTGCGGGCCAGCCGGGCGCAGCGGCAGGAGCTGCTGGACGCGCTGCTGGTCGGTGGATCGCTGGGGACGCGGTTCGTGCGGCTGTCGCGCGACATCGCCGAACTCCTCCGCACGCTGGGCGGCGACCGCGTCGACGTCGTCGCCGTGCGCCCGGTGGCCTCCGTTCCCGTGCGGTGCGTGGAGGTCGACAACCACGACCACATGTACCTCGCCGGGCCGACCATGATCCCGACGCACAACTCCACCCTGGGCCTCGACTTCGCCAGGTCGTGCTCGATCAAGCACGGCCTCACCAGCGCCATCTTCTCGCTCGAGATGAGCCGCACCGAGATCGTCATGCGCATGCTCTCCGCCGAGGCCAAGATCCGCCTCGGCGACATGCGCGGTGGTCGGATGAGCGACGACGACTGGACCAGGCTGGCGCGGCGGATGAGCGAGATCAGCGAAGCCCCGATCTTCGTGGACGACTCGCCCAACCTGACCATGATGGAGATCCGCGCCAAGGCGCGGCGGCTGAAGCAGCGCCACGACCTGAAGCTGGTCGTGGTGGACTACCTCCAGCTGATGTCGTCGGGCAAGCGCACCGAGTCGCGGCAGCAGGAGGTGTCGGAGTTCTCCCGAAACCTCAAGCTCATCGCCAAGGAGCTGGAGGTGCCGGTGATCGCGATCAGCCAGCTGAACCGCGGTCCCGAGCAGAGGACCGACAAGAAGCCGATGCTGTCGGACCTCCGCGAGTCCGGCTCCCTGGAGCAGGACGCGGACATGGTCATCATGATCAACCGCCCGGACGCCTGGGAACGGGACGACCCCCGTGCCGGTGAGGCCGACCTGATCATCGCCAAGCACCGTGCTGGTCCTACGGCGACGATCGTCGTGGCGCACCAGCTGCACTACAGCCGGTTCACGGATCTGGCGCACACGTAGGGGTTGTGGGTTGCCGCTGCCGGGGTGGTCGGTGGCCGGCGGTCCTCAAGATGATCGGGTGGCTGCTGGACGTGAGGGCTCGGCGCGCTGCCGGTTCCCGAGGCCCGGCGCGCTGCCGGTTCCCGAGGTCGGGGTGCTGCCGGTTCCCGAGGGTCGGCGTGCTGCCAGTCCCAGAGGATCCGGTCGCCGCCAGTCCCGAGTCGGGTGGCCGATGTGACTCGGGGAACCCTCGATTTGTCCCTGTGATCGGGCTCAAGGGCAGGTGCTGTCACCCTGCCCGATCCACCGCGAATTCCCCTGGCACATCGACCTCGGTGCGGGGAAAAGCCCTTGGCCCGCCTCGTGTTGGGCCCTAGTAGATTCCGTTGTTGTGGCGGGTGTTGGTTATGCGGTTGTCGATGCTGAGACGACCGGGTTTTCTGCTTCTGGGGATCGGATCGTCGAGGTCGCCGTGGTGCAGCTCGATGAAGATGGGGTTGTCACTGGCGAGTGGTGTTCGCTGGTCAATCCTGGGCGGGATCTCGGGCCCCAGCACGTTCACCGGATCAGTGCGGCTGAGGTGTGGCACGCGCCCTCGTTCGCCGCTGTCGGTGGGGTGTTGGCCGAGCAGTTGCGCGGGCGCGTGCTGGTGGCGCACAACCTGAGTTTCGACTCGCGGTTCCTGGCCGCCGAGTTCGGGCGGTTGGGTGTGGAGTGGCCTGTTCCGGGGCTTTGCACGATGCGGTTGGCGGCGGAGTACCTGCCCCACCGTTCTGGGCGGTCGTTGCGGGCTTGCTGTGACGCTGCCGGGGTGTCGCTGGTGGACGCGCACTCGGCGTTGTTCGACGCGCACGCGGCGGCGGGGTTGTTCTCGGGGTACCTGCGGTCGGCTGGTCGGCCCCTGCCTTGGCAGGAGCTGCTCGACTCGGCCCCGGACCTGCCGTGGCCGTCGTTCGGGTCCACTTCGGTGCGTCCGGTTCGGCGGGGTGAGGTGGTGGCTGCCCCGGTCGTCCGGGCACCGGTCTCGCTGGTTCGCGGGGACACCGTGGTCTTCACGGGGCAGATGTCGGACCCGCGGGACGTGTGGGTGGACCGGGCGTCGGCCGCTGGGCTCCGGGTCATCCAGGGGTACGTCACGAAGGCGACCCGCGTGCTGGTCGCCGCCGATCCGTTCACGCTGTCCAGCAAGGCGCGCCGGGCGCGGGCCTACGAGGTGCCGATCGTGTCCGAACACGACTTCGGGTCGATGATCGCCCGGTTGGTCTAGCCGGTCGCGGGGTCGAAAGATCACCGAACCGGGTGTCATCAGGCCTATTGAAATGGCCGCTACCTGCGTGGAAGCTCTTCACGAACAGGCCGTGGCAGCCAGCGGGAGGTACGAGCCTCATGCGTACCGTGCAGACAGCCCTCACCCGAACGGTGTGGGACGAACTGATCGCCGAGTTACCTGTCGGCGTCGTGCTGATGGACGCGCACGGGGACGTGCTGGCGGGCAACCGGTTGGCGGCCGACCTGCTGGGGTTGCGGTCCGAGGAGCTGCTGTCCGGGCGTCGGCCGCTGGGGTGGTCCGTGCGGGACGATTCCGGCGCCCGGCTGCCGAACCGGGGTGAGATCGCGGCGCAGGTGTTGAGGACCGGGGCCGTGCTGACGTTGCCGGTGGTGGTCGTCCGGGCCGGGTGGCCGCACGTGCAGGTGTGGGTCGAGTGCCACCCGCTCGCGGTGCGGGGAGCTCCGCGGGTGGTGGTCTTCCTCCAACCGGTGCACACGGACGTGCCGCACTCGCGCGGTCTGCTGGACCCGTTGACCGGGCTGCCGGGGCGGGCGCTGCTGCACGACCGGCTGGACCAGGCGCTGGTGCGGGCCCGGACGCACGGGACGGTGGTGACGCTCGTGCTGGTCGACGTGCACCACCTGGCCGGGGTGAACGAGGAGCACGGCTTCGCCCGCGGCGACGAACTGCTGACCGTGATCGGCGGCAGGCTGCGGGAGGGCCTGCGCGAGGACTACACGGTCGCCCGGTACGGCGGTGACGAGTTCGCCGTCGTCGCCGAGCACAGCTGCGGATCGGGGGAGGCCGTCGCGGAACGCGTGCGCGAACTGGCCGGACGGGCCGTGCGCCTGGCCCACACCCGCATCCGACCCGGTGTCCGGGTCTGCTGGGTGACCAGCGACGGCGCCGCCCCGGTGTACTCCGTCATCACCCACGTGGAAGACCTGCTGCGCGGGTAGGGACACGGGCCGGGCCCCCGACGCTGGTGCGTCGGGGGCCCGGATCCCTCAGGTGGGGCGGAGGTTCAGCCGATCACTTGATGCGCTCGAACTGGATCGTGTCCTCCAGCGAACCGAACATCGTCCTGGTGTCCAGACCGGCCAGGGCCGGGGCGGGGTGGGAACGCCCGGCGCGGGACGGGAGGGCCGGGACGTCCACGTAGCTGCTCGTCGGGTTGAGCTTGATGTCGCTCAGCGGGACGCCGTCGGCCATCGCGCGCGGCTGCGAGACCGGCAGCACCGGCAGGACGGCGGGTGCGGACGGCGCCGACACCGGCAGCGTGGGCAGCGAGGTCAGGTTGCGACCGGTGCCCAGCGGAACCAGGCTCTTGACGACCGGCGCGGCGCCGAAGCCCGCGTCACCACCGGCGGGCAGCGAACCGCTGAAGGAACGCTCCTCGGTCAGGTTGACGTGCTGGTGCGGGACGGGGAGCGGAGCGCTCGCCACGGTGTCGGACAAGGTGTTCACCGCTCGCTCGGCCTGGCCCGCGGTGTCGGAGCCCGACGTGTCGGAGACCTTGTCGAAGTAGCTGCCCTTCGGCAGGGTCATCTTCGACAGGCCCGCGGCGTCGGTGCCGCGGTCGACCGCGTACTGGGGGTGGACGGGCAGGCGCTCGTCGGTCATCGCGACACCGCCGCCGTTGACCTCGGGGCCGACGGGCAGGGACACGTCCGCGGTGTTCACGGTGTGCACGCCGTCGGCGACCTGCTGGGCGGACTGGCGGACCGGGACGGGCGCGCCGCCCAGCGACGGGGTGTTGTCGAACGGACGCGCCTCGGGGAGCTGCGGCTCGGGGATGCGGGGCACCTCGAACGCGGTCAGGTTGGGCACCTCGGTCGACGTGAGCAGGCTGTCGATGCTCTTCGGGATCTGCACGCCGCGCGCCAGGTTCGCCGCCTCGGTCTCCTCGGCGGAGAGCTGGACGGCGTCGA
Organism: Umezawaea sp.; assembly: GCF_036375055.1. Taxonomy (GTDB): domain Bacteria; phylum Actinomycetota; class Actinomycetes; order Mycobacteriales; family Pseudonocardiaceae; genus Umezawaea. The sequence goes on from NZ_DASUSQ010000040.1 coordinate 31,142, forward strand.
CGGGCGAGGTGCGGAGGGCGTCGCCGACCACGTCGGCGGGCACCAGAACCCCACCGCGCATCGCGGTGTGGGGGATCACGAAGGTGGGGAGCTCGGGCACCTCCGCGTCCTGGAGGTTCCGAGGAGCCAGCGTGTCGCGCTGGATCGGCAACCTGTTCAGACCGCTCAGGCCGGGCAGCTCGGTCGACGTGAGCAGGCTGTCGATGCTCTTCGGGATCTGGACGCCGCGCGCCAGGTTCGCCGCCTCGGTCTCCTCGGCGGTGAGCTGGGGAGCCTTGGTGTAGACGTTGCTGAGCGCGCTGCCCAGGACCTCGTCGGAGACGTCGTAGGACCGCACGGTCGACTCCGCCGACAGCGGGACTTCCTGCGTGGTGACGCCACCGCTGACGGCGGGGGTCTCGGCCGCCGCCCCGTCGAGCGGCGTGCCGTCCGACCGGGTGCCGCCGAGGTCGCCGGTGTCGCCGTTCGCCGTCGCGGTCACGGCCTCGCCGATGACCTCGACCGGTCCGGCGAGAGGGGTGGTCTCGGCCAGGTCCGGCACGGCGGCCCGCTCGTCGGCGATCGAGCCGTACTCGCCGATCGGCTCGCCGAAGACCTCGACGGTCCACGCCTCCGGGACCGTCAGCACGTCGTCCTGGTCGTCGTGGGACGTGGAGTCCAGCGCGGAGTCGACGTTGGAGAAGCCGTTGTCGGCCCCGATGGTCGCGTTGTCGAAGCCCTGGTGGACGGGGTCCGAGGCCGGCACGTCGACGAGGCTGCCCGAGATGGAACCCAGGTGGCCGGTCGTTTCGGACAGTCCTCCGTCGACCAGTGCGGTGTCGTTGATCGGGTTGCCCACGTGCCCCGCCGCGTCGTCGATGGTCTGAGCCGCGACGGCGTCGGCGCCGAGCGGCACCTCGTCGCTCCTGGTGTCCGCGACGGCGATCACGTCGTCGCCGTGCTCGGCCAGCGCCGGTGCGACCACCGACGTGGCGATCTGCTCACCGGGGACGGGCAGTCCCACGGGTACGCCCGCCAGGTGGCCCAGCAGGGTCGATTCCTCCGCCGGTGCCTGCTGCGCGAGGGCGATGGGGGCACCGCTGGTCTCGGTCCACGTCTGCTCACCGGTCCACGTCTGGTCGCCGGTGTACGGGCTCGCGTACGGGGTGGCCGGGGTGCTGCGGGTGGTGTGGTTCGCGTCGGCGCGCTCAGCGGAGTTCCGGATCAGCGGGTTGGTGCTGGTGGTCCGGGCCGAGGGTGCATCGCGGTTGAACTCGGCGGCTTCGTTCTGGCCCTCGGCGGCGCCGAACGCGGTGTGCGCGATGTCGATCGGCACCTGGATGCCGCCGTCGATGGTCGACGGAGGAGCGTCGGGGTTGACGTTCTCCTGGGCAGAAGCGATGCCCGTTCCGAGCATCAGCAAACCACCAGTCACAAGCGCGGACTGGATTCCGCGCTTTGCCCAGGTCTGCATTGAGACTCCTTTTTCCTTTGTTTCCCTTGCGGGGGATGTGGCGGATGGCCGGACGCGAGGCGTCGGGGACGGACCACCCGGATCGAGGACGGCTGGGCGCGCGGTGTCTCGACCAACAAAGGAGCGCAGAACAAGAGCGCGCCGGTCGAGTACCCAGGGCAGCGTTGGAAGCTGCCTAGGACCGCGCGCTCAGATCAGTCAGGGGTGCTGCCGGGCTGCTTTCCCGGGAGCACGGAGATCCGCTCGGTGGTGGGCTTGAGCGCCCGAGCCACAGCGGAGTTGTAGGCGTTGACGAACGCGGCCTGTGCTGCCGAGTTCTGGCTGCCAGCCGAACCGGAACCGTCGCCACCGCACGAGCAGTGAACCGGCACGTTGACCGGCGGAACGAACGGGACGAACGGCACCGGAGACCGGTCTCCGGGGAAATCGGGGCGCGACTCGTCGCCCTGCGCCGGGCGCGGGGGGACGGGCTGCTGCGCCCACTGGTCGCCGAAGCGCGAGAAGGGCGTGACCGGGGCTTCCACGACGGGCGCGTCGACCGGAACCGGTTCGACGCTGGTGCCGATCGGGGCGGCCTGCACGGGCACGGCGTTCACGGCCTGGCCGACCGGGAGCAGCGCGTCGGGGTCGATGACCTCGCCCAGACGCGGCTCCAACCAGGAACCCACCTCGTCGACGCTGCCGCGGAGCTTGCCCGCGACCTCCTCGATCTGCGGGGTGGTGGCAGCGCGCACCTTCTCCTGCTCTGCGCGCAACACCTGATCGATCCCAGCCACGGTCCGGGTGACCGGAGCGACGACCGGAGCTGCCGCGGTGGTCGCCTGGGCGGGCAGCACCTCGTTGACCGAGTGCTGCACCACCCCTGCGGAAACCGCCACCACGCCGGACTCCGGCGCCTCGGCGGCGGCCGTTGCCGTGGAGAGGACCCAGGCGGTGGCAGTGCCTGCCACCGCGCCGCCGAGGACCAGGAGAACGCGGCCGAGGGCACGCCGAACACGGCGCGCCCCCATCCCCGCTCGCTGGTCCGCAGCAGACAACCTGGGTACCTCCACCTTGACTGGGACGTCGACCGCAGTGGACAAGCCGACGTCGTGAGCCTGCCAGGAAGGACCGGAGGACCGCACGCCCCAGCGTGATGATTCGTCACATCGTGTGACGATCACCGCGTCGGATCGCCGGTGACCTCGGACGTTCGCCGCGGGTCAGATCCGCTTGAGCACCCTGGCCGCGCCCGCGGCGGCCGTCGACGCGAGGATCCAGCCGACCGCGATCAGCACGCTGGAGATCCACTGGGACGCGCCCGTGAACTGCCACTTCCCGTCCTGGCCGAGGTCGACGATGGGGATCAGCAGGTCCATCGACAGCAGCCAGGCGTTCCACACCGGGTCCTCGTCGGAGTTGAGCCTGACCATCTCGTGCCACTGGAACCAGAGCGAGCCGCCGAGCCAGAAGACCAGCAGCCACGCGATGGCCAGCCACGGCCGGAAGCCGTAGCCGACGGTCCACCGCTGGAGGAAGCCCCAGACCCGTCCGGCCCACCCCAGCTCGGAGTAGCGCCGGTGCTGCTTCTCCAGCTGGACGTGCTGCGCCAGCTCCTCCTCGCCGCCGTCCCGGTAGACCGCGGCCAGCTGCTCGTACGGGCCGGGCGCGAAGTCCGGCTGCACCTCCCGCAGCCACCGCAGCCGGGTGCGCACGTCCACGTCCGGCGACGCGGAGATCGAGTCGAAGCTGAAGTCCTCCACGTCGACGCCGCCGGTCGCCGCCCACAGCCCCGGCCCGTCCGACACCGACGTCGCCCTGACCCTGGTCAGCACCACCCGGCCCACCGGGACCTGCTCGTCGGACAGCCGCAGCACCAGCTGGTGCACCTGGAGGCCGTACGCGTTGAGCGCGATGTCGCTGCCCGGCCCGCCGAGGTCGGCCCCCGCGAACGTCGCCATCTTGCTGACCTCGGCCAGCCGGATCCGCACACCGCCGACCGCCTGGAAGCCGAAGCTGCACAGGAGGTCCTTGCCGATGGTGGAGACGCGGGCGTCCAGCGACGGCTTCACCGTGCCGTCGGCGCGGCGGCGCGGGTGGGTGAGCTTCGCGCCGGAGCAGTCGAGCGTGGAGCCGATGTGCGCGTTCTGCAACCGCACGGAGCCCTTGGCCCGCAGGTCGCGCAGGAACAGGGTGCCGCCGACGCGGAGCCGGTCGGCGAACAGGACGTCGATGCCCGGCCCGTTGAGCTGCACGCCGGACAGGCTCATGCTGCCGCGCACGTGCGCGTCGACCAGCCGCACCTGGCCGTAGGCGCGCAGCGCCGACTCGTGCGCGCCGTCGCCCGCGAACCCGCCGTTGACCGCGCCGCGGGCCTCGACGTCGCCGCGCACCTGGATGCCGTCGGCGTGCAGCGCGACCGGGATGCGGTGCACGACGACACCGGTCAGGTGCTCCAGCTCCTCCAGCACGTCCGGCTGGCCGATCACCGCGCCGGACATGCGGAGGTAGCCGCCGATGTCGGCGTTCGGCAGCCGGACCGCGCCGGACGAGGTGAACCCGTCGTCCAGCTCGACGTTGCCCTCGACCCTGATCCGGTCCGCGACGAGGGCCGCGGTCTCGTCGGCCGTGCCGCGCGGGATCACCAGCACCGGCCGGTCGTCGGTCACGGTCGACCGCAGCCGCGCGCCGGAGAAGATCGCGTCACCGCCGACGCGGGCGCCGTCGAGCAGCACCCGGCCCTCCGCGGTGAACCGGCCGCCCTCGGCGTCGCAGAACAGGTTGCCCGCGATCACGATGCCGGTGGCCTCCAGCGCGTCCTGCGCGGGGTTCACCAGCCGGGCGCCGCCGAGGTGCACGCTGCCGCCGACGTTCGCGCCGCGCAGCCGCACCTCGCCGTGCGCGCGCAGGGCGATGGCCTGGATCGAGCCGGACACGCGGATGCGCGCGGCGAGCAGCGCGTGATCTCCGCGACTGCGCAGCACCGCGCCCGCGAGGCGCAGCGTGCCCTCGACGGTCGCGTCGGTCAGGTCGACCACGCCGTCGCTGGTGAACCCGGCCTCCAGCACGAGGTCGCTGGCGACGTGCAGGTTGCGCCCCCACAGACCGGGCACGCGGCAGCCGCGCATCCGCAGGCCGACGAGGTGGGCCATGCGCAGGTCCGGTGGCTGCTCGAACGCGCATTCCCGCAGGTCGATCACTGTGTGGAGCCGCGATCCCTCCAGCGCGAACGGGCCGACGACGTTCGCCCCGGTGAGCCGCAGCGCGGGCACACCGGACCTCGGGAGGCGGTGCACGCCGTTGAGCAGGTCGGTCAGCACGGTCCCGCGGACGGTGCGCTCGGCCCGGTCCTTGCGGCCCGCTCCGAGGTCGATCGGTGCCCCCGCCGCGTACGCCGAGCAGATCCGGCGCTCCACCTCGGTCAACTCGTGGTCCATCGCCCTCCCCCGTGAAGCTCGATCTGATCACCTCGACCACGGTGCTGACCAGGGGTGCGCGGGATACGGTGACCAGCGTGACTGCACCGGAATCGGAGATCAGCAACCGCGTCCCGAGGCTGCTGCGCGTCAGCGCCGCGTTGAGCTGGCGGTTCGTCGCCGTGGTCGCGGCCCTCTACGTGGTCGCGAACGTGGTGTCGTTCCTGGCGACCATCGTGATCCCGGTGGCCATCGCCCTGCTGCTGGCGGCCCTGCTGTCACCCGTGGTGTCGAGCCTGGTCCAGGTGCGCGTGCCGCGCGGCCTGGCGGCGGGTCTCGTGCTGATCGGCGGCATCGCCGTGGTCGGCGGCGTGCTGACGTTCGTCATCACCGAGTTCTCCAAGGGCCTTCCGGACCTCCAGACCCAGGTCTCCGCCAGCCTCGACACGATCCGCGGCTGGCTGCGGGACGGGCCGCTGCACCTGAGCGACGTGCAGCTCCAGCAGTACCTGGACAACGCGCTCAACACGATCAAGGAGAACCAGTCCGAGATCACCTCGGGCGCCCTCACCACCGCGGCCACCGTGGGCGAACTGCTGACCGGCCTGCTGCTGGCGCTGTTCACCCTCATCTTCTTCCTGCACGACGGCGACGGCATCTGGCGCTTCTGCGTGCGCGCGGTCCCGGAGGACGTCCGCGCACGGGCCGACGTGGCGGGCAGGCGCGGCTTCGCCTCGCTGGTCAGCTACGTCCGCGCCACCGCGGCGGTGGCGGTCGTCGACGCGGTCGGCGTGGGCATCGGCCTGTGGATCGTCGGCGTACCGCTGGTGGTCCCGCTCTCGGCACTGGTCTTCCTCGGCGCCTTCATCCCGATCATCGGCGCCGTGATCACCGGCGCGGTGGCCGTGCTGATCGCCCTGGTGGCCAACGGTCCGGTGGCGGCACTGGTCGTCTTCGCCGTGCTGATCGGCGTGATGCAGCTGGAGAGCCACGTCCTGCAACCGCTGCTGCTGGGCCGCGCGGTGAAGCTGCACCCGCTGGCGGTCGTCCTGGCGATCACCGCGGGCTTGGTCGTGGGAGGCATCGCGGGCGCACTGCTGGCGGTCCCCCTGCTGGCGGTGCTGAACTCCGGCATCCGCTCGCTGCTGTCGGACTCGGACGCAACGGTCGACCCGGCGGAGGTGGACGTCCACGCCCCGCAGGACAGCGGCCCCGAGGACGGCTCGGGCGACCGGGTGGACGACTTGGAGGAGGAGATCAAGAAGCTGGGGGACTAGGTCG
>NZ_DASUSQ010000041.1:0-27050 GCF_036375055.1 Umezawaea sp.
GGGACTTGACCCTGGGTGTTGGACACCAGACACACTTGGATCCTGACGATCCGGGTGGACAGGAGTCCCGTTCAGATGGTGATGAAGCACTACCCGCCGGAGTTCCGGGCCGAGGCGGTCGCCCTCTACCGGTCCCGACCCGGCGCGACGATCAAATCGGTGGCCCAGGACCTGGGCGTCAACCACGAGACGCTGCGCAACTGGATCCGGCTCGACGACGCACAACGCACCGAGGCGCCCGCCTCCACCGCGAGCGCCTCGGCTCCGGCCTCGCCGGAGGACGAGAACGCCGCACTGCGCAGGCGGATCCGCGAACTGGAGGAGGAACGCGACATCCTGCGCAAGGCGGCCAGGTATTTCGCCGGGGAGACGCGCTGGTGAACCGCTTCCAGTTCGTCGACGATCACCGGCGCCGTCACGGCGTGAAGCGGTTGTGCCAGGTCATCGGCCTCGCCCGGTCCAGCTACTACCACTGGAAGTCCACCGAACCGGATCGGGCGGCCCGGGCCGCGGACGACGCCCGCCTGGCCGCCCGCATCCGCGTCATCCACCGCGAGTCAGCCGGCACGTACGGCGTCCCCCGGATCACTGCGGAGTTGCACGACACCGGAGACCGCGTCAACCACAAGCGCGTCGCCCGGGTCATGAGCCAGGTCGGCCTGGCCGGGCTGCGGCTACGCCGCCGGCACCGCACCACCCTCGCCGACCCGACGACGGCCAAGGCCCCCGACCTGCTCGGACGCGACTTCACCGCCGACACGCCCAACACCCGCTACGTCGGCGACATCACCTACCTGCCCATCGCCGACGGCACGTTCCTCTACCTCGCGACCGTGATGGACCTGTGCTCGCGCCGCCTGGTCGGCTGGGCGGTGGCCGACCACATGCGCGTCGACCTGGTCGTCGACGCCCTGCACGCGGCCGAGCGGACACGGGGCAGCCTGGCCGGGGCGATCTTCCACAGCGACCACGGAGCCCAATACGGCGCCAAATCCTTCGCCGACGCCTGTCGCGACGCAGGGGTGACCCGGTCGATGGGTGCGGTCGGCAGCTCCGCGGACAACGCCGCCGCCGAAAGCCTCAACGCCTCCTTCAAACGTGAGACGCTGCAGGGTGCCCAAAACTGGGGCAGCGCAAGGGAAGCACGGCTGGCGGTGTTCGGCTGGGCGCATCGGTACAACACCCGACGCCGCCACTCCCATCTCGGCCAGATGCCCCCGATCGACTACGAGAACAGCCTGCTGCCAACACCGGCTACGCTGACCCACGCCGCATAACCCCGTGTCCAACATCCGGGGTGAAGTCCCGTTGGCCGTTGGCCGTTGGCTGCTGGCTGCCTGGCTGCTGGTTGGCTGACCGCTGGTGTGGTTGGCTGCTTGGCCGGTCCGGTGCCGGGTTGGCTGTTTGTCCGGTCTGCTGCGTGTCAGGTCGTTCGTTGTTTGCTGGCCGCGCCCTTCGCCTGGCTCCCGCATTCCCCGTTCCTCACCGCTCGCCTTCGTCTCGTCGTTCCCCGCTCCTACGCCCTGGGTTCGGCGCCCTTTCCCTTGGCCGTCGCGCCTTCGGCTCTCCCGTGGTCGCCGCCTTCGGCTGCGTGGCCGTGTCTTGTCTGCACTCTGGACTCGTCGCCCCTGGGTGACTTCGCCCTGGTGGTCTTGGGTCGGTCCACACCCTCCTGGGCCGGCCGGGGGCTCGCCGAACCGCGGTCCGAGTCGTGGCCGTCGGTGCGGAGACCGTCCTGGTGACAGGGTCTAGACGACCAGGCCCACGGACATGGTCAGGAAGACCGCCGCGCACACCGCGTCCAGTGCCGTGGTCACTCCTGGGCGCTTGAGCTTGCCCGCCACTCGGCTCGCCGCGATCACGATCAGCAGTTCCCAGAGCGCCGCCAAGCCCAGGAAGACCACGGCCAGCATCGCCAACTGGGCGGTGGGGTCGCCCGCGCCGATGAACTGCGGCAGGAACGCCAGCGAGAACAGCAGCATCTTCGGGTTGGTGATGTTGGTCAGGAAGCCCCGGCGGAACGGGCGGTCGGGTACCGCCTCCAGTGGCTCGTCGGTCGCGGTCGTGCGGTGGAGCAGGCCGCGCGCGATCGACAGCGCCAGCCACAGCAGGTAGGCCGCGCCGATCCAGCGCAGCGCCACCAGCACGACCGGGTAGCGGGCCAGGACCACGCCCAGCCCGGAGATGACGACGCCCACCTGGACGAAGCTCGCCGAGTGGATGCCCGCGAGCGCCCACAGGCCCGCGCGTGTGCCGGAGCGCATCGAGGTGCGCAGCAGCAGGAACGCGTCGACGCCCGGCGTGAGCACGACGACCGCGCAGGCGATCAGGAAGGCCGGTAGTTGACCGAAGTCGAGGAACACGCGTAGACCTCCCAGATTTCCGGACAGACCGTTGTGATCTGCGCAATAGGCCGTTAAATCTCCGGCAACATGGAACGCTAACAGGAGAATCTCCGGTTTTAATCCCGGTCTGGGCGACATGTGCTCGACCGCTACGGTGGGTAGTCGTTCGTCCACCTGCCGTAGAGGAGTGCTCCGTGCGGACCACCGTGTCGTTCGTCGCCGCCATCACCGCCGTGTTCGCGTCCGCCACACCGGCGCACGCGGTCGTCGGCGGCACCGAGGCGCCCGACACGCCGTGGGCGGTGGCGCTCACGGACGCGAACGGCAGGCTCTTCTGCGGTGGTGCGCTGGTGGCGCCGGACCGCGTGGTCACGGCCGCGCACTGCCTGACCGAGCAGTTGGCGCTCACCAAGCGGGACCGGTCGCCGCAGGCGATCCGCGTCGTCGCGGGACGGTCCGATCTCCGCGCTGGAGGGCCGTCCGTCAGGGTCGCCGGTGTCTGGAAGCACCCCGACTTCCGCGAGGTGACCAAGGGCGACGACGTGGCGGTGCTCACGTTGAGCGAGCCCCTGCCCCAGGCGACCGTTCCGCTGGTCGACGCGGGCGACACGGCGAGCTACGCGCCGGGCACCGGGGCGACCGTCCTGGGCTGGGGGCGCACCGCCGAGGGTGCCGAGCCGTCGCCGACGCTGCGCCAGGTGGACGTGCCGGTCGTGTCGGACGCCGATTGTGGCCGCGCGGTCCCGCGGTTCCGTCCGGACGGCATGGTGTGCGCGGGTCTTCCCGAGGGAGGCAAGGACGCGTGCGAGGGCGACTCGGGCGGACCGATGGTCGTTCGCGGCAGGCTCGTGGGCGTCGTGTCGTACGGCACGGGCTGCGCGCGGCCGGGGGAGCCGGGCGTCTACACGCGACTGGCCGCGTACCGGTCACACCTCTGAACCGGCTCCGCTGTGATATCCAGGCGCATGTGCGCACATCACAGTTTCACGCCACGCTGCGCAGGCAGTGGGCGGCCGACCTGACCACGGAGCAGCTCTACGCGTTCCTGCGCCTGCGGAGCGAGGTCTTCGTGATCGAGCAGTCCTCCATCTACCGGGACCTCGACGGCCGCGACCTCGAACCGGGAGCCCGGCACTTCTGGCTGGAGGTCGACGGCACGTCCGAGCCGGTGGCCTACCTCCGGCTGCTGGAGGAGCCGGACGGCACGTTCCGGATCGGCCGGGTCGTGACCGGGCGGGTCGCCCGAGGCCGCGGCTACAGCCGCAGGCTGGTGGAGGCCGCGCTCAGCGAGGTCGGCACGGTCGACTGCGTGCTGGACGCGCAGACCTACATCGTCGACTTCTACGGTTCGTTCGGCTTCGTGCCCGAGGGCGAGGAGTTCATCGAGGACGGGATACCGCACCTGCGGATGCGCCGGTCTCGCTGATCACCCGCACCGCGCGGTCGATGTCGGCGTCCGACAGGTCCGCGCGGGCGGTCAGCCGGAGCCGGGACACGCCGTCCGGGACCGACGGCGGCCGGAAGCAGCCGACGACGACGCCGCTGGTGCGGCACGCCTCGGCCCAGCCGAACGCCGCCTCGGCGGACGGCGCCTGCACGGACACGACCGCCGCTGAGGGCGAACTGGCGCGCAGGCCCGCGGCGCGCAGCCGTTCGGCCAGCTCCTGGGCCACGGCCACCACGCGCGCGGGCCGGTCGGGCTCTTCCCGCAGCACCTTCAGCGCGGTCAGCGCCGCCGCCGCGCTGCCGGGGGCGAGACCGGTGTCGAAGATGAAGCTGCGGGCGGTCTCGACCAGGTGCCGGATGACCCGGCTCGGCCCGAGGACCGCCCCGCCCTGCGCGCCGAGCGACTTGGACAGGGTGACCGTGGTGATGACGTCGGGCGACTTCGCGAGGCCCGCCGCGTGCACCGCGCCCCGCCCGCCGTCACCGAGCACGCCGAGGCCGTGGGCGTCGTCCACGACCAGCGCCGAGTCGTGCTCGCGGCACGCGGCGGCCAGCTCGCCCAGCGGCGCGAGGTCGCCGTCGACCGAGAACACCGAGTCCGTCACGACGAGCGCGCGGCGCTTGCCCCTGGTCGCGAGCGCGTGCGCGACCTGGGGGACGTCGCAGTGGCCCGCGACGACCACGTCGGCCTTGGACAGCTTGCAGCCGTCGATCAGCGACGCGTGGATGTACTGGTCGGCCACGATCGCGGTGCCCGGACCGGACAGCGCCGTGAGCGCGCCGAGGTTCGCCGCGTAGCCGGACGAGAACACCAGCGCTGCCTGCGCGCCGCAGAAGTTCGCCAGCTCGTACTCCAGCTCCATGTGCAGCTCGGTGCTGCCCGTGACCAGCCGCGACCCGGTCGAACCCGCTCCCCAGCGCATCGACGCGGCGGCCGAGGCGCCGGTCACGCGCTTGTCCCGCGCCAGCCCGAGGTAGTCGTTCCCGGCGAGGTCGAGGTCCGTCGAGGTCGCCGGTCGAGGCCGCAGCCTGCGGGTCAGTCCGGCCTTCGCGCGGGCCTCCGCGCGGGTGTCGATCCAGTCGAACACCGAGTCACCTGTGCTCACGCTCACGGCGGCAGTCTCCCACCGGCCCGATACGGTCCTGGCGTGCGGACCACCCAGATCGACCTCTTCGGGGCCGACTTCACCGCCGATCCGCACCCCGACCTGCGGCGCCTGCGGTCCGAGAGCCCCGTGCACCACGATCCGGCGACCGGGTTGTGGCTGGTCAGCCGGTACGCGGACGTGCGGGCCGTGCTCGCCGACGCCCAGGCGTTCCACCCGGACAACGCGCTGACCGCCGTGACGCCGATCCCGCGCCCGGTGCTGCGGGTGCTGGCGCGGGCCGGGTTCTCCCTGCCGCCGACGCTCGCCAACAACGGCACCGACACCCACGCGGACCTGCGCCGACTGGTCGCCGGGTTCCTCACGCCCGCGCGGGTGGCGGCGTTCGAGGACCGGATCGCCGAGCTGTGCGAGGAGCGCCTGGCCTCGCCCGTCGACCTGCACGCGGACCTGGCCCGCGACCTGCCGTGCGTGGTGCTGATGGAGGTCCTCGGCATCGCGGACGTCGACGTGCCCGCGCTCAAGGCGTGGAGCACGGCGTCGCTGGAGCTGTTCTGGGGCAACCCGTCGCTGGAGCGGCAGCACGAGCTGGCCGGTCGCGCGGGCGCGTTCCACCGCTGGCTGACCGCGCGCGTCCGAGCCGCGTCGCCCGACGGCGACGACCTGTTCGGCGCGCTGGTCGCGGCGGGCACGCCGGTCCGCGAGGCCGCGGGGCTCTGCTACTTCCTGCTGATCGCGGGCCAGGAGACGACGACGCAGCTGCTCAGCACGCTGTTCGACCGCGTGCTCCGCCACCCCGACGTGTGGCGGAGGCTGGCCGACGGCGAGCCCGGCCTGGCCGCCGCGTGCGTCGAGGAGGTGCTGCGCCGCGAACCGCCCGTCACGACGTGGCGGCGGGTGACCAGCCGTCCGGTCACGCTGTCCGGCGTCGACCTGCCCGCGGGCGCGCCGCTGCTGCTGATGCTCGCGGGCACCGGCTCGGACCCCGTCGTGTTCGCCGAGCCGGAGTCGTTCTGCCCCGGCCGGTCCGGTGCCCGCGGGCACCTCGCGTTCGGCTTCGGCAGGCACTACTGCCTGGGCGCGGGCCTGGCGCGGCTGGAGGGCGAGGTCGTGCTGCGCACGGTCGCCCGCCGCTTCCCCACCCTCCGGCTCACGTCGGTCGCCCCGCCGCCGATGCTCGGGCTGCTGTCGTTCCGCGCCCCGGTGAGCGTGCCGGTGACCGGCTAGGGGATCAGGAACGTCTTGCCCGTCGTCCTGCGCTCCTCCAGGGCGCGGTGGGCAGCCGCCGCCTCGGCCAGCGGCCACGACTCGCCGAGCACGGGCCGGAGTTCGTCGGCCGCGCCCAGCGCGAACACCTCGGCCAGCAGCCCGGCGGCGTACGCGGGGTCGCCCGCCAGGTTGCGCAGGCCGATCAGCCCGACGCCCTTGCGCACCACGTCCTTCACGGTGATGTCGGCGAACGAGCCCGACGCGGTGCCGTAGAGGACCATCCGGCCGACGCCGTCGCGCAGGAGGCCGAACGCGGACCGGGTGACGTCGCCGCCGACCGAGGACAGCGCCACGTCGACCGGTTCCAGCCGCGAAACCCAGTCGGGGCTCGTGTAGTCGGCGGTCTCGTCGGCGCCGAGCTCCTTGGCGGCGGCCAGTTTCGCGTCCCCCCGCGCGAGGGCCACGGCGACGGCGCCCGCGCGGGTGACCAGCTGCACCAGGAGGCTGCCGACACCGCCCGCGGCGGCCTCGATCAGCACGCGCTCACCGGGCTGGATCCGGGCGACGTCCACGAGACCCGCGGCGGTGACGCCCTGGAGGAACAGCGCGAGGGCCTGGCGGGCGTCGAGGCCCGCGGGCACGGGGACGGCGCCCGCGGCGGGCAGCACGGCGAGTTCCGCGTACGCGCCGCGGAGGGCGAAGCCGACCACCTCCGTGCCGACCAGGTCGGTGGACACGTCCCCGCCGACCGCGCGGACCACGCCCGTCACCTCCAGGCCGGGGACCACCGGCAGCGCGGGCTCCGGGTACCAGTCGTACAGCTCGTTCGACGCCCCCGACCGCTGGAGCGCCTCCCCGTAGTTCAGGCCGATCGCGGTCACCTCGACCAGCACCTCGCCCGGCCCGGCGACCGGGTCGGGAACCTCGTCCACCCGGAGCACCTCCGGGCCGCCGAACTCGTGGATGCGCACCGCACGCATGGAAGCCTCCCGCTGTAGCGGACCGTCGGTCCGTTTCTCTCTGGGCTACGATACGGACCAGTAGTCCGGTTCTGTCAAGTCGAGGAGGGCGGGGATGGTCGAACGGGCGGACGCGGCTCGCAACCGGGAGGCGATCCTGGCCGCGGCGATGCGGTTGATCCGGGAGCAGGGGATCGACGCGGTCTGCATGGACGACGTCGCCGCGGCGGCCGGTGTCGGCAAGGGCACGGTGTTCCGGCGGTTCGGCGACCGCGAGGGCCTGGTCGAGGCGCTCGCGCTCCAGGCTGGGGAGGGGTGGCGGGACTTCGCGACCGGGGTGCTGGCCGACGGGTCGACGAGTGCCGCCGAACGGGTGGTCTTGCTGGCGAGCAGCCTGTTCGAGCACGTCGTGGAGACGTTGCCGCTGGTGCGGGCGTTCGAGCGGGTCACGAGCAAGCGCGGTTGCGACAGCGGGTTCGAGCCCATCCGGGACGGGCTGGTCGAGCTGATGGCTCAGGTCGACCCCGGCTGCGACGCGGAGTTCCGCGCCGAGGCGCTGCTGGCGAACCTGCGCGCCGAGCACGTCCACCACCTGGTCGAGCGGTGCGGGATGCCGGTGGAGCGGGTGCGCGCGGGTGTGATCAGACTCGCCGAGGGGTTGGTCGCTGCTCCGTGGGATGCGACGATGCCAAAGCTGTAGGGGTGTGCGAGGAAGCCGGTGCGAATCCGGCGCGGTCCCGCCACTGTGACCGGGCAGGAGATCCGGGAGTCAGGAACTCGACCCCCGAGTCACCACCACCGGACACGGGCGTGGACACCCGAGGAAGGACCTCCCCGCATGACCTCGCGCTACCCCTTTTCCGCTGTCGTCGGACACGACGACCTGCGACTGGCCCTGCTGCTGAACGCCGTGCACCCCGGTATCGGCGGTGTTCTGGTCAGGGGGGAGAAGGGCACCGCGAAGTCGACGGTCGTGCGCGCGCTCGCCGCCCTGCTGCCGGAGCTGGCCGTCGTGCCGGGCTGCCGGTTCGGCTGCGACCCGCTGGTCGACACGGCCTGCCCCGACGGCCCGCACCCCGGCGACGCCGCCGAGCGCCGTCCCGCCAAGCTCGTCGAACTGCCCGTCGGCGCCACCGAGGACCGCCTGGTCGGCTCGCTGGACCTGGAGCGCGCCCTGACCGAGGGCGTCCGCGCCTACCAGCCGGGCCTGCTGGCCGCCGCGCACCGCGGCGTGCTCTACGTCGACGAGGTCAACCTCCTGCACGACCACCTCGTCGACCTGCTGCTGGACGCCGCCGCGATGGGCCGCGCGCACGTGGAGCGCGAGGGCGTCTCGATCTCGCACGCGGCGTCGTTCCTGCTGGTCGGGACGATGAACCCGGAGGAGGGTGAACTCCGGCCGCAGCTGCTCGACCGCTTCGGGCTCACGGTGGCCGTGCGGGCGTCGCGCGAGGTGGCGACGCGCGCCGAGGTCATCCGCCGCAGGCTCGCCTACGAGGCCGACCCCGAGGGCTTCGCCGCCCGCTGGGAGGCCGCGGACGCCGAGCTGGCCGAACGGATCGTGACCGCCCGCGCGGCGCTGCCGACCGTGGAACTGCCGGACTCCGAGCTGCGCCGGATCGCGGGCGTGTGCGCGGCGTTCGAGGTCGACGGGATGCGCGCCGACCTGGTCGTGGCCCGCACCGCCGCCGCGCACGCCGCGTGGCGGGGGTCCGAGGTCGTGGAGGAGTCCGACGTCGAGGCCGCCGTGCGGCTCGCGCTGCCGCACCGCAAGCGCCGCGACCCGTTCGACGAGCCGGGGCTGGAGGAGGAGCAGCTCGCCGACGCCATGCGGCAGGCGGCCGAGCACGCCGACGACGAGCCCGAGCCGGACGGTCCTCCGGAGCCCGACGGACCGGACGGCGGCGGTCAGCCCACCCCCGAGAACTCCGAGGCTCCCGAGAGCCCGGACCAGCGGCCGAACCAGGGCGGGTCCGGTGCGACGGACCGGGCCCCGGCCACCCCCGCGCCCGCGTTCCGCGCCCGGCTCCTCCAGGTGCCCGGCGTCGGCGAGGGCGCTCCCGGCAGGCGGTCGCGCGCCCGTGCCCGCACCGGCCAGGTCGTCCGCTCGTCCACCGCGGACGGGGCGGGGCTGCACGTGGTCGGCACGCTCGCCGCCGCCGCTCCGCACCAGAACTCCCGAGGCCGCAGCGGCCCCGGCCTGCTGCTGCGCGCCGGTGACGTGCGCCTGTCCGTGCGGGAGGGCAAGGAGGGCAACCTCGTCCTCTTCGTCGTGGACGCCTCCGGCTCGATGGCCGCCCGGCAGCGCATGTCCGCCGTCAGCGGCGCGGTGATCTCCCTGCTCCGCGACGCCTACCAGCGGCGGGACAAGGTCGGCGTGGTCACGTTCCGCGGCGCGGCGGCCGAGGTCGCCCTGCCCCCGACGACGTCCGTCGACGCGGCGGCGGCCAGGCTGCGCCGGATGCGCACCGGCGGCCGGACCCCGCTGGCCGACGGCCTGCTCAAGGCCCGCAGGCTGCTGGAGGTCGAACGGCTGCGCGACCCGCGGCGGCGTCCGCTGCTGGTGCTGCTCACCGACGGCCGCGCCACGTCCACCGGCGCGGGCGGCGACCCGATGCGTGACGCCCTGCGCGCGGCGGGCCTGCTGTCCGCCGACGGCACCGCGTCCGTCGTCGTCGACTGCGAGCACGGCCCGATCCGGCTCGGCCTGGCCGCGAAGGTCGCCGTCGCGCTCGACGGCGCCTGCCTGCGCCTGGAAGAACTGTCCGCCGACCAGGTCGCGGGCGTCGTCCGCGCGGCCCGCGCCGCCTAGGAGGTCACGGTGCCCCAAGGACAGCCCACCACGGTCCCGAAGGACGGCCTGACCACCCGGCAGCGGCGCAACCGGCCACTGCTGATGGTCCACACCGGCGAGATGAAGGGGAAGTCGACCGCGGCGTTCGGCCTCGCCCTGCGCGGCTGGAACCAGGGCTGGTCGATCGGCGTCTTCCAGTTCGTGAAGTCGGCGAAGTGGAAGGTCGGCGAGGAGGAGGCGTTCAAGGCGCTCGGCCGCGTGCACGAGGAGACCGGCGCGGGCGGGCCGGTCGAGTGGCACAAGATGGGCGAGGGCTGGTCCTGGACCCGCAAGCAGGGCACGGACCAGGACCACGCCACGGCCGCCCTGGAGGGCTGGCGCGAGATCTCCCGGCGGATCGCCGAGGGGGTGCACGGCCTGTACGTTCTTGATGAGTTCACCTATCCGATGCACTGGGGGTGGGTGGACGTCGACGAGGTGGTGGCCGTGCTGAGGGACAGGCCCGGTCACCAGCACGTCGTGATCACCGGCAGGTACGCCCCACCCGCCCTGCTGGACGCCGCCGACCTGGTGGTGGAGATGTCCAAGGTCAAGCACCCGATGGACGCCGGGCAGAAGGGCCAGAAGGGGATCGAGTGGTGAATCGGCTGGTGGTCGCCGCCCCCGCGTCGGGCAGCGGCAAGACCACCGTGGCGACCGGGTTGATGGCCGCCCTGCGCCGCTCCGGCAGCAGGGTCGCGCCGTTCAAGGTCGGCCCCGACTACATCGACGCCGGCTACCACGGCATCGCGACCGGCCTGCCCGGCCGCAACCTCGACACCGTGATGGTGGGCGAGCAGAAGGTCGCGAGCCTGTTCGTCCACGGGTCGCGCGGCACGGACATCGCCGTCGTCGAGGGCGTGATGGGCCTGTTCGACGGGCGGGTCGACACCGAGGGCGTCGGGTCGACCGCGCACGTCGCGAAGCTGCTGGCCGCGCCCGTGCTGTTCGTGGTCGACGCGCGCGGCCAGTCCCGCAGCCTCGCCGCGCTGCTGCACGGGTTCCGCGGCTACGACCCGACCGTGCGGATCGGCGGCGTCATCCTCAACCAGGTCGGCTCCGAGCGGCACGAGCAGGTGCTGCGCAGCGCGTGCGCCGAGGTCGGCCTGGAGGTCATGGGGGTGCTGCCGCGCGACCCGGCGTTCTCGCTGCCGTCGCGGCACCTCGGGCTGATCACGGCCGCCGAGCACGGGCCGGAGGCGCTGGCCGCCGTGGACGCCATCGCGGCGGCCGTGGCCAAGCACGTCGACCTGGACGCCGTCCGCAGGCTCGCCGCCGTCGCGCCCGCGATGGCCGTGCCGGCGTGGAGCGCGCAGGCCGAGGTCGAGGAGCCGGTCACCGGGTCGCCGGTCGTCGCCGTCGCGGGCGGGGCCGCGTTCACCTTCGGCTACGCCGAGCACGTCGAACTCCTGCGCGCCGCGGGCGCCGACGTGGTGACGGTGGACCCGCTGCGCGACGAGGACCTGCCCGAGGGCACGGCGGGCCTGGTGCTGCCCGGCGGTTTCCCCGAGCAGCACGCGGCCGAGCTGGCGGAGAACGCGCCGCTGCGCGCGGCCGTCGCCGCGCTCGCCCGCACCGGCGCTCCCGTGCACGCCGAGTGCGGCGGGCTGCTCTACCTCGCCCGCACGCTCGACGGCGTGCCGATGTGCGGCGTGCTCGACGCGGACGGGTCGATGTCGGCGCGGCTGACGCTGGGGTACCGCGACGCCGTCGCCCCCGCCGACTCCGTGCTGGCGCGGGCCGGGCAGCGCATCACCGGCCACGAGTTCCACCGGACGGTGCTCACCCCTTCGAGCGGCGCGCAGCCCGCGTGGCAGTGGCGGGGCCACGACCGCCGTCCCGTCGCCGAGGGTTTCGTCGTGGGCGGGGTGCACGCGTCATACCTGCACACGCACCCGGCGTCGTCACCTGATTCGGTGGTTCGGTTCGTCCGGGCGTGCGCGACGGCGGAAATGCCGTATGAGGCCACTCGATAGTGGAGCGAGCCCGGACGGTACGGTCGGGGCTTCTCCCTGAACACACACTGTCCCCACAGGAGTCACCCGTGATGCCAGGTCGGATCTCGTTCGTGGGCGCCGGACCCGGCGCCGCCGATCTCATCACCCTGAGGGGCGCCAAGCGGATCGCGGAAGCGGACGTCGTGGTGTGGGCGCCGAGCGTGGTCGACGCCGAGTGCGTCCGCGAGCACGCGCGCGCCGACGCCGAACTGGTCGACTTCACCCGCGTGTCGCCGGACGCGGTCGTCGACGTCTACCGCAGGGCCGCCGCGAGCAGGCTGAAGGTCGTGCGGCTGCACGCGGGCGACCCTTCGCTGTGGGGCGACGTCCAGGACCACCACGACACGTGCGGCAGGCTGGGTCTCGAACTGGAGGTCGTGCCCGGCGTGTCCCAGTTCTCCGCCGCCGCGGCCGTGATCGGCCGCGAGCTGACGACGTCGGACGTGGCGCAGTCGCTCATCCTCGCCGGGCCCGAGGGCAGCGAGCACCTCCAGGAGTTCGCGGGCCACGGCACCACGATGGCCGTGTCCCTGTCCGCCGCGCGCACCGGCCAGCTGGTCGAGAAGCTGCGCGCGGGCGGGTACCCCGAGGAGACGCCGATCGTGGTGGCGTACAAGGTTTCCTGGCCGGACGAGACGATCGTGCACACCACGCTGGCCGACCTGGAGGCGTCGGTGAAGGAGCACAAGCTCTACCGCACCGCGCTGTTCCTCGTCGGGTCCGTGCTCAAGCCGACCGGTCGGGCGCGCGGCGCCGGGTTCCGCAAGTCCGACGCGTCCACCGAGGCGTCCGACGAGCCCGTGCGCAAGGCCAAGCCGTCGAAGTGGTCGGTGCGGGCGGGTCGCAACGGCCGGACCACCGCGCGCACCGAGGTGCCGAACGTCGTGGAGATCGCCGACGTCGCCGCCGAGCCCGCGCCGGAGTCGGAGACCTCGGTCGCCGCCTGGTCGGCCGTGCACGGCTGGCAGGAGAGCGCGCGCCGGCCCCGGCCCGCGCCCGCCGTGGCCGTGTCCGCGCCCGCCGACGAGGCCGAACCCGCTCCCGAGCCCAAGCCGCGCGCAGTCGCGGCCGCCACCCCGATCACCTCGGTCCGGGCCAGCACCACGCCGCGCAAGCCGGTGGCGCGGGGCAAGCGGACCAAGCGCACGGGCTGACCCGTGGCCGATCTCCCAGCGCTCCAGCGTTTCGTGGCCGAGACGGGCCGCTCGTGGGACAGGACCACCGTCCTCGACGAGGGGGTCCCGTTCGAGCACGCGCTCAACCTGTGCCGCGCCCGCTCCTCCGTCCTGGTGCGCAACGCGCCGGTCGCCGAACTGGCCCGCGGCCTCGCGGGCTGGCGGCGCACGCTCGTGGTCGCCGAGAGCCTGGGGGGCCCGACCGAACGGCGGTCCACTGTAGACCCGGCCGAGGCGGTCAACCGCCTCTGGCGCTCACCGGAGCTGCTCTGCCTCGCCGACGTGGAGTTCGCCGTCGAACCGGAGGGCTGGGCCCTGCCGGACGACCGGTTCGCCAACCGCGACGGCATGGTCGCCACCACCGAGGTCCGCGCGCTCGCGCTGGCCAGGCTGGCGCCCCGGCCCGGCGTGCTGGTGTGGGACGTCGGCGCGGGTCCCGGCGCGGTCGGCATCGAGTGCGCCAGGCTGGGCGCGGCCGTCCTGGCCGTGGAGCGCGACCCCGTGCAGGTCGTGCGGATCATCGCGAACGCCGCCACCCACCACGTGGACGTCCGGATCGTCGAGGCCGAGCTGGCCGACGCGGTCGCCCACCTGCCCCGGCCGGACGCGATCTTCGTCGGCGGTGGCGGGGCCGCGGCGGTGGCCGCGTGCGCCGCCGTCGGCGCTCGGCGGGTGGTCGTCGCCATGCCGGAACTGGACCGGGCCGTGCCCTCGCGGGACGTGCTGCGGGACGCCGGGTACGCCGTGGAGGGCACCCTGCTGTCGTCGGCCAGGCTCGTCGGCAGCGTCACGACCGCGACCAACCCGGTGCTGGTGCTGTGGGGGACCAGGACGTGATCGGTCTGTTCGCGGCCACCGAGGCGGGCCGTCGCGACCTCGTCGAGCTGGGGCCCTTCCTGGGACCGGACACCGTCGTCCCGGACGGCCCCGTGCGGCCCGCCCTGCACCGCCTGTGGCCCAGCCTCACCTCCGCCGTGCTCTTCCTCGGCGCCCCGTCCGCCGTGCGGCTGATCGCGCCCCTGTTGCGGGACAAGAGGTCCGACCCCGGCGTGGTGTGCGTGGACGGGGCGTTCGTGGTGTCGCTGGGCGCGGACGAACTCGCCGAGCGGATCGCGGACGTGCTCGGGCGCACCGCCGTGCTCGGGACCCCCGGCGAGGACGGGCCGCTGGACGAACTGGTCGAGCTGCTCGACGCCACGGTCGACGGCGACCTCGCCGGGTGCTCGGCCGCGTTGGCCGCGGGTGAGCACGTGCTGCTGGTGAACCCTCTGGGGTTCCCGCTGCCCGCGCTGCCGGACACCGTGCTGTCGCACGGCGAGGCGGACTGGAAGGTCGTGGTCGACGACCGCCTGCCCCCGGCCACCCGTGCCGACCACGAGGTGCGGCTGGTGCCGCGGACGCTGGTGGTCGGGGTCGGGTCGGGCAGCGGGGTGTCGACGTCGGCCGTGGCCGCCGCGCTGGCCGAGCTGGAGGCGGCGGGCCTCGACCTGCGCGCGGTGCGGGCCTTCGCCACCGCCGACCGCAAGGCCGGGGAGCGGGGCATCCTGGAAGCCGTGGAGGACTGGGGTTTCTGGCACGGCGACACGTCCGCGCCGCTGCTGACGTTCTCGGCCGAGGTGCTGGCCGGGGTCGCGGTGCCCAACCCCAGTCCCTCGGTGGGGGCCGCCGTGGGGACGGCGAGCGTCGCCGAGGCCGCCGCGCTGTGCGGGGCCGCCGGGTTCGCCGCGGGCGGGCCGGTGGAGCTCGCGGTGGAGAAGGTCAAGGGGGACAACGTGACCGTGGCCGCGGCTCGGGTGCTGCCCCGCGGCCGCCTTGCCCTCGTGGGGATCGGGCCGGGCGGTGCGGACCAGCGGACGCCCCAGGCCGACGCCGAGCTGCGGCGGGCGGCGTTCGTGGTGGGCAGCGCCGAGTCCGTGGACCGGGTTCGGCACCTGTTGCGGCCGGGGACCGGGATCCACCCGCACGGGGCGGTGGAGCTGGCCGCGTCCGGGTTGGCCGTGGCGTGGGTCGCGGTCGGTGTCGGGCCGGACGCCCCCGGCGCCGGTGCTCGGGTGGAGACGGTTCGCGTGCCGGGGGTCGCCGCGGTGTGAGGTCGGCCTTCCCGACCTGATCGCGGTCACCCGTTCATCGTTCGTGGGTCCCTCCCTCGTTCGCCTCCTGTCCCTCACCTGTCCTCCGTGGCGGGGGAACTCTCACACCTTCGCGTGGACTTTTCGGGTGAAACCGTGTGCTGGTACGGATTTCCACCCGTGGAGGCCGCGTCGGGATTTCCCACCATCGGTTAATTTTCCAGGCCCTCGGGCGGACTAGCGTCGAGTCCGTACCGCCCGGTCCGTTCCGGGTCCCCGCGTTCTGGAGAGCTTCCATGCGTCTGCGTCGCCTCGTCGCCGCGGTCTGTTGTGCCGCCGCCGTCCCCCTGCCGGCCGGAGCCGCCCACGCCGCCCCGGAGACACCCGCCGACCTGGCGCTGCTCGCCGCACGGGAGTCGTTGCTGGGCGAGCACCACTGGTACCGGCAGACGTTCGACGGCAAGCCCGTGCTGGGCGGGTACTACGCGAGGCACGTGGACAAGCGGACCCGCGAGGTGACCGTGCGGGACGGGCGGATCGCGGTCGAGGGGTTGGCGTCGGGCCTGCCCGCCGTCGCCGCCGAGCAGGCCGGGGCGGTGGTGGACCGGCAGGTCGCCGGTGAGCGGGCGAGCACCGAGCTGGCGGTCCTGCCCGGCGCGCGGGCGAAGCTGGTGTACGCCGTGCTGTCGCGGACCGACCGCGGTTCGGTCCGGACGATCGTCGACGCCTCGTCCGGTGCGGTCATCACGACCGAGGACGTCGTGAAGCGGGCCGAGGGCACCGGGAGCGTGTTCGCGCCCAACCCCGTCGTCACGCTCCAGGACACGACGCTGACCGACC
The DNA here is from genome assembly GCF_036375055.1 of Umezawaea sp. Lineage (GTDB taxonomy): Bacteria > Actinomycetota > Actinomycetes > Mycobacteriales > Pseudonocardiaceae > Umezawaea. The sequence goes on from NZ_DASUSQ010000041.1 coordinate 15,980, forward strand.
AGGACGACGCGGACGCGGCGGTGCCGACGAAGGCGTACCAGGCCGTTCGACTGTCCGATCTGGACACCTCCGGGACCCTGTCCGGCAGCTACGCGACCGTGGTCGGGCCCGCCGACCAGCTGGCGTTCGCGGAGAACCGGAGGTTCGACTACCCGCGGTCGGACGACCGGTTCGAGCAGGTGATGGCCTACCACGGCGTCACCGAGGCGCAGAGGTACGTGCAGCGGCTCGGGTTCCAGGACCTCAACAACGAGCCGCAGGACGTCACGACGACCGGGTTCGAGGAGGACCAGTCGTACTACGACCCGTCGACCGACCGGATCACGTTCGGCAGCGGCGGCGTGGACGACGCCGAGGACGCGGACATCATCTGGCACGAGCTGGGCCACGCCATGCAGGACGCGCAGGTGCCGGGCTTCGGGCTGAGCGTCGACGGCGGGGCGATCGGCGAGGGCTTCGGCGACTGGTGGGCGGTGATCATGTCGGTGCCGCTGCACGAGGACTCCGCCGCCGCGCCGCACGCGTGCGTGGGCGACTGGGACGCCGTCTCGTACACCGAGGAGGCGCCGCACTGCCTGCGCCGGACGGACACGGACCTGACGATCGCGGACCGCAGGGGCGAGGCGCACTTCGACGGGCAGATCTGGTCGCGGGCGCTGTTCGACGTCTACCGGGCACTGGGCCGGGACGAGTCGGCGCGGGTGGTGCTGGAGGCGCAGTTCTCCTACTCGCCCGACACGACGTTCGCGCAGGCGGCCGAGACGACCGCGGCCACCGCCGGGGCGCTGTACGGCGCCCAGGCCGAGGCCGAGGTCAGAGCCGCTTTCACAGCTCGCGGAATCCTGTAGGACACCTGTTCGTAACCGCCTGATCGCTGTGCGTCAACTGTCAAGGCGCGCGGCAGAGCCGATCGGGGGTTGCCGCGGTCGGCTTCGTGGCCGTAGCCATTGAGGTACCTGCACCTTCTCTGGAAGGACTCCTATGGCGAAAACCCTGCATCGCCTGGTGAAGTTCGTCGTCGTGTCCGCCATCGCGGCCGTGGTGGGCCTGCTGACCACCGTGCCGTCGTCGGCCGACGTGACACCGTTCGTCGTGGGCGGCACGCGCGCCACGATCGGCGAACACCCGTGGACGGTGTTCCTCGCGAGCACCTCCGGTTCCCAGTTCTGCGGCGGCACCCTGGTGAAGGGCAACAAGGTCGTCACGGCCGCGCACTGCGTGTCCGGCCGGTCCGCCGCCAGCACGCGCGTCGTGTGGGGCCGTGAGGACAAGCAGAGCACCGCGGGCATCACCGCGAGCGTGACCCGCATCTGGGTCCACCCGAGCTACCGCAGCGCCAGCACCGGCTTCGACGTCGCGGTGCTCACGCTCGACCGCTCCATCAGCTCCGCCTACCTGCCGCTGGCCACCCCGTCCGACACCGCGCTGTACGCGGCGGGCACCAGCACGACCATCCTCGGCTGGGGCACGACCTCCTCGGGCGGCTCGGCGTCGCGCTACCTGCTGAAGGCGACCGTCCCGGTCACGTCCGACGCCACCTGCAAGACGGCGTACTCCAACTACAGCAACACGTCGATGGTGTGCGCGGGCTTCCCGCAGGGCGGCGTCGACACCTGCCAGGGCGACTCGGGTGGCCCGATCGTCGCCGGTGGCAAGCTCATCGGTGCCACCTCGTGGGGCCGCGGGTGCGCCGCGGCGGGCTACCCCGGCGTGTACGCCAGGATCGCCGCCTACTACGACGTGCTCACCACGCAGATCAACTCCTGATCGGGCACGCCCACGACCGGGTGGTTGTCCCGGTCGTGGGCGTGGTCGGTGTTCGGATCGGGGCATGCCTCAACGACTTCTCGCACTCATCGCCGGGTTCGCCATCGCCGCCGTCCCCGCCACCGCGGTGGCCGCCCCGAGCCAGCTGCACGACTGCGGCACCAAGGTCGAGCAGAGCGTCGGCACCGGCTGGTGCTCCGGCACCGGCACCTTCTCCATCCAGGTCACCTGCGCCGACGGGACGTCGGTGACGGGCTCCTGGATCAGGGTCACCAACGGCTACGGCGTCCGCAGCCTCTCCTGCTCCCACCAGGCGCTGGCGACCGGCGTGACCATCGTCGAAGCCCCCTAGCGGCCCGCGTCGGAGTTTCGCCGGCAACAGCGCGCGACTGGCTCCAAGACCTCCTCGGAGGTCTTGGGACGCCGGTGGCGGGTGCCGGTGCGGAGCATGGCGAACAGGACGTCGCAGCGGCGTCGTGCCAGGCAGGTCAAGTCGGCGAACGCGCTCAGGAAGAACGCGCGTTCCAGCTTGCGGTTGCCGGTCCGAGCCGGGTACTCGCCCTTGGTGCTGGTGCCGGTGCCGGTGCTGGTGCCGGAGTCGCGGGTGACCGCGGCGATCCCGGCGCAGGCGGCCAGGTGTCCGGATGAGTCGACTCCGGAGACGTTGCCGATGTCCAGCAGGACCCCGGCACGAGGGTGCGCATCAAGGATCTCCTCGCCGATGACCTACTGGCGTTGCTGGAGCACGGTTTTCAAGCTGTCCGCGAGTCGGTGCAGGACAGCGCGGGCCGCGGTGGTGCCGGGAACGGTCGTCTCGATCGCCCGGCTGCTCGCCCCGCACGAGGACACCGTCCCGCGACGTCATCCACGCCTTCGACGAACGGCATCGGACCCCCACCCTTCAGCGCACCGGGACCTGGAAGGACTCCGCCGCCCCGGACCTCGACGCCGAGCCTTCGACCAGTTCGGCCCGCTGCGCACGTTCACGACGAGCAACTCCGGCCACTCCGCGCTCGCCCGTGGGATCCGGGCTTACCTGCGATGGCGACACGCACACGCCCGCTATCCCGACATCCCGGCCGCCCAACGACGCGAGCGACCCCGCACCAGTCGGAATTCGGTCCGGTGGCACTCGTTCCGCCGCGTGGAATCACGGTGCGCCCGCCAGAGCGGCCACGGGCAGGGTCAGGCTCGCGCAGCACCGGCTGGGCCACCGAGCCGCGTTCAGCTGACCGTCCACCGTGGCGTGAACCGGCCGTCTCCACGCCACCGGCACCTACCGGCCCGGCACCACCTCGAAATAGACTCGCCCGCATGGATGACCTGGCGCCGATGCCCGAGGACTGGGAGACCGCGCTGGCGGTGGTCGCGCACCCGGACGACCTGGAGTACGGCGCGTCCGGAGCCATCGCCCGCTGGACCGCCCAGGGCAAGACCGTCACGTACCTGCTGGCCACCCGGGGTGAGGCCGGGATCGACTCGGTCGCGCCCGAGGAGGCCGGGCCGCTGCGGGAACGCGAGCAGATCGCGAGCGCGGCCGTGGTGGGCGTGGACGTCGTCGAGTTCCTCGACCACCCCGACGGCATGATCACCTACGGGCTGCCGCTGCGGCGGGACATCGCGGCGGCCGTCCGGCGGCACCGGCCGGACGTGGTGGTCACCGTGAACCACCACGAGACGTTCCCCGGCGGGTTCCTCAACATGGCTGACCACCGGGTCGTCGGGCAGGCCGCGATCGACGCCGTGCGGGACGCCGCGAACCGGTGGGTGTTCCGCGACCTCGACCTCGAACCGTGGGGTGGTGTGCGGCACGTCGCCGTGTCCGGCTCGCCTCTGGCCACCCATGCGGTGGACATCACAGACACCCTGGACGTGTCCATCGCCTCCCTCCGCGAACACGCCGTCTACCTGGCCTCCTTGAGCGGGGACATGGCTGACGCGGGCGAATTCCTGCGGCGCTCGGCCGAGATGGCGGGGCGGAGGTTCGGCGGTCGGGCCGCGGCGAGCTTCGAACTGCTCGCGATGTGAACTCCGGAGTTGGCCGGGGCCGTCCGCTTGTGGATGCTGTGACGCATGCACGGTGAACAGCACTACCTCGTGGGCCTCGACCTGACCGGGCGCCGCGTCGTCGTGGTCGGTGGCGGCACGGTCGCGCAGCGGCGGCTGCCGCGCCTGGTGGCGGCGGGGGCCGTCGTGGACCTGATCTCCCCCGAGGTGACCCCCGCGGTCGAGGGCATGGTCGACGGCGGGGAGGTGACCTGGCACGCGCGCGGCTACGCCGACGGCGACCTGGACGGCGCCTGGTACGTCCTCGCGTGCACGTCGGTCGCGGAGGTCAACGCCCGGATCGCGGCCGACGCCGAGGAGCGCCGGATCTTCTGCGTCCGCGCTGACGTCGCGACGCTGGGCACGGCCGTGACGCCCGCCGTGGGCGGCCACGACGGGCTGCTGCTGGGGGTGCTGGCGGGCGGCGAGCACCGCAGGTCCGCGCGGGTGCGCGACAGCCTGGTGTCGGCGCTGCGCGACGCGACCGTGGTCGACGACCACCACGAGCGGCTGGCCGGTGTGGCGCTGGTCGGCGGCGGCCCCGGCGACCCGGACCTGATCACCGTGCGCGGCCGTCGGCTGCTGGCGCGGGCGGACGTCGTGGTGGCCGACCGGCTCGCGCCGCGTGAGCTGCTGGACGACCTGCCGCCGCACGTGGAGGTCGTGGACGCGTCGAAGATCCCGTACGGGCGGGCGGCGTCGCAGGACTTCATCAACACCACGCTGGTCGAGAACGCGAAGGCCGGGAAGTTCGTGGTGCGGCTCAAGGGCGGCGACCCGTACGTCTTCGGGCGCGGCTTCGAGGAGCTGCTGGCGTGCGCCGAGGCGGGGGTGCCGGTGACCGTCGTGCCGGGCATCTCCAGCGCGTTCGGCGTGCCCGCGATGGTGGGCGTCCCGGTGACCCACCGGGGTGTGGCGCACGAGGTCGTCGTGGTGTCCGGGCACGTCGCGCCGGACGACGAACGGTCCCTCGTGGACTGGGAGGCGCTGGCGCGGTTGCGCGGGACGCTGGTGATCCTGATGGGCGTGGAGCGCTCGCGGGCGTTCGCGGACGCGCTGATGGCGGGTGGACGGCCCGTCGACACGCCGGTGTCGGTGATCCAGGAGGGCACCACGCGGACGCAGAAGGTCGTGCGGTCCACTCTGGACAAGGTCGCCGACGACATCGTGTCGGAGAACATCCGGCCGCCCGCGATCATCGTGGTGGGAACGGTCGCGGGGTTGGCGGCACACCTCTGAGGAGCGGTACGAGCACGGTGTCCCGGTCACAGACCCGACGCCGATCGCCGACGGCGGCAGCACCGGGACGACCGTCCACTTCCGCCCGACCACGCCTCTCACCGCCCCAGTGGACCTGGGGACGTGGTCGCACCTCGTCGTCCTCGACAACCGACAGGGCCCCCTCCGGCGAACCGGAGGGGGCCCTGTCAACGATCTGGATCAGTACGAGCGAGCCGGGCGGGGCCGACCTGCACCGGCACCGGCGCCGGCACCCGCGGTGGCGCCACCGCGGTAGCCGCCTTCGCTGCGACCGCCACCGGCGCCGCGCTCACTGCGACCACGACCGCCGCGGAACTCCGAGGTGCGTCCGCCGCCGGAGCCGAACGGGCCCCCACGACGCGGGCCGCCGCGGCGACCGCCGCGCTCGGGGATCACGGGCTCGATGACCGGCTCACCGCTGGGCACGCGAGCGCCCGTGATGCGGATCAGGTCCTCGTTGCCCGGAGTCACGCGGGTGCTCTCCGGACGGATGCCCGCGCGGGCGGTGAGGCCCTGCACGGCGCGCCGCTGGTCGTGCGTGACCATCGTGACGACCACGCCGGACTGGCCCGCGCGCGCCGTGCGACCGGCGCGGTGCAGGTAGTCCTTCGAGTCGGCGGGCGGGTCGACGTGGACCACGAGGCTCACGTCGTCGACGTGGATGCCGCGAGCGGCGACGTCGGTCGCGATCAGCACCGGCGTGGTGCCGTCGCGGAACTCGCCCAGGACCCGCGTGCGGGCGCTCTGCGCCTTGCCGCCGTGCAACGCACCCGCGTGCACGCCGACCGAGCGGAGCTTCTTGGCGAGGCGGTCCACGTGGTGCTTGGTGCGCACGAACATGATCGTGCGCCCCTCGCGGGCCGCCACCTCGGTGATGACGTTCTGCTTGTCATCGGCCGACACGAGCAGCAGGTGGTGCTCCATGGTGGTGACGCTGCCCGTGGGCGGCGCGACCGAGTGGGTCACCGGGTTGTGCAGGTACTGGCGGACCAGCTTGTCCACGTCGCCGTCGAGCGTCGCGGAGAACAGCATGCGCTGGCCGTCCTGCGGGGTCAGGTCGAGGATGGCGCGGACCTGGGGCATGAAGCCCATGTCGGCCATCTGGTCGGCCTCGTCCAACGCGGTGAAGCGCACGTCGGACAGGTCGCAGGTGCCCTGGCGGACGTGGTCCGACAGGCGGCCCGGCGTCGCGATCAGGAGGTCGACACCACGGCGCAGCGCGTCGATCTGACGCGGGAACGACGTGCCGCCGACGACGGTGCGCGCGGACAGGCCGAGCGACCGGGCGAACGGGGTGAGGGCTTCCTCGACCTGCATCGCGAGCTCACGGGTGGGCACCAGGATCAGTGCGCGCGGCATGAGCGGCTTGGCCCGCTGGCCCGCGAGGCGGGACAGCAGCGCCAGACCGAACGCCAGCGTCTTGCCGGAGCCCGTCTGGCCGCGACCGAGCACGTCCCGGCCCGCGAGGGCGTCGGGGAGCGTGGCGGCCTGGATCGGGAAGGGTGCTTCGATGCCCGCGGCGGTCAGCGCGCGGAGCAGCTCATCGGCGAGGCCGAGCTCGGCGAACGTGGGCAGCGGGCCTTCCGGCACGGTGCTCTCGATGTGCTCGGCGACAGTGGAAGGACCGGCCTCAGCGAACTGGGAACGGCCATTGCCCTGGCCAGAGCGACGCGGCCGCGGCTTGCGGAACGACGGACGCTCGGAACGGCCCTGGGACGTGGGTGGCAAAACAAACCTCCGGGACATGGCACGTCTCGGGGATGCTCCGCAGTTGTGCAGCGGGTCGCGGCGCCGATCGCAAGGACGAGCCCGACGCGTGTTTGTCGCGCCGATGGTTGTTAGGAGCACCGATGGCCGACCCGAGGTGGCCACGCGAGCACAGGAAGTTGTGCAGGCATTTGTGCGGTGCGCTGTCCACTCTAGCTGATCATCGGAAGGGCGCGTCGGGGGTAGGGGTCCTACGCCCCGTGTTCTTGCTCATAGGGGGCTCGGGAATTCCCATTTCCGAGCCCCCTACCAGCGTCAATTCAATCCGGCGGCATCAACGAGGGCGACCATCAGCTCGCGCGGGTCGGCCGTTCCGGACGGCAGTCCCCGCGAGGAGAACCAGTGCGAGACGTTGCGCACGTCCCGTTCCAGGATCGACTCGGCCTTCGGGTTCGCCACGAGGTCGACCACCTGGGGCAGGTCGATCATGACGAGCCGCCCGTCGTGGACCATCAGGTTGTACGCCGAGAGGTCGCCGTGCGCGACTCCCTCCGCGGCGAGCATCGTGAGCGTGTCGACGAGCTGCTGCCACAGGTCCGCCAGCTCGTCCGGGTCGGGGCGGCACTGCGCCAGGCGCGGCGCGGCCGTGCCGTCGTCGTCCCCGATGAACTCCAGCAGGAGTTCCGTCCCGCTGCGCTGGACCGGGTAGGGCACCGGGGCGCCCAGCTGCCACAGCCTGCCGAGGGCGCCGAACTCGGCGACCGCCCACTGCTCGGAGATCAGGTTGCGGCCGAACGAGCTGCGGTTGCTCATCGCCCGCATCTCGCGCGACCGCCGCATCCGGCGGCCTTCGAGGTAGCCGGCGTCCCGGTGGAACATCCGGTGGTCGGCGCTGCGGTAGCGCTTGGCGGCCATGAGGCAGCTCGTGCCGGCGCCGCTGCGTTCCACCAGGAACACGTCGGCTTCCTTGCCGGTCTTGAGGATGCCCAGCTCCCGGTCGGCCGCGCCCAGGTCCGTGATCACCCAATCGGGGCGCGGCGTGGGGCCGTGGTCGGCGTCGTCCCAGGTGGACCAGCGGTCGGCACCCTCCGGTTTGTCCGCCTCGCTGAGGGCGTCCTCGCGGAGGCGGACCAGGTTGGCGCGCTCCTCCTCGGTCAGACGGCCGCTGCGGTCGCGGTCGTCGGTGCGCTTCTTGCGCCTGCCCCGACGCATCCTGGTGTCGACGTCGTCGTAGGCGGAATCGAAATCTGCGGTGTCGTACTCGTGCTCGCGCACTGGTGGGGTTCTCCTCTGGAGCCAGGTTGCTTGCACCCCACCTGGACGCGCGAGAGGACTCGCCTGCGCTAGCCGAGGGGGGCGGGTGGACGGGCTGGTGCCACGTCTCGGACAGTCGTCTTCACAGCGGCACCTCCTCGTGTCCACCGGCGGACCTGCTCCACCGGGTAGTGCGCGGCCAGTGTTCCAAGGCCCGTTCGGTCGTCGCAACCGAATTAATCAGGTGAACAGGTCGGCGGTCCGGTCGCCGGTCTTCTCCATCCGCAGACCCGCCGTCCTGGCGACCCTGATGAGGCCGTTGAGGTTCTTCGGCTCCGCGCGCGACGTCGACAGGGCGCGCGCCAGCAGCCCCTTGTGGGCCTTGTTGAAGTGGCTGACCGCCTTGCGCACGCCCGCGGCGTCCTCGCTGACCACGCGGACCGTGACGGCGTGGGGGATCTTCGCGAGCGTGGCGTAGGGGCCGGAGCGGAGGTCCACGACGAAGTCGTCGATCGTGGCCAGCGCCGGTTCCAGCGCGGGCCGCCAGAGCGAGCCGAGCGGGCCGAGCGCCGGGAGCGCGGAACCGCCGGACAGCCGGTACGCCGGGATGGGGTCACCGCCCCTGACCACGCCGAAGAGCGCCGAGGCGACGGCGAGGCGGTGGTGCGCGCGGTCCCGCTCACCCCTCTTCAGGGTCGGGACGTCCAGCGCGTCGTAGAGCACGCCGGTGTAGCGCGACAGCGCGGGCATCGTCGGCGAGCGGTGGAGTTCGGCGTTGCGCGCCACCTCGTCGGCCTGGCGTTCGGAGAGGGCCAGCGCGGCGAGGCTGCCCGGCACGTCCGACGCCAGCTCCACCAGGGCGTTGGCGATCTTCTCCCGGACCGGGTTGAGCTCGGGGCAGATCAGCTCGGCGTGGTCGAGCGGTGCGCCCGAACCGCCGATGGCCTTGGTCTCCGAGGGGGGTAGCAGCACCAGCACGCGTCGAGCGTAGGTCAGGGGCGGCGCTCCCGAACGGGTCGGGGGAGCAGCAGCGGGGTGGCCAGCACCAGGACACCCGCCGCCGCGAGGGCGGTGCGCGGTCCGGTGACGGCCGCCAGCAGCCCCCACAGCGCCGTCGTGGCGGCGGTGGTGGCGTTGCCGCTGATCGACCACGCGGCCAGCGTGCGGGCCACCCGGTCGGGCGGGAGCTGGTCGAGCCGGTAGGTGGCGAACAGCGGGTTGAACACGCCGAAGCAGGTGATCAGGCCCAGCTCGACCCCGATGACCAGCAGCAGCCCGGTCGGACCTGGGTGGACGAACGCCAGGCCCGGTGCCCAGCAGACGCGCAGGACGCCCGCGACGAACAGGACCTCCTGGTGGCCGAACCGACGTGCCAGCGGAGCGGACAGGCGTGAGCCGACGAGGCCCCCGACGCACGGCGCGGCGAACGCCAGGCCGTACTGCCACGGCGCGAAGCCCAGGTCGCGGAGCATCAGGACGGCCAGCAGCGGTGCGGACGCCATGATCAGGCCGTTGACCAGGAGCGTGTTGACGAACAGACCGCGCAGGGTGGGGTGGGTCAGGATCCCGCGCCAGCCCGCGACCAGGTCCCGGTCCCGCTTCGACGCGACCGGACGCGGCTCGGAGCCGCCGACCGCCCTGAGCCCCAGTGCCGACAGCAGGAAGCTGACCGCGTCCGCCACCACCGTCGTCATCGGGCCCAGCAGACCGATCGCGGCACCGCCCAGCGGCGGGCCCAGCGCGGTCGCCGTCCAGGCCGTCGACTCCAGCCGTCCATTCGCGACCAGCAGGTCCTCCGGCCGCACCAGCGACTTCAGGAAGGCGCCGCTCGCCGCCGTGAACGCGATGTTCGCCGCCGCGACGACGACCGCCGTCACCAGGAGCTGGGCGAAGGTGAGGCGGTCCAGCGCGAACGCGATCGGCACACCCGTCAGCGCCGCGAACCTGACCACGTCCATCGCGATCATCACGTGCCGCTTGCGCCGGAACTCCACCCACGGACCCAGCGGCACCGCCACCACCGCGCCCACCGCCAGGCCCGCGGCGGCCAGCACCGACACCTGCGCGGGGCCGACGTGCAGCACGAGGATCGCGATCAGCGGGAACGCGTCGAACGCCAGCCGGGTGCCGAACGCGCTGACCCCGTACGCCGCCCAGAACCACCCGAACCGACTGCCCACCGGGGGATCCTTCGCGGCGGCGCCGCCGTCGGTCAAACAACCGTCCGGACGTTGAGCCACAACGGTTTGTTGTGCGGCTAGGGTCGGTGCCCGTGAACCTCGACGCCGTCCGCACCTTCGTCGCCGCCGTGGACGCAGGCCGGTTCCAGGACGCCGCCGCGGACCTGTCGATCACGCAGCAGGCCGTGTCCAAGCGCGTCGCCGGGTTGGAGGCGGACCTGGGCGTGCGCCTGTTCACCCGCACCGCCCGAGGCGTCAGGCTCACCGTCGACGGCCAGGCGTTCCTGCCGCACGCCCGCCTGCTGCTCCAGGTCTCGGAGCGGGCGGCGGACGCGGTGCGCAGGCGTCCGCTGCGGGTCGACGTGCTCGGCCGCCGCCTGGCTCCGGCTGACCTGCTGCGCGACTTCCACCGCGCGCACCCGTCGGTCGAGCTGGACGTCGTGACCCTGCCCGACGCCGGCACGGCGATCGACGCCGTCCGGTCCGGGGTGGTCGACGCGACGTTCCGCGCGGTGACGGCGCCGCCCGACGACGTGCGCTGCGAACGGGTGCACGACGAGCCCGTCCAGCTGCTGGTCGGTCCGCGCCACGCGTTCGCCGGGGCGGACTCGGTCACCCCGTTCGCCTTGACGGGGCAGCGGATCCGGATGCCCGCGATCGGCACCGGCGAGTGGGTCGCCTACTACGACGACCTCGCGGGTGCGTTCGGGTTCACCATCGACGCGGTGGGGCCGAACTTCGGGATCGAGTCGGTGCTGGACGTGATCGCCGAGTCCGCGGAGGCGGTGACGTTCGTCGGTGAGCAGACCCGACTCCTCTGGCCCGCCGACCTCGACCTGCGCCGGGTCGCGCTGCGG
>NZ_DASUSQ010000042.1:0-82305 GCF_036375055.1 Umezawaea sp.
ACGCGAAGCTCAGCAACCGCTTCGTGAGCGACCCGGCGAAGTTGTCGTGGAAGAACGCCGCGTCCTTGCCCAGCAGCTCGTCCACCGCGAACGCCGACAGGTTCTCGATCCCGCGCCCGTCCACGCGGTTGAGGCAGTGGAAGCCGATGCGCCACAACACCTCCGAGAGCAGCATGAGGCCGCCGAAGGCCAGCACGTACGGCAGCACCGCTCCGAGGCGGGTGTCCCCACCGCCCGCGAGGTGCCCGACGAGGGCGCCCACCGCCAGCGGCGCGAGGTAGAGCTGGCACGTGACGCCCAGCGCCGGCGAGACGAGGGCGCCCGCGGAGAGGAACCCGTGGCGCCGCAACTCCCTGCCGTACAGGCGCAGGGCGAGCAGAACCGCGTTCTCGCGGACGGGTTCGCCCGCCCCTGGCGCGTCCATCCGACTCCCTCCGGGAGCACCTCAGCGTCTTTTCATGGTGCCGCAGGAGGACGGGTCGCAGCGATCGAATATCGGGCGCGCTCCGCCGTCGCGAGGTGTGGGGAACCGCCGCCGAACCAGGCGGATGAGTGGCAGTTTCCCACCTCTTTCCCTTCCAGCATCGCATTTATGGTGACTAGCGGCAGCCGGCTCGACACCGCGTCGAGAGGGCGCCCGCCCCGTCGTACCGAAGGAGAACCGCCCATGCCCGATCAGTCCACCGTCGTGAACGGGCTGATGCAGCCGCGGCCGCTCACCATCGCGCACGTCCTGGAGCGCGCCGAGCGGCTCCACGCGCACAAGCTCGTCACGACGGCGGACGTCGAGCGGCTCACGTACGCCGAGGTGGCCGACCACACCCGGCGCCTGGCCACCGCGCTGGACCACCTCGACGTCCCGGTCGGGGCCCGCGTCGGCACGTTCGCGAGCAACAGCAGGCGCCACCTGGAGCTGTACCTCGCCGTGCCCGCCACCAAGCGGGTGCTGCACTCGATCAACATCCGGCTCTCGGCGGAGCACCTGGAGTACATCGCCGACCACGCCGAGGACGACGTGGTGTTCGTCGACCGCGCCCTGCTCCCGCGGATCTGGCCGAGCGCCGACCGGTTGCCGCGGGTGCGGTACTGGGTGGTGCTGCCCGACGGCAGCGACGAGGCGATCCCGGTGGACCCCAGGGTCCTGGACTACGACGAGCTGGTGTCCAGCGCCCCGTTCACGGGCTCGTTCGAGGACGCGTTCACGCTCGCGGACGAGAACCTGGCCTCCGGGCTGTGCTACACCTCCGGGACGACCGGACCGCCCAAGGGTGTGCTGTACAGCCACCGGTCGACGGTCCTGCACTGCCTCGGGACGCTCGCGGCCGGTCTCATCGGCATCTGCGAGAGCGACGTGGTGATGCCGATCGTGCCCATGTTCCACGCCAACGCCTGGGGCCTGCCCTACGGCGCGATCATGGCGGGCGCGTCGCTGGTCCTGCCCGGCGCGTCCGCCGAGCCCGCCCACCTGCTGCGGCTGATGGAGGCCGAGCGGGTGACGGTCGCGGGCGCCGTCCCGACGGTGTGGACGAGCCTGGTGCCGGAGCTGCCGTCCTACGACCTGAGCGCGACGCGGTTCCTGCTGGGCGGCGGCTCCGCCATCGCCCCCGCGCTGTCGGAGACCTACCGCGCGGTGATCGGGGTGCCGATCACCCACTCCTGGGGGATGACGGAGATCAGCCCGGTCGGGACCATCGGCGGCACCCGCACCCGGCACCGGGACGCCACCGAGGACGAGCGGGTGGCCGTGCGGGCCGCCCAGGGCCAGCCCCTGCCGCTGGTGAACGTGCGGGTGGTCGACGTCGAGACCGGCCGGGAACTGCCCCGCGACGGCCGCGCCGTCGGCGAACTCCAGGTGGCGGGCCCGTGGGTGGCGGGCGGCTACTTCCGGGTGGACGCCGCCGAGAGCTTCACCGCCGACGGCTGGCTGCGCACCGGCGACCTGGCCACCCTCGACGCCGAGGGCTACCTGCGGCTCGTGGACCGGATCAAGGACCTGATCAAGTCCGGGGGCGAGTGGATCTCCTCGGTGGAGTTGGAGGCCGCCATCGTCTCGCACCCCGACGTCGTCGAGGTGGCGGTGGTCGCCCGCCCCGACCCGCGGTGGGTGGAGCGGCCCGTCGCCTACGTCGTCGTGCGCGACGGCAGCACCACCACGGCCGAGGATCTCCTGCGGCACATCACGCCGATGGTCGCGAAGTGGTGGCTGCCCGACGAGTTCGTCTTCCTCGACTCGCTGCCCAAGACGGGCACCGGCAAGCTGTCGAAGACCACCCTGCGCGACTCCGCCCGCATCGCCTGAACCGCACGGCTCAGGCCGACCCAGCCGCAGCCACCCTCAACTGGTGCAACCTCAACCCGAGCCGCAGTTCCAGGTCGTTGTCCTGGCGCCAATCCACACCGAGAACCACGCCCGCACGGTCCAACCGCTTGATCAACGTGTTCACGTGCAGGTGCAACGCCCTGGCCGTCGCCGCGACGTTCGCTCGGTGCAGGTAGAACGCACCGAGGGTGTCCACGAGGTTCGAGCCGCGCCGCTGGTCGTGGTCCAGGAGCGGGCCGATGGAGTCGGCGAGGAAGCGGTCGAGTTCGTGGACCCGTTCGGGGTCGAAGACCGTGGCGTACAGGGCGTACCGGCCCGTGGTGGTGCCCAGGTCGGTGTGGCCGAGCGCCCGCGCGACGGCCCCGCAGCGGCCCGCCAGGGCGAACGCGCGCGCCCAGTCGTGGTGAACGGCCCGCTCCCCCACGACCACGACGGGGGCGCCCGAGGTGCGGCGCAGGCGCTGGTGGACCTCCTGGACGGTCCGGTCGTCGTCGGCGCTGTGCAGGATCATCGTCGCCCTGCCCAGGTGCTCGCCCGCCAAGCCCGCGCGCTCGCGGGCGATGTCGTGCAGGTGGCGCGAGAGGTCGGTGGACGACAGCGTGGGCGAGTCCGCCACGAGGACCAGGTCCAGGCGGTCGGCGTCGATGCCGCGGGCCCTGGTGCGGACGCGCTGGGCGGGGCTGATCCCTGGGCTGCCGACCATCAGTTCGGTCAGGAGTTCGCCGCTCAGCCGTTCGCTGGCCTCGGCGACGGCCTGCTCCTTGAGGATGAGCAGCCCCAGGATGTGGGTGGCCCGTTCGAGGGTGCGCAGGTCCACGTCGTCCGGGGCCGACTCCCGGCTCCACGCCAGCGCGCCGAGGTGGCTGTCGCCCGCCTGGATCGCGGCGACGCTGCGGGCGATCCCGTCGGCGTCGATCGAGGTGGTGCAGCGGCCCGAGCGGCGCGCCCTCTCGACGGCGTCCGCGAGGTCGCCCTCGGCCGGGGCGCCGCACGGGCTCGACGCCGAATCCCGGCGGAGGTCGGGCGCACCGCCGCGGTCGAGGAGCGTGACGCTCCCGCCGAGCTGGTCGGCGAGGAGCTGCGCGACGTCCCCCGGTGACCCGCCGCCCAGCACGGCACCGGTCAGCGCCTCGTGGATCGCCTGCGCCCGCTCCACGACGGCCACGTGCTCCTCGATCCGCCGGTAGGCGACCCTCAGCTCCCGCAGGGCGTCCCGGCTCTCCTCGTAGAGGCGGGCGTTGTCGAGCGCGACGGCGGCGTGGTCGGCGAACGCGCTCAGCAGCGCGATCTCACCGGGCTGGAAGGACCGCTCCGAGCGGTCGGCGGCGAACAGCGCGCCCACCGCCTCGCCCCGGATCACCAGCGGCACACCGAGGAGCGCGACGAGCGCCTCCGTGGTGACGAGGCGGTCGAAGTTCGGGTCGTGGTCGATGAGCGTCGAGGCGGCGTAGTCGCGCACCCAGTGCGGGCTCCGCGACGCCAGCACCTTGCCGCCGAGCCCCACGCCGACCGGGATGCACGCCGTGAGGAAGGAGGCGGAGATCGTGCCCTCCGACGCCCTGGCCGACAGCTTGCCGTCCGCGCCGACCAGCGAGAGGTAGGTGAAGTCCGTGCCGATCAGCTCGTGGGCGTGGTGGACGATCGACTGGAGCACGTCGTCCAGCTCGCCCAGCGCGGTCAGGGACTTGGCGGTCGCGTACAGCGACGCCAGTTCGCGCTGGCGGCGCACGAGGGCGCGCGACTCCACCTCACCGTCGGGATCTTCGGCCACGGTGCCGCCCTCCTTCGACGTCGGGTGGAGGAAAGACCCACCGATCGGCACGAGACGTGTGTGATGCGTACCTCATCCACAGCGTAACCGCGCCCTAACATGACCGTCATCACCTGCCTGTGCTCTCGACGAAGGCGGCATGTATGGCGACCCCGCTCACGCAACCCGAAGAAGAGTCCGGCAGCCTCGGCGGCGCCGTGCCCGCGACCCGAAGCCGAGCGTTCCGCAAGCTGCTGACCGCGGGGCTCGTCGGCAGCTCGATCGAGTGGTACGACTTCTTCCTCTACGGCACCGCGGCCGCGCTGGTGTTCCCCCGCGTGTTCTTCCCGAACTCCTCGGCGCTGACGGGGACCCTGCTCGCCTTCAGCACCTTCTGGGCGGGCTTCGTGGCGCGGCCGATCGGCGGGGTGCTCGCCGGGCACTTCGGCGACAAGTACGGGCGCAAACCGGTCGTCGTGGCGTGCCTGGCGCTCATGGGGGCCGCGACGTTCCTGATCGGCTGCCTGCCCAGCGCGGCGTCGGTCGGCGCGCTGGCCCCGACGCTGCTGGTCACGCTGCGCTTCCTCCAGGGGCTCGCGGCGGGCGGCCAGTGGGGCGGGATCATGCTCCTGCTCACCGAGTCCGCCAGCCCCAAGCGGCGCGGCTTCGCCGGGACGTTCGGGCAGACCAGCGTTCCCGTCGCCGTGATCATCTCGAACCTGATCTTCGTCGCGGCCAGCGGCCTGATGCCGAACGACGCGTTCCTCAGCTGGGGCTGGCGCATCCCGTTCCTGGTCAGCGTCGTGATGTTCGCGGTGGTGCTCTACATCCAGACCAGGGTGGAGGACACGCCGGAGTTCCGCGAGTTGCAGCGGCAGGTGTCCACGCCCAAGGCCGCCGTGGTCCGCGCTCCGCTCGCGAAGGTCGTCCGGAGCAAGTGGCGGACCATCCTCCTCGGCTGCGGGCTCCTCTCGGCCACCAACAGCCTCTTCTACGTCAGCATCGCCGGGCTCCTGAGCTACGGCACGAACTCCCTGGGGCTCCAGCGCAACGCCCTGCTCGCGGTGGTGCTGCTCAGTTCCGTGGCGATGGTCGTGGTCATCCCCTGGTCCGGCCACCTCTCGGACAGGGTGGGCCGCAGGCCGCTGATCCTGATCGGCGGACTGGGCGTCGCGCTCTGGGCCTTCCCGTACTTCGGGCTGGTGGACACGGCGTCGCTGCCGCTGATCTTCGTGGCCGTGGTGGTGGGCTTCGTGCTCCAGTGCCTCACCTACGGCCCGATGGCGGCCTACCTCGGTGAGCTGTTCGCGCCCAACGTCCGCTACTCCGGGGCGTCGCTGTCCTACCAGCTCTCCGCGATCATCGTCAGCGGCGGCACGCCGTTCCTCATGACGGCGCTCATCGCGAAGACCGGGAGCACCGCGTCGGTCGCCGCCTACATCGCGGCCATGGGGCTGATCACCTTCGCCAGCGCGTGGTTCCTGCCCGAGACGAACACGGCCGAGGTCCGCGCGGACCCGACCGCCATCCCCGGCACCCACCTCTACCGCTGAAGACCCAGGAGGACACCGGCGTGATCAGCACATCCGCACCGCCGCGCACCGGGACCCGTCGGCTCGCCGTGCTGGCGGCCGCGGTCCTGGTGGCGACCGCCGCCCACGTCGCCCCCGCCGCCGCGGTGGCCCCGACCGCGGTGCCCGCGTGCGCCGGGCTGGCCGGGTTGGGGATCCCGGCGTCGGTGATGAGCCTGCCGACCAGCGGGGGCGTCGTCCGGTCGGCCGTGACCAGGACCGCCGTGGTCAGCGGCGAGACGATCGAGTACTGCCAGGTCGACGCCGACATCCTCCCCGTCGACCCGGCCGCGCCCGCCATCAAGGCGCGGGTCGCCCTCCCCCGCGACTGGAACCGCAGGGCGCTGATGTTCGGCGGCGGCGGCTACAACGGCACCGTTCCCGACCTGACGATGACCGTGCCCTTCGGCCCGGCCGACCGGCCCGCGCCCCTGGCCCGGCGGTACGCGACGTTCGCCAGCGACTCGGGGCACCAGCAGAGCCCGACGGCCGTCCCCTCGCTCGACGGGTCGTTCGGCGTGAACGACGAGGCGCTGAGGAACTTCGCCGCCGGTGACGCGCTGAAGAAGACCCACGACGCGAGCCTGTTCATCATCCGGCACGCCTACGCCTCCGCCCCGGTCGAGGTGTTCTTCGCGGGGGGCTCCACGGGTGGCCGCGAGGCGCTGGAGGTCGCCCGCCGGTGGCCGCACGCGTTCGACGGCGTGATCTCCGCCTACCCGGCCTGGAACAACCTCAGCGAGGTCCTCTACCTGGGGTACCTGACGCAGGTGCTGTCCCGGCCCGGCGCCTTCCCCGGTCCCGAGAAGCAGAAGCTGCTGTACGACAGCGTCGTCGACGCGTGCGACGGCTCGGACGGCGTGGAGGACGGCGTCGTCTCCAACCAGCGGGGTTGCCACTTCGACCCCCGCGCGCTGCGCTGCCCCGACGGGCTCGACACGGGCCCGACGTGCCTGTCGGACGCCCAGGTCGGGGCCGTGACCGCGATGTCGACGCCGTTCCGGTGGCCGTACCGGATCGCCGGCGGCGAGACGCACTACCCCGGCTTCCCGTTCCTCTCGGGAGCGGACATGCGGACCCCGTTCCTCGGGTTCGGCACCACCGCGCCCGCCAACCCCATGCCCGTGACGAGCGGCTACGGGATGCAGTACTGGGAGCAGTGGGTCAAGCACTTCCTCACGCGGGACCCCGGCCACGACTCGCTCGCCGTCGATCCCCGCGACCCCGGCGAGTGGCTCGCCCGGATCAGCCACCTGTCCACCGTCCAGGACCGCAACGACGTGGACCTGCGCCCGTTCGCCCGCGCGGGCGGCAAGCTGATCCTGCTCCACGGCGCCGCGGACGAACTGGTGTCCCACCGGTCGACGAACGACTACTACCAGCGGGTGCGGGACCTGCTGGGCCCCGTCGCGACCGACCGGACCCTGCGGTACTACCTCGTGCCGGGGGCCAACCACGCGAACGTCGGCGCGCCGGCGTTCGCCGCGAACTGGGACTCCCTCTCGGCTCTGGAGCGCTGGGTCGACCGGGGGCAGCCGCCTGCGAACCCGGTCGTGGTCGACGCGAACCACGACCGGCGCACCCGGCCGCTCTGCGAGTACCCGGCCTGGCCCCGCTACCGCGCGGGCGACCCGAACAGCGCGTCGAGCTTCACCTGCGTGCGGTGAACCCGGTGCGGTGACCGCGCTCCTCCAGGGGCGCGGTCACCGCGCTACCGCTCGAACCGCCCCTCCCGAGCCCCCGCACGGCCGGGAGCGGGCGCTCGGTGGCCTCTCACGAGGCCGCCCGCCCCACACCGGAGAACTTCTCGACGGCCGCCGGGGTGACGGGCGTGAAGAAGTTCACCAGGTTGCCGTCGGGGTCGCGGAACAGCAGCGCGCGGTTGCCCCAGGGCATCGTGGTGGGTTCGGTGACGAACTCCCCCACGACGTCGACCAGGTTCCGGTGCACGGCGTCCACGTCGTCGACGAGGAACTCGACGACGACGCTGCGGTTGTCGGCGGGCCGGGCGGAACCGGGTGCGAACAGCGGCACGGTGCGGGTGCTCGCGATGGCGAGCGTGGCCGAGGCGGTCCTCAGCTCGGCGAAGTCCTCGGTGGCCCGGTCGGCCCGCACGCCGGTCACGCGCTCGTAGAAGGTGACGAGGCGGGCGACGTCGTCGGTGATGACGCGGATGGACACGAAGTTCACGGGATCTCCCTCGGTAGTGGTCGCACCCGGCACGCTAGAGCGGATACCGGGCGAAACCCGCCCGGTACGGCTGGGAGGATTCCGGGGGTGACCCGACCCGTGTCCCGCGTGCTCGCCCTGCTGGAACTCCTCCAGTCGGGAGGGCTCCGGACCGTGGCCGAACTCGCCGACCGGCTCGGTGTGGACGAGCGCACGGTGAGGCGGTACGCCCAGCACCTCACCGACCTGGACGTGCCGGTCGAGTCGGTGCGCGGTCGCTACGGCGGCTACCGGCTCGCGCCGGGCTACCGGATGCCCCCGCTGATGCTGAGCGACGAGGAAGCGCTCGCCGTGCTGCTCGGCCTGGTCGCGGGCCGCCGGGCGGGTCTGACGACGGCCGCGGGCACGGCGAGCGAGACGGCGGCGGCCAAGGTCCGCCGCGTGCTGCCCGAACGGCTGGGCCGCAGGCTCGACGCCGTGCTGGGCTCGCTCGCCTTCACCGCTCCGGCGGACGAGCACCCCGCCCCGGACGCCGCGGTCCTGCTGCCGATCGCCGACGCGGTGAGCCACCACCGCCCGGTGTCGATCCGGTACACCGCCGCCGACGGCGGGCGCAGCGAACGCGTGCTGCACCCGCACGGGCTCGTCGCCCACGCGGGCAGGTGGTACGTGACGGGTGCCGTGCCGGGGACCGGCGAGGACCGGACGTTCCGGCTGGACCGCATCACGGGCGCGACGACCCTGCCGGGCTCGTTCGACCCGCCCGACGGGCCGGACCCGGCGCGGCGCCTCCTGACGAGCCTCGCGACCGCCGCGTACCGGTACGAGGTGACCGTGCGGGTCCGGGGGACCGCCGCGCAGGTCCACGCCCGCCTCCCGGCGAGCGTCGCGGTCGTGACGGAGTCCCCCGGCGGCGCGGGGTCGTGGTCCCTCGTCGAACTGCGCGCCGAACGGCTCGACTGGCTGCCCGCCGCGCTGGCGTCGCTGGACCTGCCGTTCGTCGTCGAACGGCCCGCCGAGCTCCGCGACCTCGTCGTGGCGTTCGCCGACCGACTGGTCCGGTCGGCCCGGAGCCAGCGCGCCCGGAAGAAGTCGGGCGGGTCGGGTTCCTCCCGCGGCGACTCGGAGGAGCCGGGAGGACCACCGTGCGCCGACGGGATGTGACGCACATTCGCCACGTTCGCGTGCCACGCCCGTTCACCGCCGGGAACGCTTGCCAGATCGGGACGCTTGGTGAATCATCCGGTCAGCCGTCCCCCGCCCACCCGAGCACGGTGAACAGGGTGTGGAGTCTCATGTGGAGGGCGGCGGGCCGAGTTCGACAGGAACCGAAGAGCACGAACACGCGAGTGGTGATGAATCGGATGCGTGCTCGTTCCTCGGTTCATCCGGTTCCGCTCGCGGACAGGGCTCTTCGGCGAGGACGGAAAGGACGTTCATGCGGAGTGCGGGGAAAACAGCGATCACCATCTCCGCGGTGGTCGCGCTCGCCGCAGGCACGACGGGGGTGGCGACGGCTCAGCAGCCGGGGGTCGCCGCCGATTCGGTGCGCGGGTCCATCGCGTACCTGGTGGACCGGTACGGCGTGAGCCAGGCGGAGGCGCTCCGGCGGCTCGACCTCCAGCGGGTCTCGTCGCACCTGGACAAGCTGTTCAAGACGGCCTTTCCCGACAACTACGCCGGGATGCGGATCGACCAGGACGGCGGTGGCGTGCTCAGGGTGTCGTTCAAGGACCCCTCGGCCGCCACCGGTGCCCTGGCCGACGTGGCCGACCGCGCGCACGTGACGACCGAGCGGGTGGAGCACTCCCTCGCCGATCTGACCGCGGCGCGCGACCGGGTCGCCCAGGAGGTCGACGCCGGGCCGCTCTCGGCGTACCTGCCCGCGATCAGCCAGGCGGAGAACCGCGTGGTGCTGTGGGAACGGGAGTGGGTGGCCCAGGACACGACGCGCCTGGACTCGCCCGCGCGGGCGGGTGCCTCGGCCGCGGCCGAGGCGGACGCCGCCCGTCGTGCGGTCGCCGCCGACCCCGGTGTGGTCGTGGCGCGCACGCTCGTCGAGCCGAAGCCGTTGGCCGCCCAGGTGGTCGACCCCGACCAGTGCCACCCGCTGTCGTGCCTGGACCAGGGCCCGATGCGCGGTGGTATCCGGTTGAACCTGAAGCGGGACAACGGAACCTGGGGCGGGTGCACGGTCGGGTACAACGTGCGGTCCTCCGGTGGTGGGTTCGCGGGCAAGCCGTGGGTCCTGACCGCCGGGCACTGCATGGCGACGAAGACCAACAACACCCCGACCCAGCACCACGGGGTCGACGTCGTGGCGCAGCACGGGATCGAGAAGAACTCCTACCCCTACGACTACGCGGCCGTCCCCTACGTGGACGACGCCACCGCGCAGGAGTGGCTGGAGGGGCACTCGGAGCGCAACCTCGTGCTGAAGTGCGAGGGGGTGGGCGGGTGCGACACCCCGTCCACCCAGCAGATCACCACGGTGCACCCGCTCGCCGACATCATCCCCGGTTGGGTGGTGTGCGCGGCGGGCTCCGGCTCCAGCGCGGCCGACCACCCGGCCGAGGTCGACAGCGGGGCGGGCGCGGGCTACCAGCCCGGCACGCACTGCGGCCAGGTCCTGTCCACCGACGTCGGCATCAACACCGACGTGTGCGCACGCGCCGGGGACAGCGGCGGTCCGCTGTTCACCGAGGTGGACCGGGCGGGGCTGGGCATCCTGGAGGGCAGCCAGCAGGAGCGCAGCGGTCCGTGCGCTCCCGGTGAGCTGAACAACTACTCGCCCCTGGACACGATCCTGACGGATCTCGGGGAGCGGGTCGCGAGCCAGGGCTCGGTGTTCTCGGTGATCACGTCGCCGCAGGGCTGACACGGGTTCGGGGGTGGTGCGCCCCGGTGGCGCACCACCCCCGACCTCACCGGACGCGGAACGTCCACCGGCCCGATCCCACGTCGTGGACGGCCGTGCGGTCGTCGACCCGCACGAGTCGGGCTCCCGTGGTGGCCCTGAGCCGGTGGTCGCCCTGGAGCGGCACCTCCACCCTCGCGGTCGTGCCGACCGGCACCGCCACCTCCGGGCGGGACTCGCGGTCGGTCCCGCGCCAGCCGGACGCGACCGGACCGCGGCGACGGACGCCGAGACGTGGTCGAGCGTCGCGCGGACGTTCTCCGGCGGCACCAGCCCGAAGGCCTGCGGCACGATGCCGGCGACCTGGCGCCCACTGCCGCACGTCGTGCCGTCCGGGCTGATCAGGTGCGCGGTGAACGCGTCCCCGATGCTCACCGGGGTACTGCGCCTCGGCGGCGCCGCTGGGCAGCGCAGCCCGAATTGAAGCGATTCGTTCCCGCTCGACGCTACAAGCCGGGCGGGCGACGCGGAACGGCCCGACGGCCGAACCGCCGGTGCACCCGTCCGGTGGGAGCCGCCGTCCCAGCGGTTCCGCGAACGGGTCGCACGCGGTAGAACCACTGGCGTGATGCGACGCCGTTCCCGAACCCTGCCCGCCCTGCTGGCCGCGCTGACCCTCGTCCTCGTCCCCGCTCCCGCCTCGGCGGAGACCGGGCGGGCCGGGTTCGTCACCCTCAGGTCGATCGACCCGACGATCGTGCAGGAGATCCGCTACACCACACCCCACAACTTCGTCGGTGTCCCGATCGACGGCTACCTCGAACCGACCTGCCTGCTCACGAAGCAGGCGGCGAAGGCGCTGCGGACCGTGCAGCGGCGGGTGCGCCCGCTCGGCCTGACCCTGAAGGTCTACGACTGCTACCGCCCGCAGCGGGCCGTCGACCACTTCGTGCGCTGGGCCGAGGACCTCGACGACACCACGACGAAGGCCGAGTTCTACCCGCGCGTCGACAAGACCAGGCTGTTCCTCGACGGCTACATCGCCGAGCGCTCCGGGCACAGCCGCGGCAGCACGCTCGACGTCACGCTGGTGCGGCTGCCCCCGGCCCCGCAGCGGCCGTACGTGCCCGGCGAACCCCTGACGCCCTGCTACGCGCCGGTGGGCGAGCGCTTCCCGGACAACACCGTCGACATGGGCACGGGGTACGACTGCTTCGACACCCTCTCCCACACCGCCGACCCGCGGGTCACCGGTGTCGCGCGGCAGAACCGCGACCTGCTCGTGACCGCCATGGACGCGGCGGGCTTCACCAACCTGGCCGAGGAGTGGTGGCACTTCACCCTGCGCGGCGAACCGTTCCCCGACACCTACTTCGACTTCCCCGTGGCCCGCTCGTCGGTGGGCGGGCGTGCGGCGGACCGCGGGTGACGGATCGAACACGGCTGCCCGGCGACCCCTCGGTTTGCCGGGCGGTTTCGCCTACTCTGGCCCGACCGGTCAGCGGCGACGGGGGGTTGGTGCTGTGGCTCGGCGTTCGGACCCACCGGTGGTGGTCCTGAGCATCCTGCTCGTGCTGTCGCTCGCCGGGTGGTTCGGTTTCGACTACCTGCACGACCGGCTCTCCGCGTCGGACTGCGACGCGGTCACCGCGCTCAGCGTCGTCGCCGCGCCGGACGTCGCCCCGGCCGTGGCCCGCGTGTCCGAGCAGGGCGGCGACCCGTGCTACCGGGTCGAGGTGGTGTCGAGGGAGTCCGCCGAAGCGGTCGAGACCCTCGCGGCCGTCAAGCCGGACGTGTGGATCCCCGAGTCGTCCCTGTGGCTGCTGCGCGCCCAGCGCGGGGGTGCGTGGAACATCCCCGTCACCGGTCCGTCGATCGCGTCCTCCCCCGTCGTGCTGGGGCTGACCGAGACGGCCGCGCGGCAGTTCGGCTGGCCCGCTCGGGCTCCGACGTGGGCGCAGGTGTTCAGCGGCGAGACCGCGCTCGGGTTCGTCGACCCGGCCGTCGACCCGACCGGTCTGTCGGCGTTGATCGGCACCGGCGAGCTGACCGCGTCGGCCCCGGACCCCGCCGCGTCCTACGCGCTGATGCTGCGCAAGCTCACCAGGAACACCGTCCAGCGGCCCGCCGAGCTGTTCGACCCCGCGCGGCGGCTGGACGGCGTCGTGACCCCGGAGTCGGCCCTGGCCGAGCACGGCCTGGTCGGGGTGTACGCCGATCCCGCCGTGCCGTCGCTGGACTACCCGTACGTCGTCCTTCCCGGCTCCGACCAAGCGAAACGCGATGCGGCGCAACAACTCCTGAGCCGCCTGCTCGACCAGTCCTCGGCGGGGCCGTTCACCGAGGCCGGGCTGCGCGCGCCCGACGGCCTGCCGCTCGGGGGGACCACCGCCCCCGCGGTGCGGCCGGTCGCGCCGCCCGCCGACCCCGACCAGTTGCTCAACCAGTGGGCGGCGGTCAACCGCAGCGCCCGGATGCAGGTGCTGCTGGACGTGTCCGGGTCGATGGCGCAGGCCGTTCCCGAGGCCGACGCCAACCGGATGACGCTCACCATCCAGGCCGCCGAGTTGGGCATCAGGCTGTTCAAGCCCACCACCAAGGTCGGCCTGTGGCGGTTCTCCACGAACCTCGACGGCGCACGGGACCACCAGGAACTGCTGCCCGTGCGGCCGGTGGGCGAGCAGCTGACCGACGGCTCGCTCGACCAGCTCCGCCGGGTCAGGGCGATCCCCAACGGCGCCACCGGCCTGTACGACTCGGTGCTGGCGGCCTACACCTCGGCGCGGGAGAACTGGGAGCCCGGCCGGATCAACCTGGTCGTGGTGCTCACCGACGGCAAGAACGAGGACCCCTCGGGCATCACGCAGGAGGAACTGCTCGCCAGGCTGGCCGAGCTCCAGGACCCGAAACGACCGCTCCAGGTCATCGGGATCGGGATCGGCCCGGACATCGACCCGGTCGAGCTGCGGACGATCTCGCAGGCGACCGGTGGAGACGCCTACACCACCCCGGACCCGACCAAGATCGTCGACGTGTTCTACGCCGCGATGGGGAGGTTGCTGGAAACGTGACCACCACGACCACCGAGGAACCGCAGATCGTCCTGGCCCGGCCGCGCCCCGTCGTCCTGGCCGCGGTCGCGGTCGGCGTCGTGCCGTTCGCGCTGCACGCGTGGATGGCCCTCACCGGCTACTTCGGACACGACGACTTCGTGATCCTGCACCGGGCCGCGGCGCACGGCCCGTTCGACCTCGACTACCTCTTCCAGGACTACAGCGGCCACCTGGCGCCGGGCATGTTCCTGCTGGCGTGGTTCGTCACCGCGGTCGCGCCGCTGAGCCACGTGTTCGCCGTGCTCCCGCTGCTCGTCGTGCAGGCGGTGGCGTCCGTGCTGTTCTGGCGGGTGCTGACGCGGTGCTTCGGGTCGCGCTGGGCGCTGCTGCCGGCGTTCGCGGTGTACGCGTTCTCCCCGCTGGTCCTCTACCCCACGCTGTGGTGGGCCTACGGCGTGCAATTGTTCCCGTTGCTGCTGACCGTGTTCGGCGCGATCAACGCGCACCTGACCTACCTGCGCACCCGCGCGCCGAAGCAGGTCGTCCCGACCCTGCTGTGGATCGTCGCGGGCATGGCCTTCTACGAGAAGGCAGCGCTGGTCGTCGCCGTGCTGTTCGGGCTCACGCTCCTGCTGGGCGAACGGGTCCCGAGGTGGGTGTGGTTCGCGCACGGCGGCGTCGTGGCCGGGTTCGCCGTCCTCTTCGTCGCCCTGACCACGAGCCGCGTCAAGAACGACCTGCCGTCGGCGGACTTCATCGCGGAGTTCACCGGCAACGCGGTGCTGAACACGTTCCTGCCGGGGCTGTTCGGCGGCCCGTGGACCGCTCCCTCGGCCGGTGCCACCATCTCGACGTCACCGCTGTGGCTGCGCCTCGCCGTGGCCGCGGTGGCCGTGGCGGTGCTCGTCGTCGCGCTGGTCGGGGCACCGAGGCGCGCGGGACTGGCGTGGCTGATGCTGGCCGGGTACCTCGCGGTCGACCTGGGGCTGGTGATCGTGACCAGGCTGCCCGAGATCGGACCGCTGATCGGCAACGACCCCCGCTACATCGCCGACGCCGTGCCGATCGCCGTGCTCTGCGCGACGTTCGCGTTCCTCGACCCCGGCGAGCGCACCGGCGGCCTCGGGCGATCCGCCGCGCTCGGTCTGGTGGCGGTGCTCGGGATCAGCGCCACGTTCAGCTTCCTGTGGCTCGCGCCCGGTCTCCAGTTCACCAGGTCGGCGCAGTACGTCAGCACCGCGCGGGCCGCGCTGGCGGCGAACCCGTCGATGGCGCTCTACGACACGCAGGTCCCCGACGCGGTCATGTCGGTGTGGCTCGTCGAGGACGGCAAGGCGTCCAGGGTGGTCGGCCTGCTCCCGCAGCGGCCGAAGTTCGACCAGCCCGCCGAGGAGATGTTCCTGCTGGACGACGACGGGTCGCCGCACCGGATCACCGGCGTCGGGGACCCGGTCATCGGCAGGAAGGGACCGGTCGCCGACTGCGGCTGGCCGGTGGGCGGCCAGGTCGTGACGATTCCGTTGAGCAGCAGGGTGGAGGGCAGACGGCTGCTGCGGGTGGAGTACTACACCTCCAGCGCGGGCCCGGTGCGGCTCGGTCTGGGAACGTCCGTGCAGGAGGTGAACTTCGCCGAGGGCCTGCACGTGCTGTACGTCGTCGTGAACGGCGGCTCCGACCGGCTGGAGGTCAACCGCCGTACGGAGGTCGACCCGATGTGCGTGGTGGACGTCCGGATAGGTTCCCCCAGGACATGACCCGACGCAGTGCCTCGACCGGCGACCTCCGCCGCGCCTTCGGCCGCCGAAGACGGGGCACAGGCCGCCGGCCAGGCACTAGACTCCGGCGAATGACCTTCGACCAGGTGCGCCGCGACTGGACCCGGCTAGGCGAAGCGGATCCCCTGTGGGCGGTGCACGTCGCGCCGGACAAGCGCGGCGGTCGGTGGGAGGTCGACCAGTTCCTCGAACTGGGCAGGCGGGACGTGGCGGTGGCCCGCGAGTGGCTCGCCCGGCTCGACCTGCCGGTGACCTGGCGGCGGGTGCTGGACTTCGGGTGCGGCGCTGGACGGCTGTCGCAGGCGCTGGCCGAGCACGCGGACGAGGTCGTCGGCGTGGACGTCTCACCGCCGATGCTCGCCACCGCCGAGGAGCTCGACCGCAGCGGCGGGAAGTGCCGGTTCGTCCACAACGAGACGCCGGACCTGCGCCGGTTCCCCGACGGCGACTTCGACCTGGTCTACACCGAACTGGTGCTGCAACACCTGCCGCGCACGGCCATCGAGGCCTACCTGGCGGAGTTCCTGCGCGTGCTGCGCCCCGGTGGCGTGGCGGTGCTCCAGTGCACGACGAGTCCTCTGTGGACAGCGCGCGGCGTGGTGTGGCGGTTCGCGCCCTACCGGCTGGTGGCCTGGGGGCAGCGGGTCGTGCTGCGCTACCCGGCGCCGATGCGGATGACCGCGCTGGCACCGGACCGGGTCCGCGCCGTGGTCGCCGCGCACGGCGGTGAGGTGGTGGACAGCGTGTCCGAGGACGTCCCCGCGACCCACTGGCGGTCCACGAGATACGTCGTCCGCAAGAGGTGACGCGCGCCGGGGTGGCCGTGGGCCTGCTCCGCAGTCCCACGACGTGGATCGTGCTGGGTCTCACGCTGCTGTCGTTCCTGCAACGGCCCGGCCGCACCACCTTCGACACCAAGCTGGACCTGGTGGTCGACCCGCTGGCGTTCCTCGGCCGCGCGCTGCACCTGTGGAACCCGGCGGCCAGCGGCGGCGAACTCCAGAACCAGGCCTACGGCTACCTGTTCCCGATGGGCCCGTACTTCGCGCTGTGCCAGCTGCTCGGGCTGCCGCCGTGGATCGCCCAGCGCCTGTGGTGCGCCCTGCTGCTGTGCGCCGCGTTCGGCGGGGTGCTCGCGGTCGCGCGGGCGCTGCGCGTCGGCAGCGCCCCGGCGCAGTACCTGGGAGCCGTCGCGTACGCGCTGGCGCCGAGGATGCTGACCGAGATCGGTCCGCTGTCGGCGGAGATGGTCGCGGCCGTGATGCTGCCGTGGATCCTGCTGCCCCTGGTGCGGGCCGACCGGATCGGGTCACCGCGCCGGGCGGCCGGGCTGTCCGGACTGGCGGTCCTCGGCGTCGGCGGGATGAACGGCGCGCTGGTGATCACGGTCCTGCTGCTGCCCGGACTGTGGCTGCTCACCCGGCGGTGGACCGCGCGGCACGTGCGGCTCGTGCTCTGGTGGTCCGGCGCCGTGGTCGCGTCCGTGCTCTGGTGGCTGCTGCCGTTGATGCTGCTCGGCGAGTACAGCCTCCCGTTCGTCGACTACGTCGAGTCGGCCGCCAACACCACGGCGCCGACGTCGCTGTTCCAGGTCCTGCGCGGCACCAACCAGTGGGTGGCCTACATCGTGCAGGGCAGCCCGTGGTGGCCGTCGGGCTTCGTGCTGGTCGACAACCCGGTCCTGATGCTGGCCACCGGGCTCGTCGCCGCGGTCGGCCTCGCCGGGCTGGTCCGCCGAGGGCTGCCGGAACGGCTCTTCCTGACGCTCGGCGTCGTCGCGGGCGTCACCGTGATGACCATCGGCTACGTCGGGGAGCTCGACAGCCCGCTGTCCCACACCGTCCGCGCGCTGCTGGACGGGCCGCTGGCCCCGCTGCGCAACGTGCACAAGTTCGAACCCGGCCTGCGGCTGCCCCTGGTGCTCGCGTTCGCGCACGCCGTGTCGCGCGTGCGGGTCCCGGCCGCCGCGGGCCGGGCGTTCGCGGGCCGGGCCCGGCTCGCCGTCGGTGTCGTGCTGGTGGCCGTGACGGCCGTGCCCGCGTGGACGTTCACGCTGCGGCCGGGACCGGGGTGGCAGGACGTCCCCGACTACTGGCGCTCGGCGATGACGTGGCTCGCCGACAACGACCCGGACGCCCGCACCCTGCTGCTGCCCGGAACCGGGTTCGGCGAGTACACCTGGGGCAGGACGGTCGACGAGCCCGCGCAGGCGCTGGCCCGGTCGCCGTGGGCGCTGCGCAGCCAGATCCCGCTCGGCTCGGAGGGCAACACCCGGCTGATGGACGCGGTCGAGGACGCGCTCGCCAACGGCAGGGGCTCGCCGGGCCTCGCCGACTTCCTCGCCCGCTCCGGGCACCGGTTCCTGCTGGTGCGCAAC
This sequence comes from Umezawaea sp., assembly GCF_036375055.1. Lineage (GTDB taxonomy): Bacteria > Actinomycetota > Actinomycetes > Mycobacteriales > Pseudonocardiaceae > Umezawaea. Next base: position 17,873 of record NZ_DASUSQ010000042.1, read on the forward strand.
GACATCGACCGACCCGCCACGGGCGCGCCCCCGGTCACGGTGGTGCGGGACGCGCTGGCCCGCTCCGCCGGGATCGAGCGCGTGGCGACGTTCGGCCCCGAGGTCGCGCCGCGCGACCAGCCGGTGGCGGGCGCGATCGACCTCGACGCCGCACCGGCGCCCGCGCTGGAGGTCTACGAGGTGGAGCGGGCGGTGCCGCGCGCGGTCGCCGTGCACGCCGAGGACCTCGCGACGGTGAGCGGTGGCCCGGAATCCCTGCTGCCGCTGCTCGACTCCGGAGTGCTGCGGGGCGATCGGCCCGCCGTGCTGGCGGGCGACGGCGGCGCGCCCGCGAGCCGGGACTGGCTCGTGACCGACGGCCTGCGTCACCGCGAGCGCAACGTCGGGCGGGTGCGGGACAACCTGAGCCAGACGCTCGCGCCCGACGAGCGGCCGAGGCAGGACCGACCGGCCTCCGACATCCTGCCGTTCTCCGGCCCCGAGCACCTGACCTTCGCGGCCTACCGCGGGATCCGCGGCGTCACGGCGTCGAGTTCGACCGGGTTCGCGGACTCCGTCCGGGCCTCCGACCCGTCGTCCATGCCGTTCGCGGCGATCGACGGGGATCCCTACAGCGCCTGGCAGTCCTCCACGCTGGACGGTCCGGCCGGGCAGTGGCTGGAGGTCGGGCTGGACACGCCGAGGGTCGTCGACCAGGTGTCGCTGCGGGTGGTCGACGACATCCGCGTCGGCTGGCCGGTCACCAGGATCAGGATCACCACCGACTCCGGTTCCCGCGAGCACGAGGTCGCCAGGGGTGCCGCGCCGCAGGCGTTCGCGGTGTCGCCGGGGCTCACGAGCAGGGTCCGGGTCACGGTGCTGTCGGTGGCGGCCGAGCAGACGACCGGCTCCGTCGGCATCGCCGAGCTGTCGGTGCCGGGGGTGACCGCCCAGCGGGCGCTGCGCGTGCCCGCCGACGTCGAACCCGGTCCGGAGCAGCGGACGACCTTCGCGTTCAGCCGCGGCGCCCAGCCGCGCTACTCCTGCACCGGCACCGACGGCGACCAGCGGTGCGACGTGGGGTTGGCCAGGAGCGGCGAGGAGCCCGACGGGGTCCACCGGCTGTTCCGCACCCGCGACGACGCGAACTACGTCCTCGCCGGGACGGTCCTGCCGACCGTCGGCGGTGTGGTCCCCGTGACCCCGGCGGGGGTGACCGTCTCCAGCACGACCCAGCTGGCCGGTGATCCGGCCGCCGCGCCGCTGGCCGCGGTCGACGTCAACCCCGCCACGACGTGGATCGCCGACTACACCGACGAGGAACCCACGCTGCGCCTGGCGTGGTCCGGCGCCCGCGACGTGACCGGGCTGCGGCTGACCACGTCGGCGCTGTCCGGCGCGTCCCGCCCGACCGAGGTGCGGATCACCACCCCGGAGCTGAGCCGCACCGTGCCGGTGTTCTCCGACGGCTCGGTCGAGTTCGCCGCCACCACGGACCGGCTGGACATCACGGTCCAGAGGAGCGAGGGCGTGCCCGACCGCGTTCCGGGGCCGGTGGGCATCAGCGACGTGGAGATCGCGGGCGCGCCCGACCTGGTGCGGCCGATCCCCCTGGACACCCCGTTCACCGTGCCGTGCGGTTCGGGCCCGGCCGTCACCGTCGACGGAACCTCCTACGCCACCACGGTGTCCGGCACGCTGCGGGACGTGTTCCAGCACCGGCCGCTGCCGCTGGGCACGTGCCGGGACCTCGTCGAGGGCGTCGACCTCGACGGCCGGGAGCACGAGGTGAGCACCGCCCGGTCGGACTCCTTCGTGGTGCAGGACCTCACGCTGCGGCCCAGCGCGGCCGGAGCCGACCAGCCGGAGCCGGGACGGCGCGCGATCGACGTCGAGCGGTGGGACGTCGCCCACCGGCAGCTGCGGGTGGACGCCGGACCGGCCGCGGTCCTCAGCGTCCCGGAGAACGCGAACGACGGCTGGGTGGCGAAGGTCGACGGGAAGCCGCTGGACCGCACCAGGGTCGACGGGTGGCAGCAGGCATGGGTGCTGCCCGCCGGTGGCGCGACGACCGTGGTGCTGGACTTCGAGCCCGACACGACCTACCGGCAGCGGCTGCTGGTCGGTGCCGCGGCCGTCGCGATCCTGCTGCTGGTCGCGCTCGTGCCGGTGCGCGGGCGGGTCCGGATCACCACTGCGCCCGGCGGCGGCCGGTGGGTGCCCGCGGCGCTGGTCGTGCTGCTCGCGGCCGTCGGCGGCGTGCTGCCGGTCGTGCTGCTGATCGCGAGCCTGCTCGCCCGCGCCGTGGCCCAGCGGTACGGCGCGCGGTTCAACGTCACGGCCGGGATCGTCGTCGCCGGGATGGCGACCGCCACGGGGATCGCGGTCGTCGGGCGCTTGCAGGGCCACGGGCAGGACTGGGCGTACGGGACGGCCACGCAGGCGGCCATCCTCGTCGCGCTGGCCGCGGCGGTCTCACCCTGCCTCGACTGGTTCGACCCGCGACCGGAACTCGACCAGGGCCCCGAGGCACACCAGCAGGGCGGTGGCGGTGACGGCCCCGGTGACGACCTGGACGGCCGACCCGTGCCACCAGAGGAGGACCAGCACGACCTCGAACCCGACCGCCAGCCACGTCAGTGACGTGGTCCGTCGGTCGGCGTCCGCGATCCTGGAGTACAGCAGGATCTGCACGAGCGCCAGCAGTGAACCGACCAGCGCGAACGGCCACACCGGGAGGCTGCTCGCCGCGTAGGCCGAACCGCCGACGAGCGACACGACCGTGCGGCCGAACAGCGCGCACCCCAGCACGACCACCGCGTCCGCGGCGGCGCAGACCGCCAGCGCGATCGGCACGATCCGGCGGCGGGCCGTGGCGTCGGCCAGCCTGGGCAGGACGACGACGGCGATGGAGTACGGGAGCCAGTAGGCGATCTTCGTGATCACCGAGCCCACCGCGTACTCCCCCGCCGCGCCCGCGGGGAGGGTGTGCCGGGCCAGCACCAGGTCCAGGTTCACCAGCAGCACCAGCGCCAGCAGCGCCTGCACGGCGTGCAGCACGTCGCGCACGTGCCCGGCGCCGCGCGGTCCCGGCACCGGTCGGCCGCAGATCAGCCAGCCCGCGCAGGCGACGAGGACGGACCCGGCGAGGGTGCCTGCGAACGCGCCGGCGGGCGTGCGGAGCAGGAGCAGGCCCGCCAGCGTGCCGCCGACCCGTCCGACGGCCTCGGTCGCGATCAGCCGGGCCATCGACCGGAACCGCTGGGTGCCCTGGAGGATCCCGTGGCACAGGCCGACGAGCGTGATCGGCGCGAGGGCGCAGGCGAGCAGCAGCACCGCCCACGGCCCCGGCAGGTGCAGCAGCACCACCAGCACGGGTGCGGCGGCCAGCGCGGTGGCGAAGACGGCGCCGCCGGTCATCAGGCCCAGCGTGACCAGGGGCCCGCGGTCCTGCTCGGGTGCCCGCGCCACCCGCAGGGCCACCACGGTCTGCAAGCCCATCGCGGGCACCGCGCCGATCGCGAGGACCGCCAGCAGCGAGCCCAGTTCGCCGAAGACCGACGGGGCGAGCAGCCGCGCGGCGATCAGCGTGAGCAGGTAGCTGGCGACGTTGCTGCCCCCGAAGGCGACCGCGACGACGACCGCGTCGAGGCGTGTCCTGGCCGGAAGGGTGTCCGCCATCGGCTTCGTCCCCTAAGTTCGGGTTACCGCGGGGTAGTCCTCGGGGAACCCTAAACCCGCGGCCCCGGTTCCGGTGCCGCCGAGGAGAAGCGACGGGTGCGATGCGGCTGGTCCTGCCCGCGGTGTCCGCCGCGCTCGCCCTGCTCGTGCTCACCCCGCTGCTCGGCCGCGGCTTCGTCCTGAACTACGACATGGTGTTCGCCCCGGACCAGGCGCTCCTGCCCGACGGCCTCGGTCTCGGCTCGGCGCTGCCCCGGTCGGTCCCGGCGGACGCGGTGGTGTCGTTCGCGACCGCGCTGCTGCCCGGTGACGTCGTCCAGAAGCTCGTGCTCCTGGCGGCCCTGTTCGCGGGTCCGCTCGGCGCGGGCAGGCTCGTGCCCGCGGAGTCGGTCGCGATCCGGGTCGTCGCCGCGGTCTGGTACGGCTGGAGCGCCTACCAGGCGGAACGGCTCTTCATGGGCCACTGGCCGTACCTGGTGGCCTACGCCTGCCTGCCGTGGATCGCGGCGGCCGGGCTCGCGGTCCGCCGGGGCGAACCCAAGGCCCTGGCGAGGCTGGTCCTGGTCTGCGCTCCCGCCGTCCTGACGCCGACCGGCGGGATCATCGCCGCGGTGCTCGCGGTCGTGTGCTCGGGCCGCCGCCGTCTCGCGGTCACCGCGCCGGTCGCGGTGGTGCTGAACCTGCCGTGGCTGCTGCCCTCCGTGCTGCGGCCCGGCGGCTCGCTGTCGAGCCCGGACGGCGCCGCGGCGTTCGCCGCCAGGGCCGAGAGCTGGGGCACGCCGGTCACGAGCGTGCTCGGCCTCGGCGGGATCTGGAACTCCGAGGTCGTGCCGGGCAGCCGGGCGATGCCGCTGGCCCCGGTGCTCACGCTGCTGTCGGTCGCGGTGGCCCTGGTGGGGCTGCGCTCGCTCGCGCCGCGCTGGGGCGTGGCGCCCGCGCGGTCGTTCGTCCTGCTCGGCGCGGTCGGTGTCGCGGTCGCGGTGTTCGGCACGGTGCCGGGCGGTGGTGACGCGCTGGCGTGGGCGGTGTCGCACGTACCCGGCGCGGGTCTGCTGCGGGACTCGCAGAAGTGGGTCGCGTGGTGGGCGCTCCCGCTCGCGCTCGGGGTCGCCCTCGGCGTCGAGGCGGCGGGCAGGCACCTGGCCGACCGGACCGCGCTCGTGTGGCTGGCCGCGCTGCTCCCGCTCGTCACGATGCCCGACCTCGCCTGGGCGGGGGCGGGGCGCCTGGACACCGTCGACTACCCGGCCGACTGGAGCGCCGTGCGGACCGCGCTGGCGGCGGACCGCGGCGCGGGCGACGTGCTGTCCCTGCCGATGTCGGCGTTCCGGCGGTTCGCCTGGAACGACGACCGGACCCAGCTCGACCCGGCGCCCCGGTTCCTGCCCAGGACGGTCGTCACCGACGACGTCGTGCACGTCGGCGGCAGGCCGGTGTCCGGAGAGGACGGTCGGGCCGCCGCGGTGCGCGAGGCGCTGGCCCGCGACGCCGACCTCGGTGCGCTGGGGATCGGCTGGGTGCTGGTGGAGCACGGGACTCCGGGCACGGTCGACCCCCGCGTGCTCGACGGTCTGCGGGAGGTGTGGTCCGGGCCGTGGCTGACCCTCTACCGGGTGCCGGGACCGGTCGCGCCGCCACCGGCCGGAGCACCGGTTTCGCCTGTGCTGGCAGGCGATCTGGCCGCACTGGCACTCGTCGCGTCCGGCCTATTGTGGCTGCTGTTACCAGCCGGTAGATTCAGACGGCCGGGGGTCTCACGGACAGTCGAGGAGTAAGCGTGCGCACAGTGATCGGTGCCGTCGTCGCCATCGTCGCCGGACTCGCGTTCGCCGGGGCCGGCACGTTCGTCCTCGTCAACTCACTGGCTCCGGACAGGGCGGTCGAGTTCCGGAACGCGCCGGAGGCCAACAACGCGAACGGTGTCGTCAACTACGGCACGCCGTAAGGTGCCGAGCCGAGCGACGCTGGACCGGTCAGTCCGCCTGTTCAAGGCCTTCCGCGACGAGCAGACCGACCGGGACGCCTTCTACCGGCTGCTGGCCGCCGATTCCGCCGGGCAGCTCGCCGGGTTCACGCCCCTCTCGGGCCGCAGCCTGCTCGACGTCGGCGGTGGCCCCGGCTACTTCGCCGACGCGTTCCGCGCGGCGGGCGCCCACTACGTCGGCCTCGACCCGGACGTCGGCGAGCTGTCGGCCCGCGGCGCGCACTCCGAGGGCATGATCCGGGCCAGCGGCACACGACTGCCCGTTCGAACGTCCTCTGTGGACATCTGCTACTCGTCGAACGTGCTGGAGCACGTGGACGAACCCCGCGCGATGCTCGACGAGATGGTGCGCGTGACGAAGCCCGGCGGGACGGTGTTCCTGTCGTTCACGCCGTGGTACTCCCCGTGGGGCGGCCACGAAACCTCGCCGTGGCACTACCTCGGCGGCCACCGCGCCCGCCGCAGGTTCCTGGCCCGCAACGGCCGCGAGCCCAAGAACCGGTACGGCGAGAGCCTCTTCGCGGTGTCCGTCGGCTCGGCGCTGCGCTGGGCGCGCACCCACCCGGACGCGCGCCTGGAACGCGCACTCCCCCGGTACCACCCGTGGTGGGCGACCTGGGTCGTGCGCGTTCCCGTGGTCCGCGAGGTCGTGTCCTGGAACCTCGTCCTGGTGCTGCGGAAGAACGCCTAGTGCCGTGACCGGCGGCCGACGAGCGTCAGCGCGGCGGCGGCGGCCAGCAGGACGCCTCCCGCGATCCACAGGACCACCGGAAGACCGGTCAGCAGCCACAACCGCGACTTGTTCGCCTCGGCCGCCCGCACGTTGGCGTCGACCGTCTTCTGGTTCAGCTCCAGCGTTCCGTCGAACACGGTGGTGCCGCGACCCGCGCCCTGGTCCGGACCGCGCAGCTCCTGCTTCACCGACTGGCGCACCTTGATCAGCGCGCCGGTGTCCGGCTCGATCCACATCGTCTTGTCCACCTGGTAGTGCAGCCGGACCGCGACCGTCGCGTCGGGCTTGCCGACCAGCGAGCCCGGCACCTGCCTGCCGTCGATGTCGGTGGGCGGTACCGACACCGTGAACCGGTACACCGGCAGGCCCTGCACCTGGTCCTCGCCGTCGAACGTGGCGTCGACCTGCTTGCCGACCCCCGTGTCGTACCAGGGGTAGGTCCGCTTCTCGGTCTGGAACGGGAACTTGAAGTTCAGACCGGGGAACTGCGGCTGGCCGCGGGTGCCTGGCACCTTCGTGTCCTTGCCCGCCTCCTTGGTCTTCTGGACGTACTGCGTGGTGCAGGGCGCGACGGCCTCCGCGGAGTACCGGTCCAGGCAGAGTTCGCGCACGCTCGCGCTGAGCGTGAGCCCGTCCCGGTCCTCGGTGATGCGGGTGGCCTCCACCCACGAGGTCACCCGGCTGTCCGCCTTGACCTCCGGTGCCCGCATGTCTCCGGAGACGAACGTGCTCGACGTGAGGCTGAGGTTCCGGCGGATCTCCGGCTGCGTCGGGGCCCCGTTCTTCTCCACGTAGACGAGCGCGGTGATGCCGCTGCCCTGGGCCACCGCGGACGTCTTGGGGTCGTGCGGGATCTTGGCGAGCGCCGGATAGGCGTAGAACCGCAGCAACAGCCCGGTCGCGATCGCGAACACGCCGAGTCCGAGCAAGACTAAGGTCACAACGCGTCGCAAAGGTCCTCCTCAGGAGCGGGGCCACCGACGCGGCCCGCGGTTGTACTGTCGAGCAGCCCGGACACCGCGGAGACGAACATCCGCCCGCTGGTGGTCCAGTCGAAACGGGCGGCCCACGCCCGGCACGCGTCGGCCACGGCCTCGGCGTCGTCGGGCCGCGCCAGCAGCGAGAGCGCGTCGTGGACGGCACCGCCGACGTCCCCGCCCTCCGGCACCAGCCAGCCGGTCTCGTCGTGCCGCACCGAGTCCCGCAGGCCGTCGACCTCGCGGCACACGGTCGGGACGCCGTGCGCGGCGGCCTCGACCACCGCCAGTCCCCAGCCCTCGCCGTCCGACAGGGTGACGTTCAGCCAGGACTCCCGCAGCAGGGCGCTCTTCGTCGAGTCGTCGACGTAGCCGTGCACCACGACGGCGTCCCCGAACGGCTCGGCGGCCCGGCGCAGCGCGGCCTCCTCCGGCCCCCGGCCGATCACGTGCAGGCGCAGTCCGGGCCAGCGTCCGCGCAGCGCGCCGACGATCCCGATCAGCCGGTCGACCCGCTTGTGCGCGACGAGCCTGCCCAGGCACACCAGCGACGGCTGTTCGGAGCGCGTGCCGTCCACGGGCGGCGGCCGGTCGAGGCCGTTGGGCACCACGAAGATCCGGCCGCGCCAGGCGAGGCGCTCGCGCATCGCCCGCACGGTCGACCGCGACACCGCGACCGTGACCGCGCGGCGGTAGACCCGGCGCGCGGCCGGACCCTCCAGCCAGCACCCGATCCTGGCCAGCCACGGCGGGAAGTGCACGGCGAACTGGGCGTCGTGCACGTGGTGCACCACCAGCACGACCTTCGTCCACCTGGCGACCACCAGGGGGCTGAAGAAGGGGATCCCGTTCTGGCAGTCGATCACCAGGTCGACGCTGCTCCGGTTGCGCAGCAACCAGAGCAGCGCCCAGAAGTAGACCGTCCACCGGCCGCCGCGGCGCACGGTCGCACCGTCGCCCCGGTCCTGCCCCTCACCCCTGGCGGTGAGGAAGGTGACCTGCGCGCCCGCCGCGGTCATCGCGTCCGCCATCCGGGCGGCGTACTCCTCGGCGCCACCGGCGAGCGGGTGCCCCCGGTCGCGCCAGTTCACCACTACCACCCGCGCACCGTTGAGCGGTGGTCGCACTCAGGCCACCTCCGCCACGGGTGTCATGACCGGCACGGCGGCGCGGGGCTTCTCCGCGCCGAGGATCGCCCGGATCCTGGCGAGCGCGGCGAAGCTGCGGTAGCCGTCCCGCATCGGGCGGAACGTGGAGCCCGGCACGTCGGTCCAGCTCACCGGCAGCTCGACGATCATCGCGCCGATCCGCTGCGCCCTGGCGAGCAGTTCGACGTCGAAGGCCCACCCCGGCGTGCGCAGCGGCTGGAAGATCGCGTCGGCGGTGCACCGGTCGAAGAACTTGTAGCCGCACTGGGTATCGCCGACGCCCGGCACGATCGAGCCCGCCGCGTGGCGGAAGGCCCACGCGCCCGCCTGGCGGATCTGGGTGTGCCTCGCCCGCACGATCGAGTTCGGGTGCGCCCGCGACCCGACGACCACGTTCACGCCGGTGCGCAGGAACCGCAGCGTCGGCACCAGCGCCGCCATGTCGGTCGCCAGGTCCGCGTCGCAGAAGCCGACGTAGCGGCTGTCGGTCCGCAGCACCCCGGTCCGGACCGCGGCGCCCTTCCCCGGCTGGTCGCACCGGATCAGCCGCACCGGGACCGGTCCGGACCGGTGCCCGCGGGCGACCTCGCCGCTGCGGTCGGTGCTGGTGTTGTCGACCACGACGACCTCGCACGGCTCGCGGGTGGCGGCGAGCGCCGTCGTGAGCGCGGCCAGCGTGGTCGACAGGCGCGACTCCTCGTTGCGCACGGGCACGACGACGGAAAGCAGGGTCATGGGTTCGCCGCCGGTGTTCCGGGCGTGCAGAACCCAGCACGGTGTCGCAAGAGTCCTCCCATGACGTGACGCAGGTCTCAGGGCGGCGAAAGTTACCCAACGGTAGTTCCCCGGAAATAAAAGGTCAGTGTGATATACGTCACATCGCTTGTCCAAGCAACGCCCGCCTTCGAACTTTGTGCCGTTCAGAGCCCGAATTTGCGCTGGACGGGCTAATCAGCATGGCGATGACCAGACGGCGATCGATCTACTGAACAAAGATCCGGTGAAAGCCACCCGTTCGCTGGACAAGAGCATCGCCAGCAGACGAAGAACGCAGGTCACATCATCTGAATGGATCTACCACTAGGACGAACACCCTGGTCAGGCGCTCGCGATACCACACGTCCGCGCGATTGACGGCGATCCACCAGGCGTCGATCGCATATCGGTTCGCCCGAGAACGGCCCACATTCAAATAGGTAACGGATCGATCCCGTTCCGTAATAAAACCTAGATAGCGCGTTGTTTCAAGACCAATCCGATACTGCCCTTACTCGTAATCATGCCGTTCCCAGAGCCTCGACCTGCCGCGTGACATGGGCAAACACGCTTTTTCAGCCAGGTCGCACCCGCCTGACACGTCGACATCTCCGCAGGTCAGCGTCATGACGAGCAGTTCGGGCGATCGGGCGCCCTCCGGGAATGCCAAAGGTGACCACCCGGTCTATTCGACGCCATCAGTCCCGTCCACCAAAACCGGATCCGGCGGATGTCCGGACGGAATATCCAACCCTGACCGCCACGTCCCGCGATTCTTGCGCGACGACTCGCTGACGGCCCGCGCACCCGACCACCGGCCTCATCCGCGGTGCCAGGGGTCGGCGGTGGGACCGCCGTGGGGCAGCCGGAGACCGGGGAGCCGGATCGTGACGAGGAGACCGCCGGTGGGGCGGGCCGCCAGGGTGAGGGTGCCGTCGTGGGCGCGGACGACGCTGTGCACGATGGCCAGCCCGAGGCCGACGCCCCCGTGCTCGTCGGTGCGCGCGCGCTCCGCCCCGCGCTGGAACGGTTCGGTGAGGGTCGGCACCAGGTCCGGTGCGAGCGGGAGGCCGGTGTTCTCGACCCGCACCACGCTCGCGCCGTGCCGCGACTCGGTGTGGACCACGACGGTGCCGCCCTCGGGGAGGTTGTGGACGACGGCGTTCTGGACGAGGTTCGTCATCATCCGCAGCACCAGCGCCGCCGAGCCCGCGGTCCGCGTCGTCCCGCCGGTGACCTCCAGGGTGATCCCGCGCCGTTCGGCGAGCGGGAGCAGCGTCTCGGCGACCTCCTCCGCGATCAGGGAGAGGTCGACGGGTTCGCGGGTGAACCCGCCGCGGTCGGCGCGGCTGAGCAGCAGGAGGGCCTCGGTGAGGTCGATCGCCCGCGTGGTGACGGTGTGCAGGCGCTCGACGAGTTCCGCCCGGTCCACCTCGGGGTCGCCGCGGGCGACGTCGAGGAGCGCCTTCGAGATCGCCAGCGGGGTGCGCAGCTCGTGGGACGCGTTGGCCGCGAACCTCCGCTGTTCGGCCACGTGGGCTTCGAGGCGCGCGAGCATGGCGTCGAAGGCGTCGGCGAGTTCGCGGAACTCGTCACCCGGGCCGGGCAGCCGGATCCGGTGGGAGAGCGACCCGGTCCCGGCCAGGCGGGCGGCCTCGGTGACGCGGGTCAGGGGGGCGAGCATCCGTCCCGCGAGGACCCACCCTCCCACGAGGCCGAACACGAGCAGGGCCGCCATGGCGAAGGCCAGGAACGGCAGGAAGGCGCGGACGATCGAGGTGCGGTTGATCATGAAACTGCCGGTGGAGTAGATCGCGTCGGCGGGCAGGCCGCCGAAGTAGAAGACGCCCGCGACGGCGAGCAGCAGGGTGACCGCGAGCATGAGGAACCCGGCGTAGCTGAGGGTCAGCTTGAGGCGGACGCTCAGACCGGGTTCCCTATCCACCGCCCGCTCCCCCGCGCCCGGTGTCGATGCGGTAGCCGACGCCGGTCACGGTCGCGATGATCCAGGGTTCGCCGAGGCGCTTGCGCAGCGCCGAGACGGTGATGCGCACGGCGTTGGTGAACGGGTCGGCGTTCTCGTCCCAGGCCCGCTCCAGCAGTTCCTCGGCGCTGACGACACCGCCCTCGGCGGCGACGAGGACTTCGAGGACGGCGAACTGCTTGCGGGTGAGCGCGACGTACTGGCCGTCGCGGTAGACCTCGCGGCGGAACGGGTCGACCCGCAGGCCCGCGATCTCCCGCACGGGTGGCCTGCTGTGGCCGCGCCTGCGGTCGAGGGCCCTCAGCCTGAGCACGAGTTCGCGGAGGTCGAAGGGCTTGGTGAGGTAGTCGTCGGCACCGAGTTCGAACCCGGACGCCTTGTCGTCGATCCGGTCGGCGGCGGTGAGCATGAGGATCGGGATGCCGCTGCCGGACGCGACGATGCGCCGGGCGACCTCGTCGCCGGAGGGGCCGGGGATGTCGCGGTCGAGGACCGCGAGGTCGTAGGAGTTGACGCTGAGCAGCGCCAGGGCGGCCTCGCCGTCGCCCGCGACGTCGGCGGCCATCGCCTCCAGCCGAAGACCGTCACGGACGGCTTCGGCCAGGTAGGGCTCGTCCTCCACGATCAGCACCCGCACGGGCGGATCCTAGGGAGGGCGGCGTATCGCGCGCATATGCGAGCCGGGTCGGGGGTCGTGGACCGGTCCGGGCCCGCGAACCGGGTCGACGCGCCGCCCGCCGGTCCGGATGTGCGAACCGGTGAACGGGCCGCCCACCAGCGCGGACGTGCCAACCCGCCAACCACCAGCCCGGACACGCCAACGGGTCACCGCACCACCGGCCGGTCCACGTGCACGAACCAGCCAGACCAGCCAACCCGATCACCGCACCACCGGCCGGTCCAGGTCGTCGAGCTGCCCGCGCACGCGGTCGGCGTCGGCGTCCTTGCCCTGGTCGCGGTAGAGCGCCGCCGCCTCCTCCCAGGCCGCGCGCGCCTGGTCGTGCTGTCCGAGGGCGGCGTGGGCGTGGCCCAGGTGGTCCAGGGTGCCCGCGACGTAGCGGGTGTCGCCGTGGGTGCGGAACAGGGTGAGGGCCTGCTGGTAGTGGTCGACGGCCTGCCGGTGGTCGCCGGTGCGGTGGGCGATGAGCCCGAGGCTGTCCAGGGTTTCCGCCTCCCCCACGGGGTAGTGGTGCCGCCGGTGCAGGGCGAGGGCGGCGCGGCAGTGGTCTCGGGCGGTGTCGTGGTCGCCGAGGCGGGAGGCGCACCAGCCCACCATGTTGAGCGCGTCGGCCTCCCGCACCGGGTGGTCGCCGGAGCGGAAGAGGTCGAGGGCGTGCCGCGCGTGGTCGAGGGCCTTCCGGTCGTCCCCCCGCGCTCCCCACGCGAGGGAGAGCGCCATGTGGGTGTTCGCCAGCTCGTCCGGGTCCTGGTGGCGCGCGGCCAGGTCGAGGGCCCGCTCCATGTGCTCGACGGCCTCGTCGTGCAGCCCCTGCTGGGAGCAGGCGTGGCCGAGGAACCGGTGGGTGCGGCTGAGGACGGCGGGATCGGGCAGGTGGGCGGCGGCGTCCAGCGCCAACCGCCACGAGGTGAGCGCGTCCCGCCCGTACCCCCGCCGGGCGCGGAAGAGGCCGAGCACGCGGGCGAAGTGCCACACGACGGCGTGGCGGCGCAGGGCGACCGCGGCGTGCTGGGTGGCCACGAGGGTGGGGTGCTCGGCCTCCAGCCAGGCCAGCGCGGACGCGGCGTCGGGCAGCGGGTGCGGGTGGACGCCGGGCGCGGGCGGGTCGAGCCGCACGACCTGGCGGTGGGGGTCCAGCAGCCGGTCGGCGGTGCTCGCGGTGTGCAGGTAGAAGTCCACGACCCGTGTCAGGGCGTTCTCCCGCACGTCGGCGGGCAGCTCGTGGGCGGTGGCGGCGGCGTAGTCGCGGACCAGGTCGTGCATCGCGTACCGGCCGCGCGGCCTGCGCCCGATCAGCGACGCCTCCTCCAGCGCCGACAGCGCCGTGCGCGCGCTGGTCGGGGACAACCTGGTCAGGGACACCACGGCGGGCAGGGTCGTGTCGGTGCCGGGGGCGGTGCCGAGCAGTCCGAACACGGTGCGCTGCTGGTCGGTGAGCCGGTGCAGGGACCAGGACAGCACCGCGGGCAGGCTGGTGTGGGGGTCGTCGGAGTCGAGCGCGTCCAGGCCGAACTCGCGCAGTTCGGCGGCGATGTCGTCCACGAGGCCGGGGTGGGTGCGGATGCGGGCGGCGACCAGGCCGAGGGCGAGGGGGAACCCGCCGCACAGACCGACCAGCTCGGTGATCGCCCGGTCCGCGCCGGGCGTGCGCACGCCGCCGAGCGCGGCCGTGAGCAGGGCTCGGGCCTCGGTCTCGGTGAGCACGTCGACGTGGACGGGGTGGGCGCCGTGCCGGGTGAGGAGCACGGGGAGCCGGTGGCGGCTGGTGATCAGGACGGTGCACGAGTCGCCGCCGGGCAGCAGGGGCACGACCTGGTCGGGGGTGGCGGCGTTGTCCAGCAGGACCAGCATCCGCCTGCCGGTGGTGTGGGTGCGGAAGAGCGCGGCGCGGGCGTCGAGCCCCGGCGGCTGCTGGTCGCGGTCGACGCCCAGGGCGGCGAGGAAGTCGGCGAGCACGTCGGCGGCGTGCTCGGGCTCGCTGGGGCTGAAGCCGCGCAGGTCGACCGAGAGCTGCCCGTCGGGGAAGCGGTGCAGGTTGCGGTGCGCCCAGGTGAGGGCGAGCCAGGTCTTGCCGATGCCTCCGGTGCCGCCGATCGAGGAGATCACCGCGGTCGCTCCCGCGGGCCGGGGCGAGGTGTGGTCACCAGCGCGGGCCAGGGCGCGGTCGAGTTCGGCCAGCTCGGGCACGCGGCCGGTGAACCGACCCGGTGCGCCCGGCAGCTGGGCGGGCACCACCGGCCGCCCGCCCGTCCCCGCGGCGGCCGTGGACAGGGTGGGATCGGCGGCCAGGATCCGCCGGTGCAGGTCGCGCAGCGCGGCGCCGGGCTCGGTGCCCAGCTCCTCCACGAGCCGCCGCCGCAGCAGGCGGTGGTGCTCCAGGGCGTCGGCGGTGCGCCCGGCCTGGTGGAGGGCGAGCATGTAGTGGCCCGCGACGTGCTCGTCCAGCGGGTGCTCGGCGGCCCGCGCCGCCAGTTCGGCCACCAGGTCGGCGCCGAGGCCCCTGCGCAGCCGGGCGTCGGTCAGGTCGCGCTGCACGGCGAGCCGCTCCAGGCGCAGCCGCTCGCGCTCGGCCTGCACCCACTCGCTGTCCACCCCGGTCAACGCCTGCCCGCGCCACAGCCGCAGCGCGTCCGCCAGCAGCCGCGCGACCTGCTCGTCGTCGGCGTCCGCGTCGGCCGCGGCGCGCAGGGCGCGGAAGCGGTGCACGTCCACCACCCCGGTCGCGTCGGTGATCAGGGCGTAGCCGCCGGACCGGCGCACGAGGGCCACGCCGTCCACGCCCGCCAGCGCCCGCCGCAGCCCGGAGACGTAGGTGTGCAGGGTCGACCGCGCCCGCCGCGGCGCGTCCACGCCCCAGACGCGCGTGACCAGCCGGTCCACCGGCACGGCGCGGTCCGCGTCGACCGCCAGCGCGGCCAGCACGCACCGCTGCCTGGGTGAGCCCAGGTCGACGGCGCGCCCGTCCACCTCCACGCCCACCTCGCCCAGCAGGTGCACCGCCACCGCCATGCCCGCTCCCCTCCGCGCGTGCCCACCACCAGGCATAGCAGGTCGAGGGCTCGGGCCGCGGTCGTTCGAGGTCGGGACGTCAGCGGGCCGACGCCTCCTCGCGCACGCGGTACCGGTAGCGCAGCGGCGACTCGCCGACCTCGCGCTTGAACGCGGTGCTGAAGGCGCTGTCCGAGGAGTAGCCCAGCTCGGCGGCGAGGGAGCCCACGCGGGCGTCGTCGTCGCGGAGGGCGCGCTGGGCCAGCATCATGCGCAGGCGGTTGAGGTAGGCCACCGGGGGCACGCCCGCGACGGTGCGGAAGCGCTCGGCGAACGACGTGCGCGACATCGCCGCGGCACGCGCCAGTTCGTCGAGCCCCCAGTGCCTGCCGGGCTCCGCGTGCATGAGGGCGAGCACCGGGCGCAACCGGTCGTCGGCCAGCGCCCGCAACCACCCCGGCGGCAGCGCGGCCTGGTCGAGGTAGGCCCGCACCACCTCCAGCAGCACGAGCTGGCAGTACTGCCGGATCGCGAACGCCGAGCCGATCCTGTTGCCGCTCACCTCGTCGAACAACCGGTCGAGGCTGGTGCCCAGGGCGGTCGCGGAGGCAGCCGTGCCGCGGACGTGGCCGACCGGCGGGAGCGCCTGGAGCAGCAGCGCCCGACCGGCGTCGTTGATGTCGACCCGGCCGCCGAGGACGATGTCGTCGACGTCGAGGTCGGCGCCGACGAGGGCGGCGCCGGGGTCGATCTCCTCCGGCACGAGCTCGACGGGCGGCCCGTCCCCGGTGCCGCCGCGCAGCTCCACCCACGACCGGCTGTTCAGGACCGCGACGTCACCGGGGGCGAGGTCGATCGGGCGGTCGAGGCCGTCGGTCATCAGCCGCACCCGGCCGGACACCACCGCGAGGAGCTTCAGCGAGTCCCGGATGACGCCGCGCGACACCCACGGGCCCCGCACGGCGAACCCGCCGGACAGCAGGCCGCGGACCTCGATGAGGTCGAACACCTCCGACAGCTGGTCCCCGCTCATGTTCGTACTTTCGCGCAGGAAAAGCGGACTGGCAACCATTCGGAGTACGGACCGACCGGCGCAGAGTGGGAGCAGGACGGAGACCCCTCCGCTCCCACGACCCGAAGGAGGCCGGATGGCCGGCGAGAACCCATCGATCCGGATCAACGGAACGGCGGTCGACCCGCCCGACGACCCGCGCACGTCGCTGCTGGACCTGCTGCGCGAGCGGCTCGGCCTGCACGGCACGAAGAAGGGCTGCGACCAGGGCGCGTGCGGGGCCTGCACGGTGCTGGTCGACGGCGCCCGCGTCGTGTCCTGCCTCCTGCTGGCGGCGCAGTGCGCGGGACGGGAGGTCGTCACCGTCGAGGGCCTGGCGCAGGGCGACGAGCCACACCCGCTGCAACGGGCGTTCGTGGAGCACGACGGCCTCCAGTGCGGGTACTGCACACCCGGTCAGATCTGCTCGGCGGTGGGCATGGCGGCCGAGGTGCGGCGCGGCGTGCCGAGCAGCGTCACGCGCGACCTGTCGGCGGACCGGGTCGACCTCACCCACGACGAGCTGCGCGAGCGGATGAGCGGCAACCTGTGCCGGTGCGGGGCGCACAACGGCATCGTCGCCGCCGTCGCCGCGACCTACGCGGGGGGCCGCGCGTGATCCCCTTCACCTACACCCGCGCGGACGACGCCTCGGACGCCGTCCGGTTGAGCGGGACGACGGGCGGCAAGTACCTCGGCGGCGGCACCAACCTCGTCGACCTCCTGCGGGAGACGGTCGAACGACCACCCGCGCTGATCGACGTGACGGGGTTGTCCTCGACCGTGCGGCGGCGGCCCGGCGGTGGGCTCCTGATCGGTGCGGCGGTGCGGAACACCGCGCTGGCCGAGCACCGCGACGTCCGCACCCGCTACCCCGTCCTGGCCCGCGCGGTCCTCTCGGGCGCGTCGGCGCAGATCCGCAACACCGCGACCGTCGGCGGCAACGTCCTCCAGCGGACGCGGTGCGCCTACTTCTACGACGTCGCCGGATCGCGCTGCAACAAGCGCGACCCCGGCCGGGGTTGCGACGCGATCGACGGGGTCAACCGCACGCACGCCATCCTCGGCGCGTCGGCCGCGTGCGTGGCCACCCACCCGTCGG
Source organism: Umezawaea sp. (assembly GCF_036375055.1). Taxonomy (GTDB): domain Bacteria; phylum Actinomycetota; class Actinomycetes; order Mycobacteriales; family Pseudonocardiaceae; genus Umezawaea. Next base: position 34,935 of record NZ_DASUSQ010000042.1, read on the forward strand.
ACCTGTGCGTGGCGCTCGCCGCGCTGGACGCCGCGGTCCACGTCGAGGGGTCGGCGGGCGAGCGGACGGTCCCGTTGACGGAGCTGCACCGGCTGCCGGGGGCCCACCCGGAGGTCGAGACGGTGCTCGCGCCGGACGAGCTGATCACGGCGGTCGAGCTGCCGCCGCTGCCGGCCGCCGCCCGGTCGACCTACCGCAAGGTGCGCGACCGGTCCAGCTTCGCCTTCGCGCTGGTGTCGGTCGCGGCCGTGCTGGAGGTGCGGGACGGCGTCGTCGAAGGAGTGCGGCTGGCGCTGGGCGGTGTGGCGCCCAAGCCGTGGCGTGCTCGGGGGGCCGAGGAGGCGCTCACCGGCGGGCAGGCGACGACGCGGGCCTTCCGCGCCGCCGCGGAGGCCGAACTGGCGTCCGCGGAGCCACTGCGCGACAACGGGTTCAAGGTGGAACTCGCGATCCGCACGATCACGGCCGTGCTCGACGAGCTGGCAGGGGGAACCGCGTGAACGACAGGGGGACGACGGCGGCCGGGGGCCGGGGGTGGGTCGGCGATCCGGTGCCGCGCCTCGACGGACCGCTCAAGGTGCGCGGTGAGGCGCCGTTCGCGGCCGAGTTCGCCTACGACGGCCTGGTCCACGCCGCCCTGGTCCACAGCACGATCCCGAAGGGGCGCGTCACGGCGCTCGACACGGCCGCCGCGGAGGCCGCGCCGGGGGTCGTGCTGGTGATGACCCACCACAACGCTCCGCGGATGCGGCCGATGCCGCTGTCCGGCACGAGCGAGAAGGCGGGCGGGCCCGACGACCTGCCGGTCATGCAGGACGACCGGGTCCGCTGGAACGGCCAGACGATCGCGGTGGTGCTGGCCGAGACCCCGGAGCAGGCCGACCACGCCGCCTCGCTGGTCGGGGCCGAGTACGACGCGGAGCCCTCGACCACGTCCCTCGCGCGGGCGAAGGCCGACGGCACCCACACGGCGGTGCTGTTCGGCCACGAGCTGCACGTCGAGGTGGGCGACGCGGAAGCCGCGCTGGCGGCGGCGGACGTGGCGGTGGACGCCACCTACCGCACGCCCTACCAGAACCACAACGCGCTCGAACCGCACGCGCTCACGGTGGTGTGGCACGGCGACGACCTGGTGGTGCACGACGCCTCGCAGGTCGTCGTGCACACCGCCTGGACGCTGGCCCACATGTTCGGCATCGAGGAGGAGAGGGTCCACGTCACGGCCCCCTACGTCGGAGGGCACTTCGGCGGGAAGGGGGTGTGGAGCCACCAGCCGCTGGCCGTGGCGGCGGCGAAGCTCGCGGGCAGGCCGGTGCGGCTCGCGCTCTCGCGGAAGAGCGTGTACCGCCTCGTCGGGGGCCGCTCGCTCACCGAGCAGCGGGTGGCGATCGGCGCATCGGCGGACGGCCGCTTCGAGGCGCTCATCCACACCGGGACCTCCGCGCACACCAGGAACGACGCGCTCGTCGAGGCGTTCCCGTTCACCAGCCGGAGCGCCTACGCGACGCGCACCCTGCTGATCGACTGCCAGGGCGCGTACCAGGACATGCTCACCCCCTCCACCATGCGCGCGCCGGGCGAGGCGGTCGGCAGCTTCGCCCTGGAGAGCGCCGTGGACGAGGTGGCGGTCGCCCTCGGCCTCGACCCCGTCGAGCTGCGGATCCGCAACGAGCCCGCCGTGGACCCGACCAGCGGCAGGCCGTTCTCCTCGCGGCACGTCGTCGAGGCCTGGCGGGCGGGTGCCGAGCGGTTCGGCTGGGCGAAGCGCAACCCGGTCCCAGGCGCCGTCCGCGAGGGCGAGTGGCTCGTGGGCACGGGGTGCGCGGCGGCGTCGCACCTCTACGTCCGGCAGCCGGGCGGGCGGGCACGGCTCACGCTCACCGCCGACGGTGCCGCCACGGTGGAGATCGCCGCGCACGACGCGGGCATGGGCACCGCCACCGCGCAGACCCAGGTCGCCGCCGAGAGCCTGGCGCTGCCGCCGGACCGGGTGACGATCCGGTTCGCCGACTCGACGCTGCCCGGACTGGTGGCCGCGCTCGGGTCGAGCCAGACGGTCACCGTCGCGGCGACCGTGCTCGCGGCCCGGCGCGCGCTCGTGGCCGAGCTGCTCACACTGGTGGGGACGGGTTCGCCGCTGGCGGGTCTCACGCCGGACGAGGTCGGCCCGCACGACGCGGGCCTCGCGAGGCTCGGCGATCCGGGACGGCACGAGAGCTACGCGTCCATCCTCGCCGCGGCAGGCCGCGCCGACGTCGTCGTCGAGGCGAGCGCCCCTCCGCCGACGGAGATGGCCGAGTGGTCGATGCACTCCTACGGCGCCATGTTCTGCGAGGTGCGCGTCAGCGCCGTCACCGGCGAGGCGCGGGTGAGCCGCTTCCTCGGCTCGCTCGACTGCGGGCGCGTCGTCAACCCCACGACGGCGGGCGGCCAGTTCCGCGGCGGCATCATCATGGGCATGGGGCTCGCGCTGACCGAGCAGACGCTGGTCGACGAGCGCAACGGCCGCATCATGAACCCCGGCCTCGGCGAGTACCACATCCCGGTGCACCTGGACGTGCCGGAGATCGACGTCATCTGGACCGGCGTCCCGGACCCCCGCTCGCCGCTGGGCGCGCGCGGCATCGGTGAACTCACCATCACCGGCACGGGCGCGGCCATCGCGAACGCGATCCACAACGCGACGGGCAAGCGGGTCCGCGAACTGCCGATCACCCCGGACAAGCTGTTGTGACCGCGGGGCACGTCCAATCGGCGTCCACTGTGGACAATTGGGTCACGGGGCCGGGCACCGGTGTCGCCGCTCCGGACGAGGTCGACGTCGTACCGTTGCCCATGAGGACGTGGCGGGAGTGGTCGTCCCCAGGCAGGTGCAGGCACGCCACGATGCCTTCGAGGTGCGCCGCCTCACCCTCGGCCTGCTCACCGAGTGCGTGGCGTCCAGGCGGCTGAGCGAGCCCGGCAGGGCGGCGGCGATGGTCTCCCGGCCCGTGATCGGGGTGTCCCACCGACCGCCGCATACCACTGCTCGACACCTGTCCAACAGCGCTAGACCCGTCGACCGAGGCCCGTGTCCGAAGTGGACCCGTGCTGCGAGCGGGCCGGAAGGACGCCGGCCCGCCGCACACCCACGGCCGGGAGGACGAGAGCCGGGTGGTCCTCTCCGGTCGTGTCCGGTGCCGAATCGGGTCGACCGCTCGCGCCGAGTGCGAGGTGCGCGACGGAGGAGGGCGTGAACCACCTGACGGACGACCGGGCCTCCGGCGCGTCCGCGCAGCGCGGGCGCCGGTCAGTCGAGGCAGAACTCGTTGCCCTCGACGTCCTGCATCACGATGCACGACTCGTCGACACCGTCGGCGGCCAGCAGCCGCACGCGCACCGCACCGAGCGCGACCAGCCGAGCGCACTCGGCCTCCAGGGTGGCGAGGCGCTCCGCGCCGACGAGTCCGGCACCGGCCCGCACGTCGAGGTGCACCCGGTTCTTGACGACCTTGCCCTCGGGAACGCGCTGGAAGAACAGCCGAGGACCCGCGCCCGTCGGGTCGACGCAGGCGTACGCCGCACCCCGGCGCTCAGGAGGCAGCCCCAGGTCGAACTCGGCCCAGGACGCGAACCCCTCCGGGGGCGGCGGCACGACGTACCCCAGCACCTCGCACCAGAACCGGGCGACGCGCTCGGGCTCCGCGCAGTCGAAGGTGACCTGGACCTGCTTGACCGACCCCATGGGAGCACCCTAACGGGACGGGCCGCGCGGCGAGACCCGAATTCGGCCGCGGGCGGGAACCCCGCGGTGGTGGCACCCGGCTGAACGGGCCGTCGGCGGCGGGCACCGCGCGCGGCTCGCGCACGGCCTCGACAACGGACGGACCCGCAGGTCGGCGAAGTCCCACAGGCCAGCGGAGTCCCATCAGCCGACGAAGTCCCACCAGCCAGCGAAGTCCCACCAGCCGACCAAGTCCCACCAGCCAGCGAAGTCCCGCCAGCCGACCAAGTCCCACCAGCCGGCGGGGCAGCGCGAGGACACTGCCCCCCGTTCTCCTACCAGGGCAGGAGTTCGCCCTCCTCCTGGAGGGTTCCCGTCGGACCGTCCACACCGAGGGTCGCCAGGCGCACGACGGCCCTGGCGCTCTCCTCCGCGGGCCGTCCGATGCCGAACGCGGCGGTCATGTCGGTGGCCGTGGTGCCGGGCTCCAGCGCGTTGAACTTGATGCCGGGCTGGGACTTGGCGTACTGGACCGTGAGCATGGTGGCCGCCGCCTTGGACGCGGAGTAGAGCGCGAGCGGCATCCCGAACTCCGGCCGGTCGGGGTTGGTCACCGCCCAGAACGACCCGAGGCTGCTCGACACCGTGACCACGGTGGGGTTCGAGGACTTGCGCAGCAACGGGAGCGCCGCCTCCGTGACGCGCACGATCCCCACCGCGTTGGTGTCGAAGACCCGCAGCGCCGCCGGACCGGTCGGGGGCTCGTTCCCGAGGACGCCCGCGTTGTGCACCAGGACGTCGAGCAGGCCCTCGTCCGCACCGATCGTCGCCAGCGCGGCGCTCACCGAGTCGTCGTCGGTCACGTCGAGCCGCACGAACCGCGCGCCCAGCTCCGCGGCGGCCTTCTCCCCCCGCTCGACGTCACGCGCTCCGACGTAGACGGTGTGCCCCAGCTCCACGAGCTGTTTGGCGGTCTCGAAACCGATGCCCTTGTTGGCCCCGGTGATCAGTGTGACGGTCATGCCCATCCTCTCGAAAACCCGTGCTCGAACCGTTCTCCGCGCGGGCGGTCGACGTCGAACAACAGTTCTGTAGTGATCGATGCAGAACTCGACCGTAGCACGTTCCGCATCGATCACTGCGGAAGTGGCGGACGCCCGCCGGGGATCAGGCCGGCGGCCAGGCGCGCAGGGCGGCGTCGGCCAGGTCCTGGAGTTCGTCGCGGCCGACACCGCCTGCCGCCTGCACGGCGATGCCGTAGGCCAGGGAGGTCACGTAGCGGGCGAGCAGCGCCGGATCTGCGCCCGGCGGCAGGTCTCCGTCGTCGACGGCGCGCTCGAACCGCTCCCGGACGCTGGAGTAGCCGCTGTCGCGCCACTCGACGAGCAGGTCGTGGGCTCCCCGGCCGGACTCGCCGGTGGCCAGTGCCCCCTGGACGCCCAGGCACCCGTTGGGGCCCGTCGGACTGGTGGTGGTCCGCACGACGCCCGCGAGGACCGCCGTGGCGACGCCCAGCGCGGTCGGCTCGTCCAGCGCCCGGACCAGGTACGCGCTCGGGCCCTCGGTGTAGCGCTCCAGCGCCTTGCGGAACAGTTCGTCCTTGTTGCCGAAGGCCGCGTACATGCTCGTGGTGGAGATGCCCATCGCCTCGGTGAGGATGGCCAGGCTGGCCCCCTCGTAGCCGTGCTCCCAGAACACCAGCACCGCGCGTTCGAGGGCCTCGTCGGGGTCGAACCCCCGCGGGCGGCCGGTCGGACGGGGCTTCCTGGTCTCCACCTCGGCAGCCTACTCGTTCCGCACCGATCGATGCGGAACGACGGGTCGGGCCCCGGACTGCACCGGGACCAGCAGGTGGTCGAGGCACAGGTCCAGCGCGGCCTCCAGGTGGTCCGCGGAGCCGGTGGAGAGCAGGACGCTGACACCGCCCTGGACCGCGGTGACCACGGCCGCGGCCGTGCGGTCGGCGTCGAGCGCCGGGTTCGCCTCACCGGCCGCCTGCGTGGCCTCGATGCCGAGCCGGACGGCGTCCTGCCACCGCCGGACGAGCTGCGTCGTGACGGCCCGCGCCGCCGGGCTGTACCGGCCGACGTCGGCGATCAGCACCCCGAGCGGGCAGTGCGGCCCCTGGCGGCGGCAGGTCGCGACGACGGCGTCGCGCCACCGCTCCCACGCCGCGCGCGAGGCGAGCTGACCCAGGTAGGGCTGCTGGTCGTCGAAGACGTGCCGGGCTTCGAGCTCGGTGACCGCGAGCAGGAGCTGTTCCCGCCCCTCCGGGAAGTAGTGGAACAGCTGGCTCTTGCCGGTGCCGCTGCGGCGGCACACGTCGTCGAGCGTGGTGGCGAGCGTGCCGCGCTCCCGGATCTCGGCCGCCGCGGCCTCGACGATGCGCTGACGGGTGGCGGCGCCCTTCGCGGTGGTCACGACCAGGATTGTACTTGCGGGTACATTTTGCCGACCCTACGTTCGCCGCATGAGAGCGATCGTGATCGACGAACCGGGTGGACCCGACGTGCTGCGGCCGCGCGAGCGCCCCGCACCCCGTCCGGGTCCGGGAGAGGTCCTGGTGGACGTCCGCGTGGCGGGCGTCAACTTCTTCGACACCGCCATCCGCCGGGACGGCCTGGCCGAAGTTCCGGGAGCGGAGGGCTCCGGTGTCGTGGCGGAGACCGGCGACGGCGTGCACGGGTTCGCGGTGGGCCAGCGGGTGGCGTGGATGAACACCACCGGCCACGGCGGCTACGCCGAGCAGGCGGTGCTCCCCGAGGACCGCGTCGTCGCGGTGCCCGACGCCGTGGACGACGAGACCGCCGCGGCCCTGGTGCTCCAGGGCCTGACCGCGCACCACTTCACCACCGTCTCGCACCCGGTGCGGCCGGGCGACGTGACGCTCGTGCACGCCGCCGCGGGCGGGGTCGGGATGCTGCTCACCCAGCTCGTCAAGGCCCGTGGTGGCACCGTGATCGGTCTGGTGTCGCGGCCGGAGAAGGTCGAGGTCGCCACCGCCGCGGGCGCCGACCACGTCCTGGTGTCCACCGGTGGCGCGTTCGTCGAACCGGTCGGGGAGATCACCGGCGGCGCGGGCGTGCACGCGGTGTTCGACGGCGCGGGCGCGACCACGTTCGACGCGTCGCTGGAGGTGTTGCGCACGCACGGGACGCTGGTGTTCTACGGGCCGCTGATCGGCGAGGTGCCGACCATCAGGGTGAACCGGCTACCCCGCAGCGTCCGGCTCACCTACCCCACCACCGACGACCACGTCCGCTCCCCCGGCTCGTTCGCGGCGTTCGCGACCGAGCTGTTCACGCTCGTCGAGAAGGGCGAACTGGTCGTCCGGATCGGAGGCCGCTACCCGCTGGCCGACGCGGCCCGCGCCCACACCGACATCGAATCGCGCGCCACCACCGGGAAACTGCTGCTGTTCCCCTGACCTTCGCGCCCGTTCCCCGACCAGCACCTCCTTCCCCACCACACGCCCCGGCGTCGATCAGTAGGCTGGCGCGTGGTGAGAGGAGTGCGATGAGCTATTCCACCCCCTTCCGACGCGAGGACGACGTCGTCCGCCAGAAGCGCGAGACCGACTCCTCGCTCGTCGACAGGGCGCGGAAGGCGGCGGAGCAGCTCCCCGCTCCACGGCCCGAGGACGACACCGTCGTCGCGGAGCGGCGACGCCACGACGAGAAGACCTCCGCCGCGCCACCCGTGCTCGAACTCCTGCTGTACCACGAGGAGGAGCGGGCGGCGGCGCGCGCCGCGGGCGACCAGCGGCTCGCGGCCAAGGCGCTGGTCGGGGTCGTCGGCGACCTCGACGTGCTGCTGGACGGTGCGGAGGAGCACCTGCGCCGGTCCGGCCGGGGCAGGTCGCGGCAGCGCGTGCGCGACGCCGTGCCCCGGCTCGTGGCGATCTCCGCGATCTCCGCGCTGCCCTTCGAGGCGGTGGGCGAGTTCCTCGGTCTGCCGCCCGACCGCGTCAGCGCGGTCGTGGACGCGTTGGCCGGGCACGGCGGGCTCACCCCGGCCCAGCGGCTGCGGGCGCTGGAGCAGATCACCTGGCTGCGCCAGCGGTTGCGGCAGGTGCTGGCCACCGAGGACCAGTCGCTGCTCGACCGGCTGGTGGCCTTCGTGTCCAGGTTCGTCCTGCTCGGGGCCGTCGCGCTCGCCTCGGCGGCGTCGGGCGCGTTCGCCGTGGGCGAGTCGGCGCTCAAGGAGGCCGTCAAGACGGGGGTCGTGGTGCTCGTCGCCGCCGCGCTCCAGGTGGGCGCCGACCACGTGCTGGCCGGTCGCACCGGGAGCGGGAAGCGCGCGGCCGCGGGGGAGGCGCACGCCGCGCTGCTCGCGGAGCTGTCCACCGCGAGCAGGTTGTGGGAGCCACCGGCCTACGACGGGGAGGCCGTCGTCGTGCGGACGCGGCTGGCGGTGCGCGCGTGCGCCGTGCGGGTCGCGTCGATCCCCCTGGAGTGGCCGGACAAGTGGTTCTACTGGGACCTGCTCGACGACCTGGCCGCGGCGCTGGAGGAGGACGCACCGGACGGCCTCCTGGTCGTGGCGCGGAGGATCACCGCGCTGAGCCCGCCCGCGTGAGCCCGCACCGGCGTGGCGCGGGGTGCGTTCGCCGATGATCACCTGCATCATCTGGGTATGCGCAGTTCACTGTTCAACCACGCCGAGCGGGCCGTCGAGCCCGGTAGTTTCCAGTTGCAGAACGACCGCATGCTGAAGGTGGACCTCACCGGCAGCGGCGGGTTCTTCTTCGCCAAGCAGGGGTCGATGGTGGCCTACCAGGGCGACGTCGACTTCGCCTACGAGGGCAGCGGCGGTCTCGGGAAGCTGTTCAAGAAGGCCTTCACGGGTGAGGGCATGTCGTTGATGAAGGTGTCGGGCAGCGGGGACGTGTTCCTCGCCCAGGACGCCGACGAGGTGTTCGTGCTCTACCTGGAGGACGAGGGCGTCACGGTCAACGGCAAGAACGTGCTCGCGTTCGACAGCTCGCTCACGTGGGACATCAACCGCACCGAGGGCGCGTCGATGCTCAGCGGCGGCCTGTTCAACACGACGTTCAAGGGCACGGGGGCGCTCGCCGTCACCGCCTACGGGACGCCGGTCGTGCTGAACGTGGACGTGCCGACGTTCGTCGACATGCAGTCCGCCGTCCTGTGGTCCACCTCGCTCCAGTCCTCGATCCGCAAGACGGCGAAGCTCGGTGCCGTCATCGGCCGCGGCTCGGGTGAGGCGTACCAGCTCGCGCTGTCGGGCCAGGGCATCGTCGTCGTGCAGGCGTCCGAGGGGCACCCGCAGCCCGCCGCGCAGTGACGGCCACGGCCACCGGCGGCGTCGAGCGCCGCCGGTGGCCGTCGCGTGGAGCGGGCCGCACCGGGCTGTCCATCCGGGCCGGAACCGCGAGGTCGGGTGCGTCGGTCGTGCAGGACCTCCAGTCGGTGATCACCGTGGTGCTCGGGGCGCGGCCGCCGGGAGGCTCGCGTCAAGGCGACCTGCGGGACCGGGGTGGGGGCCGGGGGGTCTCACGGGCTCGGTGGAGCGCCCCGCTCGGGCAGCCTGGAGCGAGCCGACCGAGACGCGGGAGAGACCACGATGTCCACGATCCACTTCGTCGAGAAGACCACCGCGACGCCCGAGCAGGTACTCGCCGCGCTCACCGACTTCGGACCCGGCCGCGCGCTGCTGTTCGGCAACAGCGCCGACGAGTACCTGGAGGTCCACGACAGGGGCTCCGACTGGGCCGACGTGACCGAGGGCGCGGGCGGGATCTGGGAACGCCTGCGCTACGACTGGTCGGACCCGCGCAGGGTCGTCATGACGACCACCGACTCGAACACCTGGGGCGGGCGGTCGGGCCACACGTACACGCTGACGCCGCAGCCGGACGGCACGACCGTGCTGGACGTCGTGGTGGTGCGCGAGGGCCGCAACCTCAAGGGCCGCGTGACCGGCTTCCTGCTCGGGTCGGTGGGCAGGGGTGTGCTGGGCAAGGCGCTGAAGAACACCGTCGAGGCCATCGAGGCCCGCAGCGGCGCCGTGGCCGGGTGAGCGGGCTCGCGCCTCGGCCGAGGCGCTCCCGCGCGGTTCCACGAGGTGGTCGTCGGGCGGGAGGAGCGCGGCACGGCGTCCGGTCGCGCCGTGGTCGGTCCACTTCGGACGCGCCCCTACCCACGGCCGCGGCGTTCAAACGCGGTGACCGGTCCGAAGGCGACCCCGGCTCGGCCGTTTCGGACGCCGTGTCGCGGGAAAACCCCGGCGATCGGGCTGAGGAGGACACATGCGGTTGTCGACGGGACGCGGTACGCGGAAGTGCGGGGCGGCGTGATGGCCCGCACGGTGGCGGACGCCGTGGTGGAGCGGTTGCGCACCTGGGAGGTGCCCAGGGTGTTCGGCTACGCCGGGGACGGCATCGACCCGCTGCTGGCCGCGCTGCACCGCGCCGACGGCGACCCGGAGTTCGTGCCGGTCCGGCACGAGGAGATGGCCGCGTTCATGGCGACGGGCCACGCCAAGTACGCGGGCACGCCGGGGGTGTGCGTGGCGACCCAGGGGCCTGGTGCGATCCACCTGCTCAACGGCCTCTACGACGCCAAGCTCGACCGCCGCCCGGTCGTCGCGATCGTCGGCCAGATCGTCTCCAGCGCGCTGGGCACCGGCTACCTCCAGGAGGTGGACCTGCACACGCTGTTCAAGGACGTGTGCGGCCAGTACCTCCAGACCGTGTCCGCGCCCGAGCAGCTGCCGGTGCTGCTGGACAACGCGATGCGCACGGCCATCGCGACCGGCACGCCGACGTGCCTGATCATCCCGCACGACGTGCAGCGCGCCGACGCCGTCGACGACCTGCCGCACAGCCACGGCGTCGTCCCCTCCTCCGCGGTCACCGGCACGCCGAGGCTGCTGCCGAACGAGGACGACCTGCGGCGGGCGGCCGACGTCCTGGGCAGGGGCCGCAGGGTGGCCGTGCTCGCGGGTCGCGGCGCGGCCGGGGCCGTCGCCGAGGTCGAGCGGCTCGTGGACGTGCTGGGCGCCGGGGTGACCGTGTCCCTGCTCGGGAAACCCGTGCTGTCCGAGCGGGAGCCGTGGCACACCGGCGTCATGGGCCACCTGGGCACGACCGCCAGCGCGGAACTGCTGTCCGGGTGCGACACGCTGCTGATCCTCGGGTGCAACGACCCGTGGACCGAGTTCTACCCGGAGCCGGGGCGGGCGCGGGCCGTGCAGATCGACGTCGAGGCCCGCGTGGTCGGCAGCAAGTACCCGGTGGAGGTGGCGCTGGTCGGCGACGCGGGCGAGACGCTGCGCGCACTGCTGCCGCTGCTGCCGCGCAACCCCGACCGGGCGTGGCTCGACCGGGTGGAGGGCAGCGTGCGGCGGTGGCGGGCGCTGGCCGAGCAGCGGGCGCTGGAGCCCGCGACGCCGCTCAACCCGGAGCGGGTCGTGCGCGAGCTGTCCGACCACCTGCCCGCCGACGTCCAGGTGGCCGTCGACGTCGGGTCGTCGACGTACTGGTACGCCCGCCACCTCGCCCTGCCCCCCGGCGTGCCCGCGCACACGTCGAGCTACCTGGCGTCGATGGGCTGCGCGCTGCCCTACGGGCTGGCGGCGAAGCTGCACGCCCCGGACCGGCCGGTGGTCGCGCTGGCCGGTGACGGAGCGATGCAGATGAACGGCCTGCTGGAGCTGATCACCGTGGCGGACCGGTGGCGCTCGTGGAGCGATCCTCGGTTCGTCGTGCTGGTGCTGCACAACGGCGACCTGAACGAGGTCAGCTGGGAGCAGCGGGAGATGGAGGGCGACCCGCGCTTCCCGACGTCGCAGCGGGTGCCCGACTTCCCCTACGCGCGCTACGCGGACCTGCTGGGGCTGCGCGGGATCCGGGTCGACTCCCCGGACGCGGTGGCCGAGGCGTGGCGGGAGGCGTTCGCGGCCGACCGGCCGGTGGTCGTGGAGGCGGTCGTCGACCCGGCGGTGCCCCTGCTGCCCCCGCACCTGCCCGACGAGAAGGCCGAGATGGTGCACCGGGGGTTGGCGCAGGAGCCCGACGGTGACGCCGCGCGGCGGAACGTGGAGCGGCAGCGCGAGGCGGACGCGGACGACAGGTGACCCGTGTGCGCGGGTGGATCGGGGGACGCCGCGCGGCGCGCCGGCGCCGCGGTCGTGGCAGGCGGGCCTCGGCTCCGCGCCCGGCGGTCAGGGCTGCGGCGTTCCCGGCGGCGGGTGCCCGCACGGGGCGGGCCACAGGTCCTCGCGGCCCAGGTCGGCGACCGCGTACTTGCCGAGCGCGCTGATCAGGAGCCGCAGTTCCAGCGCGAGGCACCGCACCAGGTTCACGAGGCCGTCGGCGCGGCGCTCGTGGACGGCCAGCAGCGCCGCTCGCCCGAGGCCGATCCCGGTGGCCCCCAGGGCCAGCGCCTTCGTCGCGCGGGTGCCCTCCCACATGCGACCGCTGGCCAGCAGGCTCGTCGCCGGGCGGCCGATGCGGGCCAGGCACTCACCGAGGGGGAGCCCGACGTCGAGGAAGGACGTCGGGGCCCAGCCGGTGCCCGCCTCGGCCCCGTCGACGGTGACCGCGTCCGCGCCCTCGGCCCAGGCGATGGCCGCGGCGTCGGCGACGTCGCGGCCAGGAGGCAGCTTCACCCAGATCCGGCAGCGGGGGAAGTTGTTGCGCATCAACCGGACCTGGCTGCCCAGGATGTCCGAGGTGAAGGTTCCCGGACTGCTCGACCGGTGGACCCGCGAGCCCGTCGAGGTGCCGAGCGCGTAGGTGTCGGCCAGGCGTTCCGCCGTGGCGGTGTCGACCAGCGTCATGCCGCCCAGGCCCGGCTTCGCGCCCTGGCCCACCTTCAGCTCGAACCCCAGGCGCCCGGCCTCCAGCAGCGGTGTCACGTTGGGATCGCTGTAGACGAGGTTCCACACCTCCGCGTCGGCGTCCTCGGTGCTCTGCTGCACCACGACACCGCCCAGCTCCGACCGGGACTCCTCGGCGTACGCCCGGATCCGGTCGAGCAGCATCGCCCGCCCCGCGGACTCCTCCACCCGTCCGTACCCCGTGACCGGCACGACGTTCTCGCCGACGACGAGCGGGACGCCCAACGCGCCCGCCTGCCGCGCGACGGCCAGGCCCAGGCCGTCGCTGGCCAGGCTCGTGGAGCCGAAGGCCGAGACGTACAGGGGCAGCGCCGAGCCGAAGCCGCCCAGCCGCGTGGTCAGGTCGACGTCCTCGGGCAGCGGTTCGCGCCCCAGCTCGACCAGCTTCTCCAGCCTGCGCGGCATCAGGACCGGTGGCACGATCCGCAGTGCGTCCAGCGGATCGCCGCCCGTGCCCGCCACCGAGCCGAACACGGCGCGGCCGTACTCCTCGTGCGGCGGGAAGGCCGCCGCCTCACCGCGTCGGGCGCGGTCGCGGACGGCGGTCTCCGGGAAACCCGGCGCGGACAGCGCCGTCACGGCGAGAACACCCCCGGCACCTTGGGGTACGCGCTGGCCTGCCACACCGCCGCCAAACCGGCCACGTACCGGGTGAGCCGCTCCAGGCCGATGCCGAACCCGGAGCTGGCCGGGATGCCCGCGCGGACGCAGTCCAGGTACCAGCCGTACTTCGCGGGGTTCTCACCGGTCTCGCGCATCCGCGTGACGATCCTCGCGTAGTCCGACTCCCGCTCGCTCCCGCTGGCGAGCTCGCCGTACCCCTCGGGCGCCAGCAGGTCGAAGTTGCGCAGCACACCGGGTTCGGTGCGGCTCTCGCGGTCGTAGAAGCCGCGGCTGCCCTTGGGGTAGTCGATCACGAAGAACGGCCTGGGGGCGCGCCTGGAGAGCAGTTCCTCGCCCTGCCAGTCGATCTCGGCGTGCGGGTCCTGCGGGTGGCCCGCGTCCACCAGCGCCGCCACGGCCCGCCGGTGCGGGAGCACGTCGAAGGTCTCACCGGAAACGGCCAGCGCGACGAGGTCGCGGCCGAGTTCGGCCAGCTCGCTCGCGCACCGGTCGAGGCACTCCTTCACCACGCGCGACACGAGCTGCTGCGCCAGCCGCATCACGTCCTCGCGCGTCGCGTCCGCCACCTCGACGTCGATCTGGTGGAACTCCGCCAGGTGCCGGTGCGTCACCGCGGTGTCCAGCGGCTCCAGACGCACGTTCGGCGCGATGGTGTAGATCGAGCCGAACGTCGCCAGCGTGGCCTGCTTGTACAGGATCGCGCTGGTCATGAGCCGGTAGCGCTTGCCGTAGTAGTCGACGTCGACCTGCTTGGCCCCTCGGGCGCCGGGGTCGGTCACCGGGCCGATGACCGGCAGCCTGACTTCGGTCCCCCCTTCGCCGCGCAGGAACTCCCGTGCCGCGTCGACCAGGCAGTTCTGCACCCGCAGGGCCGCCCTGGTGCGCGGAGACCTGAGGTGGTCCACCGGCGTGGGCGGTTCTGGTGTCGTGGTCACGACCGTCCTCCTGTCCGTCCGACGCGCGCGCTCGCCGCTTCGCGCGGGAAGCCGTCGGCCACCGCGATCCCCGTGCCGTCCCCGTTCACAGCAGCTCGTGCTCCAGTCCGCGCAGCAGCTCGTACGCCTTGTCGATCTCCCCCTGGTCGCGGTGCACGAAGAACGCCACGCCGGGAGAGGAGTTCAGGTCCACCGTCCGGCGGGTTCGAGCCCCGTCCGCGATCCGGAACCGCAGGCTCTCGAACGCGGGCAGCTCGGTCAGCGCGGCGCGGAACACCGCCGACGGCAGGGGGACCTCGCGCCGTGCGATCAGGTTGACGCACCGCGCCGCGGCCAGCCGCGGGTACCGTGACCGCCTGCTGGTCAGCGCCGTGGCGTCGGGTGCGTAGCACTCCAGCGTGAGGCCCACCTGGTCGGCGCCCGTGGCGCGGTCGAGAGCGGGCGGGTTGGCCAGGCCGGACACCCGTGCCGCCGTCTCCAGCAGGCACGGTCCGTCCGCCGTGAGCACCAGCTCGGTGTGCGCGGGCCCCTCCCGGATGCCGAGCGCGTCCAGCACGTCGGCGACGTAGGGCAGGATCACGTCCAGGTCGGGGTCGTCGGGCGGCAGCAGGTCCTCGTGGTCGTAGATCGCCCGCTTGTCCGCCAGCACCGCCTTGCGGCTGACCCAGGCGTCGGTGAACCAGTGCCGCCCGTCGCGGCTCACCGAGTTGACCACGAACTCCTCGCCGCACAGGTGTTCCTGGACCAGCACCGCGTCGTTGGTCCGCATCATCAGGTTGCGCTTGCCCATGGTGGTGTCGAACGCGGCCGCGATCTCCTCGTCGGTGTCGCACGTGTACACGTCGTCGGACCCGGCGCTGTCCACCGGCTTCACCACGACGCGGGCCAGCCCTTCGGCGCGCCGCCACGCCACCAGCTCCGCGACGCGCGTGCCACGCAGTTGGCGCGGGGTGCGGACCCCGCGGGCGCGCAGCACCTCCATCATGCGGGCCTTGTCGCGCCTGGCCGTGGACAGTGCGGGGTCGTTGCCGCGCAACCCCAACGCGTTCGCCAGCTCGTCGGCCACCTCCACACCGAACTCGCTGGCCGCGATCACCGCGACGGGCGCTCGTCGCGCCACCCGTCGCACCACCCCGTCCACGTCGTCGGGGTAGGTCAGGTCGTCCTCGAACAACTCCCGCGGCAGGCTCCCGGCGAACGCGGCCGGCATGTCCTGGCGAGACCTGACGTGCAGCAGCCGGTAGCGGTCCGCGGCGTGCCGCGCGAGAAGCGCGCCGGTCGAGAACGCGTCCACCAGCACCAGGACTGACCGGGGGGTCATGACGCCACCTCGCCGTCGTAGCGGCGCGCGACGTGGTTGAGCATCGCGAGCAGCCGGTCGGAGCTGAGCCGCTCGATCTCGCGCGCCGGGCCCGGCACCGGCACGTTCCCCGTCCGGCCCCACACCAGCGCACCGCGTCCGTCCACCACGCAGGTGGCGACGGCGCGGTTGTCCGGGTGGGGGCAGAACGGGATGTCCAGCACGCCGCGGGCGAACGCTCCGACGAGGGCCGACCCGATGTCCGGGTCGAGGTCGAGCACCGCGTCGACGATCGACCGGGCCTCGGAGAGGACCTCGTCGCGGAAGGCGTCCTGCACCGCGGTGGGTGGCTCCGGCGGCCCGGCGGCCTCCTCCGCGGCCAGGCGGAGCGCCGTCACGTTGTCCGCGACGCTGGGGATCTGCCACGCCTCGGAGACCGTCTTGACGATCAGGCGCTCGCAGCCGGTGTCGCGGGCCAACCGGGCGCCGGCCCGGATCAGTCCGGCCGCGCCTGCCGCGGTCCGGGGGAACTGACCCATGTAGGTGTAGAGCACGACGTGCCACGCGACGTCGCCGAGGTAGACCTCGGCGAGGGCCCGCAGTGCGCGCAGAGCCCCGCGGTCCTGCTCGTCGTGCGGGCCCTGCGCGTAGCTCAGCGACAGGTGGCGCAGGCCGTGCGCGCGGAAGTAGAGCCCCTCCAGCAACGTCGTCGCCACCAGCAGCGAGGGTGGGCACAGCTGGCCCAGCAGGCACCCGCCGAAGCTCTCGACGTGCCCGTGCTCGGTCTCCCCCGCCAGGAAGCGGCAGCTCTCCGCCCACGCCGCGACCGCCTCGGCCAGGGGGACCCGGCTGTAGGGCAGGCAGTAGGACACCGGACCGCCTTCGGTCGCGTCGAGGCCGACGCGCACCAGGCGGCGGAACACCCGTTGCGGGAGTGCCGTGCCGTGCCGCACCTGGATCGGGAACGCCGGGCCGTTCAGGCCGTCGAGCATGGTGCGGGTGGTCGCGACCGGGTGGGAGACCAGCGGGTAGCCGTTGAGCTCGTCGCCGTCGGCCAAGCGCCGCAACGGCGTCAGGTAGTCGCCGACGCGGGTGTGGCTGTCCAGCGTGATGGTGCCCACCACCGGCAGCTCCAGCGCCGCGACCGCGCGCAGGCCCTCCCGCATGGCGTGGACCTGCCCGAATCCCATGCGGGGCTGCACGACGAGCCTGTGGTGTTCCCGGTTCGCGGTCACGAACTGGTCCAGGTGGCCTCCCACGTCACCGCCCCGAGATCACTTCGGAGACGCGCTGCCCGTTCCGCGGGTCAACCGTCTGCACCCGGTGCTTGTGCGGGTCGCCCGCGCGGACGCGGGCGATCATGGACTCCTTGTCGTGGAAGTCCACCAGCGCGCTGCGGTAGAGCGTGCGCAGCCGCGCCACGCTCAGCGCCGACACGCCTTCGAGCCACGCGACGGCGTCCGGATCATCGGAATCGCCCCGCAGCACCGCGCGCAGCGCGGGCTCGTCGCCGAGACGGGCGGGATGGCACCGCTCCAGGAACGCGCGCAACCGCTCGCCCCCGTCGGTGAACGGTGAGAACACCATCGCCACCAGTGCGTCCTCCGAGAGGTCGAAGGCGTCCCCGGCGAACTCCTCGGCGATCCGCCTGCGCTCGGCCATCCCCTCCGGCGTGCCGTAGCGCCCCGTGGCGAGCCGGATCAACTCGTCCGGCATCTCCTTCATGCGCATCAACTGCTCCGCCAGCCGCAGGTACTCGGTGACGCCCTCCTCGTAGGTCCGGCCGGCGACGTACCGCGCGCGCAGCCCGCGCAGGTGGGCCATCAGGGAGGGGTTGCCGCAGTCGGACTCGGTGAAGCTGAACGCCAGGTCGTCGAACCGGAAGCCCAGGAAGTCCACGATCAGCTTCCAGTGGTCGTGGACGCGGTAGCCGACCAGGTCGTAGATGGACATGAACACCGGCTCGGAGGACGGGTCGCCCGCCGACACCTCGCGCTCGGCCAGCTCCGCCGCGCTGTCCTCGCCGAACAGCTCGCGCACGTACGCCTCGCCGATGCCGCGCAGCGCGGTCAGCACGGCCCCGAACCCCATCCCGCGCGTCGACGCCACGTCGATGCCGCACTCGACGGCCAGCCTGCGGATCCACGCCGCGTACAGCGCCTGCTCGCGCCGGGAGTCGCCGGTCATCACCGCGTCCACGCCGCCGCGCCACCACACCACGCGGCCGTAGAAGTCGGCCACCGCGAGGTTGCAGCTGTTGCAGAAGGTCGGCCTGCCGTCGCCCGCGCTGCGGTGGCCGTTCATCAGGACGTCGAGCCGGTTGACGGCACGCAGGCGATCAGGCATCGGCAGGTCGCGGCGGAACGGGCGGACCTCCGTGTGGTCGACGGTCAGCAGCTCGGCGCGTTCGTCGTCCAGCAGCCCCAGGACCCGGTAGACGCGGTCGATGTTGTCCATCACCGCCTGGGGAACGCCTGCGTGCCGCATGTTCGCCACGCGCATCACGAAGGTCCGGTCGTGGTCGAGCCGCAGTCGCAGTTGGACGGCGCGCACGAACGCGACGACGTAGGTGCTGTCCTTCCCGCCGCCGTAGGCGACCATCACCTTGTAGTCGGCCAGCTCGTCGACACCGCCCGCGGCCTGCACCAGCTTCGCGCCGATCGCGTCGACGCCCGCGAGTTCGACCTCGCTCAGGTAGCAGGCCAGGCCGTCGAAGAGTGCGCGGTCGTCCTCACGGGTGTTCACAGCGGCGTCACCTCCAGGTCGTAGTCCGCGATGATGTGGCGGATGTCGGCCTCCACGCGGTCCTCGTCGTCGCCGAGCAGGATGAACCGCCCGCTGTGCAGGGCGTCGTAGCTGCCGCCGGGTTCCAGCACGTCTCCGACGTGCGGCACCAGCTCGCGCCACACCGCGGGCACGCGCCCGGCCATCGACGAGGACCGCACCACCCGCACCGGCCGGTCGGGTTTGGGGATGATCAGCCAGCCGCCGCTGGAGTCGCGGTCCTTGACGGGCACGGGTACCGGCTCGTCGGACAGGTCGCGCAGCCAGGTCTCGTAGAGGTTGACGCCGAACAGCTTGTTCAGCAGGTGCGGCACGTCGGCGCCCGCCACCCGGCCGCCGATCTCCAGGAACACCAGCTCGTCGTCCGGCGTGACGAACAGCTCCAGGTGGAACGGCAGACGACGCATCCGCAGCACCGAGACGCAGTCGCGGGTGAACTCCTCGACCCGGTCCCGCAGCGCGGAGCGCCCGACGACCACGGACCCGAGCGGCGCGCCGGAGACGAAGTCGAGACAGTCGTTGACGTACCGGGACACGACCAGGAACGGGATGCCCGAGTCGGCGTCCGCGTACCCGTCGACGTGGAAGATCCTGCCCGGCACGAACTCCTCGATCTCGTAGCGGGCCAGGTCGACGGTCGGCAGCAGCGCGGTCAGCGCGGCCTCGTCGTCCACGCGGTGCACCCCGATGCTCCCCGCGCTGTTCACCGGCTTGAGGATCACCGGGTAGCCGTGGGCGGCGGCGAAGGCGCGGCACCGCGCGAGGTCCTCGCAGGGCTCGAACGCGGGCACCCGCACCCCCGCACCGGCGAGGACCTCCTTCATCCGGACCTTGTCCCGGTAGACCGCGACCTCCTCTGTCGTCGGCCCCGGAACGCCCAGGTCCTCACGCACCTGAGCGGCGATCTCCAGGGTGAACTCCGACAGCGCGATCAGCCGGTCCACCGGTCCGACCTCCTCCACCACCTCGGCCACCGCGTCGCGCAGGGACGTGAAGACGTTCACGTCGTCCACCAGCACCAGGTGCGCGATCTTCTCCTGGGCCACCAGGACGCCCCGCGCCCCAGGGCCGTCGACCACGTAGCTCACCCGGTGGCGGTCGTGGTCCACGAACTCCTCGTACCGGGTCAGCTCGTTGTCCCACCGCACCCCGTCGGAGAACCTGGGCCAGCGGTTGACGATCACAATGTGCACGACCGCACTCCCGTCTCGGTGGTGTCCCGCGCGCTCGGGTGGCGAACCGGCAGGCGCGCGCGCAGGAACTCCCGGAACCGGGGCACCGCGTCCTCCCCGGTGAACACCTCGGCGCACCCACGGGCCAGCAGGTCCTCGCGGACCCGGACGTTGTCCGACTCCGCGGTGGTGAGCTTCCCGCCCACCACGACGGCCACGTCCAGTCCGTCGCGGCGCAACGCCGACAGCAGCAGGCGGGCGCCGTGGTGGCCGTGGCCGTTCACGCTCGACACCACCAGCAGGTCCGGCCTGCGGCGGGCCACCGCTCGCACGACCTCGGTGATCGGCGTGCAGCAGCCGAGGTTCCGCACCCGCATCCCGTGCTCCTCCAGCAGCTTCTCCAGGTACACCAGGTTCCAGATGTGCGCGTCGGACTCCACGGTGCACACCAGGGCGCGTCTCATGCCGTGCCTCCCGCGGGAACGGGGGCGGAGGCGGCCAGCGCGCGCCGGAAACCGCGGATCGTCAGCGGCAGCAGCACCGAGCCGACCACGCACAGCAGCACCGCGAGCAAGGCCACCAGCCGCTGCGGGCCGAAGGCCGAGCCCACACCGGCCACGAGCAGGCCGCCGATCGGGTAGGACAGCAGGTTGAGCAGGTAGAAGGGGCCCATCACCTTGCCGAGGTGCGCGGAGGGGATGACCCGCACCCGCTGGGTCCGGTTGAACACGTTGAAGTAGGCGATCCCGGCCAGCGACAGCACGAACGCCGGTCCGTAGACCAGGAACGACGGCGCGACGCCCAGCACCACGAGCCCGACGCCCGCCAGCGCGAACCCGAACACGCCCAGCCCCTCCACCGGCACCTTCCGCAGCAGGAACGGGATCGCGAGCAGGTTGAGCAGACCGGTCACGCCCACGCAGGTGTTGAGCAGCGCGAAGGACGACTCCGGCGCCCGGAACACGCCGGTGATGAGCGCGGCGTTCGCGCTGAGCACCGTGGCGAAGACCAGGTTGATCGAGAAGTTCAGCGACCCGAGCAGCACCACCGGGCGGTTGGCCAGCAGCAGCGTCCAGCCGAGGCCGAGTTCGGCGAGGATCTCCCGCGCGCTGCTCCTGCCGGGGACCCGTTCCCCGCGCGGCAACGGCAGCCAACAGGCCGCCGCGACCGCGAACACGGTCGCCGCCACGACGAGCAGCCACACCTTGCCCACGACCAGCGCGGCCAGCAGCGCGAGCGCGGGCCCGAGCGCCATCGCCAGCAGCTCCATGTTCTGCACCAGCGACTGCATGGGTGCCAACCGCTCACCGCGCGCCAGCTGGGGGACCATCTTCTCGATCGACATCCGCACCGGCGCGACCAGCACGGACAGCACCACACCGCTGGTCAGCAGCGCCGCCGTGGTGAACGAGGGCGCCAGCAGGCAGATCAGCGCGACCACCGCCAGCACCACGGCACGCCCGCCGGTGACCCGCGAGAACAGCCGCGCACCGCCGTCCCTGTCGGCCAACAGCCCGGCGAACGGGTAGGCGATCAGGGCGGGCAGCCACTCCAGCGCGAACGCCAGCCCCAGGGTGCCGACGCTCCCGGTGTCCTGGAAGATCAGCAGCGGCACGGCGAACAGCACCATCTGCTCGGCGATCAGACCCAGCAGCACACCGCAGCCGAACAGGCCCCGGTGCGCGCGGGACACGGCCGTCATGACGCTCTCTCGGCGCGTTCGTGCTCGCGGACCAGCGGCAGCACGTGGGTGTAGAAGATCCGCATCTCGTCGCGGGTGGGCCACCCGGAGAAGATGAACTCGCTGACCCCCGACGCCTTGTACCGGTAGAGGTAGTCGGCGACCTCCTGGTAGCTGCCGACGACGCACAGCGCCGGACCGCCCCGGTAGGCGACCGCGCCGGAGTACAGCATCGGGGACAACCAGTCGTCGCCCGCCGCACCGGCCAGCCGGAAGGACGTCTTCACCGCCTCGGAGTCGGACTTCGCCACGAAGTCGTGGACCCACTTCCGGTGCTGCTCGTCCGGGTCGCGCATCATGTCCTCCAGCGCGAGCAGCGCCTCGGCCCTGCTCTCCCGCGCCAGCACGTGCATCCGGATGCCGACCGAGCAGCCCTGCGCCAGCACGGGCGCGGCGGCCCGCGCGATGCCCTCGGGGGTGTCGCCGTAGCGCAGCCAGCAGTCGCCGTGCTCGATCGCGGTCGCCTGCGCCACACCGGAGGCCCCGCTGATGTAGATCCTGGGGCGGCCACCACCCTTGTAGCCCAGGCCGAGTTGGGCCTCCTCGATGCGGTAGTGCGTTCCGTCGTGGGTCAGCGGCGACTCCCCCCGCCAGAAGCGGTGCAGCACGTCGAGGAACTCGTTCGACCGCGCGTAGCGGTCGTCGTGGGCGAGGAAGTCGCCGTAGTACGCCTGTTCGACGGGCGAGATGCCCGCGACCAGGTTCAGCGAGATCCGGCCGTCGGACATCCACGAGATGGTGTTCACCACCTGGACGAAGAGCGTCGGCGAGAGCAGGCCGGGCCGGTAGGCGAGGATGAACGTGGCTCGATCGGTCTCGCGGACCAGCGCGCCGATCATCGGCAGCGGATCGGGCATGTGGTAGCTGATCCCCATCAGCAGGGAATCCACGCCGAGGTCGTCCGCCTCCCGCGCGAAGTCGACGATCCCGTCGAAGTCGAGTTCACCGGTCTGGTACTTCTCGCTGGCCTTCTTCTGCCCGCTGTCCAGGGGAGAGCACCAGTGGAACCTCAACCCGCTCACTTCTGCCCCCTCGTCGGCCGCAGAGCACCACCGGCCGCGTCGTCGCGAGAACCCTCCGCCGCTTCCCCGGACGTCCGGGCCTCCTCGCCGGAGGACCCGAAGACGATGCCCCTCTTCCACCCGCTTCGCTCGAACACCCGCATGACCGGTGTGGCCGCGAAGGTGGTGATGATCGTCATCAGGGCGAGGACCGTGTAGAGCTGGTTGGTGATCAGGCCCGCGGAGAGGCCGATGTTGAGGAGGATCAGCTCCATCAACCCGCGGGCGTTGGCGAGCGCGCCCATCGCGCCCGCCTCGCGCCAACTCATCCCCTGCCACCGGGCCACCAGTCCGATGGCGCCGAACTTGCCCACGAACGACACGACCAGCACGACGACCGTCACCAGCAGCACCCGCGGATCGAGGATCAGGCTGAGTTCGGTGTTGAGCCCCGAGTAGATGAAGAAGGCCGGGAGGAGGAGGTAGGCGACCAGTGGCTCGAACCGCTCACGGATGGCGTCGAGGAACGCGCCGCGCGGCATCACCGCGCCCGCCACGAACGCACCGAAGACCGAGTAGATGCCGACGTAGTCGGTGAACCAGCTCGCCAGCAGCACGACGAGCAGCACCACCGTGAGCGGAGCGACGGGCAGGCCACCGCTGCGTTCCCGGTCGTCGTCGCCCGGCGTCCAGGTGTTCAGCCGCTTCAGGAGGGGGCGTGCGACGAAGGTCATGAAGGCCAGGTAGGCCAGGCCCCCGCCGATCGCGAGGAGGGCGCCCGCCATGCTCGCCTTCGTCGTGGCGACGACCGTCGCCAGCAGCACCCAGGCGCAGGCGTCGTCGACGGCCGCGCACGACAGCGACATCGTGCCGAGCCGGGTGTTCAGCAGACCGGAGGCGTGGACGATCCAGGCCAGCATCGGGAACGCGGTGATCGCGACCGCCGCCGCCAGGAACAGCCCGCCCTGCCAACTGCTGACCTTGTCGGTGAAGTAGTCGCCCTGGCCCACCAGCCACACGCCGACCACGCCCCCCAGCAGCAGGGGGAAGACGATGCCCGCGGCCGACGTGGCCCCGGCCTTTCCCAGGTGCGACCGGAGGATCTCCAGCTTGAACGACGCACCCACCAGGAACATGTACAGCACGAGCCCGATCTGGCCCACGACGTAGATGGCGGTCAGGTTCGGGTGCGTCACCGTCGCCCCGCCGACGTCCAGCGCGGTGGGGAAGAGCCATTCCTGTCCGGAGGGCCAGACCCAGCCGAACACCGTGGGCCCCAGCACGAAGCCGGCGGCCATGATCGCCACCACCTGGACCTGGCCGAGCCGCCGGAACACCGGCCAGAGCAGGCGGCAGGTCACGAGAATGACCGCGACCTGTAGGAAGAAGTGCGTCGTGACCTCTAGTAATGAGGGCATGCATCAGCCTCGCCTAGATCAGGAGTCGACAGGTCCCCTAGGGGGTCGGCATCGCTATGACGTGCACCGTGGACATCGCTGTCGCCACCAGCTTGCCACCACCGCCGTAGGCCTCCGCGGCGATGTAGATGGCCGTTCGCCCGGCTTTGCGGACCTCGGCGATCAACCTCAGCTCGTCTCCGGGAACCACCGCGCGCAGGAAGTGGGTCGACAGTTCCAGCGTCGTCGTCGGTCCGCGCGCGGTGAGGTAGCTGAGAGGCCCGATGAGGTTGTCGAACATCGCGGACAGGAACCCGCCCTGCAACAGGCCCACGGCGTTCGCGTGCTGCGGCGACACCCGCACCACCGCCGTCAACGACCGGGCGGGAACGTACTCCTCGTACCGGATGTCGAACACCTTCACCGACGGCGGGGGGAGGGCGAGGGTGACCCCTGGCGGGGCGACGCCGCGGAACAGCTCGAAGGTGAGCTCCTGGATCTCGTCGTGCCCGCGAACCGTCGCGTCGTCACTCATGGGTGGCTCCTGCCTCGCCGCGGCGGTGTTCCGCCTCGGTCAGAAATTTCTCCAGGACCGGGTTGAACCCCGGCGCGTGCTGGACGGCGTGCCCCGCTCCGGGCAGGCGGACCCGCTGCCCGTCGAGCCGGGTGGCGAGGGCGTCGCACAGCCGCTCCAGCGCGGGGTGGTGCTCCCCCGAGACGACCAGCGTCGGCGTGCCCGCCCCGGTGATCACGTCGAACCGGGGCCGCGCCTCCCGCGGCGAACGGAGTTCGCGCCACAGCGCCATCGCGTGGCGGACGTCGGCGTCCTGCCCGACCAGCATGGTCCGGTCCACGCCCGCGACGGCGTAGAACTCGCTCTCGGCCTGCGCGTCGTCCGCGCTCGCGGCGAACCGGTCGGCCAGGGCCGCCAACTCCTCGACGAACTCGTCGTCCCCGGCCGCGGTCCACAGCGGCACCTCGATCAGGGTCAGCGACCGGACCCGGTCCGGCAGCCGCTCGGCCGCGAGGAACGCCCCCAAGCCGCCGTAGGAGAACCCGACCAGGTGGACGCCGCCGGGCTCCCCCGCGATGAGGTCCACCAGGTCGTCGGCGTCGACGAGGAAGTCCTGCAACGACGCGGCCGGACTGGGCGGGTAGCCCCGACGGCTCGGAACGATGAGCGACCACCGGGCTTCGAGCTCGTGCTGACCGGCCCACGTCACCTTCGGCGGCAGCCCGCCGTGCACCAGCACGACCGGCGGCCCGGTTCCCGACCTGTGCACGAACAGGGGCGCCGAGGACGGCGAGCCCACCTGGTCGGACGTTCCCTTCAGAGTCATAGCCCTCTCCTCGCCCCGAACGACGGCGTCGTAGCG
Organism: Umezawaea sp.; assembly: GCF_036375055.1. Taxonomy (GTDB): domain Bacteria; phylum Actinomycetota; class Actinomycetes; order Mycobacteriales; family Pseudonocardiaceae; genus Umezawaea. The sequence continues at coordinate 59,833 of NZ_DASUSQ010000042.1, forward strand.
TTCCGGCGTGAGTTCCTGGTAGGTGGGGTCCCCCGCGTCGCGTACGTAGAGCGGCTCGCCTTCCCCTGGGGCGAAACCCTGGCGCTGGAGCGACGACTTGGTCAGTTTCAGCGTCGCCGTCGTCTCCAGCGAGGGCAGCACGCGGATGAAGACGGGCTGCGCGTAGCGCGGCAGCGCCGAATCGAGGTGCGCGGCGAGCGCCGCGCCGTCGAACCGAGCGCCGTCGGCCAGGACGACGGCCGCCATCCCGGCGCGGCCCTCGCGTCCCGGTACCGGCACGCCGTAGACGTTGGCCGCGGCGATGCCCGGCCACCGCACGAGCTGTTCCTGCACCTCGGTGGTCGACACGTTCTCGCCCCGGTAGCGGAAGGTGTCGCCCAACCGGTCGACGAAGAACAGGTTGTTCCGCTCGTCGAGGCGGAAGACGTCGCCCGTGTCGTACAGCGCGTCCCCGTCGCGGAAGGCATTCGTGACGATCTTCGCGCGGGTGGCCCCTTCGTCCCGGTAGCCGCCGAAGGGCGTTCGCTTCCGGATGGGTCCGAGCAGGACGCCGGTCTCCCCCGGCCCGCACCGCACCAGCCGCCCGCCCTCGCGGACGAAGTCGTCGCGCTCGAAGTCCCACTTCGCCAGTGTGCCGCCGAGGCGCAGCTTGCCGACCGACCCGACCTCCCCCGTCAGGTTGATCGTGGCGATGTTGCCCTCGGTGGACGCGTACAACTCGACGATCCGCGGTACCTCGAACCGGTCCCGCAGGGCGGTCCAGACGTCGGCCTGCAACCCCTGGCCGACGATGACGCGCACCCGGTGCCCGCGGTCGTGGTCGCCGGGCGGCGTGTTGACCAGGTACCGGCACATCTCGCCGACGTAGTTGAAGCCCGTCGCCCGGTAGCGGTGGACGTCGCGCCAGAACCCACCGGCCGAGAACCGGCGTGCGAGCGCCAGCGCGGCCCCGTGCGCGAGGACGCTCGACAGGGCGATCACCAGAGCGTTGGTGTGGAACAGCGGAAGGCAGTTGTAGACCACGTCCCCCGGCTGGAAACGCCACCCCAGGGCGCCGGTCACCCGTCCGACGGTGGTCAACCGCTGGTAGCTCATGACGGCGGCCTTGGGCAGCCCGGTCGTCCCGCTCGTGAAGATGTAGGCGCCGGTGTCACCGAGGGTGTGCCCGGCCGTCTCGGGCGGGTCGGTGGACGTCCCGCTCGGCACGAACCGCGCGAGGCCCGCGGTACCGGGCGCCGTCCCGTCCTCGTCCACCAGGCAGTGGGCGATCAGGTCGTCCGCCACGCGGTCCCGGACCGCCAGGAACGCGGGCAGGCACTCCGAACCGACGATCAGGTGGGTCGCCCCGCACACGGACAGGGCGTGCGCGAGCCCGTCGCCACGCGCCCGCGTGTTGACCAGTGCCACGACGACGCCGAGCTTCCCCGCCGCGAGGTAGTGCCAGACGAACTCGGGGCGGTTCTCCATGAGCAGGGCGAGGACGTCGCCCTTGCGCAGGCCGTTCGCCCGGTACGCGTGCGCGGTGCGGTTGACGAGCCGGTTGGCCTGCGCGTAGGTGAACCGCTCGTCCTCGTGGAGCAGGAAGGCGCTCGCCCCGTGCCTGCTCCTGCGCTCGAGTTCGAGCGCCAGCGTGCGGTTCGAGCGCGCACCTTCGAGCAGGCCCCGTGCGAGGACCCGGTGCGACCGGATTCGCTGCGTCAGTGCCACTGTGCGCCCTTCGCCGCGTCGACGGCCGTCATGGCGGCGAAGTACTTCTCGCGCGCCTCGTCCGCGAGGCGGTCCCAGCGGTCCCACGTCATCGGAGCCGGTTCCCGATCGGGCACGAACCGGTACCGGGACAGGTCGTCGATCCCCTTGAGGCGCTGGAGGATCTCCGCGTCGAGCAGGGTGCTCCCGGTGTGCTCCGCCGGGTCCTGTTCGAGCACCGCCATCATGGCGTCGACGACGACGTCCTCGCGCCGCCAGTCCTCGGGGGCGCCGATGCCGAGGTTCCGCGTCGCCGCCGTCCCGATGAGCGTCTGCGTCCACACCGAGTTGCAGGCGATGCCGGTCCCCGCCAACTCCTCGGCCAGGCCGAGCGTCAGCAGCGTGGCGTTGAGCTTGGACGCCATGTAGGCGACCTTCCCCCTGACGTGGTCGAGCACGTCGAGGCCGATCGGCGGGCTCATGTTCACGATGTGGCCCCAGTTCCGCCGCCGCATGTGGGGAAGGCAGTGGTGCGCGAGCAGGAACGGCGCGCGGGAGTTGACGTCCATCATCAGGTCGAACCGCTTCGGCGGCGTGGCCTCGACCCCCTGGAGCCACATGGCGCCCGCGTTGTTCAGCAGGATGTCCACGCGGCCGAACCGCTCGACGGCCTGGTCGACGACGTTCTTCAGGTCCGCCTCGTCGCGGACGTCGCACCGCACCCCCAAGGCCGAGCCACCGCGCGCCTCGACCTCCCGGACGGTCTCCGGGACGCTTCCCGGCAGCCTGCCGCCGCTCTCCATCGTCTTGGCCGCGACCACCACCGCCGTTCCCCGGCTCGCCAGCGCGAGCGCCATCGCCCTGCCGATGCCGCGGCTGCCGCCGGTGATGATCGCCACCCTGCCGTCGAAGCTGGTCACGTCCCCTCCACCGGTCACCGGCCCGCCACCACCGCGACCGGTTCGTCGCGCGGCAGGTCGCACTCCTTGGCGATCTCCCGCTCGAACGCGTCCGCCCAGGCCTCCAACCGGTCGACGTTGTTCCGCATGTCGCGGAAGGTCTGGTCGGCGGTCTTCTCGGTGAGCAGGTCCAGGTGCAGCTCGGCGCAGATGGGCACCTTGCTGTACTCGACGAACAGGTACCTGTCCGGTTGGGCCGCCTGCGCGGCGAAGGCGCGCAGGTTCGCCTGCATGCGTTTCTGGATGGGCAGGAACCTCGCCGCGATGGGGTGGAACTCGGCGGCGGCGTCCTCGCTCTTGAACAGACCGCGGAACAGCATCTGCGAGGGGAGCGACCAGTAGTACGACGTGTCCCACATGACCTTCGTGAACATGGCAGGCGCGTGCCCGAAGATGCCGTAGCTGTCCTGGTACACCTGGAGGTAGTTCGGCCAGAGGTCGTCGAGCAGCAACCGGTTGTACCGCTGGGCGACGTCGGCGGTCAGGCGGCCCGCGCGGTCGAGTTCGACGAGCCGCGTCGTGATGGTGTTCGTGTAGGCGATGAAGTCCGTTCCAGGGCTGTAGAACGCGTCGAGGAAGACCGCCGCCTCACCGACGCAGGACCACCGGTCGTGCGAGAAGGCCTGCTCGGACCCGTGGCTCACGTTCCGCAGCTTCAAGAAGTCGAGGACCTCGGCGTGCTCCACGAACGCCGCGAGCGTCGGCTCGTGCTCGGCGAGCCACTGGCGCGCCCTCGGTTCCGTCGCGTACGTCTTGAAGGGGTGGATGCGCTCGTCGGTGACGATGCCGACGCTCGTGTTCCCCGACGCCAGCGGGATCATCCACACCCAGTAGCCGCGACCCATCAGGTGGTTGGTGGAGAACCACCTGCGCTCCTGCGTCTTCGGCGTCCACGTCGGGCTCGTGGCCGCCGCCATCCGCTCGACGTCGTACTCGCCGCGGAAGCGCCACCACGCCGCGTTGATCTCGTGCGGGCTGGGGGTGCCCAGGCCGAGCTTGCGCTGCAGCAGCCGGTGGCGACCGGACGCGTCGGCGACGAAGCGCGCCCTGACCTCGCGCTCGCCGCCCTCACCCGGCACCTGGTAGTGGACGACGTGGTCGTCGCCGGTGGAGGAGAGGTCGACGTCGATCACCTTGGCGCCCTCGACGAGGTCGACACCGAGCTCGTGGCTGCCCTTCCGCAGATCGCGTTCGAGGATGCCCCGGTCGATCTGGTAGGACGGCACGCGCGCGAACCGCCGCGCACCGATCTCCGGTCGCGCCTCGAACGGTCCGTGCGGATCGCCGAAGAACATGCGCAGGCCCAGCTTGTGCAGGTGCCGCGTGTTGAAGTAGCCGGTGAGGCCGAGCTGCTCGGTGAGGTAGTTCGCACCCCCCTCGACCGTGGCCTCCCCGACCTTGTGGGCACCGTCCGGGATGTCCCCCGAGGTCCGTTCGAGCACCAGCACCGCGAGGTCCGGCATGGTCCGCTTGAGCTGCCTCGACAGCGTCAACCCTGCCAGGCCGCCGCCGCACACCACGACGTCGTAACGTTCGACTGCTTCCATGATTCCGCTCCGTCCGAGTCGGTCCGCGCCGGTCAGAGATTCGTGAACATCGGGTACGCGTCCTTGACGGACAGCTCGCGGGCGATCGTGTCCATCACCTCCGGACCGGGGTTCTGGATGAACAGGTGGCCGCCGGGGACCGTGGTCAGCGAGAACCCGCCGCTGGTCAACTTCCCCCACGCCTGGAGCTGGTACTCCTCGAACAGCGGGTCGTCGACGCCGTGCAGGACCGTGATCGGGGCGCGCAGCAGGACCCCGTCGTCGAACCGGTAGTCGCCGAGCATCCTGAGGTCCGCCCGCACCGCGGGCATCAGCGGCTTGATCGACGCTTCGTCGGCGATCGGTCCCATGAGCAGACCGTTGTCCCGCAACACCTCCAGGACCCGGTCGTCGGATTCGCCGCCGACGATGCTGCCGTTCCGGAGGTGCTTCAGGCCGCGCACGTAGTCCTCGACGTACGTCGCCGACGGCCAGCCCCCGATGATGAGCTTCGTCGGAACCTCGGCGAACTGCTGTTCGAGGTACTTCGTGAGCTCGTACGCGAGCAGCCCGCCCATGCTGTGCCCGTAGATGGCGAAGGACCTGTCGAGGTGGGGCAGCATGGCGTCCGCCAGCTCCGCGATGAAGGCGGGCATCGAGTCGATCGGTGTCTCGGCGATCCGGTCCTCGCGGCCGGGGGCCTGGAGCGCCACGACCTCGATCGAGTCGGGCAGGTAGCCGGGCCAGGGTGCGAAGACCGAGGCCGCGCCGCCGACGAAGGGCAGCGTGAACACGCGCAGCGACGCCGAGTTGGACCGGCCTTCCACCGTGTGGATCCACCGCTCCGGACCGGAGACCCGTACGACCGCCTCGGGCCGGGCCCCGGCCGCGTCGCCGAGGACCTGGGCGAGGACGTCCTTGGCGAACTCGGTGATGGTCGGCCCGCGCATCAGGCCCATGGTCGGGAAGTCGATCTCCAGGTGCTTGGCGAGCGCGTTGCGGATCTGGCCCGCCATCAGCGAGTCCATCCCGAGGTCGGTCAGCGAGGCGTCGTGGACGAGGCGGTCGACCGGCATGTCGAAGATCCGGGCGATCTGCTCGGAGAGCGCCTGGACGAGCCGCGGTTCCCGCGCGTCCTCCGGGAGTTGGAGCAGCTCGGCGCGCAGACCCTCCGCACCGCCCGCCGACGCGGACCCCGTCGCGCCTTCCAGCGCCAGGTGAGCGAGCCGTGACGAGCTGCGGAACGACGGCATGACCTGGCTCATCTTCGCGAAGTCCACCCCGAACACGCTCGCGCGGCCGACGCCCTGCGCCAGGCACCGCCCGACGAAGCCGAGCGCCTGGTCCGGTGAGATCGCCGTCCACCCCATCCGGGCGAGCGTGTCGACCTTGTTGCGCGCGATGAAGCCGACCTCGCCGATGGCGCCCCAGTTGATCGTCAACGCGGGCAGTCCCCTGTCGTGGCGGTACGCCGCCAGCGCTTCGAGGAACCCGTTCGCCGCCGAGTAGTTGGCCTGCCCCGGCGTGCCGATGTACCAGCTCATCGACGAGTACATGACGAAGGCGTCCAGGTCGAGGTCGAGGGTGTGGTTGTGCAGGTGCCACGCACCGTCGACCTTCGGCCGCACGGCCCTGAGGAACTGCCGCTCCGTCATGTCCGCGAGCGACGTGTCGTCGAGCACCATCGCCGCGTGGAAGACGCCCCGCAGCGGCGGCAGTGGCGAGATCCGCGTGAGCAGCGCCTCGACCTCGTCCTCCACGGACACGTCGGCCCGTTCGAGCATGACGGTGGCGCCCAGCGCCCGCATGGCGTCGATAGCCGCCTCGTTCTCGGCGTCCACCGCCGCCCTGCGCCCGACCAGCACCACGGTGCCCGCGCCCTGCTCGACCAGCCACTGGGCGGTCCGCAGGCCGAACCCCGTGTACCCGCCCGTGACCAGGTAGGTGCCGTCGGCGTCGAACGTCTCGTCCCCACCGGGTGTCGGTCGGACGAGCAGCTCGGTGTCCGGGTCGAACTCGACGACGACCTTGCCGATCTGCTTCGCGTTCGCCATGTACCGGAACGCGGACACCACCTCGGCCGCACCGAAGTCCGTGCGGGGGAGCGCGGGGAGCGTGCCCGACGCGACGCGGTCGAGGACCTCGGTCATGACCCGCCCGCACAGCGCCGGGTCTTCGAGCAGCAGCCGGTCGACGTCGATCGCCGAGTAGCTCAGGTTGTTGCCGAACGGCTTGAGGCCGAGCTGGTAGTTCTCGTAGATGTCCTTCTTGCCGATCTCCAGGAACCGGCCGCGCGGGCGGAGCAGTTCGAGGCTCTTCGGGATGGTCTCGCCCTGGAGGGAGTTCAGCACGACGTCCACGCCGTCGCAGCGCCGGGCGATCTCCTCCGCGAACGCGGGCGAACGGGAGTCGTACACCTCCTCCACGCCCAGTGATCGGAGGTGGTCCCGCTTCTCCTCGCTCCCCGCCGTGGCGAGGACCGTCGCGCCGAGCGCCTGCGCGACGTGGACGGCGGCGAGCCCGACGCCACCCGCGGCGGCGTGGATGAGCACGCGCTCGCCCGAGCGCAGCCTGCCCACCTCCACCAGCGAGTACCACGCGGTCAGGTACGCCATCGGCAGCGTCGCGGCCTCGACGTCCGAGAGGGTGGAGGGGGTCGCGAAGACCAGCCGGGCATCGGTGGTCACCAGGGAGCCGAAGCACCCGCGGGCGAACGCCACGACGCGGTCGCCGGGGGCGAACCCGTCGACGTCGGCGCCGACCCGCGTGACGACGCCCGCGCACTCCACCCCGAGGTCGTCGCCGTAGAACCCGCTGAAGGTGGCTCCCTCGGCGAGCAGCCCGAGGGTGAGCATGACGTCCCGGAAGTTCAGGCCGGTGGCGAGCGGCCGGATCGCGACCTCACCGGGGCCGGGGGCGGGCAGTGCTCGTCCCTCGTACCGGAGCTGGTCGATCGCGTGCTCGCTCGGAACGGTCAAGCAGAAGGGCGTTCCGTCCGACACGCGGGTCGGTTTCGCGACCGACGCCTCGAACTCGGCGACCGAGACGTGGTCGAGGCGGTCGACGAACCGCCCGTCCCCGCGGAAGGCGACCTCCTCGTCGGCCGTCCGCACGTGCAGCAGCTCGTCGAGGAGCTGGGACGCCCGGCGCGCGGCGTCCGACGACGGGTCGAAGTCGATGATCTTCGCGGGCAGGCTGATCTGCTCGTTCAACAGCACCCGGTGGATGCCCCAGCTCGGCAGCTGCGCGGGCGCGACGCGCTCGCCCCGGTCGAGGACCTGCGCCCCCGCGGTCGCCACCCAGAACCGCGGCGTCGTGGCGGGCTCCGCCCGCCCGACCGCCTGCACCAGCGCGACGACGCTGTACGCGCCCTGGCTCTCGATCTCGGGCAGCGACTCGGTGGTGAGCTCCGATCCCGCGAAGTCCAGGTTCCACAGGTGCAGCACGCCCGCCGCGCCGCCGACGTGCTCCAGCACGCGCCGCAGGTCATCGGCGCTGGTCGGGCGCACCCGGAAGCTGCGGGCGTCGACCTGTTCGAACGCCTCACCGCGGGTGACGAGAACGCTGCCGGACGCGGCCTCCCCCAGCAGGTCGAGGTAGCTCTCGCCGACACCGCCCGCGTCCGCCAGCACGACCCACGGCCCCCGCTCCGCCCCCGGCTGGTGGGGATCGAGGTCCACGGTCCGCCCGCGCGCCACGACGACCGAGTTGCCGGACTCCTCCGGCGTGGTCTTGTCGGAGAGCACCTGGACGTGCTCGAAGCCCGCGGTGGGCAGGAAGTCGAGCCACTGCGCCTCGGTCAGCACCGGGTAGCTCGGCCGGACGTCCGTGTCGGTGAACTTCCACCACCCCTCGGTCATCCCGAAGGTCAGGTCGACCCAGTGCGGTGGCACCGTGGCCTCCATGATCAGGAGCATTCCGCGTGAGGTCATCAGCCGCTGGACTCCGGCGAGGGTGTCCCGCAGGCTCGGGGTGGCGTGCAGGACGTTCGACGCCACCACGATGTCGTAGTAGTGCGGGTCGAACCCCTGGGCCTCGACGTCCTGCTCGACGTCGAGGACCCGGTAGTCCACGAAGTCGTACTCGGCGAACCGGTCGCGCGCCTTGGCGAGGAAGAGCTGGCCGATGTCGGAGTACACGTACTCCGCGCGGTCCGCGGGCAGCTCGGACAGCACGAACCCGGTCGTGCCGCCCGTGCCCGCGCCGATCTCCAGCACGCGCACCGGCCGGTCGCTCGGCAGCGACCGCACGCACTCCGCGACGACACCGCCGATGATGCGGTTCGTCTTCTCGAACGAGAACGAGGTCGAGTACAGGTCGACGACCGACTGGAACTCGTGCTCGGGGAAGATGAGCTCGACCGGGTTGACCTCGTCGCGGAGGACGGCGGCCAACTCCCCGCCGCAGCGCTCCAGCACGGCGTACTCGGACTCGCACTCGGGATGCTCGCGGCGCAGCCTCGCGAGGTCCGACGCGGTGTCGACGCGCGCGGGCGTGCGCGCCAACCGCCACGTGCCCGCGTCCTCCTCGACGATCCCGTGCAGCGACAGCAGTTCCAGCAGCCTGCCGAAGTAGCGCCGGTGCTTGTCGTGCACCCCCAGCTCCGCCACGACCTCGTCGGGGGTGAAGCGGCGGCCCTCCGACAGGTCCATGCCGAGTTCGTGCAGCGCCTCGGTGGTGTAGCCGATGCACAGCTGGTTCATCGCGTCCTCGGTCACGGCGTGGTAGCCGCGGTTGACCGGCCAGTTCCGCAACTCGTCGAGCAGGGGTTCCACGGCCGTCCGCACGGCCGTGTCCGAGGGCAGGAAGTCGGCGGGCATCCGCGACTTGCGGCGCACCGGGGCCGGTTGCCAGCGGAAGTCGTAGAACCAGTTCGCGAGCACGTCGCCGTCATCAGCGCTTCGGGTGATGGACTTGAACCTCAGGTCGACGAACTCGGCGACCACCGTTCCGTCGTCGTTGACGATCCAGAAGTCGCCCGAGCTGTACATCGGGTCGTCGGTCACGTGCGCCTGCGCGTAGACGTGCAGGCGGCCTCGCGGCCTCGTGTAGAAGCTGAGCCGTTCGACCTCGACCGGCAGGTAGAGCATCTTGGCCTGCTGGTCGACGACGTCGCCCTTGAGCACGTCGCCGTACGCGACGGGGAGCGTCGTGATGCACGAGTCGAGCAGACCGGGGTGGATCGCGTGGCGCGGCGCCTCGTCCGCGCTGGCGGCGGGGGTTTCGAGCCGCGCGAGGCACTTGCGGTCGGAGCGGTTGAACGCGACGGCCGCCCGGAAGGTGGTGCCCAGGGCCAAGCCGTTGCGGCCGAGCACGGCGTAGAGATCGGCGGGGTCGATCTCCACGGGGCACTCCGCCTCCAGTTCCGAGAGCGGTCGGGGGAGCGCGGCGGTGGGGGCTCCACGCCGAAGCGTCCCGACGGAGTGCAAGGTCCAGTCGGCGTCGCCGTCCTGACGGCTGTACACGGAGAAGTGCATCGCCTGCGTCAGGACCACCTGGACGGTGGGGGCCGGGCGGTCGTCGAACACGAAGAGCGCGCGGCGGAACTCGACGTCCTCCAGTGAGAGGGGACCGGCGCCGAACGCGTCCTCCGCGCAGCCCAACACCATGTCGAGGTAGCCGGCCGCCGGGAAGACGATGGGTCCCTGGACGCGGTGGTCCTCCAGCCACGGGAACCGGACCGGGTCGAGCACCAGTTCCCACACGCGCTTGCCCGGCTCGTCCGCGGCGCGGTTCTCGACCCCGACGAGCGGGTGGTTCAGCGGTGGGAAGCGCCTGCCGCGCGACGCGGGCGCCTCCAGCCAGTACCTCTCCCGCTGCCACGGGTAGAACGGCACCCGCACGCGCTCGGAGCCCCCGTCGAACACGGCGGCCCAGTCCGGGTCCGAACCGGCCGCGTAGAGCGAGGCCAGGGAGTTCAGCAGGGTGTGGCGGTCGCCGTGCTCGCGCCGCAGCGAGGCGACGACGAGTCCCTCGGCTCCACGCCGGTCGAGCAGTTCCGCGATGGCCGTCGCGTGGATGGGGTGGGGACCCAACTCGACGAACGCCGGGTGTCCCGCCTCGACGAGGCGATCGACGGTGGGTGCGAACAGCACCGGCTCGCGAACGTTGCGCCACCAGTACCCGGCGTCGAGCGCGCCGGTGGGGACGACGTCCGCCATGACGGTCGAGTACATCGGGATCGAGGACGGGCCCGAGGTGATCCCGGCCAGCGAGGAGAGCAGCTCGTCCCTCAGCGGGTCCATGTGGTGGCTGTGGAAGGCCACGCTGACCTGGAGGACGCGGCAGAAGACCCCGTCCTGGCGGAGATCGCGCTCGATCTCCTCCAGCGCGTCCGGATCGCCCGCGAGGACGACCGACTCCGGGCCGTTCAGCGCCGCGACCTCCACCCGTCCGCGGTGCGCGGCGATCCGGCCCTCCACGTCGCCGTGCCGCAGGCCGACCGCGAGCATCTTGCCCCTGCCGGACGCCTTCTGCTGCACCCGGCTGCGGTGGAAGATGACCCGGACCGCGTCCTCGAACGACAGCGCCCCGGACACGCGGGCGGCGGCGACCTCGCCGATGCTGTGGCCGATGACGGCCGAGGGGGTGATGCCCCAGCTCCGCCACAGGTTCGCCAGCCCGAGCTGCACCGCGAAGACCGCGGGCTGGGCGATGAACGTCTCACCGATGCGGCTGGTCGCCTCGTCGCGACGAAGTTCCTCCACGACGGACCAGTCGGCGTACCCGCCCAGTTCGGCGTCGACGCGCTCGACGGTCCGCCGGAACACCTCGCTCTCCGCGAGCAGCTCACGCGCCATGCCCCACCACTGCGGGCCCTGGCCCGAGAAGACGAAGACCGTGCTGGGAGCCGTGGACGCCTTCACGCCGCGGCGGACCGCGTCGGGTGACGAGCCCTCCGCCACCTCGCGCAGGGTGGCGCGCAGCTCGTCCGCGGACGAGCAGACCACGGCGAGACGGTGGTCGTAGTGCGAACGCGCCAGGGCCTGCGTGGACGCGACGGCGGGCAGCGCCGCCGCGTTCCTCGGCTCGTCCAGGAAGTCGGCGTAGCCGTCGGCGTACGCGCGGAGCGCGTCCTCGGTCTTGGCGCTCAGGGAGAACAGGACCGGTTCGTGCGCCGTGGGTTCCGCCGCCCCGTCCGGGTGCTCCTCCCGCGCGCCGTCCGGGGAGCCCTCCAGGATCACGTGGGCGTTGGACCCGCCGAACCCGAAGGAGTTCACCCCCGCCAGGCGCGGCCCGTCCCCCGGCCACGGTTGGCGGGCCGTGGCCAGCCGCAGGCCCAGGTCCTCGAAGGGGATCGCGGGGTTCGGCTGGTCGGCGTGGATGTTCGCGGGGATCTCACCCCTGCTCACGACCAGGCACGCCTTGATCATTCCGGCGATCCCGGCCGCGGGCTCCAGGTGGCCTATGTTCGACTTCACCGCGCCGACGACGCACGGCTCGTGCCCGTCGCGTCCGGACCCCAGCGCCCTTCCGAGCGCACGCGCCTCGATCGGGTCGCCGACGGGCGTTCCCGTCCCGTGCGCTTCGACGTAGCCGATGCTGGACGGGGCGACGCCCGCATCGCGGCAGGCGTCCAGGATCATCTGCGTCTGGGCTTCCTCGCTGGGCACGGAGATGCCGTTGGTGCGGCCGTCCGAGTTCGTCGCGGTGCCCCGGATCACCGCGTAGACGCGGTCGCCGTCGGCGATGGCAGCGGACAGCGGCTTCAGGACGACGGTGCCCGACCCCTCACTGCGCACGTAACCGTCGGCCGACCCGCTGAACGACTTGGACCGGCCTTCGGGGGACAGGAACGTCCCCTGGCTGAACGCGATGGTCGTCTCGGGGATGAGGAGCGCACCGACCCCGCCGGCGATCGCCATCGTCGCCTCGCCGGAGCGGATGCTGCGGCACGCGAGGTGGACGGCGACCAACGAGGACGAGCACGCCGTGTCCACGATCATGCTGGGGCCGCGGAGGTCGAGCAGGTAGGAGACGCGGTTGGCCACGATGCAGTTCGTCACGCCCGCCATCGTGTGGCCGCCGAGCAGGTAGCGGTTCTCGGGGTTGAGCTGGATGATGCCGTAGTCGTGGCCGGAGACCCCCGCGTAGACGGCGGTCTTCGTGCCCGCGAGCAGCTCGGGGACGATTCCCGCGTCCTGCAACGCTTCCCACGTCGTTTCGAGGAAGAGGCGCTGCTGCGGGTCCATCCGCACGGCCTCGGTCGGCGTGATGCCGAAGAAGTGCGCGTCGAAGGACGTGACGTCGTCGACGTACCCGCCCGCCTGCGTGCGGAGGTGGCCGGGCCGGGCCGCGTCGCGGTCGAAGAAGGCGGCGCCCGTCCACCGGTCCTCCGGGACGGCTCGAACGGCGTCCTCCTCCTCGACGAGGAGCCGCCAGAAGTCGTCGACGCTGGAGACGTGCCGCGGGAACCGACAGCCGATCCCCACGACGGCAATGCCCTCGTGCACGCTCGACTCGGTGTCGATCGAGGAACTGGACACAGAATTCATCGCATTACCCTCGTTTTGTCAGCATGCATAAATCGCGGGCGACAAGCCGACGGGCCGTTCAGCGCACGCGACGCCACGCCGTCGGGGAGTCGTTCCGACCGCGCCAGACCTCACCAAGATCATCGGTGCCCCCACCTCTGGCGTGCAGACCGCACTCCAGGACTCGAACATAACGACCACGTTCGCACATGTCAACGCATCGGTGGGCATGCGTGTGCATAGTAGCGACCCAACATGCACAACTTGGCGATCACGCACGTCACCGCGCCAAGATGGACGAGTAGCGCTTCCTCATATGGGACGGAAAACCACGCATAAGGGCAATAAACGCGCATGGATGAACACCTGCGCACAGCGTGGTGGTACGATCCGGCGCATGGCCAACGAGAGGGACGTCACGGAGGCCGCGGAGCGGAACGGGGTCGAGTCCGCCGGGCAGCGGTTCGGGCGGCTGGTGAAAGCGTTTCGACAGCGAAACCTCCCGGACCAACTGGTGACGCACCAGCTCATCCACGATCTGGGCGGCCCTACCCGGAATGTTCAGTCCCGCATCGAAAGCGGGCAGGTCGACACCATCAGCGCCACCACCGAGGCGAAGTACAACCGCGCGCTGGAAGCCCTGGGACTGCCTGCCGGGAGCGTGACCGCGGCTCTTCACCACGGTGGCGCGCTTGGTCCGCCCGCCGAAGAGAAATCCACCGCCGCGGCAGTGGAGGACGATGTCGAGAACGGCGTGAACGCGTTGCAGAACCTGACTCGCAATCACCGGTCCGTCGCAAATCTCGTGACCGAACTCGACCGGCTCGGCATCGAGTTGAAGCGAGCCCGCAGCCATACCGAGGGCTATCAGCTGGTCTTCCCCAAAACGGCGGTAGACCGATTGCTGCACACACTGAAGAACGCCGCCAAACCCGCGTTTCCGGAGGACGGGTCCGACCGGGACGACACCCCGGAGAAGTAGTCGCCGTCTCGGTGGCGAACCACGGGTGATCGGCCCGCCGACGCGGGATCCGCGACCACCGCGACCGTGCGGACCCGACGACCGGGGCAGCACCCGGCGCGTTCCCCGCGACCCGGCCACCTCCGTCGCGCACGGCGGTCGGCGAGCACGTCCCGGTCGACGCGGAGTGCGCCGGCGCGGTGCTCCCCCACCCCGGAGGCCGGTCTTCGCCGAGGCGCCTCACCCGAACGGCCGCGAACCGTTCGCGCGCCACCTCGGGGAACCCGTGGCGACCCGCCGGATCGTCGACGCGACCGCACCCGCCGAGACTGCGGGGTGCCGAACGACTCGGCCGGTGCTCGCGCAGTACGCTTGCGGGAAACGAACCGCCCGCCGGGGGAACGACGGGCCCGCACCTCACCGCGTCGATCACGTCGTTCGGCGCCGTGCCGCAGGCGCTGGTCCGCACCGGCAGCGGCGCGCGATCAGCCGGTGTCCGGCCGGTGCGGCCCGAGGTTCCTCGACCACCCGCGTCCGCCGCACGACCGCGGCGGGCACGCTCGCAATGCGCGAGATGCCGTCCCGGTCTCCACTCCACGATTATTCCACGAACGCGATCGAGGCCTGCCCGGTTGCGTCGAAGCCGCAACACGGCACAGAGGTGACGGGTAAGCTGCAAAGCGAACCCGAAATCCGACGACGACGAGTCGTCCTATGTTTGCCAGCTGGTCAGGAAAGGCAATCGGGCGATGGCCGCCATCGTCCACGATGACCCGGTGATTCCGTTGGAAAAATCAACAATCCTGCGTCAGCGGCACCAAAACCGTGTTACCCGGTAAGCAAGATCAGATCTCCAAGGTCCTCGGGGGAGGAAACCTCAGGTGCATTCGATCTCCGTTCCACCGACTGCGACGCGGCAGCTCTTACCAGCGACGAGTCCTACACCGCGGGCGCGCACCGCCTCACTCGAACGAGGGGGCAGCTGACGTGCTGGACCAGTTCAGAAGCAGGGTTTCCGCGCTCGCGTGGAAACCGAGCAGGGGCAGGACGTCCACGCGAGCCCGTCTGCAAGCCCTCATCGACCGCCTCGACCTCCCCCCGGACTGGACCATCGCGGAGTTCATCGCGTCCATCGAGCACCTGCGCGGACGGCGCATCGTGCCGTTGCCGTTGCCGTTGACCGCTCCGGTGGAGCTGTGCGGGCTGTGGCTGGCGTGCCAGGACCACGACGTCATCTTCCTCCGCCGGTCGTCCGACTCCGGCGTGGAACTGCACGTGGCCCTGCACGAGGTCGGCCACATGCTGCTCGGCCACGGGCAGGACACCTCGCTCGTCACCGAGGAGTGGGCGGCGCTGACGACCGGGTTGGCGCTCGGCCACGGAACCGATCCGACCACGGTCCGCGCCCGCGGGGTGTCCAACTACGCCTCCACCGAGGAGTACGAGGCCGAGCTCCTGGCGACGCTGATCAGCTTCCGCGCCCGCACCGGACCACGCCGCAACCCGATGTTGAAAGAGCTGTAGCGCATGTGGCCGCACTACCAGATGCCAGGTTGGATCACCATCTCCGCGACGGCGTTCATCGTCGCCATCGCGGTCGTCCGACTCGTCCTGGTGCGGCACACGACGGTCTACGGCCGCCTGATCAACACCTTGCTGGGCCTCGACGCGGCGGCGGCCCTCCTGCGCGAACCGGTCGTCGCCCGCCACGTCGCAGGCGCCGTACCCGGTGGTCTGCCGACCGTGTTCGACGCGTGGCACTGGCTGACCGTGATGGCCTGGGCGTGCGGGCTGGGGCTGGCGCTGGTGCACAGGCACGACGTGCCGCACTACCAAACCCGGTTCAGGGTGGTGCTCGGGCTGGCGGCGGCGGTGGGCATCGCGTTCCTGACCCTGAGCGATCCGGCCCGAGCGCGGGGGCTGGCGTCCGTAGCCGACCACGGGGGCTGGCGCTACGGCGTCTACGTCCTCCTGTACTCGGCGGTGCCGCTGGCCGTGTCGTCCTACTACTACGCGATGAGCCGCAGCGTCGGCGTGTGGCGGACGACCACCCTGCGGGAGCGCGTCATGGTGGCCGCCCTGGTCAGCTTCGGTGTCGCCAGCTCGCTCCCCACCTGCGTGGTCGCGGCCTCCGCGGCCCTGGACGCCGCGGGGCTCAGCGACGGGTTCGCGCGGGACGTCTTCACCGTGGTGTCCGAAGGGCTCACCTCGGGGGAGCCCGGACTGTTCGTCTTCGCCGCCGTGGTCGTCGTGTTCGTCCCCTCCTCGGCGCAGGCCGTCATGCGGTTGCTGCGCCTGGACCGCGAATCCCGCGCCGCGCGCCGGACGTACCCGCTGTGGCGGGACCTGACGCGCGCGGCACCCCAGGTCGTCTTCGAGCTGAAGCCCGCGGACAACTGGAAGGTCTCACCGCAGGAGTGCCTGCACCGTCGACGGATCGAGATCCACGACGCCGCCGAACTCGTCGCCCGGTACGTCCAGCCCCTTCCGCCCGTCGTCGACGAACTGATCGAGAACACCGCGCGCGAGGAGGACCAGGAGCACATCCGGCTGGTCGCCGAGATGGTCCTGGCGGCCGAGCGGCTGGCCGACAACAGGGGCGAGCCCGCCGTGGGTGAGGCCTACGTGCCCGACGAGCGAACGCTGCTCCGCTTCTGGCAGCCCGCGAAGTCCCTCGTCCGCGCGGCCGACCACACCGCGGAACGCCGCTAGCCCTGGTTCGGCGTGACCGGGTCGGGCGTGAGGTCGACCGCATCCCCGATCGACCCACCGCGCCACCCCGGTCCGGGCGTCCCCGGTCGATCCCGTCGAACGGGCTGGAGCCGGGTCAGTCCAGCGGCAGCGCGGTCACGGTGTCGCGGCACAGCTGGAGCTCCTCACGCGGACGCACCACCAGCACCGGCACGGCCGCGCCGGGCGGGCTGACCACGCCGTCGTGCTCCACGTCCGCCACGAGGTCGCGCGGAACGCCGAGCAGTCCGAGGCCCGCCACGACGTCGGCGCGGACCTCGGGCTGGTCCCAGCCGATCTCGCCGGTGAACACCAGCGCGTCGACCCGGTCCAGCGACGTGGCCGCGGCGGCCAGTTCGCGACGCACGCGGTGGGCGAAGACGCTCAGCGCCAGTGCCGCCGCCGGATCGTCGTCCGCCGCGGCGACGAGGTCTCGCGTGTCGCCCGAACGCCCGCCGGACAGGCCGAGCAGACCGGACTCGTGGTTGAGGCCGTGGTCGAGGGCGTCGAGGTCGAGGTCGCCCCGGCGCAGCAGCCACAGCAGCATCCCCGGATCGACGCTGCCGGAGCGCGTGGACATGGGCACGCCCTCCAGCGGGGTGAAGCCCATCGAGGTGTCGACGCTGCGGCCGTCGCGCACCGCGCACACCGAGCAGCCGCCGCCCAGGTGCGCCAGGAGCGCGCTCACGCCGTCCGACGGCCTGTCCAGCAGCTCCGCGGTGCGGTCGAGCGCCCACCGGTAGGACAGGCCGTGGAAGCCGTAGCGGCGCAACCCGTGCCGCTCGCGCCACGCGGCGGGCAGCGGGTAGGTCGTGGCGACCTCGGGCAGGTCGGCGTGGAAGGCGGTGTCCGGGCACAGCACGTGCGGCACGTCGGGCAGCCGTCCGCGCAGCACGTCGAGCAGCGCCAGCGCGGGTGGGACGTGCAGCGGGGCCAGGTCCTCGGCGCGGCGGGCGGCGGCGAGGACCTCGTCGTCGACCACGGCTGGTGCCCGCAGGTCGGGCCCGCCGTGCACCAGCCGGTGGCCGACCGCGTCGACGCCGTCCGCGTCGCCCAGCAGGTCGTCCAGCGCGCGGCGGGCCTCGTCGGAGCCGGGCGGTCCCTGGACCTCGGCCGCGCCGAGCACCTCCTCGGAACCGGGGTCGACCAGGTGCGCCTTGAGGCTGTTGGACCCGGCGTTGACGGTGAGGACGGCGTTCACGCGGACCACCGCCAGCCGGTGATCTCCTCGGGGTCCACGCCGTCGCGGTACGCCGAGGCGCGCAGCTCGTCGCGTTCGACGAGCACGCGTGCGGCCACGTCGTCGTGGCCCGCGCGGCGCAGCGCGTCGGCGGCCAGGTCGTGGCGGCTCATGCCGTTGCCGACCAGCAGGTCGAACGGGGTGGTCGTGGTGCCCTCCTCCTGGTAGCCGTGGACGTGGAACCGCTCGGTCTCGGGCCTGCCGTGCAGGGTCTCGTGGACGGCGGACGGGTAGCCGTGGAAGCCGAACACGACGGGCACGCCGTCCCCGAAGCACGCGGCGAACTCCTCGTCGGACAGCCCGTGCGGGTGCCGCGACGCCGGGGCGAGCGCGAACAGGTCGACCACGTTGACCACCCGGACGGTCAGGTCGGGCGCGCGGTCGCGCAGGATCGACGCCGCCGCCAGCACCTCGACGGTCGGGGTGCCGCCCGCGCACGCCAGCACCACGTCCGGCTCCCCGTCGCCGTGGCAGGCCCACTCCCACACGCCCGCGCCCGCCGCGCAGTGCCGTTCGGCGGTCTCCAGGTCCAGCCACTGCGCGCCCTCGTTCTTGCTCGCCACCACGAGGTTGATCAGGTCGGTCGAGGCCAGGCAGTCGCGCAGCACCACCAGCAGGGTGTTGGCGTCGGCGGGCAGGTAGACCCTGGTCACCGACGCCTTCTTCGTCAGCAGGTTGTTGAGGAAGCCGGGCCCCTGGTGGCTGTAGCCGTTGTGCTCCTGCCGCCAGCCCTCGCTGGTCAGCAGGTAGTTCAGGCTGGCGACGGACGCGCGCCACGGGACCTCGCCCGCCGCCTTGAGGAACTTGGCGTACTGGTTGACCATGCTGTCCACGATGGAGGCGAACGCCTCGTAGCACGGGAAGAGGCCGTGCCGCCCGGTCAGCAGGTAGCCCTGGAGCCAGCCCTGGCACAGGTGCTCCGACAGCACCTCCATCACCCGCCCGCCGGGCGCGACGTGCTCGGCGGTGTCGGGCAGCGGCCAGGTGAACGCCCGGTCGGTGGCGTCGAGCAGCGCGCCGAGCTTGTTCGACTCCAGTTCGTCGGGGCAGACCACGCGGAAGTCGCGGCGGTCCTCGGTGGCCCGCACCAGCTCCGCCAGCCACTCCCCCGCCGTGCCCGTCGGGCTCGCCGACGCGCCGCCGGGCTCCGGCACGTCCACGGCGAACCGCGCGAGGTCCGGCAGCGGCAGGTCGCGGCGCAGCGCTCCGCCGTTGGCCTCCGGCACGCGTCCCAGCCGCAGCGGCTCCGGCGGCAGCTCGGCCAGCAGGTCGGCGTGCGGGCTGCCGTCGACGTCGAACAGCTCCTCCGGCCGGTAGGACCGCAGCCACAGCTCCAGCAGCGCGAACTCCGCGTCGTCCTCGTGCACGGCGCCCAGCGGCACCTGGTGGGCGCGGAACGTGCCCTCCAGCGGCTTGCCCGCGGTGTCGTGCTCGGGCAAGCCCCACCCCTTGGGGGAGCGCAGCACCAGCATCGGCCGCACCGCCCGCTCACCGGGCCGCCACCGCTCGCGCAGCGCGGCGGTCTCGGCGTGCGCCAGGTCCAGCGCCTCGGCCAGCGCCGCGTCCGGGTCGTCGGCGCGCGTCACGTCGACCACGTGCGGCGACCAGCCCGCGCCGCTGAAGCACGCCACCAGCTCCTCGTCGTCCATGGTGCCGTGAATGGTGGGCGAGGAGATCTTGTAGCCGTTGACGTGCAGCACCGGCAGGACCGCGCCGTCGGTGCGCGGGTCGAGGTACTTGCCCGCGTGCCACGACCCGGCCGTCGGTCCGGTCTCGGCCTCCCCGTCGCCGACCAGGCACGCCACCAGCAGGTCCGGCTTGTCCAGGGCCGCACCGAACGCGGTGGCCAGCGCGTAGCCCAGCTCCCCTCCCTCGTGGATGACACCCGGCACCTCCGGGGACAGGTGGCTGGGGAAGCCGCCCGGCCAGGAGAAGCGGCGGACCAGCTCCGCGAGGCCCCCGCCGTCGAGGCTGAGCGCCGGGTCCGACAGCGCGTGCGTGCCCTCCAGCCACAGGTTCGCGTGCACCGCGGGAGCGCCGTGGCCGGGGCCGGTGACCAGCAGGGTCCGCTGCCCGGTCCGCCGCACCAGCCCGTTGAGGCCGCTGTAGAGCAGCGTGATGCCGGGGCACGTGCCCCAGTGGCCCAGCAGCCGGGGCTTGAGGTGCTCGCGTCGCAACGGCTCGCGCAGCAGCACGTTGTCCTTGAGGTAGATCATCGCGGCCGCGGCGTAGTCGCACGCCCGCCGGTAGCGCTGAGCTGCCTCGGTCGCACGTGCCTGCGTGGTCGTCATGCAACCGGGCTACCCGTGATCACGCCCGGTACACCCGCTGGCCCCCTCCGCCGGGCCACCATCCCCCGCGGTGGGTACCCACGACAGGGGAAGGCGTGCGTCCCGATCCGGGGTGATGGTGGTGGTGCGGAACGAGAACCACTGCCCGAGAGGGCGCAGAGGAGAACCGGCATGTCCGAGAAGAAGATCATCGCCGTTGTCGGCGCCACCGGTGCGCAGGGCGGGGGCCTGGCGCGCGCGATCCTGGCCGACCCCGACGGTCCGTTCGCCCTGCGGGCGCTCACCAGGAACCCTGGGTCGCCCGCGGCGCGGGAACTCGCCGCCCGCGGCGCCGAGGTGGTCGAGGCGGACCTGGACGACGAGTCGAGCGTCCGCAAGGCGTTCGACGGCGCGCACGGCGCGTTCGTGGTCACGAACTTCTGGGCGCCGCGCACGCCCGAGGAGGAGGCGGGGAGCACGCGCGCCGAGAGGGAGGTGCGCCAGGCCTCCACCGCGGCGCGGGTCGCGAAGGACGCGGGTCTGCGGCACGTGGTGTGGTCCACGCTGGAGGACACCCGGCCGCACTTCGCCCGGCTCGGCAGCGACGTCCCCGACCTGCCGGGCGGCTACAAGGTGCCGCACTTCGACGCGAAGGGCGAGGCGAACGCGGTGTTCACCGCGCTCGGCGTGCCCACCACGTTCCTCCAGACCACGTTCTACTACGAGGCGTTCGCCGGCGGCGGCCAGGGACCGCGCCGCGACGAGCGGGGTCGGCTGGTGCTGACCCTCCCGATGGCCGACGCCCGCATGGCGCTCATCGCCGCCGAGGACATCGGCCGCACCGCCCTCGGGATCTTCCGCCGCGGCGAGGAGTTCGTCGGGCGGACGGTCGGCGTCGCGGGCACGCACGCGACCGGCGTCGAACTGGCCGCGGCGTTCACCGCCGCGCTCGGCGAGGAGGTCGTGTACCGGCCCGCCACCCCCGACGAGGTCCGCGCGGCCGGGTACCCCGGCGCGGAGGAGATCGCCGCCACGTTCCAGTTCTTCGCCGAGGCGTCGGAGTACTTCACCGGTGCGCGGGACCTCGACCTGGTCCGCGAGCTGAACCCCGACCTCGTGCCGCTCGACGCGTGGCTGGCCGAGCACGCGCACGAGGTCCCGCTGGGCTGACCACGGCCGCCCTCCTCGGGACGCGAGCGCCCCGAGGAGGGCCCCGAGCCCTTACCGCGCGGTCACGGGCTCCTCCGGTCGAGGTGGTGGCCGTGGAGCCGGTCCACCGACGTGAGCGTGGGCAGCCCGCGGCAGGGGAACGGCGGGTCCCGGAACGGACGGGGGTCCGGTGCGCGCGCGAGGCCTATCACGGCGATCGGGGTGGGCCCGTTCCCGCCGTCCGGAGTCGCGGTCGAGTCGTGTTCGCACGCGGCGTTCACCGGTCGCGCTCCGACGCGCGTGCTCTGCTCCGACCGTCGAGGACGCGGGTCGTCGAACGCCCCCGCGGCGACGGGTGAATATAATCGCGGTGGTTTTCGGGCTTTCCGGCCGCGCGATCCGCCCGCCGCGCCGGTTCCACCTTTTCCCCACTCTGCCGAAGCACCTGCCGCCCCCTTCGACCTGCCGGATCGACCCAGCACCCAGGACCACGCCTTTCCCGGTCCGCCAGAGCGGGAGTCGACGTGCCGCCGGGTACGACCGCCCGATCGGCATCGGCATCAGACGATTCCCGCGATGGCGCGCGAAACCCAGGACACAGGCGTCGGGACACACCGAAACAAAGCCACGTGTTCACCGTCCGGAGGTACCGACTTCCGGACTCCCGAGTTTTCACAGCACACCGGGATGCCACATGCGTGAACATCGCATGAACCCGACCCTCACCGCGTCGGATCGCTGGTGCCCCACCGCTCAGCGAACGACTAAGCGCCGACCAACAACCCGGTCGCGCTCGGCTCAGCAGACCCCGCACTGGACGGCTTCACGGCCGCTACCAGCGGGTTAAGACGCAGAAGGCCGCGATTGACGTGACACAGGAATCCACAGCGCGCCTTTCTCGAAACGTGGTGCGGGCCACTCTTCGATTCCCGCGCGGGACATGGGGAATCGCAGCCGAAAACCAAGCTACGGCATGGTTTGGGGAAAGTCATCAGGAGACACCGGGTCGGCGTACTTCTGCCATTGCCGAACGCCACCAGTTGAGACGCTATTCCGTGATCTGCACCACTTGGTCACGTGTGGGCAATAACATTTTCCTAGGACAACGCCGCACATCGATCGAGATGTCCGATATCCGCCAAGCCTCCGACGAACACCGAGAACCCGAACAGCCCAACGACTCGAACTCTCTGTCATGCTGTGCCGCCGAACGGGGCCGACTCATGACATCCCGGACGTTCCCGGTGATCCGGGGCAATGACGACACGTGGTTAGGTCTGCATTCGCCACCTCGGCACAGCGAGCAACAAGGAAGAGAGGCACTCCATGGCGCGTGCACGGGATGTCGGTTCACCGGACTCAGGAATCCGCTTTGGGATATTCGGCCCAACGGAGGCTTTTCTCAACGGCGTGGAGATACCGGTGCCTGCCGCTCAGCAACGCACCATCCTGGCCGGTCTGCTGCTCTACAACAACCG
>NZ_DASUSQ010000043.1:0-72471 GCF_036375055.1 Umezawaea sp.
GATGGACCCGATGCTGGACGACTTCCGCGCGGTGGTCTCGACGCTGACGTTCCACGAGCCGAAGATCCCGATGCTGGGCGAGGTGACGGACCCGGAGTACTGGGTGCGGCACGTCCGGGAGGCGGTGCGGTTCGCCGACGCGGTCACGACGCTGGAGGCCAAGGGCGTCACGACGTTCCTGGAGCTGGGTCCCGACGGCGTGCTCACCGCGATGGGCCAGGAGTCCGTCCGCGACGCGGTGCTGATCGCCGGCCTGCGCAGGGACCGCGACGAGGCCAAGACGCTGGTCGCCGCCGTCGGCAAGGCGCACGCCCGCGGTGTCGACGTGGACTGGGCCGCCTACTTCGCCGGGACCGGCGCGCGGCGGGTCGCTCTGCCGACGTACCCGTTCCAGCGCGAGCGGTTCTGGCTGGAGGGCTCCGGTTCGGTCGGCGACGTCACGTCGGCAGGCCTGGACTCGGCGGACCACCCGCTGCTCGGCGCGGTCCTGCCGATGCCCGACGGCGGTGTGCTGGCGACGGCGCGGCTGTCGGTGGCGTCGCACGGCTGGCTCGGTGACCACGTGGTCGCGGGCGCGGTCGTCGTGCCCGGCACCGCGCTGGTCGAACTGGTGGTCCGGGCGGGTGACGAGGTCGGCTGCGGGCACCTGGAAGAACTGCTGCTGCGCGAACCCCTCGTCCTGCCGGAGCGCGGAGGCGTCAGCCTGCACGTCGCGGTCGGCGAACCGGACGACGGCCGCCGCGCGGTGACCGTGCTGTCGCGGCCCGACGGCGACGAGGTGCTGTGGACGACCCACGCCACCGGCTTCCTGACCGACCAGACCACCGCACCGGACTTCGACCTGACCACCTGGCCGCCGGCCGGCGCCACCGCGCTCGACGTGACCACGCTGTACGACGACCTGGCCGCGAGCGGACTCGTCTACGGCCCGGTGTTCCAGGGCCTCAAGGCCGCGTGGCGCGACGGCGACGACCTCTACGTGGAGGCCGAGTCGGAGCACCGCCAGGCCGCCGAGTTCGGCGTGCACCCGGCACTGCTGGACTCCGTGCTGCACGCCATCGGCATCGGCCAGACCGGACCGGGCGCGCTGCCGTTCTCCTGGGCGGGCGTGAGCCTGTTCGCCGCGGGCGCCTCGGTGCTGCGGGCCA
This sequence comes from Umezawaea sp., assembly GCF_036375055.1. Taxonomy (GTDB): domain Bacteria; phylum Actinomycetota; class Actinomycetes; order Mycobacteriales; family Pseudonocardiaceae; genus Umezawaea. The sequence continues at coordinate 1,149 of NZ_DASUSQ010000043.1, forward strand.
GGGTCACCACCCGCGGCGGCTCCGTCACCGTGCTGGCCGCCGACGGGACGGGAGCACCCGTCGTGCGGGTGGACTCGGTGGTGCTGCGGGAGTTCGGCGGCATCGACCGCAAGGCCACCGACCCGCTCTACGGCGTCGAGTGGACGGCCCTGCCGACCGACGACGTCGCCCCGGACCCGGACGCCCAGGTCCTGGTCGTGCCGGACGGCGACCTGCACGACGTGGTCGCGGGTGTGCTGGCCGACCTCCAGGAGTTCCTGGCGGGCGAACGGGACCGGCTCGTCGTCGTGACGTCCGGCGCGGTGTCGGTCGCGGGCGAGGACGTGTCCCCGGCGCAGGCCGCCGTGTCCGGGCTGGTGCGCTCGGCGCAGTCGGAGCACCCGGACCGGATCGTGCTGGTGGACAGCGACGACTCCGCACCGCTGGTCGGCTTCGGCGAACCGGAGATGGCGGTCCGCGGTGGCGCGGTGTACGCGCCGCGCCTGGTGCCGCTGGCGCTGGGAGCCCGCAAGACCCTCACCGGCACGGTGCTGGTCACCGGCGGCACGGGCGGACTGGGCGCGGAACTGGCCCGGCACCTGGTCGCGGAGCACGGCGTGCGGCACCTGGTGCTCACGTCCCGCCGCGGCCTCGCGGCACCGGGCGCGGCCGAGCTGGTCGCGGAACTGGACGCACGGGTCGACGTGGTCGCCTGCGACGTCTCGGACCGCGCTGCCGTGGAGAAGCTCCTCGCGGGCGTCGAGAACTTGACCGGTGTCGTGCACACCGCCGGTGTGCTGGACGACGGCGTCCTGGAATCCCTGACGCCGCGGCGCTTCGCGACCGTGCTGGCCCCCAAGGCCGACGCGGCCCGGCACCTGCACGAGCTGACCGGTGAGCTGGAGCTGTTCGCGCTGTTCTCGTCCTCGTCGGGTGTGCTCGGCGCGCCGGGCCAGGCGAACTACGCGGCGGCCAACACCTACCTGGACGGCCTCGCCGCCCACCGCCGCGCCACCGGCCAGGCGGCGATCTCGCTGGCCTGGGGCGTGTGGGAGCAGACCACGGGCATGGGCGCGGGCCTCTCGCCCGCCGACCTCGCGCGGATGGCCCGCGCGGGGATGCCGGTGCTGCCCGTCGCCGACGGGCTCGCGCTGTTCGACGCCGCCCTGCGGGCGGACACGGCGCTGGCGCTGCCGATGAAGCTCGACACCGCCGTGCTCCGCACGAGCACCGAGGTGCCCGCCCTGCTGCGCGGCCTGGTCCGCGCGCCGAAGCGCCGCACCGCCGCCAAGGCGTCCGCCGAATCGGCGCGGTGGTCCCAGAAGCTCCTGGGAGTCCCGACCGAGGAGCAGGACCGGCTGCTGCTGGACCTGGTGCGCGGCCGGGTCGCGACCGTCCTGGGCTACCGGGACGCCGGCCAGGTCGAACCGGGCCGCGGCCTCGTCGAGATGGGCCTGGACTCGCTGTCCGCCGTGGAGCTGCGCAACGCGCTCGGCGCCGCGACCGGACTGCGGCTGCCCGCGACCGTGGTGTTCGACTACCCGACCTCCCTGGCCCTGGCCGCGCACCTGCGCACCGAGCTGGTGGACGAGGACGAGGTCGTCGAGCAGGTCGTGGCGGCGAAGGTCGCGAACGACGACCCGATCGCGATCGTCGCGATGGCCTGCCGCTTCCCCGGCGGCGTCCGGTCGCCGGAGGACCTGTGGCAGCTCGTGCTCGACGGCCGCGACGCGGTGTCCGGGTTCCCGACCGGTCGCGGCTGGGACCTCGACGGCCTGTACGACCCGAACCCCGACGCCATCGGCAAGACCTACACCCGCGAGGGCGGGTTCCTGCACGAGGCGGGCGACTTCGACCCGGCGTTCTTCGGGATCTCGCCGCGGGAGGCCCTGGCGATGGACCCGCAGCAGCGACTGCTGCTGGAGACGTCGTGGGAGGCGTTCGAACGCGCGGGCATCGACCCCACGACGGTGCGGGGGAGCCGCACCGGCGTGTTCGCGGGCCTGATGTACCACGACTACGCCACGAACCTCGGGACCGTCCCGGACGAGGTCGAGGGCTACCTCGGCACCGGCACCTCCGGCAGCGTCGTGTCCGGCCGCGTCTCCTACACGTTCGGCCTCGAAGGCCCGGCCGTCACGGTCGACACGGCCTGCTCGTCGTCGCTCGTCGCGCTGCACTGGGCCGTGCAGGCCCTGCGGACCGGTGAGTGCGACCTCGCGCTCGCCGGTGGTGTGACCGTCATGGCCACGCCCGACACGTTCGTCGACTTCTCCCGCCAGCGCGGGCTGTCCGCCGACGGCCGTTCCAAGGCCTACTCCGAGGGCGCGGACGGCACCGGCTGGTCCGAGGGCGTCGGCGTGCTCCTGGTCGAGCGGCTCTCCGACGCGCGGCGCAACGGCCACCAGGTCCTCGCCGTCGTCAGGGGCAGCGCGATCAACCAGGACGGCGCGTCCAGCACGCTCACCGCGCCGAACGGCCCGTCGCAGCAGCGGGTCATCCGCCAGGCCCTCGCGAACGCCGGTCTGTCCACGTCGGACATCGACGTGGTGGAGGGGCACGGCACGGGCACGCCGCTCGGCGACCCGATCGAGGTGCAGGCGCTGCTGGCCACCTACGGCCAGGACCGCGAGACCCCGCTGCTGCTGGGCTCGCTCAAGTCCAACATCGGTCACGCCCAGGCCGCGGCGGGCGTCGGCGGTGTGATCAAGATGGTGCAGGCCCTGCGCCACGGGGTCGCACCCAAGACGCTGCACGTCAGCGCGCCGACCTCGCACGTCGACTGGGCTTCCGGCTCGGTCGAGCTGCTGACCGAGCAGCGCGAGTGGCCGAGCTCGGGACGTCCGCGGCGCGCGGCGGTGTCGTCGTTCGGCATCAGCGGCACCAACGCGCACACGATCATCGAGCAGGCGCCCGAAGCCGATGTTCCCGCGGCCGACCGGAAGTCCCCGGCGCTGGTCCCGATCGTGCTGTCCGGCAGGACCCCGGAAGCGCTGAGGGCGCAGGCACGACGGGTGCCGTCGGCCGACCTGCTGGACCTCGGGTTCTCGCTGGCCACCTCGCGGGCCCGGTTGGAGCACCGCGCGGTGCTCGTGGCCGAGGACCACGACGACCTGACCAGGCAGCTGGAGGCGTTCGAGCCGACCGGTGCCGCGGTCGGCGGGCGGCTCGCGTTCCTGTTCACCGGCCAGGGTTCGCAGCGGATCGACATGGGACGTGAGCTGCACGAGGCGTTCCCGGCGTTCGCCAAGGCGTTCGACGAGGTCGCCGCCGTGCTGGACGTCCGCTTGGACGAGTCCCTGGACCGCACGGAGTTCGCGCAGCCCGCGCTGTTCGCCGTCGAGGTCGCGCTCTACCGCCTCGTCGAGTCGTGGGGTGTCCGCCCGGACTTCCTGGCGGGCCACTCCATCGGCGAACTGGCCGCCGCCCACGTCTCCGGGGTGCTGACCCTGGAGGACGCGGCCGTGCTGGTCGCGGCGCGCGGCTCGCTCATGCAGGCCCTGCCCGAGGGCGGCGCGATGGTCGCCGTCCAGGCCGCGGAGGAGGAGGTGCGACCGCACCTCACCGACCACGTGTCCATCGCGGCGGTCAACGGACCGAACTCGGTGGTCGTCTCCGGCGCAGAGAGCGCCGTGGCCGACGTGCTCGCCCACTTCGGCGACCGGAAGTCCAAGCGCCTGGCCGTGTCGCACGCGTTCCACTCGCCGCTGATGGACGACGTGCTCGACGAGTTCCTGGTCGTCGCGAAGGGCATGGCGTTCAACGCCCCGCGCATCCCGATCGTCTCCACCCTCACGGGCGCGATCGCCACCACCGAGGAGCTGTGCTCGCCCGAGTACTGGGTGCGGCACGTCCGCGAGGCCGTGCGGTTCTCCGACGCGGTGCGGACCCTGGAGGCCGAGGGCGTGTCCACGTTCCTGGAACTGGGCCCGGACGCCGTGCTCACCGCGATGGGCGCGGACAGCGTGACCGACGCCGAACTGGTGCCCGCCCTGCGGAAGAACCGGCCCGAGGCCCGCACGCTGCTCGCCGCGCTGGGCAGGATCCACGAGCGGGGCGTGCCGGTCGACTGGGCCGCGTACTTCGCGGGCAGCGGCGCTCGGCGGATCGACCTGCCGACGTACGCGTTCCAGCACGAGCGGTTCTGGCTCGCGGGCGACCCGGCCGCGATCACCGTGGACGAGGTGGACGCCCGGTTCTGGGAGGCCGTGGAGAACGGCGACCTGGAGTCGATCAGCTCGACCCTGGCGCTGGACGGCGACCGGCCGCTCAGCGAGGTGCTGCCCGCGCTGTCGTCGTGGCGCCGCACCCGCCGGGAACGCTCCGCCGCCGACGGCTGGCGCTACCGGGTCCGCTGGGAGCGGATCACCACGGGATCGTCGACGGCGGGCCGCTGGCTGGTCGTGGCACCGGAGAACGGCCACGACGCCGCCCTCCTGGCGGGCCTGACCGCCCGCGGTGTCGAGGTCGTGCCGGTCGACGCGTCGACCGACCGCGACCGGCTCGCCGAAGAGCTGATCACCGCCGGCCCGGTCGACGGCGTGCTGTCGCTCGCGGCCGACCCGCTGTCGACCGCGGTCCTGGTGCAGGCCCTCGGCGACGCCGTGGTCGACGCGCCCCTGTGGTGCCTGACCCGCGGCGGGGTGTCGACCGGCGGCGAGGACGTGGACCCGGTGCGGTCCGGGGTCTGGGGACTCGGCCGGGTCGTCGCCCTGGAGCACCCGAACCGCTGGGGTGGCCTGGTCGACCTGCCGTCCACCCTGGACGACCACGCGCTGGACGCCCTCACCGCCACCCTGGCGGGCACCGAGGACCAGGTCGCGATCCGCGAGAACGGCGTGTTCGGCCGACGCCTCGCGCACGCACCCGCCGAGGACGGCGCCGCGGAGTGGACACCGAGCGGCACGGTCCTGGTCACCGGCGGCACGGGCGCGCTCGGCGGGCACGTGGCCCGCTGGCTGGCCGGTGCGGGCGCGGAGCACCTGGTGCTCACCTCCCGCCGCGGTGCCGCCGCACCGGGAGCCGCGGAGCTGACCGCCGAACTGGAGGCCCTCGGCGCACGGGTCACCGTGGCCGCGTGCGACGTCGCCGACCGGGACGCCGTCGCGGCACTGGTGGCCGAGCACCCGCCGACGTCCGTGGTGCACACGGCGGGCGTGGAGCTGTTCCAGCCGCTGGAGGACCACGACCTGGCCGAGTTCGACGCCGTGCTGGCGGCGAAGGTGGCCGGGGCCCGGAACCTGGACGAGCTGGTCGGGGACGTGGACGCGTTCGTGCTGTTCTCCTCCATCGCGGGCACGTGGGGCAGCGGCGGCCAGTCCGCCTACTCCGCGGCGAACGCGGCCCTCGACGGCCTGGCCGAATCGCGGCGAGCCCGCGGCCTGGCCGGTCTGTCGGTCGCGTGGGGCCCGTGGGCGGACGGCGGCATGGCCGACGGCGACGCGGCGGAGCAGCTCCGCCGCCGCGGCGTCACGGTGATGCCCGCCGAGCAGGCCGTGGCCGCGCTGCGCACGTCGCTCGCGCAGCGGGACACGACCATCACGCTGGCCGACGTGGACTGGGCGCTGTTCGCGGCGGTGTTCACCGCGGCCCGACCCAGCCCGCTGCTCAGCGAGCTGCCCGAGGTCCGCGACGCGGCCACCGGGACGCCCGCCGAGCCCGAGACGTCCGACCTGGTCAGCCGTCTGAGCGCGGTGAACCCGAAGGAACGCGACCGGATGCTGCTGGACGTGGTCCGGACGCGGGTCGCCGCCGTCCTCGGGCACGCCGGGATCGACGCGGTCCAGCCCACCCGCGGCTTCAGCGAACTGGGCTTCGACTCGCTGTCCGCCGTCGAGCTGCGCAACACGCTCGGCGCGGCGACCGGTCTGGCGCTGCCCGCGACGCTCGTCTTCGACTACCCGACGTCCGCCGCACTGGCCCAGTTCCTGCGCGGCAAGCTCGCGCTCGACGAGCAGGAGGCGACGCCCGTGCTGGACGAGCTGGGGCTCCTGGAGAGCGCCGCGGCCCGCACGGACCTGGGTGAGCAGGACAAGGTAGGGGTGGTCGCCAGGCTCCAGGCGCTGCTCGCCAAGTACTCGTCCGCCGTGGAGGCCCCGAGCGTCGCCGAACAGCTCAACACCGCTGATGACGACGCCATCTTCGACTTCATCGACAAGGAGTTCGGAGTGTGACCCGAATTGCCTCGACAACCGAATAAGGGCACCTGTTTTCCCAGCTCCAGGGGGTAAATGGGTAGGGGGCGCCTAGGGGGCCGTCAGGGGTGTCATCCCTGACGGCCCCTCGTTAGTTTTCGAATCAGTGGTCTGTCGGAAGTGCCGGAGACGTGCTGGTTTCTGTGAAGAGGTGGCGTTGAATGTCCAACGAGCAGAAGCTTCGTGATTACCTCAAGCGGGTGACCGCGGACCTGCACAACACGCGCCACCGTTTGCAGGAGGTGGAGGAGAAAGGACAGGAACCCATCGCGATCGTCGCGATGGACTGCCGTTTCGCGGGTGGAATCTCCTCGCCCGAACAGCTCTGGGACTTCATCGTCGACGGCCGCGACGCGATCGTGCCTTTCCCCACCGATCGCGGCTGGGACCTGGAGAACCTGTACCACCCGGACCCCGAGAACGAGGGCACCTCCTACATCACGGAGGGTGGCTTCGTCGACGGCGCCGCCGACTTCGACCCCGGCTTCTTCGGCATCTCCCCGCGCGAGGCGATCACGATGGACCCGCAGCAGCGGTTGCTGCTGGAGACCGCGTGGCGCACGTTCGAACGCGCGGGCATCGACCCCCAGTCCCTCAAGGGCAGCCGCACCGGTGTGTTCACCTCCACCAACGGCCAGGACTACTTCTCCGTCGTCACCGAGGGTGACTTCGCCGGTCTCGAAGGCCACATCGGCACCGGCACCGCGGCCAGCATGGTGTCCGGCCGCCTCTCCTACACGTTCGGCCTCGAAGGCCCCGCCGTCACCGTCGACACCGCTTGCTCCGGGTCGCTGGTGACGCTGCACCTCGCCGTCCAGGCGCTGCGCGGCGGCGAGTGCGACCTGGCGCTCGCGGGCGGCGCGACGATCATGTGCACGCCCGGCGCGTTCATCGACTTCAGCCGCGCCCGCGGCCTGTCCGCCGACTCCCGCTGCAAGTCGTTCGCCGCCGGTGCCGACGGCACGGTGTGGGGCGACGGCGTCGGCCTCGTCCTGGTGGAACGCCTCTCCGACGCCCGCCGCAACGGCCACCAGGTCCTCGCGGTCGTGCGCGGCTCGGCGGTCAACCAGGACGGCGCGTCGAACGGACTCACCGCCCCCAACGGTCCGTCGCAGCAGCGCGTGATCCGCAAGGCGCTGTCGAACGCCGGTCTGACGCCGCTCGACGTCGACGTGATCGAGGCCCACGGCACCGGCACCAAGCTGGGCGACCCCATCGAGGCGCAGGCGCTCATCGCGGCCTACGGCCCGGAGCGCGAACGCCCGCTGCTGCTCGGCTCGGTCAAGTCCAACATCGGCCACACCCAGGCCGCCGCCGGTGTCGCCGCGGTCATCAAGACCGTCCTGTCGCTCCAGCACGGCGTCATCCCGAAGACGCTGCACGTCGACGAGCCGTCGCCGCAGATCGACTGGAGCTCCGGCGCGGCCGAGCTGGTCACCGAGACCCGCCCGTGGCCCGAGACCGGTCACGCCCGCCGCGTCGGCGTCTCGTCCTTCGGTTACAGCGGCACCAACGCCCACGCGATCCTGGAGCAGGCTCCACTCCTCGATGTGGAGGTGGCCGAGCGCCACGAACTGCCGATCGTGCCCGTGGTGCTGTCGGGCAAGACCCCCGAGGCGCTGCGCGAGCAGGCCGCGAACCTGGTCCCGCTGGTGGAGCGGGGGATCGACCTCGCCGACCTCGCGTTCTCCGCCGCCACCACGCGGGCCAACCTGGAGCACCGGTCCGTGCTCGTCGCCGACGGCCGCGACGACCTGCTCGCCGGTCTCGTCGCACTGGCCGACGGCTCCACCGCACCCGGCCTGGTCCGCGACGAGGCCGTGATCGGCCGCACCGCCGTGCTGTTCACCGGCCAGGGCAGCCAGCGGATCGCGATGGGCCAGGAGCTGTACGCCGCGTTCCCGGTGTACGCCGAGGCCTACGACGCCGTGTGCGCGCACCTGGACCCCCGCCTCGCCGAGGCGATGGCCGACGCGGACCTGCTCAACCGGACCGAGTTCACCCAGCCCGCCCTGTTCGCGATCGAGGTCGCGCTCTACCGCCTGGTCGAGTCCTGGGGCGTGCGCCCCGACTTCCTGGCGGGCCACTCGATCGGCGAACTCGCCGCCGCCCACGTCGCCGGGGTGCTGTCCCTGGCCGACGCCGCCGCGCTGGTCACCGCGCGCGGCAAGCTGATGCAGGCCCTGCCGACCGGCGGTGCGATGGTCGCGGTGCAGGCCACCGAGGACGAGGTTCGCCCCCACCTGACCGACCGCGTGTCCATCGCCGCGGTCAACGGGCCCCGCTCGGTCGTCGTCGCGGGCGACGAGGACGCGGTCGAGCAGGTCGTGGCGCGCTTCGCGGACCGCAAGTCCAAGCGGCTCACCGTGTCGCACGCGTTCCACTCGCCGCGCATGGACGGGATGCTGGCCGAGTTCCGGACGGTCGCGGCGGGTCTGTCGTTCCGCGCCCCGATGATCTCGATCGTCTCCACGCTGACCGGCGGGCTCGTCACGGCCGAGGAGATCACCTCGCCGGACCACTGGGTCAAGCACGTCCGCGAGGCCGTCCGCTTCGCCGACGCGGTGAAGACCCTGGAAACCGCCGGTGTGGCGACGTTCCTGGAGCTGGGCCCGGACGGCGTGCTGACGGCGATGGCCGCCGAGAGCACGACCGCCGCCCTGGTGCCCGCGCTGCGCAAGGACCGCTCCGAGGTGCGGAGCGTCGTGTCCGCGCTGGGCGCGGTGCACAGCCGTGGCGTGCGGGTCGACTGGTCCTCCTACTTCGCAGGCTCCGGCGCGGTGCGCGTCGAGCTGCCCACCTACGCGTTCCAGCGCGAGCGCTACTGGCTCGACGGCACGAAGTCCAAGCAGGACGTGCGGTCCGCGGGCCTCGGCGCCACCGACCACCCGCTGCTCGGCGCGGTCCTGCTCTCGCCCAACGGCGAAGCCCTGTTCACCGCCCGCCTCTCCCGGTCCGGCAACGCCTGGCTCGCCGACCACGTGGTCGCGGGCAACGTCGTCGTGCCCGGCACCGCCCTGGTCGACCTCGCCATCCGCGCCGGTGACCAGCTCGGCTGCGGCCACCTCGACGAGCTGCTGCTCCAGGCGCCGCTGGTGCTGCCCGAGCGCGGCGGCGTCATGGTGTGCGTGTCGGTGTCCGAGCCCGACGCCTCCGGCCGCCGCCCGGTCACCCTGTACTCCCGCCCGGAGGGCGACGAGGAGACGGCGTGGACCACCCACGCCACCGGTGTCCTCGCCGACGAGACCGTCTCCGCCGGGTTCGACCTGACCGCGTGGCCGCCGCCCGGCGCCGAGCCGGTCGAGGTGGGCCCGGTCTACGACGACCTGGCCGGTGCCGGCCTGTCCTACGGCCCGGTGTTCCAGGGCCTCAAGGCCGCGTGGCGCGACGGCGACGACGTGTACGCCGAGGTGGCGCTGCCCGACTCGGAACACCGCCAGGCCGCCAAGTTCGGTGTGCACCCCGCGCTGCTCGACGCCGTGCTGCACGCCCTCGCGCTGAACTCGGGGAAGGGCGAGGGCGGCTCGCTGCCGTTCTCGTGGAACGGCGTGAGCCTGCACGCCGCGGGCGCGACGGTGCTGCGCGCCAAGATCTCCCCGTCCGGCCACGGCGACGCGGTCTCGGTGCACGTCGCCGACGGCGGCGGCTCGCCGGTCGCGCGGATCGACTCCCTGGTGCTGCGGCCCATCGGCGGCCAACCGCTGAAGTCCGCCACCGGTCACGCCGACTCGCTGTTCCGCATCGACTGGACGCCGCTGTCCCTGGAGGACAAGGCGCCCGACACCAACGCGGTCACGCTGGTGGTCCCGGACGGCGACGTCCGCGAGGTCACCGCCTCCGTGCTCGCCGACGTGCAGGCGTTCCTGGCCGAGGAGTCCGACGCGGTGCTGGTCGTGGTGACCAGCGGTGCCGTCACGGCGCTGCCCGGCGAGAACACCACGAACCTGGCGCACGCCGCCGTGTCCGGCCTGATCCGGGCCGCGCAGTCCGAGCACCTCGACCGGATCGTGCTGGTCGACGCCCCGGAGGGCCTGCTGGGCACCGAGGTCGCCAGCGGCGAGAGCGAACTGGCGGTCCGCGGCGGCAAGGCCTACGCGCCCCGGCTGGTGCGGGCGTTCTCCGGCACCGTCCCCCGCTTCGACGCCGAGGGCCCGTGGCGGCTGGACTTCTCCGCGCAGGGCACCGTCGACAACCTCATCACCGTCCCGTGGCCCGAGGCCGAGCGCGACCTGGAGCCCGAGCAGGTCCGGATCGGCGTCCGCGCGGCGGGCGTGAACTTCCGCGACGTCATGAACACCCTCGGCATGTACCCCGGTGACGCGGGCCTGATGGGCCTGGAGGCGGCCGGCGTCGTGCTGGCCGTCGGGTCCGCCGTGGACCGCCTCGCCGTCGGCGACCGGGTCATGGGCATGATGGACGCCTCGTTCGGCCCCGTCGCGCTGGCCGACCACCGCATGGTGTGCCCGATGCCCGACGGCTGGTCGTTCGCCGAAGCCGCCGCCGTGCCGCTGGTGTTCCTGACCGCCCTGTACGGCCTCAACGACCTGGGCGGCCTCAAGCCCGGCGAGTCGGTCCTCGTCCACGCAGCCGCCGGTGGTGTCGGCATGGCCGCCACGCAGGTGGCCCGCCGGCTCGGCGGCGAGGTCTACGGCACCGCGTCCACCGGCAAGTGGCACGTGCTGCGCGCGGCCGACCTGCCCGAGGACCACATCGCCTCCTCCCGCACCACGGACTTCGAGCGGCAGTTCACCACCGCCACCGGCGGACGCGGCGTCGACGTCGTCCTGGACGCCCTCGCGGGCGAGTTCGTGGACGCCTCCCTGCGCCTGGCCGGTCTCGGTGACGGCGGCCGGTTCGTCGAGATGGGCAAGACCGACATCCGCGACGCCGACGAGGTCGCCGCCCAGTACCCCGGCGTCACCTACCGGGCGTTCGACCTGATCGAGGCCGGGCCCGAGCGCATCCGCGAGATGCTCTACCAGCTCTACGACTGGTTCTCCGCGGGCGACATGAGCCCGCTGCCGGTCACCACCTGGGACCTGCACCGCGCACCCGAGGCGTTCCGCTACCTCGGCCAGGCCAAGCACATCGGCAAGGTCGTCCTCACCATCCCGGCGAAGCTCGACGGCACCGTCCTCATCACCGGCGGCACCGGTGGTCTCGGCGCGGAACTGGCCCGGCACCTCGTCGGCCAAGGAGTTCAGCACCTCGTGCTGACCTCCCGCCGAGGCCCGGACGCGCCCGGTGCCGCCGAACTGGTCGCGGAACTGGACGCGCGGGTCGACGTCGTGGCCTGCGACGTGTCCGACCGCGCCGCCGTGGAGGCGCTGCTGGCGGGCATCCCGAACCTCTCCGGCGTCGTGCACACGGCCGGTGTGCTGGACGACGGGGTCCTGGAATCCCTGACGCCCGAACGGTTCGACGCCGTGTTCGCGCCGAAGGTCGACGCCGCCCGGCACCTGCACGAGCTGACGCTGGACCGAGACCTGGCCGTGTTCGCCCTGTTCTCCTCCTCGGCCGGTCTGCTGGGCTCGCCCGGCCAGGCCAACTACGCCGCCGCCAACACCTACCTCAACGGCCTCGCCACCCACCGCCGGTCGCTGGGCCTGCCCGCCGTCGCGATGGACTGGGGCCTGTGGGACCAGAGCGCGGGCATGGGCGCGGGCCTGTCGAAGGTCGACCTCGCCCGCATGGCCCGCGCGGGCATCCCGGCCCTGTCGGTGCCCGAGGGCCTGTCGCTGTTCGACGCCGCGCTCGCGCTGGACGCGGCCGTGGCCGTGCCGATCAAGCTCGACCTCGCCGCGCTGCGCACGAGCAAGACCGAGCTGCACCCGCTGCTGCGCGGCCTGGTCCGCCAGCCGGTGCGCAGGGCCGCCGCCGGTAGCGGCGCGGAATCCTCGCAGTGGAGCCAGAAGCTCGCCGCGCTGAGCCCCGCCGAGCAGGACGACCTGCTGCTGGACATGGTCCGCGGCCAGGTCGCCATCGTGCTCGGCTTCTCCTCCGCCCACCAGGTCCAGGCCGGTCGCGGCCTGGTCGACATGGGCCTCGACTCGCTGTCCGCCGTGGAGCTGCGCAACACCCTCAGCTCCGCCACCGGTCTGCGGCTGCCCGCCACGGTCGTCTTCGACTACCCGACGCCCCAGGCGCTCGCCGGTCACCTCCGCGAGGAACTGGTCGACACCGGCGACTCCGGCGCCAAGAAGGCCGTCGCGTCCACGGTCGGCTCCGACGAGCCGATCGCGATCGTGTCGATGGCGTGCCGCCTGCCCGGCGGTGTCCGGTCGCCGGAGGACCTGTGGGACCTGGTGACCTCGGGCCGCGACGCGATCACGCCGTTCCCCACCGACCGCGGCTGGGCCACCAAGCTCGGGTTCGACGTGTCCGGTGGAGGTTTCGTCGAGACCGCGACCTCTTTCGACCGCGACTTCTTCAGCATCAACCCGCGCGAAGCGCTGGCGATGGACCCGCAGCAGCGGATGCTCCTGGAGACCACGTGGGAGACGTTCGAGCGCGCCGGCATGGACCCGACGTCCGTGCGGGGCAAGCAGATCGGCGTCTACATCGGCGGCAGCGCCACCGACTACGGCGACGGCATGGACATCCCGGAGGAGCTGGCGGGCCTCGTGCTCACCGGCATCACCCCCAGCGTCATGTCCGGTCGCATCGCCTACACGTTCGGCCTGGAAGGCCCCACGTTCACCGTCGACACCGCCTGCTCGTCCTCGATCGTCGCGCTGCACCTCGCCGCGCAGGCCCTGCGCAACGGCGAGTGCGACAGCGCGCTCGTCGGCGGCGTCATGGTCCTCGCCACGCCGTCCGTCTTCGCCGAGTTCGCCACGCAGAGCGGTCTCTCGCCCGACGGCCGCTGCAAGGCGTTCTCCTCCGGCGCCGACGGCACCGGCTGGTCCGAGGGCGTCGGGATGCTCCTGGTGGAGCGCCTGTCCGACGCCCGCCGCAACGGCCACGAGGTCCTCGCCGTCGTGCGGGGTTCCGCCATCAACCAGGACGGCGCGTCCAGCACGCTCACCGCCCCCAACGGCCCGTCGCAGCAGCGCGTCATCCGCCAGGCCCTCGCCAACTCCGGCCTCACGCCGGACGAGGTCGACGTGGTCGAGGCGCACGGCACCGGCACGCGGCTCGGTGACCCGATCGAGGCGCAGGCGATCCTGTCCACCTACGGCCAGGACCGCGACCGCCCGGTGCTGCTGGGCTCGCTGAAGTCGAACCTCGGCCACACGCAGGCCGCCGCCGGTCTCGCGGGCATCATCAAGATGGTCGAGGCCCTGCGCCACGGCGTCGCGCCGAAGACCCTGCACGTCGAGGAGCCGTCGCCGCACATCGACTGGGCCGCGGGCGCCGTCGAGCTGCTGGCCGAGAACACCCCGTGGCCCGAGACCGGCCGTCCCCGCCGGGCCGCCGTGTCCGCGTTCGGCATCGCGGGCACCAACACCCACCTGATCCTGGAGGAGGCGCCCGCAGCCCGGCCCGAGAAGGTCGAGCGGACGTCGGTTCCGCTGGTGCCGGTGCTGGTGTCGGGCAAGACGTCCGAGGCGCTGCGCGAGCAGGCCGCGAACCTGGCCGCCTACCTGCACGACGAGAACACCGAGCTGGTCGACGTCGGCTACTCGTCCGTGGCGACCCGTGCGACGTTCGACCACCGCGCGGTGGTCGTGGCGCGGGACTGGAACGAGCTGATCGACGGCCTGGACGCGCTCGTGCTCGGCCAGGCGCCGACCGGTGCCGTGGTGGACGGGGCCCTCGCCGTCCTGTTCACCGGCCAGGGTTCGCAGCGGCTCGGCATGGGCCGCGAGCTGCACGAGACGTTCCCCGCCTACGCCAAGGCCTTCGACGAGGTGTGCGCGGAGTTCGACGTGCCGGTCCGCGAGGTCGTCTTCGGCACCGACGCCGACGCCCTCGACCAGACCGGTCTCACGCAGCCCGCGCTGTTCGCCGTCGAGGTCGCGCTGTACCGGCTGGTCGAGTCGTGGGGCGTCAAGCCCGACTACCTGGCGGGCCACTCCATCGGCGAACTCGCCGCCGCCCACGTGTCCGGCGTGCTGTCCCTGGCCGACGCCTGCGCGCTCGTCGGCGCTCGCGGCCGGTTGATGCAGGCCCTGCCGACCGGCGGGTCCATGGTCGCCATCCAGGCCACCGAGTCCGAGGTCCGCGCCCGGCTGGTCGGCCGCGTCTCGATCGCGGCCGTCAACGGCCCCACGTCGGTGGTCGTGGCCGGTGACGACGACGCCGTGGAGGCCGTCGTGGCCGCGTTCGCGGACCGCCGCACCAAGAAGCTCAGCGTCTCGCACGCGTTCCACTCACCGCGCATGGACGCCATGCTCACCGACTTCCGCGCGGTCGCCGACCGGCTCACGTTCCACGCGCCGCGCATCCCGATCGTGTCCACGCTGACCGGGCAGCTCGCAGACCCGGAGGACCTGGCGTCGCCCGACTACTGGGTCCGCCACGTGCGCAACGCCGTCCGGTTCGCCGACGCCGTCCGCACGCTGGAGGGCAGGGGCGTCAGCACGTTCCTGGAGTTGGGCCCGGACGGTGTGCTCACCGCGATGGGCCAGGACAGCGTCACCGACGCCGTGCTGGTCGCCGGGCAGCGCCGCGACCGGCCGGAGGCCAAGGGCCTGCTGCGCGCGGTCGGGCTCCTGCACGCCCGCGGTGTCCGCGTCGACTGGTCCGCGTTCTACGAGGGCAGCGGCGCGCAGCGCGTCGACCTGCCCACCTACGCCTTCCAGCGCGAGCACCTGTGGTTCGAGCCCGCCAAGGAGGCCGGGTACGCCCCCGACTCGATCGAGGCCAAGTTCTGGGACGCCGTCGAGCACGAGGACCTGGCGTCGCTGGGCGCGGCACTGTCCGATGAGGACTCGCAGGCGTTCGACGCCGTGCTGCCGGTGCTGTCGCGCTGGCGCAGGGACGCCCGCAGCGAGTCCACCGTGGACGGTTGGCGCTACCGGGTCGAGTGGCGGCCCACCGACGTCGGCACCGCCTCGGCCCGTGGCCGCTGGCTGGCCGTCGGGACCGACGACGCCGCGTCCGCGCTGACCGACCGCGGGGTCGAGGTCGTCACCGTCACCGACCCGGCGTCCGCCGCCGACCTCGGCCGGTTCGACGGCGTGCTCGCGTTCCCCGCCGACGTCACCGAGGCGCTGCTGACCGTCCAGGCGCTCGCCGACGTCGACGCGCCGCTGTGGCTGGTGACGCGCGGAGCCGTGATGACCGGCCGCGCCGACCGCCCCAGCACCCCCGAGGCCGCGCAGCTGTGGGGCCTCGGCCGGGTCGTCGCCCTGGAGCACCCCGAGCGCTGGGGTGGCCTGGTCGACCTGCCCGCCGACCTCGACAAGCGCGCCGCGGACCGGTTCGCCGCCGTGCTGGCCGGGTCCGAGGACCAGGTCGCCGTCCGCTCGTCCGGCGTCTTCGGCCGCAGGATCGTCCACGCCCCCGCGGGCGCGGGAACGGCGTGGACGCCGCGCGGCACCGTCCTGGTCACCGGCGGCACCGGCGCGCTCGGCGGGCACGTCGCCCGCTGGCTGGCCGGTGCGGGCGCGGAGCACGTCGTGCTCACCTCCCGCCGCGGCGCCGGGGCACCGGGTGCCGCCGAGCTGACCGCCGACCTCGAAGCCCTGGGCGCTCGCGTCACGATCGCCGCGTGCGACGCGGCCGACCGCGACGCCGTCGCCGCGCTCGTCGCCGAACACCCGCCCACCGCCGTCTTCCACGCCGCGGGCACGGACCACACCGAAGCGGTGGAGGGACATCGGCTCGACACGTTCGCGCGGGTGCTGGCGGGCAAGGTCTCCGGTGCCCAGCACCTGGACGAGCTGGTCGGGGAGGTCGACGCGTTCGTGCTGTTCTCCTCCATCGCGGGCATCTGGGGCAGCGGCGGCCAGGCCGCCTACGCCTCCGCCAACGCCCACCTGGACGCGCTCGCCGAGTCCCGCCGGGCCCGTGGGCTGACCGCTCTCGCGGTGTCCTGGGGCCCGTGGGCCGACGCGGGCATGGCCGTCGAGGGCAGCGACGCCGCCGAGCAGCTCCGCCGCCGCGGTG
Source organism: Umezawaea sp. (assembly GCF_036375055.1). Classification (GTDB taxonomy): domain Bacteria; phylum Actinomycetota; class Actinomycetes; order Mycobacteriales; family Pseudonocardiaceae; genus Umezawaea. Next base: position 17,378 of record NZ_DASUSQ010000043.1, read on the forward strand.
TGGTCGGCATGGCGACCGCCCCCGCGATCACCGCGCTGCGCCGGGCGATCCGCGCCGACGACACCACCGTCACGGTCGCCGACGTCGACTGGACCCGGTTCGCGCCGGTCTTCACCGCCGCCCGGCCGAGCCCGCTGCTCGCCGAACTCCCCGAGGTCGCCGAGAAGCCCGTCCAGACCACCGAGGACTCCTCGCTGGCCCGCCGGATCGCGGCCCTGCCGGAGGCCGAGCAGGCGCACGCGCTGGTGGAGCTGGTGCGCGCGCAGGTCGCCTCGGCCCTCGGCCACGCCTCCGCCGACGCCGTCCGCCCGGACCGCGCGTTCAAGGAGCTGGGCTTCGACTCGCTGACCGCCGTCGAGCTGCGCAACAGCCTCGTCACCGCGACCGGGCTCAGCCTGCCCGCGACGCTGGTGTTCGACTACCCGAACCCGGCCGCGCTCGCCGCGCACCTGCGCACCGAGCTGGTCGGGTCCCGCTCCGCCACATCGAACACGACAGCGCTGACCCCCGTCACCGCGGCCGTGACCGACGACCCGATCGCGATCGTGGCCATGTCGTGCCGCTTCGCCGGTGGTGTCTCGTCGCCGGAAGACCTGTGGAGCCTGCTCGTCGAGGGCCGCGACGCGATGACCGGCTTCCCCGCCGACCGCGGCTGGGACCTCGACCTGTACGACCCGGACCCCGACGCCGCGGGCAAGTCCTACGCCCGCGAAGGCGCGTTCCTGCACGACGCGGGGGAGTTCGACCCGGCGTTCTTCGGGATCAGCCCCCGCGAGGCCCTGGCGATGGACCCGCAGCAGCGCCTGCTGCTGGAGACGTCGTGGGAGGCGTTCGAGCGGGCCGGGATCGACCCGGCGTCCGTGCGCGGCCAGCAGGTCGGCGTGTTCGCTGGCACCAACGGCCAGGACTACGGCGCCGCGCTCACCTCGCTGCCCAGCGAGCTGGAGGGCTTCTTCGGCACCGGCAACGCGGCCAGCGTGTTCTCCGGCCGCATCTCCTACACCTTCGGCCTGGAGGGCCCGGCCGTCACGGTCGACACCGCGTGCTCCTCCTCCCTCGTGGCCCTGCACCTCGCCGTGCAGGCGCTGCGCAACGGCGAGTGCGACCTGGCCCTGGCCGGTGGCGTGACGATCATGTCGTCGCCGGGGGCGTTCATCGACTTCTCCCGCAACCGCGGCCTGGCCGTGGACGGGCGCTGCAAGGCGTTCGCGTCCGGCGCCGACGGCACGGCGTGGGGCGAGGGCATCGGGATGCTGCTCGTGGAGAGGCTGTCCGACGCGCGGCGCAACGGCCACCAGGTCCTCGCGGTGGTGCGCGGCACGGCCGTGAACCAGGACGGCGCGTCGAACGGCCTGACCGCCCCGAACGGTCCTTCGCAGCAGCGGGTCATCCGCCGTGCGCTGGACCGCGCGGGCCTGGCACCGTCCGACGTGGACGTCGTCGAAGCCCACGGCACGGGTACCGCCCTGGGCGACCCGATCGAGGCGCAGGCGCTGCTCGCGACCTACGGCCAGGACCGGGGAACGCCGCTGCTGCTGGGCTCCGTCAAGTCCAACATCGGCCACACGCAGGCCGCCGCCGGTGTCGCCGCGATCATCAAGTCCGTGCTGGCGATGCGGCACGGGATCGTGCCCAAGACCCTGCACGTCGACGAGCCGTCCGCGCAGGTCGACTGGTCCGCCGGTGCGGTCGAACTGGCGACCGAGACCGTCGAGTGGCCCGAAACGGGCCGCGTTCGCCGGGTCGGCGTGTCGTCGTTCGGCATGAGCGGCACCAACGCCCACGCCATTGTGGAGCAGGCTCCAGCCGAACCGGAGGTGGAGCGGGCCCCCGTTCCCGTTGTGCCGATCATCCTGTCGGCCAAGACCCCGCAGGCCCTGCGCGAGCAGGCCGCTCGCCTGATGACCGTGGACGCCGACCTGGCCGACATCGGCTTCACGCTGGCCACCGGCCGGGCCGGGCTGGAGCACCGCGCGGTGGTCATCGCGGGTGGTCCCGACGAGCTGGAACGCGGTCTCACGGCCGTGGCAGGCGGCACCGGGGCGCCCGAGGTGGTGCGCGGGTCGACCGCGACCGGCCGACTGGCGTTCCTGTTCACCGGTCAGGGCTCGCAGCGGCTCGGGATGGGGCGTGAGCTGTACGAGGCGTTCCCGGTGTTCGCGGACGCGTTCGACGCGGTGTGCGCCCGGTTCGACCTGCCGCTGCGCGACGTCGTGTTCGGCGACGACGCCGACCTGCTGAACCAGACCGGCTACACGCAGCCCGCGCTGTTCGCGGTCGAGGTGGCGCTGTTCCGGCTCACCGAGTCGTGGGGCGTCAAGCCCGACTACCTCGCGGGCCACTCCATCGGCGAACTCGCCGCCGCCCACGTGTCCGGGGTGCTGTCGCTGGACGACGCGGCCACGCTCGTCGGCGCTCGCGGTCGGCTGATGCAGGCCCTGCCGACCGGCGGCGCGATGGTCGCCCTGCAGGCCACCGAGGGTGAGGTGCTGGAGCACCTGACCGACCGGGTCTCGCTCGCCGCCGTCAACGGGCCGTCGTCGGTCGTGGTGGCCGGTGACGAGGACGCCGTGCGGGACGTGGTCGCCCGCTTCGGCGACCGGAAGTCCAAGCGCCTGGCCGTGTCGCACGCGTTCCACTCGCCGCGCATGGACGCCATGCTGGAGGAGTTCCGCGTGGTGGCGAAGGAACTGACGTTCTCCGCCCCGCGCATCCCGATCGTCTCCACGCTGACCGGGGAACTCGCCACCGCCGAGGAGCTGACCTCGGTCGACTACTGGGTCCACCACGTCCGCGACACCGTCCGCTTCGCCCACGCCGTGCGCACGCTGGAAACCGCCGGTGCGTCGACGTTCCTGGAGCTGGGCCCGGACGCGGTGCTGACCGCGATGGGCGCCGAGAGCGCCACCACCGCCACCCTGGTCCCGACGCAGCGGGCCGACCGGTCCGAGGTGCCCGCACTGCTGGGCGCGCTCGCCGCACTGCACGTGCGCGGCGTGGCGGTCGACTGGACGCCGTTCTTCGCCGGTTCCGGCGCCCGCCGGGTCGACCTGCCCACCTACCCGTTCCAGCGTGAGCGCTTCTGGCTCGCCTCCGACGAGAACCCCGGCACGGACGCCCTGCGCTACCGCGTCGAGTGGACGCCGGTCGCCGACGGCGGCCCCGCGGCCACCGGCCGCTGGCTGGTCGTCACCCCGGCGGGTGCGGAGGAGTCCGAGCTGGTCACCGGCCTCGGGCAGCGCGGTCTCGACGTGGTCACCGTCGGCTCGTCCGACGACCGGGCCGCGCTGACCGCCGCGCTCGCGGGTGTCGACGCGGTCGACGGCGTGCTGTCGCTGTCCGACAGCGCCACCGACACCCTGGTGCTGGTGCAGGCCCTCGGCGACGCCGAGATCGGCGCTCCGCTGTGGGCGGCGACCCGCGGCGCGGTGTCGACCGGTTCCGGCGACCCGGTGCTCAGCCCCGCGCAGGCCCAGGTCTGGGGCCTCGGCGTGGTCGCCGCGCTGGAGCACCCCGACCGCTGGGGCGGCCTGATCGACCTGCCGGAAGCCCTGGACGGGACCGTGCTCGACCACCTCGCCCGCGTCCTCGCGGGCACCGAGGACCAGGTCGCGATCCGCGAGGGCGGCGTGCTGGCCCGCAGGCTGGCGCACGCGCCCGCCGGGCCGTCCACCGGTCCGTGGACGCCGCGCGGCACCGTCCTGGTGACCGGCGGCACCGGAGCGCTCGGCGGGCAGGTCGCCCGCTGGCTGGCCGGTGCGGGCGCGGAGCACCTGGTGCTCACCGCCGCCCCGGACGCCGAGGAGGCACCGGAGCTGCTGGCCGAACTGGCCGACCTCGGGGTCAGGACCACGGTCGTGCGCTGCGACGTGACCGAACGCGACCAGGCCGCCGTGGTGGTCGACCAGCACGCGCCGAACGCCGTGGTGCACGCGGTCGAGGTCGGCCAGTCGACCCCGGTGCGGGACAACGACCTCGCGGAGTTCTCCTCGGTCCTGTCCGCCAAGATCATGGGCGCGGCGCACCTGGACGACCTGCTCGGCGACACCCCGCTGGACGCGTTCGTGGTGTTCTCCTCCACGGCCGGTGTCTGGGGCAGCGCCAACCAGGCCGCCTACGCGGCGGGCAGCGCCTTCCTGGACGCGCTGGCCCAGCAGCGCCGGGCCCGCGGCCTCGCGGGGCTGTCGGTGGCGTGGGGCCCGTGGGCGGGTGGCGGGCAGGACGAGGTGCTGCGCCGCAGCGGACTCCCAGCCCTCCGGCCGGAACGGGCGGTGGCCGCGCTGCGGCAGGCCGTCGAGTCCGGCGACACCACGGTCACCGTCGCCGACGTCGACTGGGACCGCTTCGCGACCCTGTTCACCGCCGCCCGGCCGAGTCCGCTCATCGCGGACCTGCCGGAGGTGCGCAAGGCGCTCGCGGTCGAGACCTCCGACGGCGACAGCGCGCTGCGGACCACCCTCCTGGCGCTGCCCGAGACCGATCGTGACCGCGTGCTGCTGGACCTGGTGCGCGAGCAGGTCGCCGCGGTGCTCGGCCACGCGAACGCGGGCGGCATCGAGGCCGACCGGGCGTTCCGCGAACTCGGCTTCTCCTCGCTCACCGCGGTGGAGCTGCGCAACAACCTCAACGGCGCGACGGGGTTGACGCTGCCCGCCACGCTCGTCTTCGACTACCCGACCCCGCTCGTCCTCGTGGACCTGCTGCGCACCGAACTGCTGGGTGACGCGGCGGAAACCGAGGTGCGCCGAGCGCTCGCCGGACTCTCGCTGGACCGGCTGCGCGACGCGGGCCTGCTCGACGCCCTGTTGCGGCTGGTGAACGGCGAAGCCGAAACGGTCGCCGCCGACGACGGGGACTCGGTCGACGACATGGACGTCGACAGCCTCGTCTCGATGGCCCTCGACAGCAGCAACTCCTGATCAGCCCCGAAGTGCGGAGCACATGATGACCTCCAACGAAAAAGTCGTCGCGGCGCTGCGGGCGTCCCTGAAGGAGACCGAGCGGCTGCGGAAGCAGAACCAGCAGCTCACGTCCGCGGCCCGTGAACCGATCGCGATCGTGTCGATGAGCTGCCGCTACCCCGGTGGCGTCAGCTCGCCGGAAGACCTGTGGCGCCTGGTGTCCACCGGCGGCGACGCCGTCGCGGGCCTGCCCGCCGACCGCGGCTGGGGCGACGACCTCACGTTCGGCGTGGCCGCGGGCGGGTTCCTCTACGACGCTGGCGAGTTCGACCCGGCGTTCTTCGGGATCAGCCCCCGCGAGGCGCTGGCGATGGACCCGCAGCAGCGGCTGCTGCTGGAAACCTCGTGGGAGGTCGTGGAACGGGCGGGCATCGACCCGCGTTCGCTGAAGGGCAGCCAGACCGGAGTGTTCGTCGGCGGCAGCGCCACCGGCTACGGCTCCGGCCTGGACGAGGTGCCCGAGGGCCTGGAAGGCCACCTGCTGACCGGCAACACGCCCAGCGTGTTCTCCGGCCGCGTCGCCTACACGTTCGGCTTCGAGGGCCCGGCCGTCACCATCGACACCGCGTGCTCCTCCTCGCTGGTCGCGATCCACCTGGCCGCGCAGGCGCTGCGCAACGGCGAGTGCACGCTCGCCCTCGCCGGTGGCGTCATGGTCATGGCGAACGCGGCGGTGTTCTCCGAGTTCGACAAGCAGGGCGGCCTGTCCCCGGACGGGCGCTGCAAGGCGTTCTCCTCCACCGCCGACGGCACCGGCTGGGCCGAGGGCGCGGGCATCCTGCTGCTGGAGAAGCTGTCCGACGCCCAGCGCAACGGCCACCAGATCCTCGCCGTGGTCAAGGGTTCCGCCATCAACCAGGACGGTGCCTCGAACGGCCTCACCGCCCCCAACGGCCCCGCCCAGCGCCGGGTCATCAAGGCCGCGCTGAGCAGCGCCAAGCTGTCACCGTCCGATGTGGACGTGGTGGAGGCGCACGGCACCGGCACCCGGCTCGGCGACCCGATCGAGGCGGGCGCGCTGCTCGCCACCTACGGCCAGGACCGCGAACGCCCGCTGCTGCTGGGGTCGTTCAAGTCGAACATCGGCCACTCGCAGGCCGCCGCGGGTGTCGGTGGCGTGATCAAGATGGTCATGGCGATCCGCAACGGGATCGCGCCGCGCACCCTGCACGTCCAGGAGCCGACCTCGCAGGTCGACTGGTCCGCCGGGGCCATCCAGCTGCTGACCGACGAGCAGGCCTGGCCCGAGACCGGCAAGCCGCGCCGCGCCGCCGTGTCGTCGTTCGGTGTGAGCGGTACCAACGCGCACACGATCATCGAACAGGCGCCGGAAACCGACGTCGTGGAGACCGCCTCCGGCGTCGTCGGCGGGCTGGTGCCGTGGGTGCTGTCCGGTCGCGGTGAGCAGGCGCTGAAGGCGCAGGCCGACCGGCTCCGGTCGTTCGACCTGGGCGACCCGGCCGACGTGGCGTTCTCGCTGGCCACGACCCGTGCCGCGTTCGAGCACCGCGCCGTCGTCCTCGGCTCGACGCCAGAGGAACTGCGTCGGGGCGTGGACGCGCTGGCCGCCGGTGAGCGGGCCGAGAACGTGGTCTCCGGGCGGACGGTCGACGGCCGCACGGCCGTCGTGTTCACCGGCCAGGGGTCGCAGCGGGCCGGGATGGGGCGTGAGCTGCACGCCGCGTTCCCGGTCTACGCCGCCGCGTTCGACGAGATCGCCGCGCTGGTCGACGTCCGGCTGGACGACCAGGACCTGCTGGACCGCACCGAGTTCACCCAGCCGACGCTGTTCGCGCTGGAGGTGGCGCTCTACCGGCTGGTCGAGTCGTGGGGCGTCAAGCCCGACTTCGTGACCGGCCACTCGATCGGCGAGATCGCCGCCGCGCACGTGTCCGGGGTGCTGTCGCTGGAAGACGCCACGAAGCTCGTGGCGGCTCGCGGCAAGCTCATGCAGGCACTGCCCGCCGGTGGCGCGATGGTCGCCCTCCAGGCCACCGAGGACGAGGTCACGCCGCACCTCACCGAGAAGGTGTCGCTGGCCGCCGTCAACGGGCCGTCGTCGGTCGTCGTGGCCGGGGACGAAGCCGGTGTGCTGGCGGTCGTCGAGGCGTTCGGCGGCCGGAAGTCCAAGCGCCTGGCCGTGTCGCACGCGTTCCACTCGCCGCTGATGGACCCGATGCTGGACGAGTTCCGCGCGGTCGTCTCCACGCTCACCTTCAACCAGCCGCGGATCCCGGTGCTCGGCGAGGTGACGGACCCGGAGCACTGGGTGCGGCACGTGCGCGGCACGGTCCGCTTCGCCGACGCCGTCACGACCCTCGAAGCGCAGGGCGTGCGGACGTTCCTGGAGTTGGGCCCGGACGGCGTGCTCACGGCGATGGGCCAGGAGTCCGTCACCGAGGCCGTGCTGGTCCCCGGCCTGCGCAAGGGCCGTCCCGAGGTCGCGACGCTGCTGCGCGCGGTCGCCGAACTCCACGTCCGGGGCGTTCGGGTTGACTGGACAACCCTGATCGAGGGCGCTCGCCCGGTCGAGCTGCCGACGTACGCGTTCCAGCGCGAGCACTTCTGGCTGGAGATGTCCCCGATCCGCACGGTGTCCGCGAGCGGCGAGGTGGACTCGGAGTTCTGGGCCGCCGTCGACACCGGCGACCTGGGGTCGCTCGACGACCTCGACCTGGGTGCCGACGCCGTCGCCGCGCTGGCGAGGTGGCGGCGCGCCCGCAAGGAGAGCAGCACGGTCGACGCGTGGCGGTACCGCGTCTCCTGGCTGCCCCTGACCGACCTGGGCGCCACCGTGGCGTCCGGTCGCTGGCTCGTGCTCGGCGGGAACCACGACGACGTCGTGGACGGCCTCGCCGAACGGGGCCTCGACATCGTCCGGGTCGCGTGCGATCCGGGAACCGACCGCGAGACCCTGGCCGCCGCGCTGAGCGCGGCGGGCGAGGTCGACGGCGTGCTGTCGCTGGTGGCGCTGGACGCGCCGTCGTCGGCCACCGTCGTCGTGGTCCAGGCGTTGGGCGACGCGCGGATCGCGGCCCCGCTGTGGATCGCGACCCGCGGCGCGGTGTCGACCGGCCGTTCCGACGGCGTGGTCGAACCGACGCAGACCCAGGTGTGGGGCGTCGGGTACGTGGTGGGTCTGGAGCACGGCGACCGCTACGGCGGTGTCGTCGACCTGCCGGAGGTCATGGACAAGCGGGCGGCGGACCGCCTCGTGGCCGTGCTGGCCGGGACCGGTGGCGAGGACCAGATCGCCATCCGCGCGTCCGGCGTCTTCGGCCGCAGGCTGGTGCACGCGCCCCTCAACCCGGAGGAGACGCAGTGGAAGCCCAACGGCACGATTATCGTCACTGGTGGTACTGGAGCGCTGGGTGGACGTGTTTCTCGCTGGCTGGCTACTTCTGGATGTGAGCACGTCGTCCTGACCAGCCGCCGCGGCCCGGCCGCGCCCGGCGCGGCCGAGCTGACCGCGGAGCTGGAGGCGCTCGGCGCCCGCGTGTCGATCGTCGCGTGCGACGTGGCCGACCGCGACGCGGTGGCGGCGCTGCTGGCGGAGTACCCGCCGAACGCCGTCGTGCACGCGGCCGGTCTGGACTACCTGGAAGCGATCGAGACCCACGGCGTCGAGAAGTTCGACGAGGTGCTGGCGGCCAAGGTCGACGGTGCCGCGCACCTCGACGAGCTGCTGGCCGGCGCGGACCTGGACGCCTTCGTGGTGTTCTCGTCCATCGCGGGCACCTGGGGTTCCGGTGGGCAGGCCGCGTACTCCGCGGCCAGCGCCTACCTCGACGGTCTGGCCGAATCCCGTCGGGCGCGCGGCCTCGTGGCCACGTCGGTGTCGTGGGGCCCGTGGGCCGAGAGCGGCATGGCGACCGTCGGCGAGACCGAGGAGCACCTGCGCAAGCGCGGTCTCACCTCCATGTCGCCGGAGCTGACGCTCAGCGCGCTGGAGAAGGCGATCCGCTCGGGCGAGCCGACCGTGACCGTCGTCGACATGGACTGGTCGAAGTTCACCGTCGCGTTCACCATGGCGCGGCCGAGCCCGTTCATCAGCGACCTGCCCGAGGTGCGGGCGGCGCTGGAGTCGATGGAGACCGCGGCTCCGACCGGGGAGTCCGAGCTGGTCCGGAAGCTGGCCGGGCTCGGCGGGCGCGAGCAGCGCCACGCCGTGGTGGAACTGGTGCGCGAGCACACCGCCGCGGTGCTGGCCTACTCGTCGGTCGACGCGATCGAGACCGACCGGGCGTTCCGGGAACTGGGCTTCGACTCGCTGACCGCCGTCGACCTGCGCAACCGGCTCACCGCCGACACCGGCCTGCGGCTGCCCGCGACCCTGGTGTTCGACTACCCGAACGCCGGGGTGCTCGCGGACTTCCTGCACGCCGAACTCGCGGGCACCCGGACGGAGACCGCCGAGGTGGTCACCGGGACGCACACCGACGAACCCATCGCCATCGTCGCGATGAGCTGCCGCTACGCCGGTGACGTGTCGTCGCCGGAAGACCTGTGGCAGCTCGTGTTCGACGGCGTGGACGCGGTGTCGGCCATGCCGACCGACCGCGGCTGGGACCTCGACGCGCTGTACGACCCGGACCCCACCCGCCAGGGCACGTCCTACGCCCGCGACGGCGGGTTCCTCTACGACGCGCCGCGGTTCGACCCGACGTTCTTCGGCATCTCGCCCCGCGAGGCCACCGCGATGGACCCGCAGCAGCGCCTGCTGCTGGAGACCTCGTGGGAGGCGTTCGAGCGGGCCGGGATCGACCCGACCTCTCTGCGCGGCAGCCGGACCGGTGTCTTCGCGGGCACCAACAACCACGACTACCTCGCGCTGCTGGACGAGGTGCCGGACGGCCTCGAAGGCCACCTCGGCACCGGCAACGCCGCCAGCGTCGTGTCCGGCCGCGTGTCCTACACGTTCGGCCTGGAGGGCCCGGCCGTCACGGTCGACACGGCCTGCTCGTCGTCGCTCGTCGCGCTGCACCTCGCCGTGCAGGCGCTCCGCGGCGGAGACTGCGACCTCGCGCTGGCCGGTGGCGTCACGGTGATGGCCACGCCCGGCACGTTCATCGACTTCTCCCGCCAGCGCGGTCTGGCCACCGACGGGCGCTGCAAGGCGTTCGCCGCCGCCGCCGACGGCACAGGCTGGGGCGAGGGTGTCGGCATGCTGCTCGTCGAGCGGCTGTCGGACGCCCAGCGCAACGGCCACGAGATCCTCGCCGTCGTGCGCGGCACGGCCGTGAACCAGGACGGTGCCTCGAACGGCCTCACCGCGCCGAACGGGCCGTCGCAGCAGCGGGTCATCCGCCACGCGCTCGGCAACGCCGGTCTCACGCCGTCCGAGGTGGACGTCGTGGAGGCCCACGGCACGGGTACCGCTCTCGGCGACCCGATCGAGGCCCAGGCACTGCTGGCCACCTACGGCCAGGACCGCGAACGGCCGCTGCTGCTCGGTTCGCTCAAGTCCAACATCGGCCACACGCAGTCGGCGTCCGGCGTCGGCGGCGTGATCAAGATGGTCATGGCGATGCGCCACGGCCTCGTGCCGAGGACGCTGCACGTCGACGCGCCGTCCCCGCAGGTCGAGTGGGACGCGGGGTCGGTCGAGCTGGTGACGTCGACCACGGAGTGGCCGGAGACCGGCCGTCCGCGTCGAGCCGCCGTGTCGTCGTTCGGCTTCAGCGGCACCAACGCCCACGCGGTCATCGAGCAGGCGCCCGGAGCCGCGAACAGCGGCTCCGGAAGCTCTGATCCTTCCCGGCTCGTCGGTGGGACCAAGAGGACCCCGCTGCCGGCCGTGCCGCTGGTCCTGTCCGGCAAGACGGCCGCCGCCCTGCGCGACCAGGCCGCCAAGCTGCGGTCCGCTGTGGACGGTGCCGACCTGACCGACCTGGGTTTCTCGCTCGCCACCACGCGGGCGCGGCTCGACCACCGCGCCACGATCGTCGCGCGGGACCACGACGAACTCCTCGCGGGCCTGGACGCCGTCGCGAACGGGGCGGGGGAGCGGGGTGTCGCGGCCGAGGGCCGGTCGGCGTTCCTGTTCACCGGCCAGGGTTCGCAGCGGCTCGGCATGGGCCGCGAGCTGTACGAGGCGTTCCCGGTGTTCGCGGACGCGTTCGACGCGGTGTGCGCGCAGCTCGACCTGGACCGCCCTCTCCGTGACGTGGTGTTCGGCGACGCGGAGGCGTTGGACCGCACGGAGTACACGCAGCCCGCGCTGTTCGCCGTCGAGGTCGCGCTGTACCGGCTCGTCGAGGCCTGGGGCGTCCGTCCCGACTTCGTCGCGGGCCACTCCATCGGCGAGATCGCGGCGGCCCACGTCGCCGGTGTCCTGACGCTGGAGGACGCGACCACGCTCGTCGCCGCTCGCGGTCGCCTGATGCAGGCGCTCCCGGCGGGCGGCGCGATGGTCGCGTTGCAGGCCACCGAGGACGAGGTTCTGCCCCACCTCGGCACCAACGTTTCCATCGCCGCGGTCAACGGCCCGAACTCGATCGTCGTCGCCGGTGACGAGAACGCCGTGGACGAGGTGCTGGCACGGTTCGCGGACCGGAAGTCCAAGCGGCTCACGGTGTCGCACGCGTTCCACTCACCGCTGATGGACCCGGTGCTGGACGAGTTCCGCGCGGTCGTCGCAGGCCTGACGTTCTCCGAGCCCACCATCGGGATGCTCGGCGAGGTCACCGACCCCGAGCACTGGGTGCGGCACGTCCGCGAGGCCGTGCGCTTCCACGGCACGATGACCGCGCTCGAGGCCAAGGGCGTCAAGACGTTCCTGGAGCTGGGCCCGGACGGCGTGCTGACCGCCATGGCGGCCGAGTCCGTGGCGGACGCCGTGCTGGTCGCGGCGCAGCGCAAGGACCGCGACGAGGTCACGACCCTGCTCCGCGCGATCGGCGCGCTGCACGTGCGCGGTGTCGCCGTCGACTGGACCGCGTTCTACGCGGGCACCGGCGCCCGCCGGATCGACCTGCCCACCTACGCGTTCCAGCGCGAGCGCTACTGGTTCGACGTGGCCCCGGCGAAGCCGAGGGAGACCGCGGGCTACCGGGTCACCTGGCAGCCGGTCGCCAAGCCCGGCACCGCCATGGCCTACGGCCGCTGGCTCGTCGTCGGTGACCAGGAGGTCGCCACCGGACTGGCCGACCGCGGCCTGGACGTGACCGCGATCGACGACGTCTCCGACCTGCCGGACCAGGAGTTCGACGGCGTGCTGTCGGCCGCGGGCGTCGAGTCGACGCTCCTGCTGGTCCAGCGCACCACCGCGCCGCTGTGGGCCATCACCCGCAACGCCGTCTCCATCGACGGTCAGCCCGCGAACCCCGACGCCGCGCAGGTGTGGGGCTTCGGCCGGGTCGCCGCGCTGGAGCACCCCGGCCGCTGGGGCGGCCTGGTCGACCTGCCGGAGGCGCTGGACGGCCGCGTGCTCGACCGGCTCGCCATCGCGCTGGTCGGCACCGAGGACCAGGTGGCCGTGCGCGGGACGGGGATCTTCGCCCGCCGCCTCGACCACGCCCCCGCCACCACCACCGAGGCCTGGAAGCCGACCGGCACCGTGCTCGTCACCGGCGGCACCGGCGTGCTGGGCGGTCACGTGGCCCGCTGGCTCGCGGCCGAGGGGGCCGAGCACCTGGTGCTCACGTCCCGCCGCGGCGTCGCGGCGCCGGACCTGGTCGCCGAACTCGAAGGACTCGGCGCACGGGTCACGGTCGCCGCGTGCGACGTGACCGACCGCGCCGCGATGACCGCGCTGGTCCAGGAGTTCCCGCCGAACGCCGTCCTGCACCTCGCCGGTGCCGGCCAGGACGCCTCGATCGCCGAGACCGACCTCGACCTGCTGGCCGAGGTCCGGTCGGCCCGTGTCGACGGTGCCCGCCTGCTGGACGACCTGGTCGGCGACGTCGACGCGTTCGTGCTGTTCTCCTCCACCTCCGGTGCCTGGGGCGCGAGCAGGCAGTGCGGCTACGCCGCCGGTGACGCCTTCCTCGACGCGCTCGCCGAGTCCCGGCAGGCCCGCGGGCTCGCGGCGCTGTCGATCTCGTGGGGCCCGTGGGCCGGTGGGGACGCCGAGTGGGCGGACCTCCTGCGCCGCCGCGGTGTCACGCCGCTGGCCCCGGCCTCCGCTCTCGCCGGACTCGGGAAAGCCGTGGCGGGCAAGCGCTCCACGCTCGTCGTCGCCGACGTCGACTGGGCGCGGTTCGCCCCCGCGTTCACCGCGACCCGCCCGAGCCCGCTGCTCGGCGACCTGCCCGAGGTCGTCGCGGCGCTCAAGCCCGCCGAGGAGACCACCGACACCGACCTGACCGACAGCCTGGCCGGTCGCGCGACCGCCGAGCAGGAGGCGGCGCTCGTCGACCTCGTGCGCGAGCAGGTCGCCCAGGTGCTCGGCTACACCTCCGCCGACTCGGTCGACCCCGGAACCGCCTTCCGCGACCTGGGCTTCGACTCGCTGACCGCCGTCGAGCTGCGCACGAAGCTGGCCGAGGCGACCGGGCTCCGCCTGCCCGCCACGCTGGTCTTCGACTACCCGAACCTCACCTCGCTCGCCGCGCACCTGCGGGACGAGCTGTTCGGCAGCGCGCCGGAGGTGGCCGCCGCGGTCGCCGCGGGTGGCGCGTTCGACGAGCCGATCGCCATCGTCGGCATGGGTGTCCGGCTGCCGGGCGACGTGCGGACGCCGGAAGACCTCTGGCAGCTCGTGTTCACCGGCACGGACGCCGTCGGCGGCTGGCCGACCGACCGCGGCTGGGACCTGGAGAACCTCTACGACCCGGACCCCGACCACGAGGGCACGTCCTACTCGCGCGAAGGCGCGTTCCTGCACCAGGCCGCCGAGTTCGACGCAGGCTTCTTCGGCATCAACCCGCGGGAAGCCCTGGCGATGGACCCCCAGCAGCGGATGCTGCTGGAAACCTCGTGGGAGGCCGTGGAACGGGCCGGGATCGACCCGGAGTCGTTGCGCGGCAGCAGGACCGGCGTGTTCACCGGCACCAACGGCCAGGACTACGCGGCGTCCACCTACGAGCTGCCGCCGGGCATCGAGGGCTACCTCGGCACCGGTCTCGCGGCCAGCGTCGTGTCCGGCCGCATCTCCTACACGTTCGGTCTGGAGGGCCCGGCCGTCACGGTCGACACGGCGTGCTCGGCCTCGCTGGTCGCGATCCACCTGGCCGTGCAGGCGCTGCGGGCCGGTGAGTGCGACCTGGCGCTGGCCGGTGGCGCGTCGATGATGTCGACGCCCGGCGCGTTCATCGACTTCTCCCGGCAGCGCGGCCTCGCGGTCGACGGCCGGTGCAAGTCGTTCGCCGCCGCCGCAGACGGCACCGGGTGGGGCGAGGGTGTCGGCATCCTGCTCGTCGAGCGGCTGTCCGACGCCCAGCGCAACGGCCACCAGGTCCTCGCGGTCATCCGCGGCTCGGCCGTCAACCAGGACGGTGCCTCCAACGGCCTGACCGCCCCGAACGGGCCGTCGCAGCAGCGGGTCATCCGCCAGGCCCTCGCGAACGCCGGACTGTCCACCCAGGACGTCGACCTGATCGAGGCGCACGGCACCGGCACCAAGCTGGGCGACCCGATCGAGGCCCAGGCGCTGCTCTCGACCTACGGCCGCGACCGCGAGATCCCGCTCCGCCTGGGGTCGCTCAAGTCCAACATCGGCCACACGCAGGCAGCGGCGGGCGTCTCCGGCGTCATCAAGGTGGTCATGGCGATCCGCAACGGGATCATGCCCAAGACCCTGCACGTCGACGAGCCGTCGCCGCACATCGACTGGACCTCCGGATCGGTCGAACTGCTGACCGAGGCGCAGGAGTGGCCCGAGACGGGTCGCGCCCGCCGCGCGGCGGTGTCGGCGTTCGGCATGAGCGGCACCAACGCCCACCTGATCATCGAGGAAGCACCCAACGCGGTCGTCGCGGGCGAGACGGCTGAGCTGCCGGTCGTGCCGGTGGTGCTGTCGGCCAAGTCGGTTGACGCGCTCAAGGGCCAGGCCGCCGCACTGCTGGCCGCCAACCCGACGGTCTCCTTGACCGACCTGGCGTTCTCCACGTCGCTCCGCACCCCGATGCCGCACCGCGCGGCCGTGGTCGCGAGCGATCACGACGAGCTGGCGCGCGGCCTGACCGCCATCGCCGACGGCCGCGGGCTCGACGCCGTGACCGACGGCAAGCTGGCCGTCCTGTTCACCGGTCAGGGTTCGCAGCGCGCGGGCATGGGCCGTGAGCTGCACGCCGCGTTCCCGGTGTTCGCCGAGGCGTTCGACGAGATCGCGGCCCTGGTCGACATCCGGATCGACGACCAGGAGACCCTGGACCGCACCGAGTTCGCCCAGCCCGCGATCTTCGCCCTGGAAGTGGCGCTGTACCGCCTGGTCGAGTCGTGGGGCGTGAAGCCCGACTTCCTGGGCGGCCACTCCATCGGTGAGATCGCCGCGGCCCACGTGGCCGGTGTGCTCTCCCTGGAGGACGCGGCCAAGCTCGTCTCCGAACGCGGTCGCCTCATGCAGGCCCTGCCGTCCGGTGGCGCGATGGTCGCCATCCAGGCCACCGAGGACGAGGTCCTCCCACATCTCGACAACACTGTTTCCATCGCGGCGGTCAACGGCCCGAACTCGGTCGTCGTCGCTGGTGGGGAAGCCGCCGTCGACCGGGTGCTCGCGCACTTCGCGGACCGGAAGTCCAAGCGGCTGGCCGTCTCGCACGCGTTCCACTCGCCGCTCATGGAGCCGATGCTCGACGAGTTCCGCTCCGCGGTCTCGGAGCTGACGTTCACCGAGCCGACGATCCCGCTGCTGGGCGACGTGACCGATCCGGAGCACTGGGTCCGCCACGTCCGCGACGCCGTGCGGTTCGCCGACGCGGTCACGACGCTGGAGGCCAAGGGCGTCAGCACGTTCCTGGAGCTGGGTCCGGACGGTGTGCTCACCGCGATGGGGCAGGAATCCGTCACCGACGCGGTGCTCGTGGCGGGTCAGCGGAAGGACCGGCCCGAAGCCGCCGTGCTCACCTCCGCCATCGCGACCCTGCACAACCGGGGCGTCCGCGTGGATTGGGACGCGTTCTTCGCCGGAACGGGAGCGCGGCGGGTCGAACTGCCGACCTACGCGTTCCAGCGGCAGCGGTTCTGGTTGGAGACGCAGGGCTTCCCGACCTCGGGCGGAGGTGCGACCGACGAGGCCGAGGCGAAGTTCTGGGAAGCCGTGGAACGCGAGGACTTCGGGCTCGTCGGCACCACGCTCGCCCTGGACGAGAGCGCGCTGGGCGAGGTGCTGCCCGCGCTGTCGTCGTGGCGCAAGGCCCGCCGGGCGCACAACAAGATCGACGGCTGGCGCTACCGGGTCTCCTGGCTGCCGCTGACCGACCTGGGCGCCCCGACGCTCACCGGCCGCTGGGCGATCGTCGTCCCGGACGGGTTCGACGCCACCGAGATCACCTCGGGCCTCACCGCCCGCGGCGCGGAGGTCGTGCCGGTC
This sequence comes from Umezawaea sp., assembly GCF_036375055.1. Lineage (GTDB taxonomy): Bacteria > Actinomycetota > Actinomycetes > Mycobacteriales > Pseudonocardiaceae > Umezawaea. The sequence goes on from NZ_DASUSQ010000043.1 coordinate 33,812, forward strand.
GAGTTCGCCGACCGCGCCACCCTCGCCACGTCGTTCGCCGACCTCGGCCCCCTCGACGGCGTGCTGTCGCTGGTCGCGCTCGTCGGCACGACCACCGCGTCCGTCGTGGTCGTGCAGGCCCTCGGCGACGCGGGAGTCGCGGCGCCGCTGTGGATCGCGACCCGCGGCGCGGTGTCGACCGGCCGTTCCGACGGCGTGGTCGTCCCGTCCCAGAGCGAGGTCTGGGGTCTCGGCTACGTGATCGGCCTGGAGCACCCCGACCGCTGGGGTGGCCTGGTCGACCTGCCGGACACCCTGGACGCCCGGCTGTTCGACCGCCTCGTCGGCGTGTTCAACGGCGACGAGGACCAGGTCGCGCTGCGCTCGTCCGGTGTCTTCGGCCGACGCCTCGTGCACGCCCCGCTGGGCGACAAGCTCGCCGACTGGTCCCCGAGCGGCACGGTGCTCGTCACCGGCGGTACCGGCGCCCTCGGCGGCAAGGTCGCCCGCTGGCTCGCGACCGGTGGCGCCGAGCACCTGGTGCTCACGTCCCGCCGCGGCCCCGACGCCCCCGGTGCCGCCGAACTCCAGGCGGAGCTGGAAGAACTGGGCGCCCGCGTCACGATCGCCGCGTGCGACGTGGCCGACCGCGACTCGCTGTCGAGCCTGCTCACCGAGTTCCCGCCGAACGCCGTGGTCCACGCGGCCGGTGCCGACCACACGATGGGCATCGCCGACCACGACCTCGCGGTCTTCGACGACGTCCTGTCCGGCAAGGTGTCCGGCGCGGTACTGCTCGACGAACTCCTCGCCGACGCCGACCTGGACGCCTTCGTGGTGTTCTCGTCCATCGCGGGCACCTGGGGTTCCGGTGGCCAGTCGGCCTACTCCGCCGCCAGCGCGTTCCTCGACGGCCTCGCGGAGTCCCGCCGGGCGCGCGGCCTCGTGGCCACGTCCGTCTCGTGGGGTCCGTGGGCCGAGAGCGGCATGGCGACCGTCGGCGACACCGAGGCGCACCTGCGCAAGCGCGGTCTCGTCACGATGCCGCCCGCCCTCACCCTGAACGCCCTGGAGCGGGCCATCCGCTCCGGCGAGCCGACCGTGACCGTCGTGGACATGGAGTGGGAGAAGTTCACCCCCGCGTTCACGCTCGCCCGGCCCAGCGCGTTCATCGGCGACCTGCCCGAGGTGCGGAAGGCGCTCGCCGACGACAGCCCCGCCGAGACGGGCGCGGACTCCGAGCTGGCGGGCCGACTGGCCGGACTGCCGGAGGCCGACCAGGTCACGCTGCTGGTCGACGTCGTCCGCGACCAGGTCGCCTCCGTGCTCGGGCACAGCTCGTCCGACGCGGTCGACAAGGACCGCGCGTTCCAGGAACTCGGCTTCGACTCGCTCACGGCCGTGGAACTGCGCAACACCCTCAACACCGCCACCGGGCTGCGGCTGCCCGCGACGCTGGTGTTCGACTACCCGAACGCCGTCACGCTGGCCAACCACCTGCGCACCGAGCTGCTGGGCTCGCAGGTCGAGGTCGCCGACGTCGTCACGGCGGTCAACACCGACGAGCCGATCGCCATCGTCGCCATGAGCTGCCGGTTCGCGGGCGGGATCGCCTCGCCCGAGCAGCTCTGGGACCTGGTGCTGGCGGGCGGTGACGCCGTCACCCCGTTCCCGACCGACCGCGGCTGGGACCTGTCGACCCTGTTCCACGACGACCCCGACCACCAGGGCACGACCTACGCCCGCGAGGGCGCGTTCCTCGACGGGGCCACGAGGTTCGACCCCGCGTTCTTCGGGATCAGCCCCCGCGAGGCCACCGCGATGGACCCGCAGCAGCGACTGCTGCTGGAGACCTCCTGGGAGGCGTTCGAGCGGGCGGGCATCGACCCCGTGTCGTTGCGCGGCAGCCAGACCGGTGTGTTCGCTGGCAGCAACGGCCAGGACTACCTGGCGCTGCTGGAGGAGATCCCGGAGGGCGTCGAGGGCCACCTCGGCACGGGCAACTCCGCCGCCATCGCGTCCGGCCGCATCTCCTACACCTTCGGCCTCGAAGGCCCGGCCGTCACCGTCGACACCGCGTGCTCCTCGTCGCTGGTCGCCCTGCACATGGCCGTCCAGGCCCTGCGCAACGGCGACTGCGACCTGGCGCTCGCCGGTGGTGTGACGATCATGTCCACGCCCGGCACGTTCATCGACTTCTCCCGCCAGCGCGGTCTCGCGACCGACGGCCGGATCAAGTCGTTCGCCGCCGCGGCCGACGGCACGGGCTGGGGCGAGGGTGTCGGCATGCTGCTCGTTGAGCGGCTGTCCGACGCTCAGCGCAACGGCCACGAGATCCTCGCCGTCGTGCGCGCCTCGGCCGTGAACCAGGACGGTGCCTCGAACGGCCTCACCGCGCCGAACGGCCCGTCGCAGCAGCGGGTCATCCGCAAGGCGCTGGCCTCGGCCGGTCTGTCCACCTCGGACATCGACGTCGTGGAGGCGCACGGCACCGGCACCTCGCTGGGTGACCCGATCGAGGCTCAGGCGCTGCTGGCCACCTACGGCCAGGACCGCGACGAGCCGCTCCTGCTGGGCTCGGTGAAGTCCAACATCGGCCACACGCAGGCCGCGGCGGGTGTCGCGGGCATCATCAAGATGGTCATGGCGATGCGCCACGGCCAGGTGCCCAAGACCCTGCACGTGGACGAGCCGTCGCCCGCGATCGACTGGTCGGCCGGTGCGGTCGAGCTGGTCACCTCGCAGGTGGCGTGGCCCGAGACGGGCCGGGTGCGCCGCGCGGCGGTGTCGTCCTTCGGCATCAGCGGCACCAACGCCCACACGATCATCGAGCAGGCGCCGATCGCCGAGGAGGCCGCGCCGCGCCGGGTGGAGCTGCCGGTCACGCCGTACCTGGTGTCCGCCAAGAACGCCGCAGCACTGGCCGAGCAGGCCGGACGCATCGGCGAGCAGCTGGAGTGGACCTCCGTCGAGGCCGCCGACGTGGCGTTCTCGCTGGCCACGACTCGCGCCACGCTGGCCCACCGCCTGGTGGTGCTGGGCGAGGACCGCGACTCGGCCATCGCCGCCCTGACCACCGCCCGTGACGGCGGCACCGCCCCGAACCTGCTGCGCGGCACCGCCGCCGACGGTGGACTGGCGTTCCTGTTCACCGGCCAGGGTTCGCAGCGGCTCGGCATGGGTCGTGAGCTGTACGAGACGGTTCCCGTGTTCGCCGACGCGTTCGACGCGGTCTGCGCGCAGCTCGACCTGGACCGGCCGCTGCGGGACGTGGTGTTCGGCGACGCGGAGGCGTTGGACCGCACCGAGTACACGCAGCCCGCGCTGTTCGCCGTCGAGGTCGCGCTGTTCCGCACCCTCGAAGCCTGGGGCGTTCGGCCGGACCACGTGGCCGGGCACTCGATCGGCGAGATCGCCGCGGCCCACGTGGCCGGGGTGCTGTCCCTGGCCGATGCGGCGACGCTCGTCTCCGCCCGTGGCCGCCTGATGCAGGCGCTCCCGGCCGGTGGCGCGATGGTCGCTATCCAGGCGACTGAGGCGGAGGTGCTGCCCCACCTCACGGACCTGGTCTCCATCGCCGCCGTCAACGGCCCGAACGCCCTGGTCGTCGCCGGGGCCGAGGACCAGGTCGAGCAGGTGCTCGCGCACTTCGCCGACCGGAAGTCCAAGCGCCTCACCGTGTCGCACGCGTTCCACTCGCCGCTGATGGACCCGATGCTGGACGACTTCCGCGAGGTCGTCTCCGCACTCACCTTCTCCGCTCCGAAGATCCCGATGCCCGGCGACGTGACGGACCCGGAGCACTGGGTGCGCCACGTCCGCGGCACGGTCCGGTTCGCCGACGCCGTCACGAGCCTGGAGGGCAGGGGCGTCAGCACGTTCCTGGAGCTGGGCCCGGACGGGGTGCTCACCGCGATGGCCCAGGACAGCGTCACCGACGCGGCACTGGTCGCGGCGCAGCGCAAGGACCGCGCCGAGGTCACGACCCTGGTCCGGGCACTGGCCGCGCTGCACGTCCGCGGCGTCGCGGTCGACTGGGCCGCCTACTTCGCCCGCTCCGGCGCGCGGAAGGTGGACCTGCCGACCTACGCGTTCCAGCGCGACCGCTTCTGGCTCGACCCGAGCCCGGCCAAGGCCCCCGTGGTCGACGCCGAGTTCTGGGAGGCCGTCGAGAACGGCGACCTGACCTCGCTGAACCTCACCCTGGACGCGGACGCCGTCGACACGCTCTCGTCGTGGCACCGCTCGCGCCGCGAGCACAGCGCGGTCGACGGCTGGCGCTACCGGATCGACTGGACGCCCGTCACCCCGACCGGGGTCGTGGCAGGCCGCTGGCTGGTCACCGACCCCGAGCTGGCCGAAGGCCTGGCCGCCCGCGGTGTCGACGTCGTCACCGACGGCCCGTTCGACGGCGTGCTCGCGCTGACCAACGACGTCACCGAGGCGCTCGACCTGGTCAAGACCCACACCGCGAAGCTGTGGATCGCCACCCGCGGCGCGGTCGCCACCGGCCCGGCCGACACCGCCGCCGACCCGCACGCCGCCGAGGTGTGGGGCTTCGGCCGCGTCGCCGCGCTGGAGCACTCCGACCGCTGGGGTGGCCTGGTCGACCTGCCAGACACCCTGGACGCCAGGGCGTTCGACCGGATCGCCTCCATCCTGGGCGGCACGGAGGACCAGGTCGCCGTGCGCGGCTCGGTCGTCCACGCCCGCAGGCTCGTCGCGGCCCCGGCGGGCAGCGGCTCCGACTGGACGCCGCGCGGCACGGTCCTGGTGACCGGCGGCACGGGTGCCATCGGTCGCCACGTCACGGCGTGGCTCACCGAAGCAGGCGCCGAGCAGGTCGTGCTGGTCAGCCGCGGCGGGGGAGAAGTCCCCGGCGCCACGGTGGTCGCGTGCGACGTGACCGACCGCGACGCCCTGACCGCCGTGATCGCCGAGTACCCGCCGGACGCCGTGGTGCACCTCGCCGGGGTCGGCCAGGACACGGCGCTGGCGGACATGGACGCCGACGAGCTCGCCCACGTCATGGCCGCCAGGGTCGAGGGCGCCGTCAACCTGGACGCGCTGGTCGGTGAGGTGGACGCGTTCGTCCTCTTCTCCTCCACCTCCGGTGTCTGGGGCTCCGGCCGCCAGGGCGCGTACGCCGCGTCCGACGCCCACCTCGACGCGCTGGCCGAACGCCGCCGCGCCGACGGCCTCGCCGCCACCTCGGTGGCGTGGGGCCCGTGGGCCGGGGGAGCGATGACCCAGGAGGGCCGGGACGCGCTCAGCCGACGCGGGCTCCCCGCGCTGGCACCGGAGCAGGCGCTCGCGGCGCTGCGCCGGGCCGTCGGCCTCGGCGAGGCCACCGTCGTCGTCGCCGACGTCGACTGGACCCGCTTCGCCCCGGCGTTCACCGCCGCCCGGCCCAGCCCGCTGCTCAGCGCGCTGCCGGACGTGGTGGCGGCGCTGGAGACCCCGGCCGGGGACAACGACACCGGCCTGGTCGCCACGCTGACCGGGCTGTCGGAGAACGAGCAGCGGTCCCTGCTGGTCGACCTGGTCCGCACGCAGGTCGCCGACGTGCTCGGCTACTCCTCGCCGCAGGCCGTCGAACTCGGGGTCGCGTTCCGCGAACTCGGCTTCGACTCGCTCACGGCCGTGGAGCTGCGCGGCAAGCTCAACGACGTCACCGGGCTCCGCCTGCCCGCCACGCTGGTGTTCGACTACCCGAACCTGGCCGCGCTGTCGGCGTTCCTGCGCGACGAGCTGGTCGGCACCCGGCCGGAAGCCCTCACCGCCACCGCCACCGGGTTCACCAACGAGCCCATCGCGATCGTCGGCATGGGCCTGCGGCTGCCGGGCGGCATCGAGACGCCCGAACAGCTCTGGGAGCTGGTCACCTCGGGCAGCGACGCCATCTCGGACTTCCCGACCAACCGCGGCTGGGACCTGGCGAACCTGTTCGACCCGGACCCGGACCACGAGGGCACGTCCTACGTGACCCGAGGCGGGTTCCTGCACGACGCGGGCGAGTTCGACGCGGCCTTCTTCGGGGTCAACCCGCGTGAGGCCCTGGCCATGGACCCGCAGCAGCGGATGCTCCTCGAAACGTCCTGGGAGGCCGTGGAGCGCGCGGGCATCGACCCGGACTCGCTGCGCGGCAGCCGGACCGGCGTCTTCACCGGCACGAACGGCCAGGACTACGCGATGCAGACGTTCGAGCTGCCGCCCGGCATCGAGGGCTACCTCGGCACCGGCATCGCGGCCAGCGTCGTCTCCGGTCGCCTGTCCTACACGTTCGGCCTGGAAGGCCCGGCGGTCACCGTCGACACGGCGTGCTCCGCGTCGCTGGTCGCGATCCACCTGGCGGCTCAAGCACTGCGGGCAGGCGAGTGCGACCTGGCACTGGCCGGTGGCGCGTCGATGATGTCCACCCCCGGCGCGTTCATCGACTTCAGCCGCCAGCGCGGCCTCGCGGTCGACGGCACGTGCAAGTCGTTCGCCGCGGCGGCCGACGGCACGGCCTGGGGCGAGGGCGTCGGCATGCTCGTCGTCGAACGCCTGTCCGACGCGCAGCGCAACGGCCACGAGGTGCTCGCCGTCATCCGCGGCAGCGCCATCAACCAGGACGGCGCCTCCAACGGCCTCACCGCCCCGAACGGCCCGTCGCAGCAGAGGGTGATCCGGCAAGCGCTTGCGGCCGCCGGACTGTCCACGACGGACGTCGACGTGGTGGAGGCCCACGGCACCGGCACGAAGCTCGGCGACCCGATCGAGGCCCAGGCGATCCTGTCGACCTACGGCCAGGACCGGGAGACCCCGCTGCTGCTGGGCTCGCTGAAGTCCAACATCGGCCACACGCAGGCCGCGTCCGGTGTCTCCGGCATCATCAAGATGGTGCTGGCCCTCCAGCACGGCATCGCACCGAAGACCCTGCACGTGGACGAGCCGTCGCCGCAGATCGACTGGACCTCCGGGTCGGTGGAGCTGCTGACGGAGGCCGCGTCCTGGCCGGAGACCGGGCGTCCGCGCCGGGCCGCCGTCTCGTCGTTCGGCATGAGCGGCACCAACGCCCACGCGATCATCGAGCAGGCGCCGAAGGCGGACCTCGTGGTCGAGACGGCTACCAGCACGCTGCCGGCACTGCCGGTGGTGCTCGCGGCGAAGTCGGCGGAAGCCCTGAAGGACCAGGCGGAACGGCTGCGCGAGCACGTGGCGACCAACGACGTCGACCTGACCGACCTGGCGTACTCGTTGCTCACCAGCAGGTCCGGCCTCACCCACCGCGCCGTCGTGGTGGCGGGGGAGACCGACGAACTGCTCGACGGTCTCGCGACCGTGTCCGCCGGTGACGCCGTGGTCGAGGGCAAACTCGCGGTGCTGTTCACCGGTCAGGGCAGCCAGCGGGTCGGCATGGGTCGCGAGCTGCACGCCGCGTTCCCGGTGTTCGCGAAGGCGTTCGACGAGATCGCCGCCCTGGTCGACATCCGGATCGACGACGAGGAGACCCTCAACCGCACGGAGTTCACCCAGCCCGCGATCTTCGCGGTCGAGGTGGCGCTCTACCGCCTCTTCGAGTCGTGGGGCGTGGAGCCCGACTTCCTGGGCGGCCACTCCATCGGCGAGATCGCCGCGGCCCACGTGGCCGGTGTCCTGTCCCTCCAGGACGCGGCCACGCTCGTCGGCGAACGCGGTCGCCTCATGCAGGCCCTGCCCGCCGGCGGCGCGATGGTGGCTCTCCAGGCCACCGAGGAAGAAGTGCTGCCCCTGCTCACCGACGCCGTCTCCATCGCGGCGATCAACGGACCCACGTCGATCGTCGTCGCGGGTGCGGAAGACGCGGTGCGGCAGGTCGTCGGGGCGTTCCCCGACCGGAAGTCCAAGCGGCTGGCCGTGTCCCACGCGTTCCACTCGCCGCTCATGGAGCCGATGCTGGACGAGTTCCGCGAGGTCGTCGGCGAGCTGACCTTCACCCAGCCCAGCATCCCGATGCTCGGTGACGTGACCGACCCGGAGCACTGGGTGCGGCACGTGCGGGACGCGGTGCGGTTCGCCGACACCGTGACCACCCTCGAAGGCCAGGGCGTGAAGACGTTCCTGGAGCTGGGTCCGGACGCGGTGCTCACCGCGATGGGGGCCGACAGCGTCACCGACGCCGTGCTCGTCCCGGCGCTGCGCAAGGGCCGGGACGAGGTCCGCACCCTGCTGACGGCACTCGGCCGGGTCCACGCCCGCGGCGGCGCGGTCGACTGGGCGGCCTTCTTCGCCGGAACCGCCGCGAAGCGGGTCGACCTGCCCACCTACGCGTTCCAGCACCAGCACTTCTGGCTGGACTCGCAGCCGTGGCCGACCACGACGGCCTCCACCGAGGTCTCCGAGGTCGACGCCCAGTTCTGGGCCGCCGTCGACAGCGAGGACCTGGCGTCGCTCGGCGCCGACATCGACCCGTCCACGCCGTTCGGCGACGCTCTGCCGGTGCTGGCGTCGTGGCGCAAGCAGCGCGGCGACAACGCCGCGGTGGAAGGCTGGCGCTACCAGGTCGAGTGGAAGTCGGTCCCGCAGGAGAAGGCGAGCGCGTCCGGCCGCTGGCTGGCCGTCGTGCCCGCCGGGCAGGCCGAGCACGCCGTGCTGGCAGGCCTGAGCGCCCGTGGTGTGGAGGTCGTGCCCGTCGAGTGCGAGGCCGACACCGACCGCACGGGCCTCACCACCCTGCTGGAGAAGGCGATGACCGACGGTCCCGCCGAGGGTGTGCTGGCCATCGGAACCACGGCCACCACGACCGTGCTGACCGTGCAGGCGCTCGGTGACGCCGGGATCGAGGCCCCGCTGTGGGTCGCGACCCGCGGCGCGGTGTCCACGGGCCGGTCCGACGGCGTCGTCGACCCGACCCAGTCCACGATCTGGGGCACCGGCTACGTGATCGGCCTGGAGCACCCCGAGCGCTGGGGTGGTCTGCTCGACCTGCCGGAGAAGCTGACCGACAAGGCCCTCGACCGGATCGCGAGCGTGCTCGTCGGCTCCGAGGACCAGGTCGCCGTCCGCTCGTCCGGCGTGTTCGGCCGACGGCTGGCGCACGCGCGGGCCGCGACCGGCCTGTCCGACTGGTCGCCGCGCGGCACGGTCCTGGTCACCGGCGGTACGGGTGCCCTGGGCACCAGGGTCGCCCGCTGGCTGGCCGCGGAGGGCGCCGAGCACCTCGTGCTCACGTCCCGGCGCGGCCCCAGCGCCCCCGGCGCGGCCGAGCTGGCCGCCGAGCTGGAGGCGCTGGGCACGAAGGTCACCATCGCCGCCTGCGACGTGGCCGACCGCGACTCGCTGTCGACCCTGCTCACCGAGTTCCCGCCGAACGCCGTGGTCCACGCGGCCGGTGCGGACCACTACGGGGCCATCGCCGACCACGACCTGGGCACGTTCGACGAGGTCCTGTCCGCGAAGGTCGCGGGCGCGGTCCTGCTGGACGAGCTGCTGGCGGACGCCGACCTGGACGCCTTCGTGGTGTTCTCCTCCATCGCGGGCACCTGGGGTTCGGGTGGCCAGTCGGCCTACTCGGCGGCCAGCGCGTTCCTCGACGGCCTGGCGGAGTCCCGCCGGGCACGGGGACTGGTCGCGACCTCGGTGTCCTGGGGTCCGTGGGCCGAGAGCGGCATGGCGACCGTCGGCGACACCGAGGAGCACCTGCGCCGTCGCGGCCTGATCGCGATGCCGCCCGCGCTCACGCTCAGCGCCCTGGAGAAGGCCATCCGCTCCGGCGAGACCACGGTGACCGTGGTCGACATCGAGTGGGACAGGTTCGCCCCGGCGTTCACCATGGCCCGGCCCAGCCCGTTCCTCGGCGACCTGCCCGAGGTGCGCGCGGCCCTGGAGGAGACCGCCCCCGCGGCCGGTGAGGAGTCCGACCTGGTCGGGAGGCTCGCCGCGCTGTCCGAGGTCGAGCAGCACGCGCTGCTGGTCGACCTGGTCCGCGGGCAGGTCGCGACCGTCCTGGGCCACGGCTCGGCGGACGCGGTCGCCAAGGACAAGGCGTTCTCCGACCTCGGCTTCGACTCGCTCACGGCCGTGGAACTGCGCAACACCCTGACCAGCGCCACCGGGCTCAAGCTCCCGGCGACCCTGGTGTTCGACCACCCCAGTGCCGAACCGCTCGCGAAGTTCCTGCACTCCCAGCTCGTCGTCGGCGGCGCCGCGGTGCCGGTCCTCGACGAACTCGACAAGTTGGAGGCCGTGCTCGCCGCCGCCACCCCGGACACGCTCACCCGGACCAAGATCACGATCAAGCTCCAGTCGCTCGTGTCCCAGTGGAACTCGGGCAAGGCCGCCCAGAAGGAGGCGACCGGGACCACGAGCGGTCTGGACGACGCGTCCGACGACGAGCTGTTCGCCCTCATCAACAAGCAGCTCGGGAAGTAGGCGCCCCACCCCTGCCGCCCCCTCGCCACCCCCTCCGACCTGGTCGGAGGGGGTAGCGGTGCTGGGGAGAACCCGGTTTTCAGGCCCTTTCCTCAGGGGCCGGTAGGGGCGCGCTAGGGGTTGAGGGGGGTTGGGGCCACGGACAGAATCGTTTCGTGAGCTGAAGTGTGCCAAGCGCTTCTGAATTCACGACGATCTCATTCTCCTGCGCCGGAGAAACCCTGTCGTCCGTAGCGAAGAGGTGCTCTTAAATGGCGAATGAAGACACGCTCCGGGAGTATCTCAAACTGGTGACGGCGGATCTCCAGACCACCCGGCAGCGTCTTCAGGAGTTGGAGGAAGGCAACCAGGAGCCGATCGCGATCGTGGCGATGAGCTGCCGTTACCCCGGCGGTGTCCGCTCGCCCGAGGATCTGTGGCGGCTGGTCGAGTCCGGCGGCGACGCCATTTCCCCGCTCCCCGACGACCGCGGCTGGGGCACCGAAAACGGTGTTTTCGCCGTGGAGGGTGGCGGGTTCCTCTATGACGCGGCCGATTTCGAGCCCGCGTTCTTCGGAATTTCCCCGCGTGAAGCACTGGCCATGGACCCCCAGCAGCGGCTGCTGCTGGAAACGACGTGGGAAGTGTTCGAGCGGGCCGGAATCGACCCCAGGTCCCTGCGCGGCAGCCAGACCGGTGTGTTCATCGGTGGCAGCGCCATGGGCTACGGCATCGGCCTGACCGAGGTCCCCGACGAGGTCGCGGGCCACCTGCTCACGGGCGCGGCCCCCAGCGTCCTGTCCGGCCGCCTCTCCTACACGTTCGGCCTCGAAGGCCCGGCCGTCACGGTCGACACCGCCTGCTCCTCCTCCCTCACCGCGCTGCACCTCGCCGCCACCGCGCTGCGCAACGGCGAGTGCTCCATCGCGCTCGCGGGCGGCGTCATGGTGATGAGCACCCCCGCCGTGTTCGCCGAGTTCGGCAAGCAGGGCGGGCTCTCCCCGGACGGCCGCTGCCGCGCGTTCTCCGACGACGCGGACGGCACCGGCTGGTCCGAGGGCGTCGGCCTGCTGCTCGTCGAGAAGCTGTCCGACGCGCGGCGCAACGGCCACGAGGTCCTCGCGGTCGTGCGCGGCAGCTCGGTCAACCAGGACGGCGCGTCCAACGGCCTGACCGCCCCCAACGGCCCGTCGCAGCAGCGGGTGATCCTCCAGGCCCTGGCCAACGCCGGTCTGGCCCCCGCCGACGTGGACGTGGTGGAAGCCCACGGCACCGGCACCCGCCTCGGCGACCCGATCGAGGCGCAGGCCATCCTCTCCACCTACGGCCAGGACCGCGAGCGCCCGGTGCTGCTGGGCTCGCTCAAGTCCAACATCGGCCACACCCAGTCCGCGGCCGGCGTCGCGGGCGTCATCAAGATGGTCATGGCCATCCGCCACGGTCTGGCTCCCAGGACGCTGCACGCCGACGAGCCGTCGCACCAGGTCGACTGGGACGCGGGTTCGCTGGAGATCCTGACCGAGGCCCGCCCGTGGCCCGAGACCGGCAACCCGCGCCGCGCGGGCGTCTCGTCGTTCGGCGTCAGCGGCACCAACGCCCACGTCGTGATCGAGCAGGCGCCCGCCGCCGAGCCGGTCGAGGTCCGGCGCGCGGGCCGCGAGGTGCTGCCGTGGCTGCTGGCCGCGCGCACCGAGGACGGGCTGCGCGAGCAGGCCCGCCGCCTGCGCGACCACCTCGCCGCCGCCGACCCCCACCTCGACGACGTGGCCTTCTCCCTGGCGACGACCCGCACCGCGCTCGCCCACCGCGCGGTCGTGGTCGGCGCCGACGCCCCCGCCCTGCACGCCGGCCTGGACGCGCTGGTCGACGGCGGCGCGGCGGCGAACCTCCAGCGCGGCACCGTCACCGACGGCGGCCTCGCGGTCCTGTTCACCGGGCAGGGCAGCCAGCGGCTCGGCATGGGCCGCGAGCTGCACGACGCGTTCCCGGTGTTCGCGCAAGCCTTCGACGCCGTGTGCGCCGAGTTCGACGGCCCGGTGCGCGAGGCGGTGTTCGGCGACGACGCCGCCGCGCTGGACCGGACCGGCACGACCCAGCCCGCGCTGTTCGCGATCGAGGTGGCGCTCTACCGCCTCGTCGAGTCGTGGGGCGTGAGGCCGGAGTTCCTGGCCGGGCACTCGATCGGCGAGCTGGCCGCCGCCCACGTGGCCGGTGTCCTGTCCCTGGAGGACGCCGCGACGCTGGTCGAGGCGCGTGGCCGGTTGATGCAGGCGCTGCCGACCGGCGGCGCGATGGTGGCGCTCCAGGCCACCGAGGAGGAAGTCCTCACGGTCATTGGTAACGACGTTTCTATTGCCGCGGTCAACGGCCCCGACTCGATCGTCCTCGCGGGCGACGAGGACGCCGTCCTCGCGGTGGTCGCCCGGTTCCCGGACCGGAAGTCCAAGCGGCTCAGCGTCTCCCACGCGTTCCACTCGGCGCACATGGACGCCATGCTCGACGACTTCCGCGCGGTGGCGGCGCGGCTGACCTACTCCTCGCCCACCATCCCGATCGTCTCCACGGCCACCGGCCGGGTCGCGACCGCCGTCGAGCTGTGCTCCGCCGACCACTGGGTCTCCCACGTGCGCGACGCGGTCCGGTTCGCCGACGCCGTCCGCACGCTGGAAGGCCAGGGCGTGTCGACGTTCCTGGAGCTGGGCCCCGACGCCGTGCTCACCGCGATGGGCGCCGACAGCGTCGAGAAGGCCGTGCTGGTCCCGGCGCTGCGCAAGGACCGCCCCGAGGTCTCGGCCATCACCACCGCGCTCGCCGCGCTGCACGTGCGGGGCACCCGGATCGACTGGGCCGCCTACTTCGACGGCACCGGCGCCCGCCGCGTCGACCTGCCGACCTACGCGTTCGACCGCCAGCGCCTGTGGCTGGAGGACAACGGCTCGGTCGGCGACGTGACCTCCGCGGGCCTGTCGGCCGCCGGGCACCCGCTGCTCGCCGCGGTCCTGCCGATGCCCGACGGCGGCGTGCTGTTCACCGCGCGCCTCTCGGTCGCCACGCACGCCTGGCTGGCCGACCACGTCGTCGCGGACAACGTGGTCGTGCCCGGCACCGCGCTGGTGGAGCTGGCGATCCGCGCGGGCGACCAGGTCGGCTGCGGCCACCTGGAGGAGCTGCTGCTCCAGGCCCCGCTGGTCGTCCCGGCCCAGGGCGGCATCAGCCTGCACGTCGAGCTGGACGCCGAGCCCGGCCGCCGGATGATCACCGTCTACTCCCGCACCGATGACGACGACGCCGCGTGGGTCGTGCACGCGACCGGCGTCCTCACCGACGAGACCACGGCCCCCGCGTTCGAGCTGGCGCAGTGGCCGCCCGCCGGAGCCGTTCCCCTCGACCTGACCGGCCTCTACGAGGACCTCGCCGTCGGCGGTCTGCGCTACGGCCCGGTGTTCCGCGGGCTGGTGAACGCCTGGCGCGGCGGCGGCGACGTGTACGCCGAAGTCGTGCTGCCCGAGGCGGAACAGCGTCGGGCGGGCGCGTTCGGCGTCCACCCGGCGTTGCTCGACTCCGTCCTGCACACCCTGGGCATCGCCGACGGCGACGCCCAGGAGCAGAGCGGCCCGGCGTCGCTGCCGTTCTCCTGGACCGGCGTGAGCCTGTTCGCCGCCGGGGCCGAGACGCTGCGCGCCCGCGTTTCCCCGTCGCCGCAGGGGGACGGCATCTCGGTGGACGTCGCCGACGGCACCGGTTCACCGGTCGCCCGCGTCGACTCGCTGGTGCTGCGCCCGATCAGCGGCGAGCAGTTCACCCGAGCGGGCGGCGGCACCGACTCGCTCTACCGGGTCGACTGGACGCCGGTGACCACCGAGGCCGCGTCGGTGGAGGACGTGACGATCCTGCACGTCGCCGACTCGGCCGACGTGCACACCGTGACCGCGGAACTGCTCACGGGACTCAAGTCCTTCGTGGACGGTGAGCGCACCGAGGAGTCCGTGCTGGTCGTCGTGACCAGCCACGCCGTCGCCGCGCTGCCCGGCGAGGACGTCACCGTCCCCGCCCAGTCCTCGGCGTCCGGCCTGGTGCGCTCCGCGCAGTCCGAGCACCCCGGCGCGATCGTGCTGGTGGACCTGGACGACGTGGCCGCGCTCGACGCGGTCCTGCCCGCCGTGCTGGGCGCGAACGAGCTGGAGGTCGCGGTCCGCGCGGGCACGTTGTACGCCCCGCGCCTGGTCCGCGCGAACTCGGGTTCGATCGCCCCCTCCGCCACGGACTCCGCCTGGCGCCTGGACTTCACCGCCCCCGGCACGGTCGACAACCTCACCACCATCCCCTGGCCCCACGCCGAGTCGGCGCTGGAGCCCGGCGAGGTCCGCATCGCGATGCGCGCCGCGGGCGTCAACTTCCGCGACGTGATGAACGTGCTCGGCATGTACCCCGGCGACGCCGGGATCATGGGCCTGGAAGGCGCGGGCGTCGTGCTGGAGGTCGGTCCCGGTGTGGACGACCTCGCCGTCGGCGACCGGGTCATGGGCATGGTCGACGCCGCGTTCGGCCCCGTCGTGATCGCCGACCGCCGCAAGGTCTGCCCGATCCCGGACGGCTGGTCGTTCACCCAGGCCGCGGGCGTGCCGCTGGTGTTCCTCACCGCGCTCTACGCCCTGGAGGACCTGGGCGGCCTCAAGTCCGGCGAGTCGATCCTCGTCCACGCCGCCGCCGGTGGTGTCGGCATGGCCGCCACCCAGATCGCGAAGCACCTGGGCGCCGAGGTCTACGGCACCGCGAGCAAGGGCAAGTGGGACGCGCTGCGGGCCGCCGGGATCGCCGACGACCACATCGCCTCCTCCCGCACCACCGACTTCGAGCACGAGTTCACCATCGCCACCGACGGCCGGGGCGTGGACGTCGTCCTCAACGCCCTGTCCGGCGAGTTCGTGGACGCCTCGCTGCGCCTGCTGGCGCAGGGCCACGGCGGCCGGTTCCTGGAGATGGGCAAGACCGACGTGCGGCGCCCCGACGAGGTCGCCCGGCAGCACCTCGACGTGGAGTACACCGCGTTCGACCTGATCGAGGCCGGACCGGACCGCATCGGCGAGCTGCTGACCCGCCTGCACGGCTGGTTCGCCGACGGCTCGCTGTCGCCGCTGCCCGTGACGACGTGGGACGTCCACCGCGCCCCGGAGGCGTTCCGCTTCCTCGGCCAGGCCAAGCACACCGGCAAGGTCGTGCTGACCATCCCGACCCCGCTCGACCCGAACGGCTCGGTGCTGATCACCGGCGGCACCGGGGGACTGGGCGCGCTCGTGGCCCGGCACCTCGTCGCCGAGCACGGTGTGCAGCACCTGGTCCTGACCTCCCGCCGCGGCGCGGACGCCCCCGGCGCCCGCGAACTGGCCGACGAGCTGATCGGCCTCGGCGCGACCGTCGACCTGGCGGCGTGCGACGTCGCCGACCACGCCGCCGTCGCGGCCCTGCTCAAGGGGATCGAGCACCCGCTGACCGGCGTGGTGCACGCGGCGGGCGTGCTCGCCGACGGCGTCCTCGACTCGCTCACCCCGGAGCGGCTGTCCGCCGTGCTCGGCCCGAAGGCGGACGCCGCGGCCCACCTGCACGAGCTGACCGCCGACGCGGACCTGGCGATGTTCGTCGTCTTCTCCTCGTCCTCCGGCCTGTTCGGCGGTGCGGGGCAGGCGAACTACGCCGCGGCCAACACCTTCCTCGACGGGCTCGCCGTGCACCGCCGCCACCGCGGCCTCCCGGCGGTCTCGCTGGCCTGGGGCCCGTGGGACCAGACCGCGGGCATGGGCTCGACGCTGTCCGACGCGGACTTCGCCCGCATGGCCCGCTCGGGGATGCCCGCGCTGGCCGCGGCCGACGGCCTGGCGCTGTTCGACCTGGCCCGCGCCACCGACGACGCCCTGCTCGCGCCGGTCAAGCTGGACCTCGCGACGCTGCGCGACTCGGGTGAGGTCCACCCGCTGCTGCGCGGCCTGGTCCGTGCCCCGGCCCGGCGCGCGGCGGCCACCACCGCGGGCAAGGCCGAACCGGCCTCCTGGTCGCAGCGGCTCGCGGGCAGGACCAAGGCCGAGCAGGACGAACTGCTGCTGGACCTCGTGGTCGGGCAGGTCGCGACCGTGCTCGGCTACGAGTCGGCGCTGGACATCAAGCCCACGCTGGCGTTCAAGGAACTCGGCTTCGACTCGCTGTCGGCGGTGGAGCTGCGCAACACGCTCAGCGCCGCCACCGGCGTGAAGCTGCCCGCGACGCTGGTCTTCAACTACCCCAACGCGATCGAGCTGGCCGCCCACCTGCGCGTGGAGCTGGCGGGCGACGACAGCACGGCCGCGACGCTCCTGGACGACCTCGACCGCCTGGAACTCGCGTTCGGCGAGGTCGGCGCGGACGACCCGATGCGCACCAAGATCACCAGCCGGTTGCAGCGCGTGCTGGCCAAGTGGAACGGCGGCTCCTCGGAGGAGAGCGCCGGAAAGGCCACTTTGGACGAGGCGGGCTACGACGAGCTGTTCGACTTCATCGACAACAACCTCAGCTCCTCGTGATCACCCCCAACCCGCCTGCACCGCTGTAGAGGAGACGACTCGAATGGCCAACGAAGACAAGGTCCTCGCCTACCTGCGAAAGGTGACGAGCGAGCTCGACGACGCGAAGCGGAAGCTGCGCGAGCTCGACCGCGAGGGCCAGGAGCCCATCGCGATCGTCGGCATGGGCTGTCGTTTTCCCGGCGGTGTGTCGTCCCCCGACGAGCTGTGGCGGTTCGTGGAGTCCGGCGGTGACGCGATCGGCGGCATGCCGGGCGACCGCGGCTGGGAGCTGAACCTCGACGACGACCCGGAGGCCGCGGGCAGCGCGTACGTGGCCGACGGCGGCTTCCTGCACGACGCCGCCCAGTTCGACGCGAACTTCTTCGGCATCAGCCCCCGCGAGGCCCTGGCGATGGACCCGCAGCAGCGGGTGCTGCTGGAGGCGTCGTGGGAGACGCTGGAGCACGCGGGCATCGACCCGCACACCCTGCGCGGCAGCCAGACCGGCGTGTTCGTCGGCGCCGCCCAGTACCAGTACGGCAACGCCGCCGAGACCGCCGACGCCGAGGACGGCGTCGAGGGCTACCTGCTCACCGGCAACGCCACCAGCGTCGCGTCCGGCCGCATCTCCTACACCCTGGGCCTGGAGGGCCCGGCCGTCACGATCGACACCGCGTGCTCCTCCTCGCTGGTCGCGCTGCACTGGGCCATCCAGGCGCTGCGCTCCGGCGAGTGCACGCTCGCGCTCGCGGGCGGTGTCGCGGTCATGGCGACCCCCGGCATGTTCGTCGAGTTCTCCCGCCAGCGCGGCCTGTCCACCGACGGCCGCTGCAAGGCGTTCTCCGCCGACGCCGACGGCACCGGCTGGGCCGAGGGCGTCGGCATGCTCGCCGTCGAGAAGCTGTCCGACGCGCGCCGCAACGGCCACCGGGTCCTCGCGATCGTGCGCGGCTCCGCCATCAACCAGGACGGCGCGTCCAACGGCCTGAGCGCCCCCAACGGCCTCGCCCAGGAGCGCGTCATCGCGCAGGCGCTGGCCTCCGGCAGGCTCTCACCGTCCGATGTGGACGCCGTCGAGGCGCACGGCACCGGCACCAAGCTCGGCGACCCGATCGAGGCGCAGGCGCTGCTCGCCGCGTACGGCCAGGACCGCGAGACCCCGCTGCTGCTGGGCTCGTTCAAGTCCAACATCGGCCACGCCCAGGCCGCCGCCGGTGTCGCCGGTGTCATCAAGATGGTCATGGCGATCCGCAACGGCGTCGTCCCGAAGACCCTGCACGCCGAGAACCCCACCCCGCACGTCGACTGGGCCTCCGGAGCCGTCGAGCTGGTCACCGAGACCACGCCGTGGCCCGAGACCGGCCGCCCGCGCCGCGCCGCCGTCTCGTCGTTCGGCATCAGCGGCACCAACGCCCACACGATCATCGAGCAGGCGCCCGAAGCCGCGAACAGCGGCTTCGGAAGTTCTGATCCTTCCCAGCCCGTCGTGGGGACTCTTGAGCGAAAGCCGCTCCCCGTCGTCCCGCTGCTGCTGTCGGCCAAGACGTCCGACGCGCTGCGCGCCCAGGCCGCCCGGCTCGTCGCCCTGATCGAGGACGACGTCGACCTGACCGACGTCGCCTACTCGCTGGCCACCAGGCGTTCCCGCTTCGACCACGCCGCCGTGCTGGTCGGCGACGACCGCGCCGAGCTGGCCGCGGGCCTGCGCGCCTTCGCCGAGGACGGCCCCGTCACCGACCTCGTGCGCGGCACCGCCGACGTGCGCGGCAAGACCGCCTTCGTCTTCCCCGGCCAGGGTTCGCAGTGGGCGGGCATGGCCGGTGAGCTGCTCGACTCCTCCCCGGTGTTCGCCGCCCGCATCGCCGAGTGCGAGCAGGCCCTGTCCGCGCACGTCGACTGGTCGCTGACCGCCGTGCTGCGCGCCGAGGACGGCGCGCCGGGCCTCGACCGCGTGGACGTCGTGCAGCCCGCGCTGTTCTCCGTCATGGTGTCGCTCGCGGCGCTGTGGCAGTCCCACGGGATCAAGCCCGACGCCGTCATCGGCCACTCGCAGGGCGAGATCGCCGCCGCGTGCGTGGCGGGCGCGCTCTCCCTGGAGGACGCCGCCCTCGTGGTCGCCCTGCGCGGCAAGGCGCTCATCGCCCTGGCGGGCAAGAGCGGCATGGCCTCGGTCGGCCTGCCCCTCGCCGACCTGCGCGAGCGGATCGCCGGCGTGGACGGCGTGACGATCGCGACCATCAACGGCCCGCGCTCCGTCACGCTCTCCGGCGAGCCCGAGGTGCTGGACCGCCTGGTCGCCGAGCTGGAGGCCGAGGGCCTGCGCGCCCGGCGCATCCGCGTCGACTACGCCTCGCACTCGCCGGTCGTGGAGATCATCCGTGACGAGGTCCTGGCCGCGCTCGCGCCGATCACCCCGCGCGCCACCACGATCCCGATGTTCTCCTCCGTGACCGGCGAACTGGTCGACGGCGCCGAGCTGGACGCCGAGTACTGGTACGGCAACGCGCGCGGCACGGTCGTCTTCGCCCCGACGGTCGAGGACATGATCGGCCGGGGCTTCCGGTCGTTCGTGGAGGTCAGCCCGCACCCGGTGCTCACCATGCCGGTGCAGGACATGCTCGACGACGCCGAGGTCACCGGTCTCGCCCTCGGGTCGCTGCGCCGCGACCAGGGCGGCCTCCGCCGCTTCCTCGCGTCGCTGGCCGAGGCGCACGTCCGCGGCCTGCCCGTGGACTGGCCCGCGCTGTTCGACGGCTCCGGCGCCCGCGCCGTCGAGCTGCCCACCTACGCCTTCCAGCACCGCCGCTACTGGATGATCGGCGGCACCTCGTCCGTCGTGGACGTCACCGCCGCCGGTCTCGGCGAGGCCGACCACCCGCTGCTCGGCGCGGTCGTGGACCTGTCCGACGACGACGGCGGTGTGGTGTTCACCGGCCGCGTGTCCGTCGGCACCCACCCGTGGCTCGCCGACCACGTCGTGTCCGGCCTGGTGTTCGTGCCCGGCACCGCGTTCGTGGACCTCGCGATCCGCGCCGCCGACCACGTCGGCTGCGCGCTGCTGGACGAGCTGACCGTGCAGGCGCCGCTGGTGCTGCCCGAGCACGGGGCCGTGCAGCTCCAGGTCGCCGTCGCCGAGGCCGACCCGTCCGGCCGCCGCTCGTTCACCATCTCCGCCCGCCAGGACGAGGGCGCCTGGGTCCGGCACGCGACCGGCACCCTCGCGCCGTCGTCGCTCGGCGAGCGGGCCGACCTGACGACGTGGCCGCCCGCGGGCGCGGAGTCCGTCGACCTGGACGGTCTCTACGAGGCCCTCGCGGCCGGTGGCCTGCACTACGGCCCGGTGTTCCAGGGCCTGCGCGCGGTGTGGCGCGACGGCGACGCCGTCTACGCCGAGGCCGCGCTGCCCGAGGGCACCGACGTCGACGGTTTCGGCCTGCACCCCGCGCTGCTGGACGCCTCGCTGCACGCCATCGCGCACGGCGAGTTCCTCAGCTCCGCCGACGGCCCGTGGCTGCCGTTCTCCTGGAGCGGCGTCGAACTGGTCGCCGCCGGTGCCACCGCGCTGCGGGTCCGCATCACCCGCGCGGGCACCGACGCCGTCTCGCTGCTCGTCGCCGACGGCGCGGGCCAGCCGGTCGCGTCCGTGGAATCCCTGGTCCTGCGGGCGATCTCCACCGACCAGCTCAGCGCCGTCCGCTCCACGACCTCCGAGTCGCTGTTCACGCTCACCTGGATCCCGGTCACCGACGGTGCCGACGACGAGTCGCCCGCCGTGGTCATCCCGGTGCGCGGCACCAACGACGTCGACTCGGTCCACTCCACCGCGCACTCCGTGCTCCAGCTCGTGCAGGAGTGGCTGGGCGGCGACCACGCCGAACGCCTGGTGCTGGTCACCTCCAACGCCGTCTCCACGAGCGGTGAGGACGTGCTCGACCTCGCCGCCGCCGCGGCCCGCGGCCTCGTCCGCTCCGCGCAGTCGGAGAACCCCGGCCGCATCCTGCTGGTCGACACCGACGGCCTGCCGTCGTCGGAGTCGGCGCTGAGCATCGCGCTCGCCGCCGACGAGTCCGAGGTCGTCATCCGCGACGGCGTCGTGCTCGCTCCCCGTCTGGCGAGGGCCGTTCCCGCCGGTGAGGCCCCCGTCGTCGACGGCGCGGTCCTCGTCACGGGCGGCACCGGCGGACTGGGCGCGCTGCTCGCCAAGCACCTCGTCACCGCCTACGGCGTGCGCGACCTGGTCCTGACCTCCCGCCGCGGCCCGGACGCCGACGGCGCCGCCGACCTGCTGTCCGAGCTGGCCGGGTTGGGCGCCGACGCCCGGATCGTCGCCTGCGACGCCGCCGACCGCGACGCGCTCGCCGCCGTGCTGGCCGACATCCGGACCGGGCACCGCCTCGCGGGCGTCGTGCACGCGGCCGGTGTGCTCGACGACGGGATCTTCGCCTCCCTGACGCCGGAGCGGGTCGACGCCGTGCTGCGGCCCAAGGTCGACGCCGCCTGGCACCTGCACGACCTCACCGCCGACGACGACCTGGCGCTGTTCGTCTCCTTCTCCTCCGCCGCGGGCGTGCTCGGCTCGCCCGGCCAGGGCAACTACGCCGCCGCGAACGCGTTCCTCGACGCCCTCACCGCTCACCGCCGCGCCCTCGGGCTGCCCGGCGTCTCGCTGGCCTGGGGCCTGTGGGAGCGCGCAAGCGGCATGTCCGGCGCGATGGGCTCCAGTGGCCAGGACCGCCTGTCGCGCGGCGGGTTCAGCGCGCTGACCGACGCCGAGGGTCTGGCGCTGTTCGACACCGCGCTCACCACCGGCGACGACCTGCTGCTGCCGGTGCGCGTCACGCTGAGCGCCCTCAAGGCCGCCGACGGCTCCGTGCCCCGCCTGTGGCGCGGGCTCGTCCGCACCACCACCCGCCGCAGGGCGACCGCCGCCGACGAGGCCGCCGTCGCGGGTCTCGCCGGTCGGCTGGCCGCGCTGCCCGAGGCCGAGCGGCTGCCCGAGGTGCTGGAGATCGTCCGCGCCTACGTCGCCGCCGTGCTCGGCTACGGCTCCGGCTCCGAGGTGGACGCGAGCCGCGCGTTCAAGGAGCTGGGCTTCGACTCGCTGACCGCCGTCGAGTTCCGCAACCAGCTCTCCGCCGCGACCGGCCTCCGCCTGCCCGCGACGCTGGTGTTCGACTACCCGACCTCCGCCGTGCTCACCGACTTCCTCTGCGGCGAACTGCTCGGCACCGTGCCCGCCGAGGTCGTCGCGAAGCCCGCCGCCCGCAAGAACACCGACGAGCCCCTCGCCATCGTGTCGATGGCCTGCCGCTTCCCCGGCGGCATCGCCTCGCCGGAGGACCTGTGGCAGGTCATGACGGACGGCGTGGACGCGATCTCGCCGTTCCCGACCGACCGCGGCTGGGACCTCGACCTGCTGCGCCAGGCGCTGGACTCGACCGAGGCCGGGTTCCTGCACAACGCCAGCTCGTTCGACTCCGCGTTCTTCGGCATCACGCCCCGCGAGGCCGTCGCGATGGACCCGCAGCAGCGGCTGCTGCTGGAGGTCTCCTACGAGACGTTCGAGCGCGCGGGCATCGACCCGGCCACGCTGCGCGGCAGCAAGACCGGTGTGTTCACCGGCCTGATGTACCACGACTACGTCAACGGCCTGACCACGATCCCGGAGGAGGTGTCCGGCTACCTGGGCACCGGCAACTCCGGCAGCGTCGCGTCCGGCCGCGTCTCCTACACCTTCGGCCTGGAGGGCCCGGCCGTCACGATCGACACGGCCTGCTCCTCCTCGCTGGTCGCGCTGCACGTGGCCACGCAGTCGCTGCGCAGCGGCGAGTGCGACATGGCGCTGGTCGGCGGGGTCGCCGTCATGGCGACCCCCGGCACGTTCGTCGACTTCGCCAGCCAGGGCGGCATGGCCCCCAACGGCCGCTGCAAGCCGTTCGCCGCCGCCGCCGACGGCGCCACCTGGTCCGAGGGCATCGGCCTGCTGCTCGTGGAGCGGCTGTCCGACGCACAGCGCAACGGCCACCAGGTGCTCGCGCTGGTGCGCGGCTCCGCCGTGAACCAGGACGGCGCGTCCAACGGCCTGACCGCCCCGAACGGTCCGTCGCAGCAGCGGGTCATCAAGGCCGCGCTCGCCGACGCCGGACTGTCCACCCAGGACGTCGACGTGGTGGAGGGCCACGGCACCGGCACGAAGCTGGGCGACCCGATCGAGGCGCAGGCGCTGCTGGCCACCTACGGCCAGGACCGCGAGCGCCCGCTGCTGCTCGGCGCGCTGAAGTCCAACCTGGGCCACACGCAGGCCGCCGCCGGTGTCGCGGGCATCATCAAGATGGTGCTGGCCATGCGCCACGGCGTCCTGCCCCGCACGCTGCACACCGACGCGCCGACCCCGCAGGTCGACTGGACCGCCGGTGACGTCGAGCTGATCACCGAGCAGGTCGGGTGGCCGACGACCGGCCACCCGCGCCGCGCGGGCGTCTCCTCGTTCGGCATCGGTGGCACCAACGCCCACACGATCATCGAGCAGGCGCCCGAAGCCGGGAACAGCGGCTTCGGAAGTCCTGGTCCCTCCCGGCCCGTCGGTGGGACCAAGGCTTCCCCGCCGGTCACGCCGGTCGTCCTGTCGGCCAAGAGCGCGGACGCGCTGCTGGGCCAGGCGTCGAACCTGGAGTCGATCGCGGACTCCGTCGACCTGACCGACCTCGGCTTCTCCGCCGCCACGACCCGCGCCCACCTGGAGCACCGGGCCGTCGTGGTCGCCGCCGACACCGACGAACTGCTGTCCGGCCTGAAGTCCCTGGCCGTGCGGGACACGGTGGTGCAGGGCAGGACCGCGATCCTGTTCACCGGCCAGGGTTCGCAGCGCCTCGGCATGGGCCGCGAGCTGTACAACTCCTACCCGGTGTTCGCCGAGGCGTTCGACGCCGCGTGCGCCGTGCTGGACGCGCCGGTCGCCGAGATCGTCTTCGGCGTCGACGCCGACGCCCTGAACCAGACCGGCAACGCGCAGCCCGCGCTGTTCGCCCTGGAGGTGGCGCTCTACCGGCTGGTCGAGTCGTGGGGCGTGAAGCCCGACGCCGTCGGCGGCCACTCCATCGGCGAGATCGCCGCCGCCCACGTGGCCGGTGTCCTCACCCTGGAGGACGCCGCGACGCTCGTCTCGGCTCGTGGCCGCCTGATGCAGGCGCTGCCGACCGGCGGCGCGATGGTCGCGATCCAGGCCACCGAGGCCGAGGTCCTGCCGCTCATCGGCAACGACGTTTCGATCGCGGCGGTCAACGGCCCGAACTCCGTGGTCGTCGCCGGGACCGAAGCCGCCGTGGAGCAGGTGCTCGCGCACTTCGCCGACCGGAAGTCCAAGCGCCTGGCCGTGTCGCACGCGTTCCACTCGCCGCTCATGGACCCGATGCTGGAGGACTTCCGCCAGGTCGTCTCCCGGCTCACCTTCTCCGCGCCGACGATCCCGCTGCTCGGCGACGTGACCGACCCGGAGCACTGGGTCCGCCACGTCCGCGGCACCGTCCGGTTCGCCGACACCGTCACGACCCTCGAGGCCCAGGGCGTCAAGACGTTCCTGGAGCTGGGCCCGGACGGCGTGCTCACGGCGATGGCCGCGGACAGCGTCGAGGACGCCGCCCTGGTCGCGGGCCTGCGCAAGGACCGCCCGGAAGCCCGCTCGATCGTCACGGCGCTCGGCGCGCTGCACGCCCGCGGCGTCAAGGTCGACTGGACCGCGTTCTTCGCGGGCACCGGCGCCCGCCGGGTCGACCTGCCCACCTACGCCTTCCAGCACGAGCAGTACTGGCTGGAGCGCCCGGCGATCACCGCCGAGGTGGACGAGGTCGAGGCCCGCTTCTGGGACGCCGTCGAGCGCGAGGACCTGGAGTCGCTGGCCACCTCGCTGTCCCTGGACGGCGAGACCGTCGGCACCGTCCTGCCCGCACTGGCGCAGTGGCGCCGCGAACGCCGTGGCGAGTCCACCGTGGAGGGCTGGCGCTACCGGATCGAGTGGCGGCACACGACGCCCGGCGCGGCCACCGCGTCCGGCCGCTGGCTGCTGGTCGGCTCCGAGGACCTGGCACTGCCGGGTGTCGAGATCGTCCGCATCGCCGCCTCGGCGGACCGTGCGGATCTGGTGACCGGGCTGGAGACCGTCGGCGAGGTCGATGGGGTGCTCTCCACCTGCACGGACGTCGCCGAGGTGCTTGCGCTCGTGCAAGCGCTCGGCGACGCCGGGATCTCCGCGCCGCTGTGGTGCACGACCAGGGGCGCGGTCACCACCGGCCGCGCGGACGTGGTCGACAACCCCGACCAGGCCACGATCTGGGGCCTGGGACTGGTCGCGGGGCTGGAGCACCCGGACCGCTGGGGCGGTCTGATCGACCTCCCCGAGACGCTCGACAAGCGCGGGTACGAGCGGGTCGCCGCCGTGCTCGCCGGAACCGAGGACCAGGTGGCTCTGCGCGGTTCGGGCGTCTTCGCCCGCCGCCTGGCGCACGGGCGGACCGCTGAGGCTGCAGGGGGCTTCGCGCCGCGTGGGACCGTGCTCGTCACCGGGGGCACCGGCGCACTTGGCGCGCGGGTGGCCCACTGGCTGGCGGAGGCAGGCGCGGAGCACCTGGTCCTCACCTCGCGTCGGGGCGCGACCGCGCCCGGCGCCACCGAACTGGCCGCTTCCCTCGAAGCGACGGGTGTCCGCGTGACGCTCGCCGCCTGCGACGTCGCCGACCGCGACGCCGTGGCCGCGCTGGTCGCGGAGTTCCCGCCGAACGCCGTCGTCCACGCCGCGGGCGCCGAGCAGTTCACGCCGCTCGCCGAGTACGACCAGGCCGACTTCGCCGCGCTGCTGGCCCCGAAGGTCGACGGCGCGCGGAACCTGGACGAGCTGGTCGGCGAGGTCGACGCGTTCATCCTGTTCTCCTCGATCGCGGGCACGTGGGGCAGCGGCGGCCAGTCCGCCTACGCCGCCGCGAACGCCTACCTGGACGCGCTGGCCGAGTCCCGCCGCGCCCGTGGCCTCACCGCGCTGTCGGTGGCCTGGGGCGCGTGGGCCGAGGCGGGCATGGCCACCGGCGACGCGGGGGAGCAGCTCCGCCGCCGCGGCGTCACCGCGATGAACCCCGACGCCGCGCTCACCGCGCTGCGCCAGGCGATCCGCTGCGACGACACCGCCGTGGCGGTCGCCGACATCGACTGGTCGCTGTTCGCCCCGGTCTTCACGACGCTGCGCCCCAGCCCGCTGATCAGCGACCTCCCCGAGGTCCGCGCGGCGCTGGACGCGGCCCCGGCGCAGGACGCGCCCAGCACGTCGAAGTTCTCCGCGCTGTCGGCGTCGGACCGCTCCCGCGCGCTGCTCGACCTGGTGCGCCGGCAGGCCGCGATCGTCTGCGGCTACGCCTCCGGCGACGACATCACCAGCACGCGGCCGTTCCGCGAGCTGGGCTTCGACTCGCTGACCGCCGTGGAGCTGCGCAACAAGCTCACCGCCGAGACCGGCCTGTCGCTGCCCGCGACGCTGGTCTTCGACTACCCGACCCCGGCCGTGCTCGCCGAGCACCTGGACACCCTGTTCGGCGGCGCGGGCGCGGTGCTCGACACCATCACCGCCAACACCCCGCTGGACGACGAGCCGATCGCGATCGTCGCGATGTCCTGCCGCTTCCCCGGTGGCGTCTCGTCGCCCGAGCAGCTGTGGCAGCTCGTCGCCGAGGGCCGCGACGCGATCTCGCCGTTCCCGAGCGACCGCGGCTGGGACGCCGACGCGCTGTTCGACGCCGACCCCGACAGCCAGGGCTCCTCCTACGTCGTGGAGGGCGGGTTCCTGACCGGGATCAGCCAGTTCGACCCGGCGTTCTTCGGCATCTCGCCCCGCGAGGCGCTGGCCATGGACCCGCAGCAGCGGCTGCTGCTGGAGACCTCGTGGGAGGTCTTCGAGCGGGCAGGCCTCGACCCGACCTCGCTGCGCGGCGAGCAGATCGGCGTGTTCGCGGGCACCGCGAACCAGGACTACTCCGCCCTGCTGGTCGCGGGCGGCGACAACGTCGAGGGCTACCTCGGCACCGGCAACATCACCAGCGTCGCCTCCGGCCGCGTGTCCTACACCTTCGGCCTGGAGGGCCCGGCCGTCACGGTCGACACCGCCTGCTCCTCGTCGTTGGTCGCCCTGCACCTCGCCGCCCAGGCGCTGCGCAGCGGCGAGTGCACGATGGCGCTCGCGGGCGGCGTGACGATCATGTCCACGCCCGGCACGTTCGTGGAGTTCTCCCGCCAGCGGGGTCTCGCGACCGACGGCCGCTGCAAGGCGTTCGCGGCCTCGGCCGACGGCACGGGCTGGGGCGAGGGTGTCGGCATGCTGCTCGTCGAGCGGCTGTCCGACGCCCAGCGCAACGGCCACCAGGTGCTCGCCGTCGTGCGCGGCTCGGCGGTCAACCAGGACGGTGCCTCCAACGGCCTCACCGCCCCCAACGGCCCGTCGCAGCAGCGCGTGATCCGCCAGGCCCTCGCCAACGCCGGTCTGTCCACCTCGGACGTCGACGTGGTCGAGGCGCACGGCACCGGCACGGTGCTCGGCGACCCGATCGAGGCCCAGGCCGTGCTCGCCACCTACGGCCAGGACCGGGAAACCCCGCTGCTGCTGGGATCGCTCAAGTCCAACATCGGCCACGCCCAGTCGGCGGCCGGTGTCGGCGGCATCATCAAGATGGTCATGGCGATCCGCAACGGCGTCGCCCCCAAGACCCTGCACGTCGACGAGCCGTCCCCGAAGGTCGACTGGACCTCCGGCGCGGTCGAACTGCTGACCGAGGCCCGCGAGTGGCCCGAGACCGGCCGCCCGCGCCGCGCGGCGGTGTCGTCCTTCGGCATCTCCGGCACGAACGCCCACACGATCATCGAGCAGGCCCCCGAAGCCGCGAACAGCGGCTTCGGAAGTCCTGCTCCTTCCCAGCTCGTCGGTGGGGCACTCGAGCGCACCGCTCCGCCGGTGCTGCCGCTGGTGCTGTCGGCGAAGACCCCCGAAGCCCTGGTGGACCAGGCCGAGCGCATGCTTGACCACCTCGACCACACCACCGCCGACCTGATCGACACGGCGTTCTCCGCCGCGACCACCCGCGCCCACCTGGAGCACGGCGCGGTCGTCGTCGGGGAACAGGCCGATCTGGTCCGGGGCCTGACGGCGTTGGTGCGCGGCGACCGGGACGCCTCGCTCGTCCGCGGCACCGCCGCCGAAGGCCGACTGGCCATCCTGTTCACCGGACAGGGTTCACAGCGCCTCGGCATGGGTCGCGAGCTGTACGACGCGTTCCCGGTGTTCGCCGACGCGTTCGACGCCGTGTGCTCGCACTTCGAGCAGCCGATCGGCGAGGCCGTGTTCGGCGTCGACGCCGACGCCCTCACCCGCACCGGCACGACCCAGCCCGCACTGTTCGCGCTGGAGGTGGCGCTGTACCGGCTGGTCGAGTCGTTCGGCGTGCGTCCCGACTTCGTCGGCGGCCACTCCGTCGGCGAGATCGCCGCCGCCCACGTGGCCGGTGTCCTCACCCTGGAGGACGCCGCGAAGCTGGTCGAGACCCGCGGCAGGCTCATGCAGGCCCTCCCGGCGGGCGGCGCGATGGTCGCGTTGCAGGCCACCGAGGCCGACGTCACGCCCCACCTCACCGACACCGTGTCGATCGCCGCGATCAACGGTCCCGATTCGGTCGTCGTCGCAGGCGAGGAAGAGGCGGTCGCGCGGGTCGTCGCCCAGTTCGCCGACCGGAAGTCCAAGCGCCTGACCGTGTCGCACGCGTTCCACTCGCCGCTGATGGACCCGATGCTGGACGAGTTCCGCGCGGTGGTCGCGAAGCTGGCCTTCACCGAACCGACCATCGCCATGCTGGGCGAGGTCACGAACCCGGAGTACTGGGTCCGCCACGTCCGCGAGGCGGTCCGGTTCGCCGACACCGTCACGACGCTGGAATCCCGTGGCGCGTCGACGTTCCTGGAGCTGGGCCCGGACGCGGTACTGACGGCGATGGGCGCGGACAGCGTCACCGACGCCGTGCTGGTGCCCGCCCTGCGGGCAGACCGCCCCGAAGCCCCGACCCTGGTCCGCGCGCTGGGTTCGCTGCACGCGCTCGGCAACCGGGTCGACTGGGCCGCGTACTTCGCCGGTTCCGGCGCCCGCCGGGTCGAGCTGCCCACCTACGCGTTCCAGCGCGAGCGCTTCTGGCCGCAGCCCGCCCGCGGCTGGGCCGACGTGTCCGCGATCGGTCTGCGGGACGTCGACCACCCGATGCTCGGCGCGGCCCTGTCGCTGGCCGACGGCGACGGGCTGGTCCTCACCGGTCGCCTGTCGACCGCGGCCCAGCCGTGGCTCGCCGACCACGTCGTCCTCGGCTCGATCCTGGTGCCCGGCACCGCGTTCGTGGAACTCGCGCTGCACGCGGCCGAGCAGGTCGGCCTCGACCTGCTGGAGGAGCTGACCCTCGAAGCCCCGCTGGCCATCCCCGAGCACGGCGACGTGGCGCTCCAGCTGACCGTGGCCGCCGCCGACGAGAACGGCCGCCGCGCGCTCCAGGTGCACTCCAGCGTCGCCGACGGCCCGTGGACCCGGCACGCCAGCGGCTCCCTCTCCACCGGTACCGCCGTGCGGAACAGCCTGGCCGAGTGGCCGCCCGCGAACGCCGAGGCCGTCGACCTGACCGGCTTCTACGACGCGCTGGCCGAGTCCGGCTACGGCTACGGCCCGGCGTTCCAGGGCCTCAAGTCCGCCTGGCTGCGCGACGACGAGGTGTTCGTCGAGGTCGAGGTGGCCGACGCCACCGGCTTCGGCATCCACCCGGCGCTGCTCGACTCCGCGCTGCACGCCGCCGGGCTCGGCGGTCTGCTGCCCGACACCGACGTCGTGCGCATCCCGTTCGCCTGGACCGACGTCTCCCTGAACGCCGTCGGCGCGGGCGCACTGCGGGTGAAGCTGTCGCGCGGCGAGCACGACGGCATCACCCTGGACGTGGCCGACGTGACCGGCGCCCCCGTCGCACGGGTCGAGTCGCTGGTGCTGCGCCAGGTCTCCGCCGACCAGGTGGCCGTCAAGACCACCACCGACTCGCTGTTCAAGGTCGACTGGGTCGCCGTCCCCACCACCGACGCGACGGTGTCGTTCACCGAGCTGGACGACGACCTCGCCGCTCTCGTCGACGTGCCGGACGCGGTCCTGGTGTCCCCGGCCGACGCGTCCGAAGCCCTCACCCTCGCCCAGACCTGGCTCGCCGACGACCGGTTCGCCGAGTCGAAGCTGGTGTTCGTCACCAGGGGTGCCGTGTCGACGGCGGGCGAGGACGTCACCGACCTGGCCGCGGCCGGGATCTGGGGCCTCATCCGCTCGGCGCAGACCGAGCACCCCGAACGGTTCGTGCTGCTCGACCTCGACGGTCAGGAGGCTTCCCGCGGTGTGCTGTCCCACGCGCTGGTTCCGGGGGCCCCTCAACTGGCACTCCGCGACGGCGAGGCCCGCGCGCCGCGTCTGGGGCGCGTGGCTCCGGCCGTGGGGGCAGCGCCCGCGCTCGACCCGACCGGCACGGTACTGATCACCGGCGCCACCGGGGCGCTCGGCGGCCTCGTCGCCAAGCACCTGGTGACGCGCTACGACGTCACGAACCTGCTGCTGGTCAGCAGGCGCGGCGAGGACGCGCCCGGCACGACCGAGCTGGCCACCGAACTCGCCGGGCTCGGCGCCGTGGCCACGTTCGCCGCGTGCGACGTGTCCGACCGCGCCGCCCTGGAGCGGCTGCTCGACGGCATCCCGGCCGAGCGCCCGCTGACCGGCGTCGTGCACACCGCCGGTGTGCTGGACGACGGCACGTTCGAGGCGCAGACCCCGGACCGGATCGCCGCCGTCGCCTCGCCGAAGGCCGACGCCGCCCGCCACCTGCACGAGCTGGTCGGCGACGTGGAGATGTTCGTCCTCTTCTCCTCGCTGTCGGGCACCTACGGCACGGCGGGCCAGTCGAACTACGCCGCCGCCAACGCCACCCTCGACGGCCTGGCCCACCACCGCCGCGCGAACGGCCTCGCGGCCACCTCGCTGGCGTGGGGCCTGTGGCAGACCGACACCGGCATGGGCACCGACTCCGACCGCGCCGCCCGCGGTGGCATCGGCACCCTGTCCGCCGCCGACGGCCTGGCGCTGTTCGACGCCGCGCTGGCCACCGACGAGGCCCACCTGGTGCCGGTGCACCTGGACCTCGCGGTCCTGCGCACCCACCCGGTGATCCCCGCGATCCTCCAGGGCCTGGTCCGCCCGGCCCGCCGCGCCGTCCGCGCCGCGGACACCGCGTCCCGCCTCGGCCTGGCCGACCTGGTCGGCCCCGAGCGGCACCGCGCGGTGCTGGAGCTGGTCCGCACGCAGGTCGCCGCCGTCCTCGGCTACGACTCGCCGGACGCCGTCCACGCCGGGCGCGCGTTCAAGGAACTGGGCTTCGACTCGCTCACCGCGGTCGAACTCCGCAACGGCCTGAACGCCGTCACGGGGATGCGCCTGCCCGCCACGCTGGTCTTCGACTACCCGAACGCCGGAGCGCTCGCCGACCACCTGGTCACCGAGCTGTTCGGCGCGGTCGAGGCCCCGGCCGCGGAGGTCCGCGCGGCGAAGGTCGCCGACGACGAGCCGATCGCCATCGTGTCGATGTCCTGCCGCTACCCCGGCGGCATCCGCACCCCCGAGCAGCTCTGGGACCTCGTGGTGGCCGGGAACGACGGCATCTCGCCGTTCCCGACCGACCGCGGCTGGGACCTGGAGAACCTGTTCGACTCCAACCCGGACACCCCCGGCACGACCTACGCCCGCGAAGGCGGCTTCCTGCACGACGCCGCGCAGTTCGACCCGGCGTTCTTCGGGATGGGACCGCGCGAGGCGCTGGCCACCGACCCCCAGCAGCGCCTGCTGCTGGAGACCTCCTGGGAGACGTTCGAGCGGGCGGGCATCGACCCGACCTCGGTGCGCGGCAGCAAGACCGGCGTCTTCGCCGGCGTCATGTACTACGACTACGCCTCCCGGCTCACGCTGATCCCGGAGGAGGTCGAGGGCTTCGTCGGCAC
Source organism: Umezawaea sp. (assembly GCF_036375055.1). Taxonomy (GTDB): domain Bacteria; phylum Actinomycetota; class Actinomycetes; order Mycobacteriales; family Pseudonocardiaceae; genus Umezawaea. The sequence continues at coordinate 65,773 of NZ_DASUSQ010000043.1, forward strand.
CGGCAACTCCGCCAGCGTCATCTCCGGCCGCGTCGCCTACACGTTCGGCCTGGAGGGCCCGGCCGTCACGGTCGACACCGCGTGCTCGTCCTCGCTGGTGGCACTGCACCTCGCGGTCCAGGCCCTGCGCTCGGGTGAGTGCGACCTGGCGCTGGCAGGCGGTGTCACGGTGATGCCGTCGCCCGGCACGTTCACCTCCTTCAGCCGCCAGCGCGGTCTGGCCGAGGACGGCCGCATCAAGTCGTTCGCGGCAGGCGCCGACGGCACGGCGTGGGGCGAGGGCGTGGGCCTGCTGCTCGTCGAGCGGCTGTCCGACGCGCGCCGCAACGGCCACCCGGTGCTCGCCATCGTGCGCGGCACCGCGGTCAACCAGGACGGTGCCTCCAACGGCCTCACCGCCCCGAACGGGCCGTCGCAGCAGCGGGTCATCAAGCAGGCCCTCGCCAACGCCCGCCTGGGCGCGGACCAGATCGACGTGGTCGAGGCGCACGGCACCGGCACCACCCTCGGTGACCCGATCGAGGCCCAGGCCCTGCTGGCCACCTACGGCCAGGAGCGCCTCGGTGACGAGCCGCTGTGGCTCGGCTCGATCAAGTCCAACATCGGCCACACGCAGGCCGCCGCCGGTGTCGCGGGCGTCATCAAGATGGTGCAGGCCATGCGCCACGGCGTGCTGCCCAAGACCCTCAACGTCGACGCCCCGTCCCCGCACATCGACTGGAGCGCGGGCGAGGTCGAACTGCTGACCGAGGCGCGCGAGTGGCCGTCGACCGGCCGCCCCCGCCGTGCCGCCGTCTCCTCGTTCGGCATCTCCGGCACCAACGCCCACACGATCATCGAGCAGGCGCCCGAAGCCGTCGCGGTGGCCGAACCGACGATCACCGAACAGGTCGTCCCGGTGCTGCTCTCGGCTCGGGGTGGGGAAGCCCTGAAGGCTCAGGCCGTTCAGCTGCACGCCCACCTCGCGGCGCACCCGGAGCTGGACCTGGTCGAGGCGGCGGGCACGCTCGCCACCCACCGGGCCGCACTGGAGCACCGCGCGGCGTTCGTCGCCGAGTCCCGCACCGAACTGCTGGGCAAGCTGGCCGCGTTCGACGCGATCACCGGCGGCACGGAGGGGTCCGGCAAGACGGCCTTCCTGTTCACCGGTCAGGGTTCGCAGCGGCTCGGCATGGGCCGCGAGCTGCACGAGGCGTTCCCGGTCTACGCCAAGGCTTTCGACGAGGTCTGCTCGAAGTTCGACGCCCCGGTCCGCGAGACGGTGTTCGGCGACGACGCCGACGCCCTCGACCAGACCGGTCTGACGCAGCCCGCGCTGTTCGCCGTCGAGGTCGCGCTGTACCGCCTGCTGGAGGCCTGGGGCGTGCACGCCGACCACCTGGCGGGCCACTCCATCGGTGAACTCGCCGCGGCCCACGTGGCCGGGGTGCTCTCGCTCGACGACGCCACCACGCTGGTCGGCGCCCGCGGTCGGCTCATGCAGGCCCTGCCGACCGGCGGTCTGATGATCTCCGTCCGTGCCGCCGAGTCCGAGGTGCTGCCGCTGCTCACCGAGGGCGTCTCCATCGCCGCCGTCAACGGGCCGCGCTCGGTGGTCATCGCCGGTGACGAGGACGCCGTCCTCGCGGTCGCGGGAGAACTGGCGGGTCAGGGCGTGAAGACCAAGCGCCTCAAGGTCTCGCACGCGTTCCACTCGCCGCTGATGGACCCGATGCTGGACGAGTTCCGCGCGGTCGCCGAAGGCCTGACCTACTCCACGCCGCGCGTCCCGATGCTCGGCGACGTGACGAACCCGGAGCACTGGGTCGCCCACGTCCGCGACGCGGTCCGGTTCGCCGACTCGCTCACCGAGCTGACCCGCCTGGGCGTCACGACGTTCCTGGAGGTCGGCCCGGACGGTGTCCTCACGGCGATGGCCGCCGAGGCCGACGTGACCGCCGTCCCGGTGCTGCGCAAGGACCGCGCCGAGGTCGCCACGCTGACCACGGCGCTCGCCGAGCTGCACGTCCACGGCGTCGACGTCGACTGGCGGGCGTTCTTCGCCGGTCGCGCCACGCGCCAGGTCGAGCTGCCCACCTACGCGTTCCAGACCTCGCGGTACTGGCTGGAGGACGCGGCCACGATGGTCGACGTCTCCTCGGCCGGGCTCTCGTCGGCCGACCACCCGCTGCTCGGCGCGGCCGTGCCGCTGGCCGACGCGGACGGGTTCCTGTTCACCGGCAGGCTCTCCCTCGACACCCACCCGTGGCTCGCCGAGCACGAGGTCCACGACGTGGTCCTGCTGCCCGGAACGGCCTTCGTGGAACTCGCCCTGCGGGCGGGGGACCAGGTCGGCTGCGGCGCGATCGACGAGCTGACCCTCCAGTCGCCGCTGGTCCTGCCGAGGACCGGGTCCGTGCAGCTCCAGGCCGTGGTCGGGGCTCCCGACGCGTCCGGCGCCCGCCCGTTCGCCCTGCACAGCAGGACCGGCGACGAGTCCTGGACCCGGCACGCCACCGGTTCGCTGGTGGAGTCGGACGTCCCGTCCTTCGACCTGGCGCAGTGGCCGCCGACGGGTGCCGAGAAGATCGACGTGGACGGCGTCTACGACGGCTTCGCGGTCGCCGGGTTCGGCTACGGGCCGCTGTTCCAGGGCCTCGGCGCCGCGTGGCGACTGGGTGACGACGTGTTCGCCGAGGTCGCACTCCCCGCCACGAAGGAATCGGGCACCGGCGCGGACTCCGGGGGTTACGGCGTCCACCCGGCGCTGCTCGACTCCGCGCTGCACGCCATCGGCGTGGGCGGCCTGGCCTCCGGTGACGGCCTCCTGCCGTTCGCCTGGAGCGGGGTGCGGCTGTACTCCACCGGCGCGACGTCGTTGCGGGTCAAGCTCTCCGCGACCGGCGAGTCGGTGGCCATCCAGCTCGCCGACGCCACCGGAGCCCCGGTGGCGTCGGTGGAGTCCCTCGCGCTGCGGGCCATCTCGGCCGACCAGCTCGCGGGCGCCCCGATCCACGTCGAGTCGCTGTACCGGGTCGAGTGGACCTCGGTCACGCCCGGCACGCCGCCCGCCGGCGTCACCTACGCGGTGCTCGGCGACGACGAGCTGAAGGTCGGCGCCCGCCTCGAATCCGCAGGCGTCACGCTGGTCCAGGAGGACGCCGACGTGGTGTTCGCGTCCTTCGTCGCCAGCCAGGACACCTCGGTCCGCGCCGCCACGACCGGTGTGCTCGACCTGCTCCGCACCTGGCTCGCCGACGACGCCAACGACGACCGCCACCTGGTGCTGGTCACCAGGGGTGCGGTGGCCGTCGGCGCTGACGACGACGTGCTCGACCTCGCGGGTGCCGCCGCTCGCGGCCTGGTCCGCTCGGCCCAGGCCGAGAACCCCGGCCGGTTCGCCCTGGTGGACCTGGACGAGGAGGACAGCTCCTCCCTGGCGCTGACCGCCGCGCTCGCCGCGGGCGAACCGGAACTGGCCCTGCGCGGCGGGACCGCGTTCGCGCCCCGGCTCGCCAGGGCCGCCGCGGCCGTCGATCCCACCTCGCTCGACACCAACGGCACGGTGCTCGTCACGGGTGCCACCGGCACCCTCGGCGGACTGGTCGCCGAGCACCTGGTGGTGGAGCACGGCATCCGGAACCTGGTGCTCACCAGCAGGCGCGGCCTGGCCGCTCCCGGTGCGGAGGACCTGCGCGACCGGCTCACGGCCAGGGGTGCCGTGGTGGACTTCGTCGCCTGCGACGTGGCCGACCGCGACGCCGTGACCGCGCTGCTGGCCGGTGTTCCCGCCGAGCACCCGCTGACCGCCGTCGTGCACACCGCCGGTGTGCTCGACGACGCCACGATCACGTCGCTGACCGCCGACCAGGTCGACCGCGTGCTGCGGCCGAAGGTCGACGCGGCGACCACCCTGCACGAGCTGACCCGCGACCTGGACCTGGCCGCGTTCGTCCTCTTCTCCTCCACCGGCGGCGTCTTTGGGGCGGCGGGCCAGGGCAACTACGCCGCGGCCAACGCCTACCTGGACGCGCTGGCCCAGCGCCGCAGGGCGAACGGGCTGCCCGCGACCTCGATCGCGTGGGGCCTGTGGGTCACCGAGGACGGCATGGGCGCCGACCTCACCGAGGCCGACGTCCAGCGCATGGCACGGGCCGGGGTCGCCCCGCTCAAGCCCGGCGAGGGCCTGGAGCTGTTCGACATCGCGCTCGGCCACGACCTCGCCGGACTGGTGCCGATCAACCTGGACCACGCGGTCCTGCGCTCGCAGGCCGCGGCCGGAACCCTCGCGCCGCTGCTGCGGGGCCTGGTGAAGGTGCCGGTCCGCCGCGCCGCCGAAGCCGCGGTCGCCGAGGTCTCCCTGTCCGCCAGGCTCGCCGGACTGTCCGGTGTGGACCGCGACCGCGCGCTCCTCGACCTGGTCCGGCAGCACGCGGCCACGGTGCTCGGCTACGAGTCGCACACCGCCGTCGAACCCGGTCGCGGCTTCCTGGAACTCGGCTTCGACTCGCTGACGGCGGTGGAGTTCCGCAACCAGATCACCGCGGCGACGGGCCTGCGCCTGCCCGCCACGCTGATCTTCGACTACCCGTCACCGACGGCGCTCGCCCAGCACCTCGGCACGATCGTGCCGATCGAGGACGCGGCGAGCACCTCCGGTGTGCACACCGAACTGGACCGACTGGCCGCCGCACTGGGCACGGCCGCACCCGACGACGCGGAGAAGCAGGTGATCGCGGCCCGACTGCGCGGTCTGCTGGCCTCGCTCGACGGTGCGCCGCAGGACGACGACCTCGGTTCCGCCACCGCGGACGAGTTGTTCGACCTGCTCGACAACGAGCTGTCGTGAGCCACGTGACCGCCGCCAACGCCAGAGGAGATGATCACGTGGCGAACGAGGACAAGTACCTCGCCTACCTGAAGCGGGCCACCGCCGACCTGCGGGACGCGCGCAAGCAGCTCCGCGACGTCGAGGACAAGGCCACCGAGCCCATCGCGATCGTCGCGATGAGCTGCCGCTTCCCCGGTGGGGTCGCCACACCCGAGGACCTGTGGGACCTCGTGGCGAACGGCCGTGACGCGATCTCCGGGTTCCCGACGGACCGCGGCTGGCAGGTCGAGGACATCCCCCTGGAGGGCGGTTTCCTCTACGACGTCAGCGAGTTCGACCCGGCGTTCTTCGGCATCTCGCCCCGCGAGGCCCTGGCGATGGACCCGCAGCAGCGCCTGCTGCTGGAGACGTCCTACGAGGCGTTCGAGCGGGCGGGCATCGACCCGTCGACGCTGAAGGGCAGTCGGACCGGTGTGTTCGCCGGCCTGATGTACCACGACTACGCCGCCCGCGAGATCGCGCCGCCGGAGGGCGTCGAGGGCTACCTCGGCAACGGCAGCGCGGGCAGCATCGCGTCCGGCCGCGTCTCCTACACGCTCGGCCTCGAAGGCCCCGCGGTCACCATCGACACGGCGTGCTCCTCGTCGCTGGTCGCGCTGCACTGGGCCGTGCAGGCCCTGCGGCTCGGCGAGTGCGAGATGGCGCTCGCCGGTGGTGTCGCGGTCATGTCCACGCCCGGCACGTTCATCGACTTCGCCCGCCAGGGCGCACTCGCCTCCGACGGCCGCTGCAAGGCGTTCTCCGCCGACGCCGACGGCACCGGGTGGGGCGAGGGCGTCGGCATGATCCTGCTGGAGCGCCTGTCCGACGCGCAGCGCCTCGGGCACGAGGTCCTGGCGGTCGTGCGGGGTTCGGCGATCAACCAGGACGGCGCGTCCAGCGGCCTGACCGCCCCGAACGGCCCGTCGCAGCAGCGCGTGATCAAGCAGGCGCTCGCGTCGGCCGGTCTGTCCACCTCGGACGTCGACGTGGTCGAGGCCCACGGCACGGGCACGTCGCTGGGCGACCCGATCGAGGCGCAGGCGCTGCTGGCCACCTACGGCCAGGACCGCGACGAGCCGCTGTGGCTGGGATCTCTCAAGTCCAACATCGGCCACACCCAGGCCGCCGCGGGTGTCGCGGGCATCATCAAGATGGTCATGGCGCTGCGCCACGGCGTCCTGCCCAAGACCCTGCACGCCGACGTGCGTTCGCCGCACGTCGACTGGGCCGACGGCAACATCGAACTGCTGACCGAGGCGCGCGAGTGGCCCGCGGGCGAACGTTTGCGCCGCGCGGGCATCTCGTCGTTCGGCATCTCCGGCACCAACGCCCACACGATCATCGAGCAGGCGCCACCCGCCGAGCCGGTCGAGGTCGTCGCGCAGGAGCCGGTGGCGGTCCCGTTCGTGCTGTCGGGCAAGACCGAGCAGGCGTTGCGCGCCCAGGCCGCCAAGTTGGGCGAGCACCTGGCCGCCAACCCCGACACCAACCCGCGTGACCTGGCCTGGTCCCTCGCGACCACCCGCACCGCGCACACCCACCGGGCCGCGATCGTCGGCACCGAACTGGCCGACGTGGTGCGCGGCCTCGACTCGCTCAACCCCGGCGTGGCCAAGGAGTCGGGTCTCGCGTTCCTGTTCACCGGTCAGGGCAGCCAGCGCGCGGGCATGGGTCGTGAGCTGCACGCGGCCTACCCGGTGTTCGCCAAGGCGTTCGACGAGGTCGCCGCGCTGGTGGACGTGCGGGACACCCAGGAGGAGCTGGACCGCACCGAGTTCACCCAGCCCGCGATCTTCGCGCTGGAAGTGGCGCTGTACCGGCTGGTGGAGTCGTGGGGCATCCGCCCC
>NZ_DASUSQ010000044.1:0-27965 GCF_036375055.1 Umezawaea sp.
GTTGAGCGCCTTCACCGAGGCGCTCAACGGCCGGTTCCGGTACGCGGAGCCGTTCGAACGGCTGTGACTCAGCCCCGTGCGGTCAGGGTGAACGCGAGGGCCGCCATCGAGGTGAAGTCGATGGCCGGTTCGGAGCTGGGCCAGGAGCGGAGGTCGTCGGCGAAGACGGACGTCGCCGAGTCGTACCGCTTGGTGTAGTCCTTGGTGCACGGGGCGGAACCCGCCGGCATCTCGCCGAGGTCGCTGAACAGGTCGGCGCCGTTGGGGCCGTTGACGACCGCGCCGACCAACACCCTGCGACCGCCGTCGAGGTCGCCCGAGAGGTTCGCCGCCTGGTGCTGCGGGCAGTTCGGGAAGGTCGTGCCGACGCCGATCACGAGCGTCGTGCCCCAGGCGTTGGAGCCCAGCGTGAAGTTCCGCTGCTGGGTGCCGAAGTCCTCGTACGTGCGGTCGCCGGTCAGGCCGCGGTACAGCTTGGCCGTGGCCACGTAGCCGAAGCTGCGCGGAGCGGCGTCGAACTGGGTGACGTCGACGGCCGTGCGGAACGGGCTGGAAGCGGAAGCGTCGACGCCCTGCTGGAGCTGGCGCTTGAGGTCGCCGACGAGCTGCGCCTCGGTCACCTCGGCGTTGCGGACACCACCCGCGCGCAGCACGCGGACGAGGTCGGTGTGCGCCAGGGCGCTCGTGTTGTACAGGTTCAGGGTGTCCGTGTCGCCGCTGGCCAGGTACTCCTTGGCCCAGTGGGTGGCAGCGGTGGCCCAGCCCGCGGTGCGGCGGTCGCCCAGGGCCTTGCCCGCCAGCGCGAGCTGGGTGGCGCCGAACTCCATGTCGTCGGCCCAGGAGTCCTCGGGGTAGTACGCGTGCGGGAACGCGGTCACGAGTTCGCCGACGTCCGCGGTCTTGGCCTGGACGAAGACGGAGGCGGCCTCCTCCAGGTACCGGGCCGCCAGCGCGGGGTGACGCCTGGCCTCGACCTGGGCGGCCAGGGCGAACGCGGCCGAGACGCGGCCCGCGAGGTTGGGGCTGATCTTCTCGCCGGGAGCCGCGGCGCGGAAGACGGGGCGGTGCTTGATGAAGTACTCCAGGTCGCCCGGCTCCACGTCCAGCTCGTCGTCCGCTTCGGGGAGGCGCCACACGTCGTGGTCGCCGACGAAGCCGTGCTCCTCGCTGCCGGTGCCGATGCCGACCTGCGCGATGAGCGTCTTGGACTTGCCGTCCCACACCTTGTCGAGCCACCTGAGCCCGAACCTCGTCTCGGCCTCCAGGGCCGGGTTGGGGTCGACGCGCTGCGCGTACAGGAGTTCCGCGAGCGAGTACGAGGTGGCGTGGGTGAACTTGACGAAGTCGCCCGCGTCGAACCAGCCGCCCTCGACGTCGACCGGGCCGCCGACGCGCTTGAGGGGTTCGGCGACCTCGTCGCCGCCCTCGCCCGTGAACACCGGGTGGTCGTAGACGTACGCCTCGCGGTCGGCCAGGTGCGACGGCTTGCGCTTCAGCCTGCCGGGGATGACGTCGGCGCCGTCGCGCTGGGCCTGGAAGAACTCGACGTTGTTCGCGGCGAGCGGGGAGTGCAGCCGGTCCACGGTGTCGATCGTGAACGTGGGCGAGGTGACCCCGCCGACCTTGATCCGGTACGTGCCCCTGCGGGTCACCCCGGTGAAGTCGATCGGGTGCACGGCGGTGAAGGCGGTGTTCCAGCCACCGAGCGACGTGCCGACCCTGCCGGTGAGCACCGAACGGCCCCGGCCGTCCAGCACGGAGAACGGGGCCCCCGCGGTGGCCGTCGGGGCGAGCAGGTACGCCTGCTTGGACTCCGTGGTGCCGTAGCCGATCTGGTCCAGTCTCACCTGCCCGGACGGGGCGGCCTGGGCGGGCACCGCGACCAACCCGGTGACCACCGCCGCTGCGACGAGAGCGTGCGCGAAACGCATGGGGACTCCTCGTTCGGACCGGCGGCGGTGGTCCTATGGTTAAGAAGGTTGCCTAATTAGTCGGGAAGGGTAGCCGCCGGACGCCGGAGTCACCAGTCCTCCGGCGGCTCCGAGAACGCCTTGCCCAGGTCGCGGGTCAACGAGAGGGCGCGGCGCACCCACTTCTCGGAAGCGCCCGCCATTCCGCAGGTGGGAGTGGGTAGCGCCAGGTCGGTGAGCACCGAGCGGGGGAAGCCGAGGCGGTCCGCCAGCTCCAGCGCGGGCCTCGCGAGTTCGCGCAGGTCGACCTTCGTGCCCGGATCGGTGCTGGGCACGAGGCCGAGCCACAGGGACGTGCCCGCCTGCCAGGCCTCCCCCAGCTCGTCCGCCACCGCCTTGCCCGCGCCGCGCAGCAGCGAGACGTCGAGCGCCACGGCCGTCGCGCCCGCTTCGCGGAAGAGGGTCACGGGCGGCTTGGGCGCGCAGCAGTGGACGATCGCGCCGGGACCGGCCACGTCGATGATCGCGGCGAGCACGTCCCGCGCGTCCGGCTCCGGGACCGCGCGCACGGTGCCGAGCTTCGACGGGGTGGGCAGGAGCCCCCCGAGGACCGCCGGGACTCCCGGCTCGTCGAGCTGCACGACGACCTGCGCGCCGGTCCTCTTGCGCACCTCGGCGATGTGCAGCTTGAGGCCCTCGGCGAGGGATTCGGTGAACTCCTTCACCGCGCCGGGATCGGTGAGGACCCGGTGGCCGCGCACGAGCTCGATGTTCGACATGAGCGTCCACGGGCCCGCGATCTGGATCTTCACGACCTCCGGGCGGAGGTTGACGGTCTGGACCGCCTCCTCGAACGCGTCGAGGTCGTAGTTCATCAGGTCCGTGGCGCGGCGGTGGTCGCGGCCGGGGTGCGCGGTCACGCGGTAGCCGGACGGGACCACCTCGACGGGGATGTCCACGAGCAGGCCCGCCGTGCGGCCGATGAGGTCCGCGCCCACGCCGCGGGCGGGCAGTTCGGGCAGGTGCGGGAGCGCGGGGAGTTCGCCGAGGACGATGCGTGACGCCTCGCGCGGATCCGTGCCTGGCAGGGAGCCGATGCCGGTGGCGGAGCCGGGTTTCCAAGGGGTCGTGTTCACGTCGACAGTGTCCCACCGGCAGGAGGACCGGAGTCGCCGCGGCGCTTCCGGTGCTCGCGGCGGTCCTTCCACCACTCCAGGCGGTCCTCGGAGTTCTGCGGGAAGACCGTGCGGACCACGGCGAGGGCCGAGCCGGACAGGACGACGAGACCGACGAGCCACCACGGTGCGGCGGCCAGGACCGACGCCGTGCCCGCTCCGGCGATGCCGATTTCGGCCACGCGAGAACCTGGTGGCGGCGTCACGACGGACACCCGGTGATCTCTTCGCTCCGATCCGGGCGGTGCAACTGGTTCCAGCACCCATCGGGCCGGTCCTCGACCACGTCGGGTTTCGTGACGGAGATCGCGTACTTCTCGATCGGGATGGCGTGGTCGTCCGTCGGCGCGTGCCGAACCGACGCGGACGTGCGGCGAGCGGTGGTCGGGGTTCGCCGTTCCTCCACCTCGTCCCAGGCCCAGTCCGGCTCGGAGCACTCCCGCCCGCGTCCGGTCTCAGCACGGAGGACGACGATGCCGCGCTGTGTGCCCGTCATTCCCAGGGGTGTGACCCGAGCGCCGGGGATGCGGCATGCCGACTCGACGAGGATCGCGGCCACAGCGCTTTCCCGCGGCCCTCCTTCCCACAGCAGGGTCACGGAAGTGCCGTCTGGCGTCCCGAGCACCCTGGCCGCGGACCGGAACAGGACCAGTCGGCGCACGACCGCGCTCATCAGGTCGGCAGGCCGTGGCAGGCGCGCCACTCGACGCTCGGCGTCGTCCAGGTGATCGCGGCAGTCCGACCACAGGGTCTCGTCGGCTCCGCACTCGTCCTTGAGCCTGCTGACCGCGGCCCGCCACAGACCCCGGTCGACACCGACCAGGCGCACCAGCCCAGCGGCTCCGATCAGCCGGAGGTCCAGGTGACCACGTCTCGGGACGGGCCGCAGGCCGGGTACACCGCTGACACCGGTGGGCCTGATCACGGGCAAGGCCTCGGCGAGCAGGCGGCCGACGTCGTGTCCCGCCACTTCCAGGCGGAGGCCCCGCGACGACAACCCGAACCGCCGAACCAGCGGCCTGCCCATGATCGCAGGCCACAGGGCGGCCTCGAGTTCGTGCTGCGTCCCGGCGGGGATCAGCGGGCCGCCCTCGTCACGCAGTTGCCTGCGCACCGCGGCTGGGGTCTCGCCCGTGACCAGGGTCCGGCGGTGAACGCGGACCGCGTGGCTGCCGGACTGCTTCGTCGACACCGTGGAACCTCCGCAACGCCGCCCGGTCGACGCTGCCGAGTTCGCGAGGCCACCCTCGATCAGCACGGAGTCCAGCACGCGGGGCGCACCCCGAGGTGCGCTTGGGAGGCACTCACCCCAACCGGGTGCGGAGGAGCCTCGTGGCAGCCGCTGCTGCCGCCGAGAAGGTTACCCGGACGTCGGCGGCCTTCTGCCGCTTCCCCCAGCGCGAACCGGCACCCCGTGCAAGAGGGGTGCCGGCCATCCGGCCGATCAGCGGTTGGTCGCCAGCACGCCGGGGTTGTTGCGCGCGCCCGCGGTCACGCCGTGCGGGGTCGCGGCGTTGATCGCCGCCAGCTCGGCGGTGGTGAACTTGATGGCCGAGGCGGCGACGTTCTGCTCCAGCCACCGGCGCTGCTTGGTGCCGGGGATCGGGGTCGTGTCCTGCGCGAGCACCCACGCCAGCGCCAACTGGGCGGGGGTGACCTCCTTCTGCGCGGCCAACTCCTTGAGGGTGTCGACGATCGCCACGTTCTCGTCGATGTTCTCCGGCTTGAACCACGGCAACTGGCGGCGGTGGTCGTCGGCCGCGAGGTCGTCGACCTTCGTGATGCCGCCGGTGAGCACACCACGCCCGAGCGGGGAGCACGGGACGAAGCCGATGCCCAGTTCGCGGCACGTGGCCAGGACGCCGTCCTTCTCCGGGTCCCTGGCGAACAGGGAGTACTCGGACTGCACGGCCGTGATCGGGTGGATGAGGTGCGCGCGCCGGATCGTTTCCGGCGTCACCTCCGACAGGCCGATGTAGCGGATCTTGCCCGCCATGAACAGGTCGGCCAGCGCGTCCATCGTGTCCTCGATCGGGACCTCGGGGTCGACGCGGTGCAGGTAGTACAGGTCGATGTAGTCGGTGCCCAGGTGCCTGAGCGAGCGGTCGACCGCCTTGTTGGCGTAGCCAGGGGTGCCGTTGAGGCCGTGGGCGCCGCCGTCGTCGTCGAGCTCCACCGCGAACTTGGTCGCGATCTGCACGTCCTCGCGGTGCCCCTTGAGCGCCTTGCCCACCAAGACCTCGTTCGTGAACGGGCCGTAGGACTCGGCGGTGTCGAAGAACGTGACCCCGAGTTCTAGCGCGCGGTGGATCGTCGCGGTCGACTCGGCGTCGTCGCGGCCCGCGTAGTAGGCGCTCATGCCCATGCAGCCGAGGCCCTGGGTGGAGACGAGGAGACCCTGGCTGCCGAGCGGGCGTTTGCCTAGGGGCGTGGAGTTCTGGTCGACCATCGAAACAGTCTCGCCGATTCACGTTCGCGCACGAGCACGAGGTCTCGGGAAGAGTTAAAAGGTCTAGACCCATTGACGCAGATGGTCTACACCACATACCGTCACGGTGTCGGTGCTCACAGTGTTGAGCACCCCCGGATCGTGGTGTGGGAGCGCGTCGCGCCCCGTGCTCCCGCACCACACTTCCCCCTGTGGTTGAGTGCCCGGAATGGGACCAGCGGAGATCGCCCTCGGGATCGAGCGGCTGCACTCCGGCGAGGGCACGGCGCGGCTGGCCATGACGATCACCGAGACGATGATCAACGTCCACGGCATCGGCCACGGCGGCTACGTCTTCCTGCTCGCCGACAGCGCGTTCGCCGTCGCCTGCAACTCACCGGGTTCGGTCACGGTCGCGGCGCAGGCGGAGATCGACTTCATCGCGGCCGTGCGGCTCGGTGACGAACTGGTGGCGGAGGCGGTGGAACGGGTGACGTTCGGGCGCAGCGGCATCTACGACATCACCGTCACGCGCGGGGACGAGGTCGTGGCGGAGTTCCGCGGCCGGAGCCGGACGATCCGCTGAGACCGGTTCCACGAGGACGAGCCGCCAGGTCAGTCGGTGGACCCCCATCGCGCAGCCGTCGCCGGTCGTGCCCACGACCAGGGTCTGGTGCGGTGGCCGCGCGTGCGTCGTGCCCGATCCGGACGTCCGTTCGACGTGCGCTCCTCGCCACCGCGGGACCGCGATCAGCCGGGACGGCGGCGGGCTACGGGTGTGGACCCCTGGTCGAAGGCAGCGGTGCCGCGGCCCGCTTGAGGCCCAGTACCTGGAGCACCGCGAAGCCCGCCACCGCCGCCGCCTGGGCGAGCACCAGCCACGTGCCGAGCGCGGTGATGCCGAACCAGCCGAGTTCGGCCGTGAGCACGCTGCCGACCACCCACAGCAGGTTGCCGAGGACGACGACCTTCACGAGCGTGCGGTGGGGGCGGGTGCCGAGGAGGAAGACGCCCGCGCCGTAGGCGAGCAGGAAGACGCCCAGCGGGATCGCGGGCAGGCCCAGTTCCCCGCTGAACGGGAGGGCGAGGGCGCCCAGTCCGGCTGAGGCGACGCCGTCGAGCTTGAGTGCGAACCGGAGCGGTCGGTCGTTGTTCGTCATGGCCGCAACAGTGGGGTCGGCGGCACTGCCAAGACCACGCCGAACGCTGCCATCCACTGCCGATCAGCGGGACTCGACCTGGGAGAACAGGTCCGCTGCCACCAGTTTGGCCCCGGCGTTCTGCCAGTTGTGCAGGGTGCGCTCGGGGACCTGGCCGACGAACCACGCCAACGCCCTCCTGGACGGCGGGTCGAGGTCCTCGCGCTTCGTGCGGACGCTGTACGGGCGGATCCCGGCGACGTAGTAGAAGTACAGCGCGTTGTAGTGCCGCCACTCGTCGCTGGTGCCGAAGTCGCCGTCCCTGGGCTTCAGGCGGGTGACGCTCTCCAGCAGCAGCGCCTTCAGCTCCACGGCTCGTTCGACCGGCTGGTCGACCGCTCCCCTGGCGGCCAGGCGGTCGGTGATCACCGGCAGGTCGGTCAACGGGCTGGCGACGAGCTTGCCGAGGTCTCCGTAGTGGCTGAGGGCGCGCCGGGTGAGCTTGGCGAACTCCTGGACGTCCACGTCGGCCAGCGGGTTGCGGCGGGGCAGGGCGTCGATCGCCCCGCGGAGTTCGGCTCGGTCCTTCGCCAGGCCGGGCAGGACGAGCCGGTCGGCCACCGCCGAGATCGGGCTGGCGAGGACCTGGACGGCGATGGCGGCGGCGACCGTGCCGAACAGCAGCGGTTCCAGGCGGGCTTCGGTGTGGACCATGACGACGACCACCTGGGCGCCGAACAGGATCGCGGTAGCCAGCGAGACGACGAGGGAGCGGACCAGGTCGGCGCGGACGGCCTCGCCCTCGTCGAACGCGTCCGCCACGGCCACCGCGACGCCGAACAGGACGAGGTCGAACGCGAGGGCGCCGAGCGCCAGCGGTCTCGGCAGCAGGTCGAGGCCGAGCAGTGCGGTGCCGATGCCGAACATCGGCGTCGCGGCGGCGAGGACGGCACCGGCGCGGGCCGGGCGGTGGCGCAGGAACAGGCCGAAGGCGACGGCGAGCGGGAGCACCGCGACGACCGGGGAGAAGACCGCCGCCACGAGGACCGGAACGGTCGACATGCGCCACCAGAGTTCGAAACGCACTGGTAGCCAGCACGTGATGGCACCGGCCCACGCCACCGCGGGCACCGCGAGGAAGACCTGCGGGAGCGAGTCGAACGCGATTACCACCGCGAATGCGAGCAGTCCAGCCGCCGTTCGGTGCAGCAGCGGTTTTCCCAGTTCTCGCGAGATCAGGTAGAGACCCAACCACCAGGCCAAACCGAATGACACCACTGTTACCGACAGCACATGACAATCCTACGATCGGGCGAACATTCGGCAGCCCATTGCACGACTTGAGAGCATGTGGGCCATGCCTGTCGAGGTGACGTTGCACCGCGCGGCCGAAGAACTCACGCGAGGCGATTTAGCGAGTGTTCTCCGCGCGCGCCAGAGGCTGGCCGGGCTGGTGGGCACCTATCCCCACCGGCTGGACCTCCGGGACAAGTTGGCCGCCGTCTACCGGGTGCTCGGCAACACCGTGCAAGCCGGGCGCTGGAGCTACCTGTCCGAGGTACGGGACGACCTGGAGGTGCTCGCGTTCGAACACGCGTACAAGACACCGGTCGCGCGGCTGACCGCGCTGAACTGGACCGGCGGCGAGGACGCCGCCGAGACCGCGACGGCCCGCGCGCGCCTGATGGCGCTGCACCGGGCCACGACCGAGCAGATCCAGGACGAGCTGGCCGTCGCGGAGGGGGAACCCGGCCGGTCGTGGGTCGCCTGCGCGCTGATCGCCCTCGGCCTCGCGGTGCTGGCCGCGCTCGTCGTGATCGGCGCCATTACCGCCGTGGGCTTCGGGTACCGCATCCTGGTCTCATGACCATCGACGTCCCCGCCGCCGCCGAACGCATCCGCCCGCACGCCCGCCGGACCCCGCTGTGGCAGGTCGAGGTGGACGGCCGTCCGCTGGCGCTGAAGCTGGAGCACCTCCAGTCGACCGGGTCGTTCAAGATCCGCGGGGCGCTGAACTCGCTGATCGCCGGGGGCACGCCGGACCACGTGGTGACGGCGTCGGGCGGCAACCACGGCCTGGGGGTCGCGCGGGCCGCGCAGCTGCTCGGGGTGTCCGCCACGGTGTTCGTGCCCGTGTCCGCGCCCGAGGGGAAGGTGCGGCGCATCGAGGCCGCCGGGGCGAAGCTGATCCGGCACGGGGCCTCGTACTCGGAGGCGGCGGCAGCGGCGCGGGAGTTCCCCGGCGTCTACGTCGAGGCCTACGACGACCCGCTGACGGTGTCCGGGCAGGGCACGGTGGGCCTGGAGGTCGTGGTCGACCTGCCCGAGGTGGACTCCGTGGCCGTCGCGGTCGGCGGTGGCGGGCTGGTCGCCGGGATCGCGTCGGCGATCGACGGGCGGCTGACGGTGGCGGTGGAGCCGGAGGGCTGCTCGGCGCTGCACAACGCGCTCGCGGCGGGCCGCCCGGTCGACGGTCCGGTGGAGTCCGTGGCGGCGTCCGCGCTGGGCGCCACCCGCGTCGGCGACCTGCCGTTCGAGGTCGTGACGTCCGTGCCGCTGAGGTCGCTGCTGGTCACCGACGCCCAGCTGCTGTCGGCCCGCGACCGGCTGTGGGAGGAGTTCCGCCTGGCCGTGGAACCGGCGGCGGCGGTGCCGTTCGCGGCGTTCCTGGCGGGTGACGTGCCCGGCGAGCTGCCGTGCGTGGTCCTGTGCGGCGCCAACACCGACTGGACCCCCTGACCGTCCGGTGGGACTCTGGGCGGGTGGCAGACACCGACGTGCTCGACGGGCTCGTCACCCAGCTCGGCCCCTACGGGGTCCGCGCCTCCACCCTGTTCGGCGAACCGGCCCTCATGGACGTCGAGGGCAAGACCTTCGCGTGCCTGCACGGCGGTGAACTCGCGTGCAGGCTCGGGCAGGGCACGCGGGCCCACGCGGAGGCGCTGGGGATGGGCGACGCGCACCTGTTCGACCCGTCGGGCGCCGGCCGTCCGATGCACGACTGGGTGAGCTTGCCCGCCGCGCACTCCGCGCGGTGGGCGGAGTTCGCGTCCGCGGCGATGTCGGTGCCCCGCTGACCTACGCCCGCTGACGTAGGTGCCGGTGCCGCTCCTGGGCTGATGACCCCACGCCCCGACGCGGCCACCATTCGGTGTCATGACAACACGCGTCGGTTACCTGGTCAGCGCCGCGCTGTTCGCCTGCGGCCTGTTCCACCTCCTCGTGTTCGCCGTCGACGGCGGCCCCTGGGAGGGCCCGGTGTCGTGGCGGAAGCCCGTGACGTTCGGGCTGTCGTTCGGGCTCACCCTGGCCACGGTCGTGTGGGTCGGGACGCTCGTGCGGATCACGCCGTTCGTGGTGGCGCTGTTCACCCTCGCCTCGGTCTACGAGGTCGTCGGCATCACCGTGCAGGCGTGGCGGAGGGTCCCGTCGCACTTCAACAACGAGACGCCGTTCGACTCGGCGATCTCCACCGGGTTGGCCGCGGGCGGCGGGGTGATCATCTTCTCGGTGGTGTGGCTGCTCGTCACGGCGTGGCGGGCGGATCACCTGACTCCGAGCCTGCTGCTGGCGGTGCGCGTCGGGGCGGCGGCGTTCCTCGCCGCGATGGCGTTCGGCGGCCTGATGATCGCCCGCGGCGCCGTGCTGGCGCGGACCTCGGGGGTCGCCGAGGCGTACGGCACCGCCGGGATCCTCAAACCCGCGCACGGGGTCGCGATGCACGGCGTGCTGGTGCTGCCGCTGCTGGCGTGGCTGCTGACGTTCACGGCGCTCGACGAGCGGCGGCGGACGCGGGTCGTCGGCTGGGCGTCGGCGGGCTACCTGGCGCTGCTCGCGGCCGCGACCTGGTACTCGCTGGCGTAGGCGCAGCCTGGTACTCGTTGGCGCAGGCACAGGGGGTGCGGCCCGCCCGGCGCGGGCGGGCCGTTCACCCGGAAGAGGGTCAAGACGCGGCACGAACCAGCAGGTCAGAGGCCGGACGTCCCGATCGGTTTCAGTCGAAGGGGGAATTGCGGCGATCGGTCTTCGGCACGACGAGCCGGGTCGCCGTCCAGTCCTGCGCGACCGGTGTGCCGGACGTGCTCGACAGCCCCGCCACGGAGGCCGCCTCGCTGATGTCGGCGAACTCGACGTACCCCGGACGGCCGACCTTCGGGGTCAGCACCCAGATCACGCCGGTCTCGTTCAGCTCGGAGGTGGCGTCGACCAGCGTGTCCGCGAGGTCGTCGTCGCCGTCGGTGAACCACAGGAGCACGGCGTCCGCCGTCGACTCGCGGTCGGCGGGGGCCAGCGCGTCGCCGATCGCGTCCTCGACCGCGTCGCGGACCTCGTCGTCACCGGCCTCACCGATCTCCTTGACGAACTGGCCCGCCTCCAACTCCAACCGGTCGGCCGCCGTCCTCGTCCCGCTCTGCGTCATGCGGAGGAGCGTGCCACGGTCGCACGGGACGACGAAGACTCCGAAAGGGGTGCTTTCGGGTCCATCGGGTGAACGGTGGTGACGCTCAGCCAGTGGAGTCGATGGTGGCGCTCGCCAGCACCAGGTCGCCCGCGGCGTCCGGGCGGTACAGCGCCACGGCCTGACCGGGCGCCACGCCCGTCAGCGGCTCGCGCAGGTGCACCTGGAGCTCCCCGCCGACCAGCTCGGCCACGGCCGGAGCCGTGCCGCCGTGCGCGCGGACCTGGGCGACGCACTCGACGGGACCGTCGAGCGGCACGCCGTTCGGCCACGAGGGGCGGACGGCCACGATCTCCGTCACCGCCAGCTTCTCCGCCGCGCCGACGCGGACGTTGCCCGACACCGGCTCCAGAGACAGCACGTACCGGGGGCGGCCGTCCGGCGCGGGGGCGTCGATGCCGAGACCCTTGCGCTGGCCCACGGTGAACTCGTGCACGCCCGCGTGCCGCCCGAGGACGGCCCCGGTCTCGTCGTCGATCAGCAGACCGGGCGACTGGCCGATCCGGTTGCCGAGGAACTTCTGCGTGTCGCCGTCCGGGATGAAGCAGATGTCGTGGCTGTCCGGCTTCTCCGCCACGCCGAGGCCGCGCTCGGCGGCCTCCTCGCGGACGGCGGCCTTCGTGCTGTCCCCCAACGGGAACAGGGCGTGCGAGAGCTGCTCGCGGGTCAGCGAGGCCAGCACGTACGACTGGTCCTTGCCGTCGTCCGCGCTGCGGCGCAGTTCGACCACGCCGTCCTCCGTGGACAGCCGGGCGTAGTGGCCGGTGCACACGGCGTCGAAGCCGAGCGCGATGGCCTTGTCCAGCAGCGCCTCGAACTTGATGCGCTCGTTGCAGCGCAGGCACGGGTTCGGCGTGCGACCGGCCGCGTACTCCGCGACGAAGTCGTCCACGACGTCCTCGGTGAAGCGCTCGGCGAAGTCCCACACGTAGAACGGGATGCCCATCAGGTCGGCGGCGCGCCGGGCGTCGTGCGCGTCCTCGATCGTGCAGCAGCCCCGCGCGCCGGTGCGCAGCGTGCCGGGCTTGGCGGACAGCGCGAGGTGCACGCCGGTCACGTCGTGACCCGCTTCGACCGCGCGAGCGGCCGCCACCGCGGAGTCGACCCCACCGCTCATCGCCGCGAGCACCCGCATCCCGCTACACCTCCGCCTTGATGTTCTTGCCCCGGGACCGCTTCAGGCCCGCCAGACCGGCGCTGCGCGCGCGTTCCACGACCGGGCCGATCGCCTCGGCCAGGTCGCGCACGTCCTGCTCGGTCGACGTGTGGCCCAGCGAGAACCGCAGGGAGCCCCGCGCCAGCGCGGGCTCGACGTCCATCGCCAGCAGCACGTGGCTGGGCTGGGCGACACCGGCCGTGCAGGCCGAGCCGGTCGAGCACTCGATGCCCCTGGCGTCGAGCAGCATCAGCAGGCTGTCGCCCTCGCAGCCGGGGAACGTGAGGTGGGCGTTGCCGGGGAGCCGCTGCTCACCGGGGTCGCCGTTGACGATCGCGTCCGGCACGACCCTGCGCACCGACGCGACCAGCTCGTCGCGCAGCGCGGCCGCGGCCGCGGCGTTGGCGGGCTGGTCGTCCACGGCCCGCCGCACGGCGGCCGCGAGGCCCACGATCGCGGGCACGTCCAGGGTGCCGGAGCGCACGTCGCGCTCCTGGCCGCCCCCGTGCAGCAGCGGCGTGCACGGCACGTCGCGGCCCAGCAGCAGCACGCCGACGCCGTACGGGCCGCCGACCTTGTGGCCGGTCATGGTCAGCGCGCTCGCGCCGGAGGCGGTGAAGTCGACCGGCACGGCACCCACGGCCTGCACGGCGTCGGTGTGGAACGGCACGCCGTGCTCGGCGGCCACGGCCGCCAGCTCGGCGACCGGGTTGATCGTGCCGACCTCGTTGTTCGCCCACATCGCCGTCACCAGGGCCACGTCGTCGCCCTGGAGCGCCTCGCGCAGCACCTCGGGGTGCACGCGGCCGTGCGAGTCCGTCTCCAGCCACGTCACCTCGGCGCCGTCCTGGTCGGCGAGCCACTGCACCGCGTCCAGCACGGCGTGGTGCTCGACGGCGGACGCCAGGACCCGCCTGCGCCTCGGGTCGGCGGCCCGGCGGGCCCAGAAGACCCCCTTGACGGCGAGGTTGTCGCTCTCGGTGCCGCCGCCGGTGAAGATGATCTCCGACGGCCTCGCGCCCAGCGCGTCCGCGATGTCCTCGCGCGACTCCTCCACGGCCCGGCGCGCGCGCCTGCCGGAGGTGTGCAGCGAGGAGGCGTTGCCCAGGGTGGACAAAGCCCGCGTCATCGCCGTGATCGCATCGGGGTGCATCGGCGTGGTGGCAGCATGATCGAGGTAGGCCATCGCGCTCCCAGGGTAGCCCGTTCAGGCGGTGGGCTTCGTGCGCGGACCCGTGAGGAACGCGCCGAGCACCGCCAGCGCCGCCATGGCGAGGTCGAACGGGATGATCGCGGCCGTCGGGGCCGCCGTCGAGGCGAACGTGGTGACCACGACACCGCCGAGGCCGACCAGGAACGCCGAGCCCAGCATGTCGCTGATCTGCACCGCCGAGGAGTTGAAGCCGCGGTCGGCGTCCGTGGACGCGGCCAGCACGAGCACGCTCACGCTGGACATCGCGAGGCCCATGCCCGCGCCCGCGATGGCCCACAGCGGCGCCGTCGCCCACGCCGGACCCCACTCGGGGGCGATCAGCGTCACGCCCGCGATGCCCGTGGCGTTGAGCACAAAACCCCAGCGGACGAGCGTGCCGCGCGGGATGTCCGACCGGCGGGACTGCCACATCGAGGCGGAGGACCAGCCGAGCGCGCTGAGGGTGAGCGGGATGCCCGCCTGGAGCGGCGAGTAGCCGTGCACGGAGGTGAGGGTGAGCGGGATGAACGCCTCGGTCGCGAAGAACGAGCCCGCGAGCATCCCCCTGGCCAGGACGACCACGGGCAGGCCCCGGCGGGCGGTGAGGGTGCCCCTCGGCAGCAGGATCCGCAGCGACGGGACCAGCACCACGAGCCCGACCACGCCGAGCACCAGGTTCAGGCCGCGCGGGTGCTGCGCGGCCCAGCTCAGGGCCGAGACGCCCACACCGCCGCCGACGGCCGCGAGCAGCAGGCCCCGCCGGGCCGGGACCACGCCGTCGACGTGCACCGGCAGCGTCCGCAGCACCGGGACGAGCAGCAGGAAGCCGATCAGCACCAGCGGGGCCAGCGCGAGGAACACCAGCCGCCAGGTCAGGTGCTCGGTGAAGAAGCCCGCGAGCGCGGGACCGACCAGCGACGGCACGACCCACGCGGCGGCCAGCGCGCCGAACACGGCGGGCCGGTCGCGCTCCGGGTAGACCAGGCCGATCACGACGTAGATGGCGACGATCTGCATGCCCGCGCCGAACCCCTGGAGCACGCGGCCCGCCAGCAGCGATCCCATCTCCTGGGCGAAGCCCGCGACCAGCAGCCCGGCGAGGAACACCAGCGGACCGGCCAGCAGCACGGGCTTGGGGCCGCGCAGGTCGCAGAACCGGCCGGACAGGACCGTCGCGACCACGCTGGCGGCCAGGAAGGCGACGAACGGCCACGCGTACAGCTCGTCGCCGCGCAGGTCCGAGACCATCCGCGGCATCGCGGTGCTGACGCCCATCGCCTCGAACGCCAGCAGGGTCACCAGGAGGATGATCCCGGCGGTCGGTCCCCGGCGGTCCGGGGACCACAGCCTGCTCTGCTCGGCGCTCTCGGTGGTGGTCACCGCCCTATCGTTCAACCTCGACCGGGGTGGAGGTCAAGTTGAGGTGTGCCCTGGTGGCCGTGCCGTGCGCCACCAGCTCCGCCTCGCGCTGCACCAGTGCGGCCAGGTCGCGGCGGGTCTCGGCGCGGCCGGGGGCGATCTCGTCCAGCACGTGCACCTCGACGACCAGCCCGCGCAGCCGGACCACGCGGCGGATCGAGTCGACGAGCGCGTCGGTGCCGACGAACGCCGGACTGGTGGTGGGGGTGCCGTCGGCGAGCCGGTAGCGCAGCACCACCGGGCGCACCGGCACGCCCGCGTCGAGCGCGGCCTGGAACAGCGCGGGACGGTAGCCGCCCGACGCCAGACCGCACCACGTCGTGCCCTCGGCGTGGACGCCGACGGCCGCGCCGTCGCGCAGCGCCCCCGCCAGCTCGGCGACCGCCGCGGGCAGCAGCGACAGGCGTTCGCGGTCCAGGTAGACCGTGCGGGCCGCGGTGATCACCCGGCCCAGCACCGGCCAGTCGCGGATGTCGCGCTTGGCGACCATGCGGATCGGCTGCACGCCGTCGATCGCCAGCTCGTCCAGCCAGGACACGTGGTTGCTGACCACGAGCACCCCGCGGCCGGGCGTCTGCTGGAACCGGTCGGGGCCGTGCACGTCGATCCGGGCGCCGAACGCCCGCAGCAGCACGCGGAACCACTGCCGCAGCGCGGTTTCGCGGGCGTGGCCCCGCAGCAGCAGGAGGGCGACGCCGCAGAGCAGCACGGTGGCCGCGGCCACCAGCCGGAACGCGGCCCGCAGCGGACCGACCGTCGGCGCGGAGCGGTCCAGGCAGCCGTGGCCGCACGGGGAGTGCGGCATCCAGGCGTGCGTCACGGCTCCTCCCCCAGGAAGAACTTGAGGTACCGCTTGTCCATCTTCAACGGGTTCATCAGCACGAACAGGTCGGCGACCCCGAAGTCGAGGTCCAGCGCCGGAGGTCCGCACACCTGCGCGCCCATCCGCAGGTAGCCCTTCAGCAGCGGCGGGAGCACCGCCCTGGCCGGGGCGGGACCGGGCGTCCAGGGGTGCAGCGGCGACACCCGGAACTCCTCCGGCGCGTAGTGCTTGGCGCGCACGGTCTCCCAGACGCCCGACGCGTGCTCGCCACCGTCCGCGAGGGACACCGACGCGCAGCCCGCGAGCCAGGTGTGGCCGGACAGCAGCACGTACCGCGCGATTCCAGCCCACACGAGGCTGACGACGGCTCCGCTGCGGTGGTCGGGGTGGACGCAAGACCGACCGGTCTCCACCAGGGTGTGCCGCAGGTGTGCGAGATTCCGCAGGTCGAACTCGGTTTCCGAGTAGAGACCGCCCGCCTCGCGGGCCCGCTCCGGAGGCAGCATCCGGTAGGTGCCTACGATCTCGCCGGACGTGTCATCCCGGACGACCAGGTGGTCGCAGTACTCGTCGAAGCGGTCGACGTCGTGCCCCGGCACGGAGGTGTGCAGCGAAGCACCCACCTCGTCGGCGAACACCTGGTAGCGGAGCCGTTGCGCGGCAACGACTTCCACACTGTCACGGGCTACCAGGAGGGAGTACCCTGGCGTGCCGGTCGCGGGCCGTGCGGTGCTGACAAGCAGTTGCGGCTGCGTCATGGCTCAAGGTTTACCGACCTGACGGGTACCGGCGGCAGGTCGAAGCGATGACGCGTGCGTGCCATCTCGATGAATGGCCGGTTCTCAGGCTCCGCTCAGGAAAGCCTGCTGGCGCGGCAGGCTCGACGGGTCCCCCACCCACCCCCGACAACCGAGGAGAACGCACGTGGAGGTCAGGCGGTTCCGCCCACCACCGGGGTGGCCGCGGCCACCCCAGGGCTGGGTGCCTCCCCCTGGCTGGGCCCCGGACCCCTCCTGGCCGCCCGCCCCCGCGGGCTGGCAGTTCTGGGGCCCCGTCGCCCAGGCGCACCTGACCGCACCCGTCCCCCGGATCAAGGTGCCCGTCATCCCGCCCCCGGCGGCGAACGGCTTCGGCAGCCGCCGCAAGGCCCTGGAGGCGGAGAACGCCCAGCTGCGCGAAGCGCTGGCCGCGACCGGCATCCTGGACGACTCGGCGCGCGTCGAGCGGATCAGGATGATGGAGGCGCAGCTCCAGGACGTGCTGGCGCAGGTGTCCCGCGCCCGCGCCGAACTGGAGGCCGTGCGCGACGAGCTGATCAACGCCTCCGACACGGCGCTGCTCCAGTCCGCCGGTGTCTACGCCTACGCGCACCCGCTGGACGACGCCGCGGGGTACAAGGAGCGGATCACCGCGATCAAGGAGGACACGAAGGCGTTCGTGCGCACCGGCAACGCCGTGCAGGCCACGACGAACTGGCAGGTGAACGGGTCGACCGTCGAGGGGAAGAAGATGGTCGACGACTTCTCCAAGCTGCTGCTGCGCGCCTACAACACCGAGGCCGACAACTGCGTGCGGACGGTGAGGCCCCAGTCGCGGCAGAACTCCGTGGAGCGGCTGACGAAGATCTCCGAGACGATCGCCAGGCTGGGGCGGTCGATGGAGATCCGCATCGACGAGCGGTACCACCGGCTGCGGTGCGCGGAGATCGTGCTGACCGCCGACCACCGGGCGAAGGTCGAGGCGGAGAAGGAAGAAGCCCGCGCGGTGCGGGAAGAGGTGAAGGAGCAGGCCGCCGCGGCTCGGGACTACGAGCGCGCCAGGGCGAAGTGGGACAAGGAGAAGGCGCACGCCGAGAGCTCGCTGGCGGCGCTGGTGCGGCGCGGTGACGGGGAATCGGTGGCGGCACTGGGGCTGCGGTCGCGGCTGGAGGAGATCGAGGCCGACCGGCTCGTCGTGGAGGAGATGGCCGGGAACGCCCGGAGCGGCCACGTGTACGTGATCAGCAACATCGGGGCGTTCGGGGAGGGGGTCGTGGGGATCGGGATGACCCGGCGGCTCGACCCCCACGACCGGATCCGGGAACTGGGGGACGGTTCGGTGCCGTTCCGGTTCGACGTGCACGCGGTGGTGCCGCACCGGGACGCGCTGGGGTTGCTGCGGGGGTTGCAGGAGAGGTTCGCCTCGCGGCGGTTGAACCAGGTGAACCACCGGCGGGAGTTCTTCCGGGTCGCGCCTGCTGAGGTGTTGACGGTGTTGCGGGAGAGCGTTGACGTTGTGGAGTTCGTGGAGCGGGCTGAGGCGTCCGAGTGGCGGGCTAGTACGCCTTAGGGGTTTGAGGTTTTGTGGCTGTTGGTCCTGACGTGGGTGGCTGTCGGTCTCAGCGCGTCAGGTAGCTGCTGGTCCCAGCGGTGGTGGCCGATGTGACTCGGGGACCCCTCGATGTGACCCTGCGATCGGGCTCAAGGGCAGGCGGTGCAACCTACCCGGTCCACCAGGGTAAGGGTCAAATCCCCCGAGTAAATCGGCTGTGGTTTCGGTAAGGCAGTGTCCTGCTTTTGTCAGGCATGAAAAAGCCCGGCTCTCGGGGGACGGGAGCCGGGCCTTTTGTTTGTTTGTCAACCCTTGCGCTTTTGCACTTCTTCGGTTAGCTGGGGGGCTACGTTGAAGAGGTCGCCCACTACGCCGAAGTCCGCGATTTCGAAGATCGGGGCTTCGTTGTCCTTGTTGACCGCGATGATCGTCTTGGACGTCTGCATTCCCGCGCGGTGCTGGATGGCGCCGGAGATGCCCAGGGCGATGTAGAGCTGCGGGGAGACGGTCTTGCCGGTCTGGCCCACCTGGAACTGGTGCGGGTAGTAGCCGGAGTCGACCGCCGCGCGGGACGCGCCCACTGCCGCGCCCAGGCTGTCGGCGAGCTTCTCGACGACGTCGAAGCTCTCCGCGCTGCCCACGCCGCGGCCACCGGAGACGACCACCGAAGCCTCGGTCAGCTCCGGGCGGTCGCCACCCTCGACCTGTTCGCGGCCGGTGACCTTCGTGGCCTTCGCGGTGTCCGTCGCGGGCAGCTCGACGGTTTCCTCAGCCGCCGCGCCCTCCGCCTCGGTCGCCTCGACGCCGCCGGGGCGGACGGTGATGACCGGGACGCCCGTGGTGACCTTCGACTTGACCACGAAGGCACCACCGAAGATGGACTGGGTGCCGGTGCCGTCCTCGTCGATGTCGACGACGTCCACCAGCAGGCCGGAGCCCAGGCGCGCGGCCAGTCGGCCCGCGACTTCCTTGCCCTCGATCGTCGCGGAGACCAGGATCGCGGCGGGTGACGCGGTGCCCGCGATCGTGGCCAGCGCGTCGACCTTCGGGGTGATGAGGTAGTTGACCGCGTCGTCGGACTCGACGGCGTAGACCTTCGCGGCGCCGTAGCGGCCCAGCGACTCCCTCACCTTCGCCGCGGTGCCGGGTGCGGCCACGACCACCGCGGACGGCTCGCCGAGGCGGCGCGCGGCGGACAGGAGCTCATAGGTGACCTTCTTGACGTCTCCGTCGACGTGGTCGACGAGGACGAGTACCTCTGACATGTGATTCCTCGCCTTCAGATGAGCTTCTGGCCGACCAGGTACTCGGCGATCTTGGAACCGCCGACGCCCTCGTCATCGATGCGCTGACCCGCGGTGCGCGGCGGCTTGGGCGATGCCTCCAGGACACCGGACCACGCGCCGTTCAGGCCGACCTCGCCCGCGTCGACACCGAGGTCGGCGACGGTCAGGGTGGACACGGGCTTCTTCTTGGCGGCCATGATGCCCTTGAAGGACGGGTACCGCGGCTCGTTGATCTTCTCGGTGACGCTGACGACCGCGGGCAGGGACGCCTCCAGGTGGGCGACACCTTCCTCGGTCTCGCGCTCACCCTTGATGGTGGTGCCCTCGACGGTGAGCTTGCGCAGCTGCGTGACCTGCGGCAGGCCGAGGTACTCGGCGAGGATCGCGGGCACCGCGCCCATGCGGCCGTCGGTGGCCTCGTTGCCCGCGATGACGAGGTCGAAGCCCTCGACGGTGCCGATCGCCTTCGCGAGCACCTTGGCGGTGGCGAAGACGTCCGAACCGTGCAGGGCCGCGTCGTTGACGTGCACCGCCTTGTCGGCACCCATGGAGAGCGCCTTGCGGATCGCGTCGGTGGCGCGGTCCGGACCCATGGCGATGACGGTCACCTCGCCGCCGTGGGCTTCCTTGAGGAGCAGTGCCTCTTCGACCGCGCGTTCGTTGATCTCGTCGAGGACGGCGTCCGCGGATTCGCGGTCAAGGGTGTGGTCGGCATCGGTGAGCTTGCGCTCGGACCAGGTGTCAGGCACCTGCTTGACCAGGACGACAATGTTCATAGGTCCTCTTCGACCTCCTGCGGACGGGCGGCGACGTGACTGGCGACTGCCGGGAGGCGCGCTGGTCGCCGGATTAACGCGACCCTGCCATGTCATCGCCGCGTTGGCATGGTGGTGTCGGCCACCTTTATGTTACCCACCAGTAGCCGCGGTGCAAACACCCGCAAGCACCTTGCAAGCGTGACGGTACTCACGACCCTGCCAGCGGGGCACTTGATCGGTTAAGACACGTACTCCAACCGCTGCTCGACCAGGCCAGCTACTGTCCGATTACATGTATCGGCGTGTCGCCATAGTCACGGACTCGACCGCGTGCCTCCCGGCCGCGTTGACCGACGAACTGGGCATCACCGTCGCGCAGATCCAGGTGCGCATCGGGGACCAGCTCGACGACGAGTCCCGCATCCCGGTGTCGACCATGGTCAACGCCATGCGCGGCGAACTCTCGGTCACCACCGTCCCTCCCGACCCCGGAGCGTTCTACTGGGCCTACGCGGACGCGGCGGCGGCCGGAGCGGAGGCGGTGGTGTCGATCCACGTGTCGTCCAGGCTGTCGGGGACCGTCGACACCGCGTGCAACGCCGCCAAGCAGGTTCGGGTCCCCGTGCACGTCGTGGACACCGGGACGTGCGGGATGAGCCTCGGGTACGCCGTGCTGGCCGCCGCCGACGCGGCGGCTCGCGGCGGGGACGCCCGGAAGGTCATCGGGGCCGCGATGCACAGCTTCCGCCGGGGCACCGAGCTGATCTACGTGGACACGCTGGAGCACCTCAGGCGCGGTGGCCGGATCAGCCCCGCCGTGGCGGCGCTCGGCACGGCCCTGTCGGTCAAACCCCTGCTCACCATGGTCGACGGGCAGATCACGCCGTTGGACAAGGTGGTGGGGACCGAGCGGGCGCTGCGGCGGATGGTGGAGATCGCGGCGAAGAAGGCGGGCGAGGAGAGGGTCGACGTGGCGGTCGAGCACTTCGCCGCCGAGGACCGGGCCCACGACCTGATGCGACGGCTGCGCAAGAAGATCCCCGGCGCCCGGAAGTACATGGTCACGCAGGTCAGTTCCGCCATCGGCGCGCACGTCGGACCCGGAGCCCTCGGGGTCACCATCTCGCCCTACTGAGCGGGCGGGTCGGCCGTCGAGGTTTGGCGGAGGTCGACAAAGGGGACACAAGGAGGGAGACGGACGAACTCCTCTGGAGGACCCCATGGCTTCGCTGTTCAGCAAGATCGCCGCCTACGTGCGCAGCCCGCAGGGCCGCCGGATGACCGACCAGGCCAAGCAGATGGCCAAGGACCCCCGCAAGCGCGCCCAGGCACAGCAGGTGCTGCGCAAGTTCCGCAAGCGGTGAAGCTCAGCCGAGTGAGCAAACGGCGAAGCCGGCCGAGTGAGTCAGTGGTGAAGCCAGCCGAGTGAGTCAGCGGTGAAACCAACCGCGTGAGTCAGCGGGTGGATTTGCGCCTCGCTGCCTCGAAGGTGCGCAGGTAGCGCCTGCGGAACTCCGCGTCCACGCCTGGTGCCTGCTGTTCCGGGACCACCGGTTCCTGCTCGGGTTCCTGGTGGGTCGCCTGTTCCGGGACGGCCGGCTCGGGGTCCGAGGGCTCGGTGACCAGGCCTGAGCAGGACGCGAACACGAGGTCCTGTTCCGTTTTCGGCTGGGGCAGTAGTTCCAGCGTGATCTCTCGGCGTTGGCCGTGGTCGGCCTGTGCCGACTCGGCCGGTACCGGGTCCGGCTGGGGTTCCGCGACGGCGGGCGGTTGTGCGGTGGCCCCGCGCTCCTCGGCCTGCTGCTCTGCCGGTCGCGCGGCGTTCTGCACCACGTGCAGGGTCGTGGGCTGTTCCGGCGTGCTCCACGGGTTGGCGCCGCAGGCCGCCTTGAGCAGGATCGCCTGCTCGGCGTGCAGTGCCCGCCAGTCGGGCCTGCCCCTGGGTGTTCGGCCGCTGATCGGCAGCGGTGGTGCCGGGGACCAGGTGTGGGCCACGTGCTCGGTCGCCGACCGGGTGTTCCGCTCGGGCTCCGGGTCCTGGTAGGCGGGCAGTTCTCCGGTCAGCGACTCGTCGTGCACCTCAGCCACCAGCACCGGCAGTCGTGCTGGTGGCGGGTCGAAGACGCCGGTGAAGACGGGGTCCGGGGCCAGGGCCAGGGCCGCCGGGGCCGCGTCGCCGTGTTCCAGCGAGATCGGGATCGGGCGGCTGACCACCGGGTTGCGGTGGATCGGCTTGGCGGCCAGTTCCGGTGGGGCCGGGAGTGCGAGCGGCTCCGCGGGAGGGGGAGCGGGCTCGGGGTTCGGGAGTGCGGCGTTCTGCTCCGCCTCCTCCGCCGGGTCGGTGTGGCGCAGCATCACGGCGGTCACCACGCAGCCCGCGGCGAACGACAGCGCGCACAAACCGAACACGAAAGCGACTGCACCTGCCATGACCGTTCCCTCAACTCACCTGGACGTCGACGGCGGGACCGCCGTCCGAGGGCGGCCCCCACACCGGATCGACGACGACCTTCGTCTTGATGGCTTCCACGGGCACGCCGCGGTCGACCAGGAAATCGCGCACGAGCAGCGCCCGCTCCATCGCGAGGACGTCGCAGCGGTGCGAGGCGGTCTCGCCGTTCCACGCGTGGGAGACGAGGGTGATCGCCGCGCCGCCGGTGCGCCACAGGAGGTCACCGACTCCGGTCTGCACCTCCGACGCCGGACCCGTGAAGTCGGCGGTCCCCGGCGTGAAGGTGATGCCCTTGACGCCGTTCGAGGTGAACAGCGTGGTCACACCGCGCTGCACCACCTCCGGCGCGGGCGGCGGCGGCAGCAGGAGCGGCGGTAGCGGGACGTCGATCACGACGGGCACGGGTGGTGGCCGCACCGCTCCCCTGATCTCCGGCGTGGGGGCCGGGGAGGAGAACGGCAGCGCCTCGGTCAGCTCCTCGCCGTACACGGTGAACGCGAGGACCGTCGCGCCCGCGGGCACCAGCAGGGCCGCCAGCGCCAGCGGCAGCCAGCGTCGTTTCCTGGTCATGATGGGGCTCCCCGAACTCAGGCGCGCAGCGCCACCGCACCGTTCTCACTGCTGGACACCTGTTCCGGGATGAGTCCCGGCACCCGGTCGGCCGCCGCGGCGAGCGCGCTGCGGGCGGCGGACAGCTGCGTGGCCACGGTGCGGCGCAGTTCCTGGAGCTCCTCCGCGTGCTGCTGGATCTCGGCGATCCGCCGCTGCGCCTCCCGGCTGGCGACCTTCACGACGAACTCGCCCCTGGCCTTCGCCATGGCCTCCTGCTCGGCGAGGTGCTGGGCGGCTTCGTTGCGGCGGCGGGTCATCGTCAGGTCGAAGAACGACTGCGCCTTCTCGCGGCGCTGCTCGGACTCGGCTTCGAGCGCGTTGCACTGCCGGGCCGTCTCCTCCAGGAGGATGTCGGCGTCGAGCTGGGCCTGCTCCATCGCGGCGGCGCACTCGGCCGCGACCTCGGCCTTGCGCGCGACGTGCTGGGCCTCCAGCTCGGCGGCGCGGCGCTCCAGCTCGACCTCGCGCTGGTCCAGCTCGGCGGTGCGCAGCGCGGCGGCCTCGCGGGCCTGCCGGGACTGCTCCTCCACCTCCGCGCGCAGCGCGGCGATCTCCCGCTCGGCCTCGGCGCGCAGCTCGGCCAGTTCGACCTCGGTCCGCTGCCGCAGCGACGTGACCTCGCGGTCGGCCCTGATGCGCAGCTCGGCCGACTCGTCCTCGGCGAGCATCAGCATCCGGTGCAGGCGCTCGGTCGCCCCCGCGGTCGTGGACGGCGACATCTCCAGCCGTTCGACCCTCGTGCGCGACTCCTCCAGGTCCTGGCGGGTCATCTCCAGCAGCTTGCGCAGGTCGGCGGCCTGGGCCATGGCTTCGGCGCGGTCGAGGCTGGTGTAGCGCAGCTGCTCTTCCAGGTTGTCGATGTGGTCGATCACCTGGCGTCGGTGGAAACCCCGGTACACGACGTCGAAACCCGCGTGCAGCGGAACAACTTCCTGCTCTTTTGCACCCATGGCTGACCACTCATCCCGCCTCGTTGAAGATTGGCCGAGAGTACCGATGAGGTCTGCCACCAACCAGCCTCTTCGGGCCTGCTCCAGTCGAGCCGAACCGATCTCACGTACCCCACCACCAGGGTAAACACCAAAGTGCAAGATCAAAACATCGTGATGACGGGTCACCCGATTGTGTCTATTTAACGGAGAGTTTCCGGACCACTGCGCCATCAGCGGGTAGCCAATTGAACCGCTATCGCACGGAATGCGGAACACATTCGAGTTAATCGCGAATACACCTGGTCATCAAAGCCCGACTTGCTACCAGCGAGTAACGAGCCACTACGCTGGCCGGGTGACGCCAGCGCCCCTGCCTCTCACCGGTGAGCGGACCGTGCCCGGTATCGACGTCGAGAACTACTGGTTCTCCGCCAGGTAGGCGCTGTAAGGCGGGTCGTTCGCGCAGGTCGCTGCCGAACGTTGTGCCCCTAGTTCTCGTGGCAAACGAAGTCGGCCCCATCCACTGTGGACGCAGTGGACGGGGCCTGGACCTCTCACCTGCCAGGAGGCATGAGGCCGTGACCTCGGATTCTTCCACTACCCGCACGCCCCGCATCAAGTGGCGTGCCCTGCTCGCGGTGGTGGCCGCATGAGCATCGAGTCCGTCTCGTGGGTGCTCAACCACGCCCCCATCCCCCGCGACCGCCGCGACGCCTCGTCTCTGACCGTGGTCCTGCTGGGCCTGGCGAACCACGCCGACCCGTTCG
The DNA here is from genome assembly GCF_036375055.1 of Umezawaea sp. Taxonomy (GTDB): domain Bacteria; phylum Actinomycetota; class Actinomycetes; order Mycobacteriales; family Pseudonocardiaceae; genus Umezawaea. The sequence continues at coordinate 24,819 of NZ_DASUSQ010000044.1, forward strand.
GCCGCAACGCGTTCCCGTCGCTGTCGACGCTGGTCAAGTACACCCGTCTGAGTGAGCGGTCCGTGCGCTACGCGGTGCGCGCGCTGGAGGAGCTGGAGCTGATCCGCCCCTCCGACCCGGACATCGTGCGGGCCTACATCAAGCGGACCGACCGCCGCCCGAACGGCTACGACCTCGCGGTGGAGCGGGTCGAGGCGGCGGCTGTGGACAACTCCGGCGACGGGGGGCAGACACTGCCGCCCGCTGACCGGCACGGGGGGCAAACTCAGCGCCACGGGGGGCAAACAGCGACGCAGCGGGGGGCAAACACTGCCCCCGAAACGTCCTTGAACCGTACGAAGAACCGTCCCTCGCCGAGCGCGCCCGGTGGGCGCTCGGCGGTCCCGGCGGAGTGCGGCGGTTGCGACGCCCGGCCCGGCGACCCGATCAGTGCCCGGGTGGTGTGGCTGGACGAGGACCGCACCCGGTCCACGCCGTGCCCGCGCTGCGCCCCGGCCCGGAGCGGGGGTGCCCGGTGATGCGCGCCCACCTGACCTACCGCGAGCCGCACGGCTGGACCTCGCCCGTCGATTGCCTGCCCTCCCGGGAGGCCGCCGAGTTCCTGCGCAACGCAACGAACGCACTGACCCCGTCCGCCGCCTCCCGGCGGACCTGGGAGATCACCGACTGCACCGACGAGGACTGCGAGGCCGCACGATGAGCCAGCCGAAGCGCGCCGCGCACCTCACCCCCGCCGCCCGCCCGGACACCCCAGAGTGGGCCGACGAGACGATCCGCATGTCCGAGGGCCGCCTGGCCCACGTCGCCGAAGTCGGCCGCGTCCTGCTGCTGCCGTACGGGGCCGACCACCTGGTGGTGCGGGTGCTCCAGCGCCTGCACGCCGTCGTCGGCGAGGAGTCCCTGACCTACCTGCCCGGTGTCGCCGCCGTGGACGTGCGCCGCGTCGCCGACGGCACCAGCGACGACCCCGGCCTGATGACCTCCCAGCGCGCCGCCGAGCTGGCCGCGCTGCTCACCAGGGCCGCCGAGCTGGCCGCCCGGATCGGCGGTGGCCGGTGAACGCGCACGTCCCCTTCCCCGAGCCGAGTGACGAGGACCTGGAGAACGCCGTGGCGGAACTGGAGCAGTACGTGGCCGGTCGCGCCCCGGCCGCACCCCCGGCACCCGCCCCGACGCCGCCCGCCGACACCCGCCGCGTGCGGGAGCTGCGCGCGGAGGTCGCGGAGGCCCACGCCCTGCTGGACCTCCAGGCCGACGCCGCCCCGCTGCTGGTCGACACCGACCGGGTCCGCCGGTCCCGCAAGCGGGCGGCGGAAGCCGCCCGCTTGCACGCCCTGGCGCAGGACCCGGCGGCCCGCGCCTGGCAGGCCGCGCGTGTGCGCCTGGTGCTCACCGTCGTGGCGTTGACGGCGCTGGTCGGGGCGCTGGCGTGGTCCACCACGGGCGTGCACCACACGCTCACCCTGGGCATGGTCGAGCGCACCGCCGCGTGGTGGGGCGCGTGGGCCGTGGAGCCGGTGATCTCCGCCGTGCTGCTGGTCGTGGTCGGCGCGCGGGCGTTCCTGGCGGCCCGGGGCCGGGTGCTGCGGCACCGGCACCTGACCGTGGTCGAGTACGGCGCGCTGGGCGTCACGCTCACGCTCAACGTGTGGCCGTACCTGCCGTGGCAGGTCGAGCGGTTCGACCCGATGCAGCTCCTGGCGCACGCCGTCGGGCCGCTGATCGCGGTCGGCGCGGTGGCCGTCCTGCCGATCATCTGGACGGCGTTCGCCGAGCTGGACCACGGCCTCCCGACCGGCCTCGCCGCCGCCCCTTACCCCGCCCTTACCCCCGCGTCGTACAGCGGAAATGCCGCCGCGACCGCCCCCGCCGGGGACGGGCTCACCGGCCGCCTGGCGGCTCGTGCGCGGGACCTGATCGCCGCCGGGGAGCTGCCCGCCGACCCGTCCGCGAACCGGCTGCGCACGGCGCTGGGCTGCGGCATGGACACCGCCCGCGAGGTCCGCGACGCACTGCGCGGCGGTGCCTCGTGAGCGCGCCGATCCGGAAGGACGACGACATGGGCGGCGAGCTGATCCCGTTCCCCGGCACGGCCGCGCCCGCGCCCGACGACGAGCCGGTGCCGGCCGCCGGTCCGGTGCAGCCCGCCCCGGAGGTGCTGACCGGGGAGCTGATCACCGACGCCGAGTACCAGCGCGGCAAGGCGCGGCGGTTGGCGGAGCAGGCCGTGTCCAAGCTGCCCGCCCGCTGGCAGAGCGCGGAGTCCGCGAAGCAAGCCGGCGCGGCGCTGGCCGGTCGTGCCGCGCTGGCCCCCGTGCGCTACCCGGCGGCCGTGGGCCGGGGCTTGGTCGTGTCGGCCCGCGCGTGGTGGGCGTGGGTGCGCGTGGTGGACTTCTACGACGCCGCGAAGTCCAGCGACAGCCTGGCCTCGCGGTGGCAGGAGATCGCCGTGGTGCGCCGCCGGCGTGGCGTGATCACGCTCGCGGGGACCGGCGCGACCGGGCTGGGCGGCCTGGTGGTCGACCTGACCGCCGGTTCCCTGCCACTGCTGGTCACCGGGGGCGCGGTGTCCGTGGCGCTTGCCGTCGCCGGCCGTCGCAAGGACGGCTCCCCCGGCCGCCAGGCCGTGCTCGGCGGCGCACGCACGCTGGCGATGCTCATGGACGGCGACAACCTGATCGAGGCGTTCCGCTCGGCCGGGATCGTCGGCAAGGGCGAGCCCATGTACTTCGTCGAGCGGCCCCGCCAGGACGACACCGGATGGTCACTGGTGCTGGACCTGCCGCCGTCGCGCAAGGCGTCCGACGCGATCGCCAAGCGCGAGGCCCTGGCGTCCGCGCTGGCCGTGGACGAGGTGCGCCTGATCGTGGAGCGCGTCCGGGGCGACCGGGGCCACGCCGGGCGGGTGGCGCTGTGGATCGGCAAGGGCGACCCCTACGCCGCCGACCCCGTGCCCAGCCCGCTCGCCACCGCCGCGAGCTGGGACCTGTGGCGGCCTGTGCCGTTCGGCACCACCGCCCGGGGCGCGGCCGTGAACCTGCCCGTGGTGTGGACCTCGCTGCTGATCGGCGCGATCCCCCGCCAGGGCAAGACGTTCGTCGCCCGGCTGCCGCTCACCGCCGCCGCCCTGGACCCGCACGTGCGGCT